>NZ_JBIBZI010000001.1:69726-544799 GCF_043084105.1 Streptomyces sp. NPDC014676 | reverse complement strand
CGGAACCTGACGCCGACCCTCGCCCCCTCAGAAGCCGAGGCGCCGCAACTGCTTCGGGTCGCGCTGCCAGTCCTTGGCGACCTTGACGTGCAGGTCCAGGCTGTACCGATATGCGGCTACCGCCGCGCGGCGGGCGTTCCGAGCAGCACCTCGATCCACTCACGGAACCTGACGCCGACCCTCGCCCCCTCAGAAGCCGAGGCGCCGCAACTGCTTCGGGTCGCGCTGCCAGTCCTTGGCGACCTTGACGTGCAGGTCCAGGAACACGGGGGTGCCGAGGAGTGCCTCGATCTGTTTGCGGGACTTGATGCCGACGTCCTTCAGGCGCTTGCCCTTGGGGCCGATGACGATGCCCTTCTGGCTGGGGCGCTCGATGAACAGGTTGGCGTGGATGTCGAGGAGGGGTTTGTCGGCGGGGCGGTCCTCGCGCGGGAGCATCTCCTCGACGACCACGGCGATGGAGTGCGGGAGCTCGTCGCGGACGCCCTCCAGGGCCGCCTCGCGGATCAGCTCCGCGACCATGACCTGCTCGGGTTCGTCGGTGAGGTCGCCCTCGGGGTAGAGGGCGGGGCCCTCCGGCATCAGGGGGATCAGGAGGTCGGCCAGCAGGTCGACCTGCTGGTTCGCGGTCGCCGAGACCGGGATGATCTCGGCCCAGGTGATGCCCAGCTCCCGGCCGAGCTGGTCGACGGCGATGAGCTGCTCGGCCAGCGCCTTGCCGTCCACCAGGTCGGTCTTGGTGACGATCGCGATCTTCGGGGTCTTCTTGATCCCGGCCAGTTCCTTGGCGATGAAGCGGTCGCCGGGGCCGATCTTCTGGTCGGCGGGGATGCAGAAGCCGATCGCGTCGACCTCGGCCCAGGTGGTGCGGACCACGTCGTTCAGCCGCTCGCCGAGCAGGGTGCGCGGCTTGTGCAGCCCGGGGGTGTCCACCAGGATGAGCTGCGCGTCCTCGCGGTGCACGATCCCGCGCACGGTGTGCCGGGTGGTCTGCGGCCGGTTCGAGGTGATCGCCACCTTCTGCCCGACCAGAGCGTTCGTGAGGGTGGACTTGCCCGCGTTGGGGCGGCCCACGAAGCAGGCGAAGCCGGCCCGGTGGACGGCGTCGGCGGGCTGCTCGGATGACTGGGTACGAACACTCATGCCGCCCATTCTCCCTGATGCGGAAGACCCCGCCGTACCACCCGTCCGGGACGGGACCGGACCGGGCACCCGTGAGGGCCCGGTCCGGCCGTCCGCCCGGTGAGGTCAGTCGAAGACGAACGGGCCCGGTACCTGCGGTGCGGTCGCCGTGCAGGTGATGGTGATGAAGCCGAACCCGGTCACCCTCAGGGTGCCGCCGAAGGCCTCCAGGCTGTCGCCGGAGGCCACGGTGCCGGTGAGCGGGCCGACGTGCCGTCCGAACCGGCGGGTTCCATCGATGCGCGGGAGGCGGTGCGCGACAAGGGGGGATTCCGGCCTGCTTACCGCCGGTAACAAGTGGGGCCCTCCATGGCCTCAGCCCGCGGTGACCGTCTCCCGGACCGTGCCGTCCGTACCGGCCACCAGGACCGGGGTCGCGGGGCCGCCGAGGTCCCGTACGGCCGCGCGATCCTCGGGCGACGCGGACTCCGCCTCGGTCACCACGGCCGCCGCCTCCAGCGACGTCGCCCCGGACGCCACGGCCATCGCGACCGCCGTCTGCAGGGCGCTGAGCTTCAGGGAGTCCAGGGCCACGGTCCCGGCGACGTACGTCCGGCCGGTCTCGTCGCGTACGGCGGCGCCCTCGGGCACACCGTTACGGGCCCGCGCGGAACGGGCCAGGGTGACGATCTTGCGGTCCTCGGGGTTCAGCGCGGTGGTGTCGGTCATGATCCGAGCATAAGGGGACGTGCCTTCGGCCTCAGGGCCGGTCGAGACGGAGGCGGTCGGCGCGCGGCAGACCGGCCACGACCAGGTCGTACGAGTCCTCGACCAGCTCCCGGACCAGCCGGTCCGGGAGGGTGCCGTCCGCCGTCACCGTGTTCCAGTGCCGCTTGTTCATGTGGTAGCCGGGGACGATCAGGTCCGGGTGCTCGGTGCGGAGGCGGATCGCGTCGTCCGGGTCGCACTTGAGGTTGACCGTGAGGGGCTCGGCGTCGAGGGCGGTCAGGGCGAAGAGCTTGCCCCCGACCTTGAAGACCGAGGTCTCCGGGTTGAAGGGGAACTCCTCCACCGCCGCGTTGAAGGAGAGGCAGAGGGCGCGCAGCTCCTGCGGGGTCACTCCGGCTTCTCCTCCTCGTCGGCCGGCGGGTCCGCCGGCTCCACCAGCACCGTCACGATCTTGTTCCGGCGGCCGGCCGACGCCTCGGCCGTCAGCCGCAGCTCGCGGGCGTCGGGGAGCGCGACCAGGGACGAGGCGCCCGCGATCGGCACCCGGCCGAGGTGCTTGGCGAGCAGCCCGCCGACGGTCTCCACGTCCTCGTCGTCGAACTCCTCCAGGCCGTACAGCTCGCCCAGGTCGGTGATGTCGAGGCGGGCGGTGACCCGGTAGCGGTCCTCGCCCAGCTCCTCCACCGGCGGGAGTTCACGGTCGTACTCGTCGGTGATCTCGCCGACGATCTCCTCGAGGATGTCCTCGATGGTGACGATGCCGGCGGTGCCGCCGTACTCGTCGACGGCGACGGCGACGTGGTTGCGTTCCTTCTGCATCTCGCGCAGCAGGTCGCCGGCGTTCTTGGTGTCGGGCACGAAGAACGCGGGCCGCATCGCCGTGGACACCAGTTCGCTCTCGGCGTCCCGGCTGATGTGCGTCTTGCGGGCCAGGTCCTTGAGGTAGACGATCCCGACGATGTCGTCCTCGTTCTCGCCGGTCACCGGGATGCGGGAGAAACCGGAGCGCAGGGCGAGGGTGAGGGCCTGGCGGATGGTCTTGTACCGCTCGATCACCACGAGGTCGGTGCGCGGCACCATCACCTCGCGCACGAGCGTGTCGCCGAGCTCGAAGACCGAGTGCACCATGCGGCGCTCCTCGTCCTCGATCAGCGACTCCGCCTCCGCGAGGTCCACCATCGCGCGCAGCTCCGCCTCGGAGGCGAACGGTCCGCGCCGGAAGCCCTTGCCGGGGGTGAGCGCGTTGCCGATGAGGATCAGCAGGTTCGGGATCGGTCCCATGACCCGCGCGAGCGGCACCAGGACGTACGCGGCGGCCGTGGCGGTGTTCAGCGGGTGCTGGCGGCCGATGGTGCGCGGGGAGACCCCGACGGCGACGTACGACACCAGGACCATGATCGCGATGGCGATCAGCAGTGCCTCGGCGGTCCCGTCGAACTCGCGCAGGCAGCCGTAGGTGATCAGGGAGGCGGCGGCCATCTCGCAGACGACGCGGACCAGCAGCGCCACGTTGAGGTAGCGGGTGGGGTCGCCGGCGATCTGCGCGAGCCTGGCGGCGCCCCGGCGGCCGGAGCGTACGGCCTCCTCGGCGCGGAAGCTGGAGACGCGCGCGATGCCGGCCTCCGCGGAGGCGGCCAGCCAGGCGACGACGACCAGGGCGATCGCGCCGAGGACGAGTGTCGGACTCATGACACGGTCGGGGCCGGGGACGGGCCGGTGAGGCCCTTCTCCGCGCGCCAGCCGTCCACGATGGCGGCCTGCAGGCCGAACATCTCGGCCTTCTCGTCCGGTTCCTCGTGGTCGTAGCCCAGCAGGTGCAGCACACCGTGGACGGTGAGCAGTTGGAGCTCCTCGTCCATGGTGTGCCGCGTCTCCGCTTCCTGGCCCTGCCTGGCGGCGACCTCGGGGCAGAGCACGATGTCGCCGAGCAGCCCCTGCGGGGGCTCGTCGTCGTCCTTGGACGGGGGCCGCAGCTCGTCCATCGGGAACGACATGACGTCCGTCGGGCCGGGCAGGTCCATCCACTGGATGTGGAGCTGCTCCATGGCGCCGGCGTCCACGACGATCACCGAGAGTTCGGAGAGCGGGTGGATGCGCATCCGCGCGAGCGCGTAGCGGGCGATGTCGAGGATCGCCTGCTCGTCGACCTCGGTTCCGGACTCGTTGTTGACGTCGATCGACATCTGGTGCTCGGTCTACTTCCCCTTGTGCCCGGACTTGCCCCGGCCGCCCTTGTGGGTGCCGTTCTCGGTGCCGTGCTGGCTGTCGTACTGCTCGTACGCGTCGACGATACGGCCCACCAGCTTGTGCCGGACGACATCGTGGGACGACAACCGGGAGAAGTGGACGTCGTCCAGGCCCTCCAGGATGTCCTGCACCTGCCGCAGGCCGGACTTGGTGCCGTTCGGCAGGTCGACCTGCGTCACGTCACCCGTGATCACTATCTTCGAGTCGAACCCGAGGCGGGTGAGGAACATCTTCATCTGCTCGGGGCTGGTGTTCTGGGCCTCGTCGAGGATGATGAACGCGTCGTTGAGCGTGCGTCCGCGCATGTACGCGAGCGGCGCGACCTCGATCGTCCCGGCCGCCATCAGCCGGGGGATCGAGTCGGGGTCGAGCATGTCGTGCAGCGCGTCGTAGAGCGGGCGCAGGTACGGGTCGATCTTCTCGTAGAGCGTGCCCGGCAGGAATCCGAGCCGCTCGCCGGCCTCGACCGCGGGGCGGGTCAGGATGATGCGGTTGACCTGCTTGGACTGCAGGGCCTGCACCGCCTTGGCCATGGCGAGGTACGTCTTGCCGGTGCCGGCCGGGCCGATGCCGAAGACGATGGTGTGCTTGTCGATCGCGTCGACGTAACGCTTCTGGTTGAGCGTCTTGGGGCGGATCGTGCGGCCGCGCGAGGACAGGATGTTCTGCGTGAGCACCTGGGCCGGGGTCTCCTGGCCGTCGCTCTCCCCGTTGTCGCTCGCCTTGAGCATGGCGATCGAGCGTTCCACTGCGTCCTCCGTCATCGGCTGCCCGGTGCGGAGCACCAGCATCATCTCGTCGAACACGCGCGAAATGAGGGCGACCTCCGTGGCGTCGCCGACCGCGCTGATCTCATTGCCCCGGACGTGGATGTCGGCCCCCGGGAAGGCCTTCTCGATCACGCGCAGGAGGGAGTCCCCTGACCCCAGCACGGTCACCATGGGGTGCTGGGCGGGGACGGTGAACTGCACTCTCGCCTGTCCCTGCGCGGGGGTGTGAGCTGTGGGTGTCTGAGTCATGGGCCGGCTCTGAAGGCCTGCGGATCCTCCTCGTCACGGCCGCACAGCGGAGGGCGGCCTCGCGATTCCCAGGGTACGACGGCGGGGTGACAACCCCGTAGGCCTTTTACGTGCTCTCTCGCCCCACCGATCCGGCCCCGCGCCCCGGCCCACCGAGTCAAGCCGGCGCCCGGGCCCGTGGCCCGCTTTCCAGCCGGCCGAGTCGGGTGGTGGGTGGGCACAGGCCGGGGGGCCAGGGGGCGGGAGCCCCCTGGCGGGGGCGCGGGGGCGGAGCCCCCGGAACGGGGCGCGGGGGCGGACCCCGGCGAGGAAAGCGCGGGGGCGGGCCCCCGTTTCAGGCGGACCGGCGGAAGCCGATCGTCGGCACCGCCCGCCGCAGCGGCCACGGCCGCGCCAGCTCCCCCGAGACCAGCCCCGTCAGGAACTCGTACCGCCCCAGCGCCGAGGGGTCCTGCCCCTCGACCGACCGCACCCGGCGCCACCACGCCCCGATCTCCGTCCACCCCGGCGCCGACAGCGACCCCCCGAACTCCTGGACGGACAGCGCCGCCGTGAGTCCCGCGAAGGCGAGCCGGTCGGCGAGCGGCCACCCCGCCAGCGACCCCGTGACGAACCCGGCGACGAACACGTCCCCCGCCCCGGTCGGATCGAGCGCCTCCACCTCGATCGCCGGCACCGACGCCGTCTCCCCCGTACGCCGGTCCACCGCGTACGCGCCCTCCGCGCCGAGGGTGACGACCGCGACCGGCACATGCTCGGTGAGGGCGTGCGCCGCCGCGCGGGGGCAGTCCGTGCCGGTGTACCGCATCGCCTCCTCCGCGTTCGGCAGGAACGCCTCGCAGTGCCGCAGGTCGGGCAGCGCGGCCAGGTCCCACGCCCCGGTGTCGTCCCAGCCGACGTCGCCGAAGACGCGGGTCCCCTTGCGCGCGGCCTGCGCGATCCACGGCGCGCCGCGGCCGGGCGTGAGGGAGGCCACGGCGGCACGCGCGCGGGGCGGGCAGTCGGGGGCCGGCTCCTCGGGCGGGGGTTCGTGGCCGTGGGAGACCATCGTGCGCTCACCGTCGTACGCCATGGAGACGGTGACCGGCGAGTGCCAGCCGGGGACCGTGCGCGAGAGGGAGAGGTCGATGCCCTCGCCCTGCTCCAGCGCGTCCCAGCAGTACTCGCCGTAGTGGTCGTCGCCGAAGGCCGCCGCGAGGGAGGTGCGCAGGCCGAGGCGGGCCAGGGCGGTGGCCATGTTGGCGACGCCGCCGGGGCTCGACCCCATCCCGCGTGCCCAGGACTCGGTCCCGCGCACCGGGGCGGAGCCGAGCCCGGTGAAGACGATGTCGAGGAAGACGGTGCCGGTGAGGTAGACGTCCCAGGGCGGGTCGTCCGGTGCGCGCAGAGCGGCGAGCGGATCGACCTGGGACGAGCAGTGCGGTCCCTCGACGCGTGCCTTCCCGGTAAACGCCATCACGGTGCGCTCCCTGACGTGGTGCGGTTCAGGCCAGTGTGCACCACGCCACCGACAACGTGACGGCCGTCACTCCAGGTTCACCCCTGGGAGGATCACCAGCGCGGCACGGCCGGTGTGACCCACTCCGGGTCGGCGACACGCATGGCCGCCGCGTCGTCGCGGTCCCGCAGTGAACCGTCGTCGTCGAGCCACCGCTGATGCAGGACCTCCAGCCGGTCGCGGTCGAGCTCGACGCCGAGGCCGGGCGCGTCGGAGACCTTCACGGTGCCGTTCTCGAAGGTGAGGCGCTCGGTGAGGACGTCCTCCGACTGCCAGGGGTAGTGGGAGTCGCAGGCGTGGTGCAGGTTGGGCACGGTGGCCGCCACGTGGGTCATCGCGGCGAGGCTGATGCCCAGGTGGGTGTTGGAGTGCATGGAGACGCCGACGCCGAAGGTGCGGCAGATCGCGGCGAGCTGCTGGGTGTTGCGCAGTCCGCCCCAGTAGTGGTGGTCGGAGAGGACGACCTGGACGGCGTCCCGCGTGAACGCCTCCTTGATCTCGGCGAACGTCGTCACGCACATGTTGGTGGCGAGCGGTACTGAGGTGCGGGCGGCGATCTCGGCCATGGCGGGGGTGCCGAGCGCGGGGTCCTCCAGGTATTCGAGGAGGTCCCCGAGCTCCCCGGCCACCTTCAGCGAGGTCTCCACGGACCAGGCGCCGTTGGGGTCCAGGCGCAACGGGTGTCCGGGGAACGCGGCGGCGAGGGCGCGTACGGCGGCGACCTCCTCGTCGGGCGGGAAGACGCCGCCCTTGAGCTTGAAGGAGGTGAAGCCGTACCGCTCCGTGAAGATCCGGGCCTGCTCGACGACGCCGGCCGGATCGAGGGCGGCACCCCAGTCGTCCTCCTCCGCCGGCACGCCCTCGGGGTGGTCGGCCCACTTGTAGAAGAGGTACGCGCTGTACTCGACGGCGTCGCGGACCTTGCCGCCGAGCAGGGCGTGCACGGGCAGGCCGAGGCTCTTGCCGAGGGCGTCGAGGCAGGCGACCTCGAGGGCGGAGAGCACGGACAGGCGCAGCTTGTCGGCGGTCTGCACGCCGCGCAGTCCGCCGACGTCGACCTGTCCGGAGACCTGGGAGGCGTCGACGGCCACGTCGTCGGCCTCGGTGAACAGCCGGTTCAGCTCGCCTACTCGACGGCCTACGAGCCGGTCGGCGAGGGGCCGCGCCAGGTCGAGGTACTTGGTGTCGCCGTAGGTCTCGCCGAGGCCGGTGGTGCCGTCGGCGGTGACCACCTCGACGATCAGGCGGGGGGTGTACGGCTGATGGACGCCCTGGGTGTTGAGCAGGGGCGGGTCGGCGACGAGGATCGGCGTGAGGCGGACCTCGGTGACGGTCAGGTCGCGGGGGGACGGCGTGGTCACAGGGCGGCTCCTACGAGGTCGAGTCCGGCGGTGAGGAGGGTGCGCAGGTCGGCGAGGTCGCCGGGGGTGGGGTCGGTGAGGGGGGCGCGTACGGGGCCCACGGGGCGTCCGCGCAGCCGGGCCGCCGCCTTCACCAGTGACACCGCGTATCCGGGGACGCGGTCGCGCAGTTCGACGAACGGCACGTAGAAGTCGCGCAGCAGCTTGTCGACGGTGCCGTGGTCGCCGTCGCGCAGGGCGGTGAAGCAGGCGTTCGCGATCTCGGGGGCGAAGGCGTGGACGGCGGAGGAGTAGGCGGGGACGCCGACGGCGGCGTAGGCGCGGGCCTGGATCTCGGCGGTGGCGGCGCCGTTGAAGAAGAGGAAGCCCTCGGGGGCGGCGAGGGTGAGGCGCTGGAGGCGGTCGAGGTCGCTGTGGCCGTCCTTGAGGCCGATGACGTTGGGCAGGGCGGCGATCCGCTTGAGTGATCCGGCGGTGTAGGCGACCTGGCCGCGCTGGTAGGTGATCAGCGGCAGCCGGGTGCGGGCGGCGACGGCTTCGAGCTGGGCGACGAGGCCGTCCTGCGGGGCGGCGACGAGGTAGTGCGGCAGGACGAGGAGGGCGTCGGCGCCGGCGTCCTCGGCGATGCGCGCGAAGCGGGCGGCCTGCGCCCAGCCGTAGCCGACGCCGGCGACGACCGGCGTCCGGCCCGCGCTCTCCTCGACGGTGAGGGTGACGACCTGCCGGTACTCGTCCTCGTCCAGGGAGAAGAACTCGCCGGTGCCGCAGGCGGGGAAGACGGCGCCGGGGGCGGTGGCGAGCCGTTCGGCGACGTAGGCGCGGAAGCCGTCCGGGTCGAGGGAGCCGTCCTCGTGGAAGGCGGTGAGCGGGAAGGACAGCACCCCGTTCGCCATCCCGTCCTTCAGACGCCGTGCCACGGCGGCCGTACCGCTCGGGTCCGTATCGGAACTCACCCTCACTCATCTCCCCATGTAGATGTTATCCATGTATGAAAATGAAGGTTAAGTAGGCGAACGAGAACCGTCAATGGCCCGTCCCGGACCTCATCGGGCCGGTCTACGATCGGCGCATGCCGGAGACAGGGGGCGTGCGCGAGGTCAAGTCCGCCGCGCGCACGATGGAGGTACTGGAACTGCTCGCCGCGCGCGGTGACCGTCCGGCGCGCCTCCAGGAGCTGGCGGACGCGCTGAAGGTGCCGCGCAGCTCGATGTACGCGCTGCTGCAGACCCTGATCGCGCGCGGCTGGGTCCGCACCGACGTCACCGGCTCGCTGTACGGCATCGGCATCCGCGCCCTGCTCACCGGCACCAGCTACCTCGACTCGGACCCGCGCGTGCGGGCCGTACGCCCGTATCTGGACGAGGCGTCCGACGCGCTGGGCGAGACGATCCACATGGGGCGGCTGGACGGCCACGACGTGGCGTACCTGGCGACCCGCGAGTCGCACGAATACCTGAGGACGATCAGCAGGGTGGGGCGGCGGCTGCCGGCGCACGTGGGCGCGCTCGGCAAGGCGCTGCTGGCGGAGCGGCCGGACGAGGAACTGCCCGAGGGGCCGTACGAGGCGGCCACGCTGAACACGCACACCTCACGGGAGTCGCTGGCCGCCGATCTGGCCGGGGTGCGGGAGCGCGGTTACTCCGTGGACCGCGAGGAGGGCGTGCCCGGGATCGTCGGCTTCGGCTTCGCCCTGCGGTACGCCACCCCAGCGCAGGACGCCATCAGCTGCTCGGTGCCGGTGGCCCGGCTGACGCCGGAGCGGGAGGAGCGGATCGTCGCCGTGATGCGGGAGATCCGGACGAAGGTGGAGACGACGATTCCCGCAGGTGGCGGGGCCGTTCACTGGCGATAGCGGACGCTATTACCCGACCTCGCCGGACCCCAAACACGAGAGTGTCCTAGATCACACCTCGCGCGCTCCCGTTGCCCTTCCCCCGCTTGATACAAATTGCCCGCGCGCTCCCGTCGGCCGACGGTCGTCGCCCCCTCCCTCCCCACGGTCCCCGCACCGTCCCTTCCGCACGCCCTGGGAACGCCCGTGTTCGCCCCCCGCACCGCCCCCTGGCCCCTCGTCGCCCTTTTCACGGCCGGGTACCTCGCCCCGTATCTGCTGCCGACCACCGTCGGCCGGCTGGAACGCGGGCTCGCCCTCTCCGCCACCCAGGCGGGAGCCGTCGGCAGCGCGCTGCTGCTGAGCTCGGCGACCGCCGGGTTCCTGCTGGCGTCGCGCGTGGAGCGGGTCGGGGCGCGGACCCTGGCCCGGCTGGGCCTGCTGCTGGCCGCCGTCGGCTACGGAGGGGCCGCCCTCACCACCTCCGTACCGGCCGTCGTCGCCGGCGCGGTGATCGGCGGGTTCGGCTCGGGTACGGCCACGACGGTCGCCGCCACCCGGATCGCCGCCGAACGGGACCCGCACCGGGCGTCCGCGCTCGGGCTGCTCAGCGTCTCCGCGCTCGCGGGGGTGGTGTACCTGACGGTGCCGCGCCTGCCGGGTCACGGGCTCACCCTGGCCGCCATCGCCCTGACCGCGCTGGCCGTGTGGCCACTGACGTCCCGGCTGCCGGCCGGCACGCCCGGTCCGCGCCGCACCGGGGCCGACGACACCGTCGCCGCCCGGCTGCCGCACCGGCGTTCCGGCGCGGTCCTGGCCGGCACCATGCTGCTGTGGTCGCTCGCCCAGAACGCGCTGTGGGGCGTGAGCGGGCGCATCGGGGTCGGCCAGGCGCACCTGTCCGAGCCGACCGTGGGGGTCGTCTTCGCGGTGGCGCTGGGCGCCGGGCTGCTGGGCGTCCTGGGCGCGGGCGCGCTGGGATCGCGGCTGGGGCGGGCGCTGCCCATCGGCGGCGGCACGGTCCTCATCGCCGGCTGCATCGCGCTCAGCGCCTCCGCGACCGGTCTCGGCGGCTTCGCCACCGGTGAGATCGCCTGGAACACGATCTACCCGGTGGTGCTGTCGTACCTGATCGGGCTGGCGGCCTCACTGGATCCGCGCGGGCGGTGGGCCGTGCTGGTCGGCTCGGCGTCGTCCCTGGGGACCGCCGCGGGGCCGCTGACCGGCAGCGTGCTGTCCGCGCAGGCCGGGTTCCCGGTGATGGGCGCGGTGCTCGGAACCGGTCTGCTGCTGGTCGCGCTGCCGATGACCGCGGTCGCGCTGCACACCGGGGGGCGTCCGCTGCTGCCGGGCGCGGTCCGCCGCCGCGGTGGTCACCCGGCGGCGGTGGTCGCGGCGGCCACCGGCACCCCGACGGGCGCGGTCCCCGAGGTCGGCGCCCCGGAACAGCCGGTGGTCGAGATCCTCCTCGACGGCACCCCGGCCCCGGCCCGGCGCACCTACGACACGGCGGCGGCGACCCGGGCACCGGGCGCCACCCACTGAAGCCCGCGCCTCCGCGCCCTTGCGGTCAGAAGTCGTACGCCTCCACCTCGGCGAGGTACCGGGCCCGCAGAGCCTCGTCGTCCTCCAGGAAGGAGGCCAGGAAGGAGTTGCGGGCCAGCTCGCGCAGGCGCTCCGGGCCGAGGCCCAGGGTCTCGCGCACCGCGTCGAAGGTGTCCCCGGCGTAGCCGCCGAAGTACGCCGGGTCGTCGGAGTTGACCGTGCACATCAGACCGGCGTCGAGCATCGCGGGCAGCGGGTGGTCGGCGAGGGTGTCCACGGTGCGCAGCCGGACGTTGGACAGCGGACACAGCGTCAGCGGCACGCGTTCCCGCACCAGCCGTTCCACCAGCGCCGGATCCTCCACGCACCGCAGCCCGTGGTCGACCCGCTCCACACCGAGGACGTCCAGCGCCTCGGTGATGTACTCCGGCGGCCCCTCCTCCCCCGCGTGAGCGACCCGCCGCAGCCCCAGCGCGGCGGCGGCCTCGTACACCTCCCGGAACTTCACCGGCGGATGCCCGACCTCCGCCGAGTCCAGGCCGACCCCGGTGATCCGGTCCAGGTACGGCTTCGCGGCGTCCAGCGTCGCCAGCGCCGACTCGGCGGACTCGTCCCGCAGGAAGCACATGATCAGCCGGGTCGAGACACCGTGCGTCTCCCCGCTCCGGCCCAGCGCCCGCCACAGCCCCTCGACGACGGTGCCCATGCCGACACCGCGCGCCAGGTGCGCCTGCGGATCGAAGAAGATCTCCGCGTGCCGCACCCCCTGCGCGGCGGCGCGGGCGAGATAGGCGTCGGCGAGGTCCTCGAAGTCCCGTTCGGTGCGCAGGACCGCCATGAGCTCGTAGTACAGGTTCAGGAAGGACTGCAGGTCCTCGAAGCGGTACGCCTCACGGAACGCGTCGGTGTCGGCGTAGGGCAGCTCGACACCGTTGCGCGCGGCGAGGGCGAAGGCCAGCTCGGGCTCCAGGGTGCCTTCGATATGAAGGTGCAGTTCGGCTTTTGGTACGGGCATCGAAATATCGTACGGCGTTTTCACCGACGCTTCGGAAGTGCCACCCGTTGCAGATCCTGTGCCACGGTCAGCTCACCCTCGTACCCGGCCGCCCGCGCCTGCCGCTCGAACTCCTCCGGGTCGGAGTAGCGCTGGCTGAAGTGGGTGAGGACGAGGTGCCGTACCCCCGCCTCGCGCGCGACCCGGGCGGCCTGCCCGGCGGTCAGGTGGCCGAAGTCGACGGCGAGCACCTCGTCCTCGTCGAGGAACGTCGACTCGATGACCAGCATGTCGCAGCCCTCGGCGAGCGCGTACACCCCGTCGCACAGCCGGGTGTCCATGACGAACGCGAACCGCTGCCCACGCCGCACCTCGCTGACCTCCTCCAGCGGGACCCCGTCGAGTACTCCTTCGCGCTGGATGCGGCCGACGTCCGGGCCCTTGATGCCGTGCGCGGCCAGCCGGTCGGGCAGCATGCGCCGTCCGTCGGGTTCGACCAGCCGGTAGCCGTACGCCTCGACGGGATGGGAGAGCTTGCGTGCCTCCAGCGTGTAGCCGGGGGTGCGGTCGAGGGGGCCGTCCGTGTCGACCGGGGCCTCGGTGAGGGCGACGGTCTCGCGGTAGGCGGTGGCGTAGCGCAGACGGTCGAAGAAGCGCTGACCGGAACGCGGGTAGTGGGCGGTGATCCCGTGCGGCACCTTGTCGAGGTTGACGCGCTGGATCACCCCGGCGAGGCCGAGGGAGTGGTCGCCGTGGAAGTGGGTGACGCAGATCCGGTTCAGGTCGTGGGCGGCGACCCCGGCGCGCAGCATCTGCCGCTGGGTGCCCTCGCCGGGGTCGAACAGGATGCCCTCGCCGTCCCAGCGCAGCAGGTAGCCGTTGTGGTTGCGGTGCCGGGTGGGGACCTGGCTGGCGGTGCCGAGCACCACCAGTTCACGTACGGACAAGGCGGCTTATCCGGGGGGCCACTGGAGACCGCGACCGCCCAGGACGTGGGCGTGCGCGTGCCAGACGGTCTGGCCGGCGCCGCTGCCGGTGTTGAAGACGATGCGGTAGCTCTCCAGCTTCTCCTCGTCGGCGACGGCCTGCGTCTCCCGCAGCACGTCCGCGGCGAGTTCGGGCGCGGCGGCGGCGAGGGCGGCGGCGTCCCGGTGGTGCGCCTTCGGGATCACCAGCACATGGGTGGGCGCCTGGGGGTTTATGTCACGGAACGCGACGGTGGTCCCGGTCTCCCGCACGATCGTCGCCGGGATGCTCCCCGCGACGATCTTGCAGAACAGACAGTCGTCCTGAGGCTCCCCAGCCATGAACCCTCCTCAAGCCAGCTGATCAAGTACGAAGCATCGTACCCGCGCCCGTAGCCGCGGGCAGTCGTGCCGCAGGCCGGGGGTGTTCACGCAGCCCGGCGTTCCCGCGGGCAGTCGTGCCTCCCCCAGTGCCTCAAGGGCCTGGGAGGTACCCCCAGGGCGGCACGGGTGGGCGGTGGGGGTACCTCCCGCTCATGGGGGTCCCCCCGCTCGAGCGGAGTCGAGAGTGGGGGAGGCACCCCGTAAACGCCGGGCTGCGTGAACACCCCCGGCCCACACCAACGCCGGCCCCCGGCCACCCCCTCAGCTCACCCAACCTCCGGAGGAACCTTCGCCGGCGTCGACTCCAGCGCCTCCAGCGCCAGCCTCACCGCCGCGTCCAACTGCACATCCCGTCCCGCCGCGTAGTCCTGCGGCCGCTGCACGACCTCCACGTCCGGATCGACCCCGTGGTTCTCCACGTCCCATCCGTACCCCTCCAGCCAGAAGGCGTACTTGGGCTGGGTCACCAGCGTCCCGTCGACCAGGCGGTACCGGCTGTCGATGCCGATCACGCCTCCCCACGTACGGGTACCGACCACCGGCCCGATCCCCAGCGCGCGGATCGCCGCGTTCACGATGTCCCCGTCGGACCCGGAGAACTCGTTGGCGACCGCCACCACCGGCCCCCGGGGCGCGTCCCGCGGATAGCTCTCCGCCCGCATCCCGCGGGGCAGGTCCCACCCCACGATCCGCCGGGCCAGCTTCTCCACCACGAGCTGAGACGTGTGCCCGCCCCGG
The DNA here is from genome assembly GCF_043084105.1 of Streptomyces sp. NPDC014676. Taxonomy (NCBI): domain Bacteria; kingdom Bacillati; phylum Actinomycetota; class Actinomycetes; order Kitasatosporales; family Streptomycetaceae; genus Streptomyces; species Streptomyces sp. NPDC014676. The sequence continues at coordinate 530,366 of NZ_JBIBZI010000001.1, read as the reverse complement.
TTCTCCCGCACGTCCACGATCAGCCCCTCCCGCAGCACCTCCACCCGCAGGTCGCGGTGGATCTGCGCCCACCCGGGCGCCTGCATGTCGGGAACGTGGATGTAGCCCAGCCGCCCGCCGGACCTCTCCAGCACGTACGCCCGCCGGTCCGCGACCCACGCGTGGTACCGCAGCGGCTCCTCGTCGGCGAGCGGAACCACCACGGCGTGCCGCGGCTCACCGCCCCCCGCGGGCGACACCGTCAGCTCCACCGGCTTCCCCGCCGTCCCCACCAGCAGCGGCGCCGGCCCGGTGACCGGGTCGACCGGCTGTCCGGCGACGGCGACGATCGCGTCCCCGACCCGTACGGCGACCCCGGGCGCGGCGAGCGGCGAGCGGGCGTCCGGGTCGGAGGTCTCCGCGGGCAGGATCCGGTCGACCCGCCAACTGCCGTCCTCGTGGCGGGAGATGTCCGCTCCGAGCAGTCCCTGCCGGGCCCCGTCGCCGTAGCCGCCGCGCGGGATGACGTAGGCGTGCGAGGTACCGAGTTCGCCGTGCACCTCCCACAGCAGGTCCACCAGGTCGTCGTGGGTGGCGAGCCGGTCGAGCACGGGCCGGTAGCGGTCCAGGACCCCGTCCCAGTCGACGCCGTTCATGTCGGGACGCCAGAAGTTGTCCCGCATGATGCGGCCGTTCTCGTCGAACATCTGCCGCCACTCGACGGCCGGGTCGACGAACTGACGTACGCGGTCCAGGTCGACGGTGATGTTGGTGTCGCTGTCGTCGTCGCCGGAGGCGCGCCGGTCGCTGGGTACGACCTTCAGCCGCCCGTCCGTCCACAGCAGCACCCGCTTGCCGTCGCCGCTGACCTCGAAGTGGTCGGCGTCCACGGCCAGGTGCTCGATGCGCTGCCGGTCGAGGTCGTAGCGCTCCAGGTCGGTCTTGGGGTCCGGGTCGTCGGGCGTGGCGCGGGACGCGCCGAGCACGCCGCGCACCGGGTGCCGCAGCCACAGCACGCCGTCCTTGGCGGCGCGCAGGTTGGTGTAGCGGGCGGCCTCCACCGGGAACGGCACGATGCGGTCGGCGAGGCCGTCGAGATCGATCCGGGTGGTGGGGGTGCCCTCGCTGTCGGGGGTTTCGTCGCGGTCCGGGGTCTCGAAGGGCCTGCCGTGCCGCTGCGGGCCGAAGGGGGACGGGGTGGTCGCCGCGAGGGTGATCAGGTACGGCCGTACGCCCTCGACGAAGGCCAGGTCGAAGACGTGCTCGTCGTAGACCGGGTCGAAGGAGCGGGTCGACAGGAAGGCGAGGTGCTTGCCGTCGAGGGTGAAGGCGGGCGCGTAGTCCTGGAAGCGCAGCGGGGTCGCCTCGGTGACCGACAGGTCGGTGGTGTGGGCGAGCTTGAGCTGGCTGAGCGGGCGCGGGCCGGGGTGGGACCAGGCGAGCCAGGAGGAGTCGGGTGAGAAGACCAGCCCGGAGACGTCGCCGTTGTCGCTGCGGTCGACCTCGCGGACCTCGCCGGTCTCCCGCTCGACGAGGAGGACCCGGCCGTCGTGGGAGGCGACGGCGGCGCGGCTGCCGTCGGGGGCCATGGCGAGCCCCACGACGCGGCCCAGCCGCCCGGCGGCGATCCGGCGCGGGGTGGTGCCCGGGGCGAGTCCGGTGGCGGGGGCGAACTCCAGGGCGTCGTCGCCCTCGGCGTCGGTCACCCACACCACCCACTCCTCGCCGTCCGCGCGGAAGGTGCGGGGCCGCCGGGCCCGTACGCCCGGGGTCGCGGCGAGCGCGCGGGCGGGGCCGGCACGGTGGGTGACCCAGTGGACGGTGCCGCGCACGCAGACGGCGCTGCCGCGCGCGGTGTGGTCGGGGGACGCGGCACCGAACCAGCGGGCGGCGTTCACCGGGAACGGCTGGAGGTCGACGCGCTGCCCGCCCAGCCGGATGTCGAGGCGGCGCGGTTCGTCCCCGTCGAGACCGTCGAGGAGCCACAGTTCACCGGCGCTGGAGTAGACGACACGGGTGCCGTCGCCGGCGGCGTGCCGGGCGTAGAAACCGTCGAGGGGAGTGTGCCTGCGGAGGTCGGAGCCGTCGGCGAGGGAGGAGTACAGGGCGCCGGTGCCCTCGTGGTCGGAGAGGAACGCGATCCTGTCCCCCACCCACAGCGGGCACTCGATGTTCCCGTCGAGGTCCTCGTGCAGCCGTACGAACTCGCCGTCGCCCTCGCGGTCGATCCACAGCTTGCCCGCCGTACCGCCCCGGTAGCGCTTCCACCAGGCGGCCTCGCGGCTCATCGGCGCGGACAGCAGCACGGTGTGCGGTCCCTGGGCGACGTCGCCGACGGGGCCGTAGGGCAGGGTGGTGGCGGGACCGCCGTCCAGGGGGACGGCGCGGGCCCAGGTGCGGCGGAAACTGGCCTGGCCCTGGGAGCTGGTCACCAGGACCTGGCCGTCCGCCGTCCAGCCGCGGGTCCGGGTGGTGGTGCTGCCCCAGTGGGTGAGGCGTCTGGTGGGGCCGCCGCCGACGGGCGCGACATGCACCTCGGGGGCGCCGTCGCGGGTGGAGGTCCAGGCGACGGTGGTGCCGTCGGGCGAGATACGGGGCTGGGTCACGGGCACGTTGTCGGCGCTGACCCGCCAGGCCCGGCCGCCGTCGAGCGGGGCGAGCCACACGTCGTCCTCGGCGGTGAAGGCGACCAACTCGCCGTGCAGATGCGGAAACCGGAGATAAGCGGCGGATGCGACCGATGCGGGCTGTGTCACCCGATCACCCTATGCACGGGGAAGCCGCCTGGACAGGGGTTTGGATCACTTGCCCTCGACGGGGCGACAGGAGGGGTACTGCTCGCACCACACGGTCGTCGTGACGGTCACGGTGACGGTGGGGTTCGGGCCGCGGTGCGTGGGTTCGCCCACGCGCGGGGGGCTGGTGGAGTCGCAGTCGCCCAGGCCGTCGACCTGGAAGAGCCGCTTCCCGTCGACCTTCGCGGTGAGGTTGCCGCGTACGCAGGCGCCGTTGACGGCGTGGGTGATCCTTCCGGTGACGGCGATCTCCTTGCCGTCCCGGGTCTCGCCCTGGCAGTCGACGGAGGCGACGGTGTCCTGGCCTTCCTTGTCCCCGAAGGATCCGGTGCAGCTGAGCCAGCGCACGTCGGCCTTCCGCCGGTCGAGTTCCTCGGTCACGGTCGCGTCGGTCGTGAAGGCGACGGCCGCGGAGCTGAGTCCGCCGCCCTCGCACGCGGTGACGCCGGTCACGGCGGCCACGGCGAAGCCGGCGGCGAGCGCCTGTCGTCGCCACTGACGCGGAACCCTTTTCATCGCCCCCATGGACGGCAGCCTGCCACCGTCACCGGCGGGACGGTAGGGCGCATATGGTCACTTGGTTGTCCGCCCCCGCCGCCCTTGCCCGTCCCGTCCCGTCCCAGGGGCGCTGCCCCCGGAGCCCCGGGTTCGGGACGGGAAGGGGCGGCGGGGCGAGGAAACCCTCAGGTCAGGACCAGCGCCCGGTACGCCCGAGCAACAGCGCCGCCGCGGCCGTTCCCGCCGTGGACGTACGCAGCACACTGGGTCCCAGCCGCACGGCACGCGCGCCGGCCTCCTCGAAGAGCGCCAACTCCTCCGGAGAGACACCGCCTTCCGGTCCGACGACCAGCACGATGTCCCCGGAGGTGGGAAGTTCGACGGTCGCCAGGAACTCCGTAGCGCTCTCGTGCAGCACGGCCGCGAAGTCCGCTTCGGCGAGAAGTGACGCAACCCGCTTGCTCGTCGCCGCATCCGCGACCCGCGGAAACCGCACCCGGCGGGACTGCTTCCCCGCCTCCCGCGCCGTCGCCCGCCACTTGCCGAGGGACTTCAGCCCCCGCTCGCCCTTCCACTGCGTGATGCAGCGCGACGCCGCCCACGGCACGATCACGTCCACGCCGACCTCGGTCATCGTCTCCACGGCCACCTCGCCCCGGTCGCCCTTGGGCAGGGCCTGGACGACGGTGAGCCGGGGTTCCTCCGGGGGCTCCTCGGTCACCGAGTCCAGTTGGACGATCAGACTGTCCTTGCCCTCGGTGCCGAGCACCACGCAGTCCGCCCAGCGGCCCGCGCCGTCGGTGAGGACGACGTCCTCACCGGCCCGCAGCCGCTTCACGGAGACGGCGTGCCGCCCCTCGGGGCCGTCGAGCACGTACCGGCCTCCGCCGCCCGCGTCGAAGTGGTCGACGACGAACACCGGCGCGGTCATCGGGCGCCTCCCGCCGACAACGCCGCCCGGGCGGCGGCCAGTTCGGCGGCCAGCACCTCCACCAGTTGCCCGGCGGGCAGCTCGCGGGCCATCCGGTGGCCCTGTCCCGCCCACAGCGCCAGGCCCTGTGCGTCGCCGGCCTTGGCGGCGGCCTTGCGCAGGGGCGCGGTGAGATGGTGGACGTCCGGGTAGGCGGCGGGCGCGTACGGGCCGTGCTCGCGCAGGAAACGGTTGACCAGGGCGCGGGCCGGGCGGCCGGAGAAGGCGCGGGTCAGCTCGGTGCGCGCGTACAGGGGGTCGGTGAGGGCCCGCTTGTGCAGGGCGTGCGCGCCGGACTCGTGGGCGGCGACGAAGGCCGTGCCGAGCTGGGCCGCGGCGGCGCCGGCCGCGAGGACGGCGGCGATCTGGCCGCCGCGCATGATGCCTCCGGCGGCGACGACCGGGATGCCGACCGACTCCCGGACCTGGGCGACGAGGGAGAGCAGTCCGACGCCGGAGCCGTCCGTCTCCGGGACGTCCCGGTGGGTGCCCTGATGGCCGCCGGCCTCTACGCCCTGCGCGATCACCGCGTCCGCGCCGGCCCGTTCCACGGCCTGGGCCTCCTCCGCGGTCGTGGCGGTGACCAGCGTGAACGTACCCACGCGGCGCAGGGAGTCCAGGACCTCGCGGGCCGGCACGCCGAAGTGGAACGACACCACCGGCACCGGGTTGTCCAGCAGCACGGCGAGTTTGGCGTCGTAGCCGTCGTCCCGGCCGCTGTCGGGATCACCGAGCCGGGTCTCGTACCAGGCGGCCTCGCCGGCCAGCTGGTGGGCGTAGACGCCGACGGCGGCCGGGTCGGCCGTCTCCGGCTGCGGGAGGAAGAGGTTGACGCCGAAGGGCCGGGAGGTCAGTCCCCGTAGCTGCTTGATCTCCTGGTACATCCCGTCCGCGGTCTTGTACCCGGCGGCCAGGAAACCGAGCCCGCCCGCCTCGGACACGGCCGCGGCGAGCTGCGGCACGGAGACACCGCCCGCCATGGGTGCCTGCACGATCGGGTGCGGGCAGATATCGGTCAGTACGGAGGACATGACGGCATGTTGTCACGTCCCCCGCCCCACACCGAATCTGCCCTTCCCCTTGGCATAAGCCACTTTTCGACAGGACGGCGGAGACAGCGTCAGCGCCCGTCGAACACGTGCCTCAACGCCCGTTGAAGGCATCCTTCAACCGCGAGAACAACCCTTGCTGCCCCGACTGACTGTGCCTGCCCGGGGGACAACCCCCGGACCCCCGGCAGCAAACCACCCCCCGCACACCCGGCACCAACCGGTCAACGCCCGTTGAAAGCATCCTTCAACCGCGAGAACAACCCCTGCTGCCCCGGCTGGAACTGCCCCGTGGGCCGTTCCTCGCCCCGGAGCTTGGCCAGTTCGCGGAGCAGGCGTTCCTGTTCCGGGTCGAGCTTGGTCGGGGTCTGGACCTCGACGTGGATGATCAGGTCGCCCCGGCCGCCGCCGCGCAGGTGGGTGACGCCCCGGCCGTGGAGCGGGATCGACTGGCCGGACTGGGTGCCGGGCCGGATGTCGACCTCCTCCATACCGTCCAGCGTCTCCAGCGGCACCTTGGTGCCGAGGGCCGCCGCGGTCATCGGGATGGTGACCGTGCAGTGCAGGTCGTCGCCGCGCCGCTGGAACTGCGCGTGCGGCAGCTCGTGGATCTCCACGTACAGGTCACCGGCGGGACCGCCGCCGGGCCCGACCTCGCCCTCGCCGGCCAGCTGGATCCGGGTGCCGTTGTCGACACCGGCCGGGATCTTGACCGTGAGGGTTCGCCGGGAACGGATGCGGCCGTCGCCCGCGCACTCCGGGCACGGGGTCGGGACGACCGTGCCGAAGCCCTGGCACTGCGGGCAGGGACGGGACGTCATGACCTGGCCCAGGAAGGACCGCGTGACCTGCGAGACCTCACCGCGGCCGCGGCACATGTCACAGGTCTGCGCGGTGGTGCCCGGAGCCGCGCCCTCGCCGCTGCACGTCGTGCAGACGACGGCCGTGTCGACCTGGATGTCCTTGGTCGTGCCGAACGCGGCCTCGTCGAGCTCGACGTCGATGCGGATCATCGCGTCCTGGCCCCGGCGGGTGCGCGAGCGCGGCCCGCGCTGCGACGCCGTGCCGAAGAACGCGTCCATGATGTCGGAGAAGTTGCCGAAGCCACCGGCCCCGAAACCGCCCGCGCCGGCGCCGCCGGTCTGCGAGAGGGGGTCGCCGCCGAGGTCGTAGACCTGCTTCTTCTGCGGGTCCGACAGCACCTCGTAGGCGGCGTTGATCTCCTTGAACCGCTCCTGCGTCTTGGGATCAGGATTGACGTCCGGATGCAGCTCGCGGGCGAGCCGCCGGAAGGCCTTCTTGATCTCCTCCTGCGACGCGTCGCGGCGTACGCCGAGTACGGCGTAGTAGTCCGTGGCCACTACGACTCCGCCAGGATCTGTCCGACGTACCGTGCCACTGCGCGTACCGCTCCCATCGTTCCCGGGTAGTCCATGCGGGTCGGTCCGACCACGCCGAGCTTGGCAAGAGCCTCGCCGCCCGAACCGTAGCCCACCGACACGACGGACGTGGAGTTGAGTCCCTCATGGGCGTTCTCATGACCGATACGGACGGTCACGCCCGGATCCTTCGCCTCACCGAGCAGCTTGAGGAGCACGACCTGCTCCTCCAGCGCCTCCAGGACGGGCCGGATCACGAGAGGGAAGTCATGTCCGAAGCGGGTGAGATTGGCGGTGCCGCCGATCATCAGCCGCTCCTCGTTCTCCTCGACGAGCGTCTCCAGGAGAGTGGAGAGCACCGTCGAGACCGTACCGCGGTCGTCCGCCTCGAAGGCCTCGGGGAGGTCCTCGACCAGGCTCGGCACATCGCTGAACCGGCGGCCGGCGACCCGGCTGTTGAGCCGCGCCCGCAGATCCGCCAGCGACGACTCGCCGAACGGCGCCGGGCAGTCGACCATCCGCTGCTCGACCCGCCCGGTGTCCGTGATCAGCACCAGCATCAGCCGCGCGGGGGCGAGGGACAGCAGTTCCACGTGCCGCACCGTGGAGCGGGTCAGCGACGGGTACTGCACGACGGCGACCTGCCGGGTGAGCTGCGCGAGCAGCCGTACGGTCCTGGCCACCACGTCGTCGAGGTCGACGGCGCCCTCGAGGAAGTTCTGGATGGCCCGCCGCTCGGGCGGGCTCATGGGCTTGACGCCGGCCAGTTTGTCGACGAACAGCCGGTAGCCCTTGTCGGTGGGGATGCGCCCGGCGCTGGTGTGCGGCTGGGCGATGAAGCCCTCGTCCTCCAGGGCCGCCATGTCGTTGCGCACGGTGGCCGGGGAGACGCCGAGGTTGTGCCGCTCGGTGAGGGCCTTGGAGCCGACGGGCTCCTCGGTGCCCACGTAGTCCTGGACGATGGCGCGCAGCACCTGGAGCCTGCGTTCACTGAGCATCGCGCACACCTCCAGAAGCCTTCAGCGCGGTACCTTCCCTGTCCGCCTGGCACTCTTCGCACGCGAGTGCCAGACCTCCCCGCCCAGTGTACGGCCGGGGGGTACGCACCGGGCAAGGCCGGTCCCCGCGCCGTCGCGCCGGGCGGCGTCGTCCCCGATAGCGTCCCGTCATGACCGTGACTTGGGAAGAGTCGGGATGGGAGCAAGTGGCGCCCGGGGTGGGACGGTACCGGCTGCCGGGGTGGGACTGCACGGCGGGGCTCGTCGTGGGCGCGGAGGGCGTGCTGCTCGTCGACGCGGGTTCCGGGCTGGGCGAGGGCGCGTGGTTGCGGGCACAGGCGCAGGCGCTCACCGGTCGCCGTGTGACGCATCTCGCGCTCACCCACCCCCACTTCGACCACGTCCTCGGGGCGGCGGCGTTCGCGGGCGCGGAGGTGTTCGGCGCGGTGGGCATGGAGACGGTACTGACGGCGCGCGGGCGTGCCGAGCTGCGCGCGGACGCGGTGCGGTGGGGGCTGGACGCGCGGGTGGCGGAGGAGGCCGTGGACGCGCTGGTCCCGCCGCGGCACGCGGTGTCCGGCGAGTGGACGCTCGACCTCGGCCCGGTCGGTGGCCGGCAGGTCCTGCTGGCGAACGTGGGTCCCGGGCACACCGCCCACGATCTCGCGGTCCTCGTCCCCGGTGATCCGGAGGTGGTGTTCTGCGGCGACCTGGTCGAGGAGTCGGGCGAACCGCAGGCCGGCCCCGACGCCGTACCGTCGCACTGGCCGGCCGCGCTGGACCGGCTCCTGGAGCTGGGCGGCGAGGACGCGCGGTACGTCCCCGGTCACGGAGCGGTGGTGGACGCGGCGTTCGTACGCCGTCAGCGTGACGCCCTGGCGGCCCGTTTCGGCGTGTCGGACTGATCACGGCGGGCGCGTTCCTCGTATCGTCGTCAGAATGCGCCAGTACTCCGCCGATCTGACCCCTCCGTGGAAGAAACCGCAGCCGGTCCCCGAGGTCGCGGCCGAGCCGGGCCTGGTGGTGGAGGAACCCGGCACCGGCTTCTGCGGCGCGGTGATCCGCTGCGAGGCGGGCACGGTGACGCTGGAGGACCGCTTCGGCAAGCACCGGGTGTTCCCGCTGGAGCCGCGGGGCTTCCTGCTGGAGGGGCGCGTGGTGACGTTGGTGCGGCCGGCCGCCGGTCCTCGGCGGCCCGCCCGTACGGCGTCCGGCTCGGTGGCCGTCCCCGGCGCGCGGGCGCGGGTGGCCCGCGCGGGGCGCATCTACGTCGAGGGGCGGCACGACGCGGAGCTGGTGGAGAAGGTGTGGGGCGACGACCTGCGCATCGAGGGGGTGGTCGTCGAGTACCTGGAGGGTGTCGACGACCTGCCGTCGATCGTCGAGGACTTCTCCCCCGGCCCGGACGCGCGGCTGGGCGTCCTGGTGGACCACCTGGTGCCGGGCTCGAAGGAGTGGCGGATCGCGGAGGCGGTGACGAGTGAGCACGCGCTGGTGGTGGGTCACCCGTACATCGACGTCTGGGAGGCGGTGAAGCCGGCGTCGGTGGGCATCGAGGCGTGGCCCCGGGTGCCGCGCGGTCAGGACTGGAAGACGGGGGTGTGCCGGGCGCTGGGCTGGCGCGTGGCGAACACCGGGGAGGCGTGGCAGCGGATCCTCGGCTCGGTGCGGTCGTACAGGGACCTGGAGCCCCAGCTCCTGGGCCGCGTGGAGGAACTGATCGACTTCGTCACTGCACCGTCCTGAGGGGCACGGTTCCTCGCCCCCGCCGCCCCCTTCCCGTCCCGTCCCTGGGGCTGCGCCCCAGACCCCCTGTCGGCCCTTCGGGCCTCGTCCTCAAACTCCCCCAGACAGGCTAAAAGCAGCCCCTCCGGCGTGTGAGGAGCGGGGGCCGGGGCGGAGCCCCGGTTTCGGGAGGGGAAGGGGCGGCGGGGGCGAGAAAAGGTCAGTCGACCAGATCCCGCACCACCGCGTCGGCGAGCAGCCGCCCCCGCAGGGTGAGGGCCGCACGGCCCTCCTCGTACGGGCCGGGGGCCAGCAGCCCGTCCGCCAGGGCCCGGCGAGCCGCCGCAAGCCCCTCCGCACGGAGGAGCGAGAGAGGAACCCCCTCCTCGAGCCGAAGCTCCAGCAGGATCCGCTCGACCCGCCGGTCCTCGTCCGACAGCAGCTCACGGCCCGCCCCCGGCGACCGTCCCTCCGCGAGCGCCGCCGCGTAGGCGCCCGGGTGCTTGACGTTCCACCAGCGCACCCCGCCCACGTGGGAGTGGGCGCCGGGGCCCGCGCCCCACCAGTCGGCGCCGCGCCAGTACAGCTCGTTGTGCAGGCAGCGGCCGGCCTCCGACGTGGCCCAGTTCGACACCTCGTACCAGTCGAAGCCCGCCCCCGACAGCATCTCCTCGGCGATCAGGTAGCGGTCGGCGTGGACGTCGTCGTCCGTCATCGGGACCTCGCCGCGGCGGATGCGTCGGGCGAGCTGCGTGCCCTCCTCGACGATCAGCGCGTACGCCGAGACGTGGTCGGGACCGGCGCCGATCGCCGCGTCCAGGGACGCCCGCCAGTCGTCGTCGGACTCCCCCGGCGTGCCGTAGATCAGGTCGAGGTTGACGTGCTCGAAGCCGGCCGCGCGGGCCTCGGCGACGCACGCCTCGGGCCGCCCGGGGGTGTGCGTGCGGTCCAGGACCTTCAGCACGTGCTGCCGGGCGCTCTGCATGCCGAAGGAGATCCGGTTGAAGCCTCCCGCGCGGAGGGCCGCCAGGTAGGCCGGGTCGACCGACTCCGGGTTCGCCTCCGTGGTCACCTCGGCGTCCGGCGCCAGCCCGAACTCCTCGCGGATCGCCCCCAGCATCCGTACGAGGTCGTCGGCGGCGAGCAGGGTGGGGGTGCCGCCGCCGACGAAGACCGTGCGGACCTCGCGCGGGTCGTCGCCCAGCACCTTCCGCGCCAGGCGGACCTCGTCGACGAGGGTCCCGGCGTAGTTGTCGCGGGAGGCCAGGACGCCACCGCTGCCGCGCAGCTCGGTCGCGGTGTACGTGTTGAAGTCGCAGTAGCCGCAGCGGGTCGCGCAGTACGGGACGTGCAGGTAGAAGCCGAGGGGGCGGTCGGCGGCCCCGGCGAGCGCGGACGCGGGCAGCGCGCCGTCGGCGGGGACGGGCTCGCCGTCGGGGAGTGCGGAAGGCATGTGCTCCATTGTCCCGCACCGGCCGTGTCACTCCGCTTGGAGGACGAGGAGCGCGAGATCGTCGGCCGGCGGGCGGGCCCCGAACTCGTGCACGAGCTGGGTGATGCGTTCCGCTATCAGCTCCGCGTCCATCCCCGCGCACCCCGACAGGGCCATGGCGAGCCCGTCGCCGTCGTCGAACTGGCGGGAGCCGGAGCGGCGCTCGGTGACTCCGTCGGTGACGCAGAGCAGGGTGTCGCCGGAGTACATCTCGAAGGTCTCGCTGGTGTAGGTGGCGTCCTCGACGACCCCGAGCAGGGTCTGCGGCTGGGCGACGGCACGGACCGAGCCGTCGGGGGCGAGCAGCAGGGGCAGGGGGTGTCCGGCGGAGGCGAGGGTGCAGCGGACGCCGCCGTCGAAGGGGACGAGTTCGCCGTAGAGGAGGGAGAGGAAGCGGGTCTGGGGGCCGTCGCCGGGGGCGGTCGGGCGGGCGCCGGCGGCCACCAGCGCGCGGGCGGCGGCGTCGGCGGCCTCGGTGGCGTCGTCGAGGAGGAGCTGGTTGAGGCGGTCGAGGACGTCGGCGACGCGGTAGCCCTCGCGGGCGAGCAGCCGCAGCCAGGGGCGGACGAGGCCGATGACGACGGCGGCCTCCGGTCCCTTGCCCTGGACGTCGCCGACGGCGAAGCACCAGCGGCCCCGACCGGCCGGGAAGAGGTCGTAGAAGTCGCCGCTGGGTCCGCCCTTGTCGCAGGGTTCGTAGACGAGGGCGCTGCGCACGCCGGGGATCTCGGCGACGGCGCCGGGCAGCAGTCCGCGCTGGAGTACGGCGCTGATGGTGGCCTGGCGGGAGTACTGCCGGGCGGCGCCGATGGCGAGCGCGACGCGCCGGCCGAGGTCCTCGACCAGGCCGGTGATCTCGTCGGGGAAGCGGTCGATCCCGCCCCGCCCGATCACCAGCGTGCCGAGCGGGCGCCCGCCGGCGACGAGCCGGTAGGCGAGAGCGGTGCCGCGGGCGCCGTCGGCGGAGTCGTCGAGCGCCCCGCCCGGCCACGGATAGGGCTCGGGTCCCGGGTGCAACGGGTCGCCGGGGTGGGGCGGGTTCCGCTCCAGGGCCCGGCTCAGGTCCTCGATGCGGTTCTCGCTGGCGTGCCAGACGCGGGCGAGGCGGGAGCCGTCGGTCCGGCTTCCCCCGCCCCAGCCGCCGCCGTGGCCGGTGGTCTCGTCCTCCAGCCACACCGCGCACCAGTCGGCCAGCCGCGGCACGATCAGCTGGCCGGTGAGCGAGGTGACCAGGTCCTCGTCCAGTTGCCCGGCGAGCAGGTCGGAGGCCTCGGCGAGGAAGGACAGGGCGCCGCGCCCCAGCCAGGTCCCGTCCCGGCCGGGCCGGCGGGCGAGCCAGTCGTCGCCGTACGAGCCGCCCCGCCAGGTGTCCCGGGCGGGACCGGGCGGGCGTCGGGAGGCCGGCGGATCGAGTGCGTCCAGCGGTCCGGGGGCGCGCTGTTCCGTCCGGGGCGGCTCCGGCGCGAGGATCTCCGCCACCCGCAGGTCGCGCGCCAGCGTGCGCTCCCCGGCGTACGCCTCGATCCGGTCGTCCGCCGTGCACCCCCCTGCGGCCAGGCGTGCCCACACCGTCTTCGTGCCCGGACGGTAGGTGATCCCCCAGGCCTCGGAGAGCGCGGCGACGAGGCGCAGGCCGCGCCCGTACTCGGGGGTGTCGTACGGCGACCCCTCCGGTTCGTTGCCGCGCGGCGCGCGGGAGGGGTGCTGGTCGGCGACCTCGACGACGAGCGCGCCGGCCCCTTCCTCCAGCCTGCACGCCACCCGCACCTCGGTACCGGCGTGCACGACGGCGTTGGTGACGAGTTCGCTGGCGATCAGCGTGGCGTCGTCGCCGACGCGGCCGGCGAGGTGTTCGGCGCCGGGCAGGGCGAGTTCCGCCCACTCGGTGAGCGCCTTGCGCAGCAGGGCGCGTGCGGCGCCCGGTGCGAGGGGGCTCCCGGCCAGGGTCGCGTCCACCCACGTGCACTCCCGCGCGCCGGAGGCGCACGAGGCGGTCTCCCGTTGGGTCGGAATGGCCCCCATGGGCAGCTCCCCGGGCAGTTCGTACGAAGAGAACTCGATCGATGCCGACAGGGTGACAGACCGGACCCGCCCATAAGCGCCGAGTCACCGAAGTGGACCGTCAGGGGTGAGAACAGCGTCAGGTGTGCGGTCAGGAACGAACAGGAAGCCGTTCCGTTCCGGTCATCACGGAAACGCGACAAGAGGGGCGGGGTCCCGGCCGTACCGGCCCGGGACCCCGCCCCTCCGCAGTCACACCGTGACGGTCACGCCTCGCGCGTGCCCTCGTACATCTCCTCGATGAGGTGCTTGTACTCGCGCTCCACCACCGGGCGCTTCAGCTTCAGGCTCGGGGTGACCTCGCCGTGCTCGATGTCGAGATCGCGCGGGAGGAGGCGGAACTTCTTGATGGTCTGCCAGCGCTGGAGGCCCTCGTTGAGCCGCCTGACGTAGCCGTCGACCATCTCGACCGTGGCGGGCGCGGCGACGATCTCCGCGTACGGCTTGCCCGCCAGGCCGTTCTCGGCCGCCCAGGGCGCGAGGGCGGCCTCGTCGAGGGCGATGAGGGCGGTGCAGTAGTTCCGGTCGGCGCCGTGGACGAGGATGTTGGAGACGTAGGGGCAGACCGCCTTGAACTGGCCCTCGACCTCGGCCGGCGCGATGTACTTGCCGCCGGAGGTCTTGATCAGGTCCTTCTTGCGGTCGGTGATCCGGAGGTAGCCGTCGGGCGAGAGCTCGCCGATGTCGCCGGTGTGGAACCAGCCGTCCTCCTCCAGGACCTCGGCGGTCTTCTCGGGCAGGTTGTGGTAGCCCTGCATGATGCCGGGGCCGCGCAGCAGGATCTCGCCGTCGTCGGCGATGCGCACCTCGGTGCCGGGCAGCGGCTTGCCGACGGTGCCGGTGCGGTAGGCCTCGCCGGGGTTGACGAAGGAGGCGGCGGAGGACTCGGTGAGGCCGTAGCCCTCCAGGATGTGGATGCCGGCGCCGGAGAAGAAGTAGCCGATCTCGGGGGCGAGGGCGGCGGAGCCGGAGACGCAGGCGCGCAGGTTGCCGCCGAAGGCCTCGCGGATCTTGGCGTAGACGAGCTTGTCGGCGACGCCGTGCTTCGCCGAGAGGCCGAAGGGGGCGCTCGCGGTGCCGGTACGGCGGAAGTTGTCCTGGGTGACCTTGGCGTACTCGCGGGCGACCTCGGCGGCCCACTGGAAGATCTTGTACTTGGCGCCGCCGCCGGCCTTCGCCTTGGCGGCCACGCCGTTGTAGACCTTCTCGAAGATGCGGGGCACGGCCGCCATGTAGGTCGGCCGGACCACCGGAAGGTTCTCGATGATCTTGTCGACGCGGCCGTCGACGGCGGTGACGTGGCCGGCCTCGATCTGGCCGGAGATGAGCACCTTGCCGAAGACGTGGGCGAGCGGCAGCCACAGGTACTGCACGTCGTCGGCGCTGACCAGGCCGGTGGCGGGGATGGCCTTGGCCATGTACGACCAGCAGTCGTGCGGCAGGCGTACGCCCTTGGGGCGGCCGGTGGTGCCGGAGGTGTAGATGAGGGTGGCGAGCTGGTCCTTGGTGATCGCGGCGACCCGCTCCTTGATCAGCTCCGGTTCCTTCTGGAGCCGGGCGGCGCCGAGCTTCTCCAGGTCGGTGAGGGTGATCACGAAGTCGTCGGTGTCGGCGCCGGCCGGGTCGACGACCACGACACGGGTGAGGTCGGGCAGCTCGGCGCGCTTCTCGACCGCCTTGGCCGCCTGCTCGGCGTTCTCCGCGATCAGCACCCGGCTCTGGGAGTCGGAGAGGATGTAGGCGGACTCGTCGGCGTTGGTCTGCGGGTAGACCGTGGTGGTGGCGGCGCCGGCGCAGAGGATGCCGAGGTCGGCGAGGATCCACTCGACGCGGGTGGAGGAGGCGAGCGCGACCCGCTCCTCGGGCTCGACGCCCAGCTCGATCAGGCCGGCCGCGATGGCGTGGACCCGCTCGGCGGCGCCCGCCCAGGTGAGGGACTTCCAGTCGTCGGGGCCCGTACCGGAGGCCGCCGGGACCGGGTAGCGGTAGGCCTCGGCGTCCGGTGTGGTCGCCACACGCTCCAGGAAGAGGGTCGCCACGCTCGGCGGACGGTTCTCGATCAGTGTCTGTGTGTCGCTCACGACATCCTCCGGGGCCCGCGACGGTGCGGCTGGCTCAGTGCGGCTGGGGTTTCCTCGCGCCGTTGTTTAACTGGCGAGTAACTATCGAGCACGGACAGAGTAAAGGGCGACCGGCCACGGCGTAAGGGGTCACGGCCTGCCACTTCACACAGGAAGACCTACCCCGTGAACGCGCGGAGCCCGCCGTACGCGCGTACGACGGGCCCCGTTACGCCCGGTTCGCGGAGTGACCCGCGGTAACCTCCGGTTACTTCTTGCTCTTGCCCGATCCCGCGCTGTCGTCGCTGGAGAGGACGGCGATGAAGGCCTCCTGCGGGACCTCCACGGAACCCACCATCTTCATCCGCTTCTTGCCTTCCTTCTGCTTCTCCAGCAGCTTCCGCTTGCGGGAGATGTCACCGCCGTAGCACTTGGCGAGGACGTCCTTGCGGATGGCGCGGATGGTCTCGCGGGCGATGACCCGCGAGCCGATGGCGGCCTGCACCGGCACCTCGAAGGCCTGCCGCGGGATGAGCTCCTTGAGCTTGGCGACGAGCCGTACGCCGTACGCGTACGCCTGGTCCTTGTGGGTGATCGCGGAGAACGCGTCCACCTTGTCGCCGTGCAGCAGGATGTCGACCTTGACCAGGCTGGAGGTCTGCTCGCCGGTGGGCTCGTAGTCCAGGGAGGCGTAACCACGGGTCTTGGACTTCAGCTGGTCGAAGAAGTCGAAGACGATCTCCGCGAGCGGGAGGGTGTAGCGGATCTCCACCCGGTCCTCGGAGAGGTAGTCCATGCCGAGCAGGACACCGCGCCGGGTCTGGCACAGCTCCATGATCGAGCCGATGAACTCGCTGGGCGCCAGGATGGTGGCGCGCACCACCGGCTCGTACACCTCGCCGATCTTCCCCTCGGGGAACTCGCTCGGGTTGGTGACGACGTGCTCGCCGCCGTCCTCCATGACCACCCGGTAGACCACGTTCGGCGCGGTCGCGATGAGGTCGAGGCCGAACTCGCGCTCCAGGCGCTCGCGGATCACGTCGAGGTGCAGCAGGCCGAGGAAGCCGACGCGGAAGCCGAAGCCGAGGGCGGCGGAGGTCTCCGGCTCGTAGACCAGGGCGGCGTCGTTGAGCTGGAGCTTGTCGAGGGCCTCGCGCAGCTCCGGGTAGTCGGAGCCGTCCAGCGGGTAGAGGCCGGAGAACACCATCGGCTTGGGGTCCTTGTAGCCGCCGAGCGCCTCCTCGGCGCCCTTGTGCTGGCTGGTGACGGTGTCACCGACCTTCGACTGGCGGACGTCCTTCACACCGGTGATGAGGTAGCCCACCTCGCCGACGCCGAGGCCGTCGGCGGGCAGCATCTCCGGGGAGTTGGTGCCGATCTCCAGCAGCTCGTGGGTGGCGCCGGTGGACATCATGCGGATCCGCTCGCGCTTGTTGAGCTGGCCGTCGATGACACGGACGTACGTCACGACACCGCGGTAGGAGTCGTAGACCGAGTCGAAGATCATCGCGCGGGCGGGGGCGTCCTTGACGCCGACCGGGGCCGGGATCTCGGCGACCACCTTGTCCAGCAGCGCCTCGACGCCGAGACCGGTCTTCGCGGACACCTTGAGCACGTCGTCGGGGTCGCAGCCGACCAGGTTCGCCAGCTCCTCGGCGAACTTCTCCGGCTGCGCGGCCGGCAGGTCGATCTTGTTCAGTACGGGGATGATCGTGAGGTCGTTCTCCATCGCCAGGTAGAGGTTGGCGAGGGTCTGGGCCTCGATGCCCTGGGCGGCGTCGACCAGCAGGATCGTGCCCTCGCAGGCGGCGAGGGACCGGGAGACCTCATAGGTGAAGTCGACGTGCCCGGGGGTGTCGATCATGTTGAGGATGTGCGTGTTGCCCTTGTCGTCGGTGGGCGCCCACGGCAACCGCACCGCCTGGGACTTGATCGTGATGCCGCGCTCACGCTCGATGTCCATGCGGTCGAGGTACTGAGCGCGCATCTGCCGCTGCTCGACCACTCCGGTCAGCTGGAGCATCCGGTCGGCGAGCGTGGACTTGCCGTGGTCGATGTGCGCGATGATGCAGAAATTGCGGATCAGCGCGGGGTCGGTACGGCTCGGCTCGGGCACATGACTGGGGATCGCGGGCACGCAGGGTCCTGATTCTTGAGGCGTCCGCATACGTGTGCTTGTGCGTCTGCGGTCTCGGGTCGGATCGATACGTAGCTTCCATCGTCCCACGCGCGGCGACCGGGGACGGGTTTGGGCCACCGAATGGGCCGCTGGTAGTGTGGGGGGCTGTGTCTCATGCCCTCTCAGCGCGAGGCACACCTTCGGAAAATCACCGGTACGCGTCCCGTGCGGGCTCGTGCCAGAACCTGTAGAGGCTCATTCGTGGCGAACATCAAGTCCCAGATCAAGCGGAACAAGACCAACGAGAAGGCCCGGCTGCGCAACAAGGCCGTCAAGTCCTCTCTGAAGACCGCGATCCGCAAGGCCCGCGAGGCCGCCGCCGCGGGTGACGCCGAGAAGGCCACCGAGTACCAGCGCGCCGCCGCGCGTCAGCTCGACAAGGCCGTCTCCAAGGGCGTCATCCACAAGAACCAGGCCGCCAACAAGAAGTCGGCGCTGGCTCAGAAGGTCGCGGCCGTCAAGGGCTGAACCACCCTTCTGATCTGACCGCCGGCGGGACCCCGGGCGGGCCCTCTCTCATCCGCCCCCGGCCGGCACCCCGAGCTCGTACGCGGCCTGCGTTCGCCACGCGGGTACGGGCTCACACGCTTCATCCGAAGGCCCCGCCCTCACACCCTTCCCCGGGTGGTGGGCGGGGCCTTCGGGCTTGTCCGGTCCGGTCCGTCAGCCGCGACCGCGCGAGCGGGCCGCGCGGGCGATGGTGACGACCGCCTTCTCCAGGGCGTACTCCGGATCGTCCCCGCCGCCCTTCACGCCCGCGTCCGCCTCGGCGACCGCGCGCAGCGCGACGGCCACGCCGTCCGGGGACCAGCCGCGCATCTGCTGCCGCACCTGGTTGATCTTCCAGGGCGGCATGCCGAGATCGGCGGGGCGCGCGTTCGGCGACGACTGCAGCTTGCCGATCGCCCGTACGCCCTGGGCCAGCGCGCTGGTGATCAGCACCGGAGCCACGCCGGTCGACAGCGACCAGCGCAGGGCCTCCAGGGCCTCCGCCGCGCGTCCCTCGACCGCGCGGTCGGCGACCGCGAAACTCGACGCCTCGGCCCGCCCGGTGTAGTACCGCCCGACGACCGCCTCGTCGATCGTGCCCTCGACGTCCGCGACGAGCTGGGTCACCGCCGAGGCCAGCTCCCGCAGATCGCTGCCGATGGCGTCGACCAGCGCCTGGCACGCCTCCGGGGTGGCCGACCGGCCGGCGGTGCGGAACTCGCTCCGTACGAAGGCCATCCGGTCCGCCGGCTTGGTCATCTTCGGGCACGCCACCTCCCGCGCCCCCGCCTTGCGCGCCGCGTCGAGCAGCCCCTTGCCCTTGGCGCCGCCCGCGTGCAGCAGGACGAGCGTGATCTCCTCGGCCGGCGAGCCGAGGTACGCCTTCACGTCCTTGACGGTGTCGGCGGGCAGGTCCTGCGCGTTGCGTACGACGACGACCTTGCGCTCCGCGAAGAGCGACGGGCTGGTCAGCTCGGCGAGGGTGCCGGGCTGGAGCTGGTCCGGTGTCAGGTCGCGTACGTCCGTGTCGGCGTCGGCGGCCCTCGCGGCGGCCACCACCTCCCGCACGGCACGGTCGAGCAGCAGGTCCTCCTGGCCCACGGCGAGCGTCACCGGGGCGAGGAGGTCGTCGGATGCGGTCTTCCTGGCCATCGCGACAAGCATCCCACGCGCCACCGACACCGCCGCCCGGCCGGCGGCCGCCGGGAGCGGTCGCCGGGCTACGGCCGCCGGGCTACGGCTCCTCCCGCCAGCCGTCCCACTCGGCCACGAACTCGTTCAGCTCCCCGGGGTCCAGCCGGGCCGCCTCGTCCCGCAGGACGACGAGCCACTGCGCGTCCTCCGCGTCGTCCTCACCGGCGAGCGCGTCCCGCACCAGCCGGGGCTCCTCGTCCACGCCGAACCGTTCCCCGAGGGCCTCGGCCACCTCCTCCGCGGCATCACGGTCGGGCAGCACCAGCACATGTCGCACATCACTCACACGGGCCATTGTCCGGTACCGGGTCAGCCGCCCGTCCCGGTGCCGGGCCGACCACCCGTCCCAGTGCCGGGGTCAGCCGCCCGTCCCGGTGCCGCGCGCCGTCGGCACCGTGTCCAGTGCGATCCCGAACCGCTCCCGGTAGAGCGCGAGCACCTCCTCGTCCGTCCCGGTCTCGTGCTCCCGCCGCGTCCCGTCCGGCGCGGTGACCGTGAACCGCCGGCCGCTGAGCGTGATCCTGCCCCCGTCCCCGGTGATCCGCGAGCACACCGGCGACCGCGTGAAGTGGGAGGCCGGTGAGGTGCTGTGCCACCACGCCCCGGCCGTGAAGTCGGCGAGCACCCGCGGCCGGACCTCCAGCCGGTACACCGGCCGCCCGTTCCGGCTCACGTCCAGGTCCGCCGCCTCCACCCGGTCGGACCCGCCGCGCACCCCGGCCGCGTCGGCGCCCGCCTCGGCGATCCGGAACGTGCCCCCGGGATCCTCCTGCTCCCCGCGCTCCCCGAAGGCGAGCGGCCGGTGGAAGTGGGCGCCGAAGCCGACGTCGGCCAGCCAGTCGCCGCCGTCCACCGTCCGCACCCGCAGCGCGAGATGGTCGTACGGGATGCCGAGCCGGCCCTCGTCGCCGTACACCCGCGCCGCGATGAGCTGGACGTCGTAGCCGAGGGCGGCGAGCAACCCTCCGAAGACCCCGTTGAGTTCGTAACAGAACCCGCCCCGCCGCGCCTCCACCACCTTGTCCAGCAGCCGCTTCTCCTCCAGCACGATCTCCTCGCCGAGATGGATGGACAGGTTCTCGAACGGCACGGTCTCCAGATGCCGCAGGTGCAGCTCGCGCAGCGCGTCCACGGTGGGCCAGGCGGGCTGCCCGACGCCCAGGCGGCGCAGGTAGGCGTCGACTTCCGCGGTGCTCATGCCCTCAGTCATGCCTTCAGTGTCGCGTCACCCGCCCCTCCTTGCCCTCCGTTCTCACCGGCGGACACCGCCCGCGCCCCGTCCCGGTCGGTGCGCAGCACCGTCGCTCCCCCGGCCCACAGGGCGGCGACCGTACCCGGTGCCGGGTGTCCGTACGTGTTGTCCTCCCCGTGCTGATCAGCGCCAGGCGTGGGACCGCCCGGCGATGAGGTCCGGGTCCTGGTACGCGGAGCCGTGGTGGGCGACCTTGAGGACGTCCACGGCGGCCGGCCGCCCGAAGACTGTCACGCCGCCGCCCGGCGCCATCTGCTCAACCGCTTCCCCGGCCAACTCCACCACTGTCTTCAGGCACAGCAGCATTTCGACGAACAGCGCGTTCGCACCGTTCCTTCAAGCTGCCGCGCGACCTGGAGCCGGCCGGAGATGCCTGGTCACCTTCTGACCGTGCGAGCACACCTCATGCGCCGGTGACTCCGTCGACCTGCTCGCGAATGAGGTCGGCATGGCCGTTGTGACGTGCGTATTCCTCGATCATGTGCACCATGATCCAGCGCAAGGAGACTCCCTGTTCGCCGACGTGCCCCGCTTCCTGTTCGGACAGGCGGCCGGAGTCGTCCAGCGATGCGTCGGCGATCAGCTCACGGCCGCGAGCGACCTCCGCTTGCCACGCGGCCACCGCCTCGTCGAGCCCTCGTTCCGGCTGAAGGGCAAAACCATCGAGGTTACTTTCCCCGAAGACCGGCGGCACGTTCCGACCTGCGAACACACGCTGGAACCAGTTGCGTTCCACCTCAGCCATGTGCTGCACGAGTCCCAGCAGCGTCATCGACGAGGGGGACGCCACAGCAAGTCGTAATTGGTCATCCTCGAGGCCCGAACACTTCAGGGCGAGAGTCGCACGGTGGAAGTCCAGCCATGCCTCCAGCATGGTCCGCTCACTGGCATGCGCGGGAGGAATCGGCCGTCCGTCTGGTGTCGTATTCATGAGCACACCCTGGCAGCAGCAGCCGTACCTCACACATGCCTTCGCCGGCGACGAACACCCGTCTCGCCCTCTTGCCACCCATGGCTCGCAAGCAGGGCGACCTGCAGAGGGAACCACCGGTCGGCGTCTTCACCCAGCCCCATGATCATGGGGCTGGGACGGTTGCGCGTCCGCCCCGGCCGCGTGCGGGCCGACAAGGCATACGTCTCCTGCGGAAACCGCGCTCACCTGCGCCGCCGCGGGATCCGCCGCACCATCCCGGACAAGGCCGACCAGGCGCGCAACCGCCGGAAGCCCGGTTCCCACGGCGGCCGGCCGCCGTATTTCGGCCCAGCCGACCACCGCGAGCGTCATGCAGTCGAGTGCGGGATCAACCGCCTCAGGAGACATCGCGCCGTCACCACGCGATGCGACAAGCCCGCCGTCCGCTTCGAGGCGACCGTGCTGATCGCAGCTCTCGACGAATGGCTTTGATCGGAGGTGGCCTTCCCGTGCGCGTTCACCAGTCCCGGCCGGCGGTCAGCTTCTCCGCATCCGCTTCCGCGAACCCATATGCCGACGCGACGAAGCAGAACTCGTCGCAGATCCACTCCCGCGCCACCGTCTCGATCCCGCTCCCGGCCGCCATGAACTCGCTGTCCAGCAGGTTGAACTCCTCCGTCGCGGCCCGGGTGAGTGCATACAAGTCTTCCAGGTCCGCCGGCTGCTCAGCCTCAATGCGCTCGCACAGCCGTAGCAGGATCACCTTCCCCTGGTCGACCATGTGCTCAGGGAAGTACGAGTCGTCGTACATCTGCCGCAGGAAGACGTGTCCCGCTACCTGCTGGTTTGTGATCGGCATGGCACTTCCCCACTTCCGCGAAAAGCTGACGCGCCGATCATGCACAGCCCCACTGACAACGCTCCCCAATGGACGTCAGGCCCGCCTTCGTTCGGCGGAGCATCTGAGCCTGAACGGCCTTGAATGAACGAATCATTGACGAGTTGTTCGACATCCTGCGACTCGGCCCTTCGTCGCCTGGAACCCCATCGGATCAAAGCGAGCTGATGCCGGTCAGTAGTTAAACCTTGGACTGTTGTACGATCTCGCCAAATCGGAAGTGGGGGGCTTCTACCTGCGTAAACGCTGTCGGCAGCCCTCATGTGCAATGGAGTTTGTGCAGTGGCCAGCAACAGCAATGACGGCCCGCTCGGGTGCGGCATCCTCATCACCGTCGCGCTCATCGCGGCGCTGGTGCAGCAGTGCGGTGGGGATGACGATGAGCCGACCGCCTCCAGATCTGCCCCGCCCAGTGTCTCGGCCAGCCCCGAAGCCTCCCCGGAGAAGACCACCCCGCAGAAGCCGAAGAAGGTGACCACGTCCCTTGCGGAGATCGCCGAGACCCCGGGCTCCTTCAAGCAGTTCAAGAACTTCGTGGAGGACAACGGGACGGCCAAGCAGAAGGAGGTCGTCAGCCATCTCAAGGGGTGGAAGGGATTCCGGCGAGGCGTGGGAACGGAGTTCCCCATCCTTGAGGTCAAGTCCGACTATCCAGTCATCGACATCGACGCCGTGGACGCCGGGGACGACAAGGAACTGGAGCTGTGGATGCAGCTCCGGGTCGAAACCCAGCACGCTGCCGAGGCATTCTCCGCATGGTGGGAGGCCGATGAGCCGAACCCGAGACTCCAGGTCTTCGACCGCGAGGGTGCGGACATCTACGACAGCACCTGCATTGATCCGCACAGCGTCAAGAACGACGGGTCCTGCTCTGAATCCTGATACTTCGGCTCCTCCGAGGGACCGGCGCGAAGCCCTGGCCCTCCCACAGCTCATCCACGATCTTGAACGTCAGGTCAGTGGCGAGTGAGCGAAACACGTTTCGTTTCAGGTTGCTGAACTCGTAAGTTCGCGACGGGTAGTTACGGTCACGGTCTGACGATACGAGTAACCCTTGACAGCGTCATGGCCTTCTCCGAAGCACTCAGGCCGCCCTGCGCGCCGGCTCGTCCACCAGATTCCGAGCTGCCTTCGTCAGGTCCGTCTTGACCCGTCGGAGCATCTTGGTCTGGTAGACCGCTACGGGGGCGCGGTGACCAACTGCCGCTTCACCCGGGCGGCCTCCGGACGCTCCCACCCAGCGAAGGCCGTCTGATCCCACTGGCGCCGCCGTCACCGAGCCACCGCCCACCGTTGCCACTACCACCGCCGCACCCGAGGTCACGAACTCACGCCACCTGATACGGAATCAGTCACGTGCATTCACATGCATTCCTCTGACCAGCAGGGACAGCGAACTGCAACTGAGTTACCAGGCATCAGCGCTGACGAGCAGGGTCCCGATGTGCCCTTCGGTGGGAGCGTCCAGGATCATGGCCTTGGCCGAGGTGAAGCCGGCCCTGGTCAGCAGGCGTTCCCAGACGGCGGGCCGGTAGCTGTAGCGGTAGGTGAACATCGCCTTTCCGGCGAACCCGCCCTTGTACATGCCCTGGGGTCCGTACGCGCCAGGAATTGCCGGCGGCTGGGAGAACACGAACCGGCCGCCGGGGTTGAGCCGGGCCCGAACGAGTGGGAACAGCCGGCCCGGGTCGGTGAACCAGGCGGCCCCGAAGACGGAGTACACCGCGTCGTACCGGGCCTCATCGGCGGCCAGCCACTCCAGGACCTCGCCCTGCTCGATCCGGACGCCAAGCGGCGCCCACCGCTCGCCGGCCAGCCGCACCATCCTCGGTGACAGGTCCACTCCGGCCGCCTTGATGCCCTGCTGTGCGAGGTGGGCGAGGGCGCGGCCGGTACCGCAGCCGATTTCCAGTACGGCCTGCGGGGCGCCCAGAAGCTCGGGGCCGGGGCCGTGGCCCTGGTACTGCGTCCAGCGGAACGACGGCTCGGCATCCGCGTCGAAGGCGGACGTGGCGAAGGCGTCCCACAGTTCGGTCTCGGCGGCGATGTCGTGCGGTACGGGCACTGCGGATCCTCTGGGTCGGTGGAGTGCGGGGAGCCCTCGCCCCGGGGAGCCGTGAGACGCTGCTGGCACATCCGCCCGGCGGCTGCCGGTGCATGCTGCGCAGACGACGATTGGAGCGTTTCTCCAGACGACACACCGCGTATGCGCCGTTGTGTCTGGAGAAACGCTCCAATCATCGTCCTGTGACGGGATTCGCCAACGGCATCCGGGGAGCCGTGAGAGCGGGGGCCGACTGTAGCGGGGTCAGTGGCTGTCGGGGACCTTGTCGTCGCACGGCGAGCAGTCCGCGCCGTCGATGGCCCACAGCTCTTCATCGATGGCCCAGCCCTGGCTCTTCAGGAAGTCGCCGGTGCGCAGGCACAGGCCGTCGCTGCGCCGCTCGATGAGCGGGGCGTGGTGCTTGAACCTGAACAGGTCGTAGTAACCGGGCTTCACGCTGATGTCGTGCGCGGTGCGGTACACCGACGCAAGGGCCTGCCATACCTAGGTCGTCGGCATCGACCACGCGGTGTGCGCCGGCTTGGCAATCACATCCGGCAGCTCACGGGCCGCGTTACGCAGGCGCGTGGCGCGTACCTCGGCACACAGGTGGTCGGCAGCGGCGATGAGCCGGTCCGCCGGCCGCGCGCTGATATCCGGGTTGGGTGTCCGAGGTCGTACAGGTCCAAGGACTCCCGGATGAACCTTACGAGCTCAACAAGCCGGTCCCGCTGCGACTCGGTCACATACGGCTGCCCGGTCAACACGGTCACGTCGATGGCCAGGGCCTTCGCACACGCAGCCACGAAGGCGGCTGTCGCCGGGCGGGAGAAGGCCCCACCCGTCCGCCACGGGGGCAACGGACAGGCGGGACCGGTCGGTGAGGGCTACGCGCAGCCCTTGCTCTTCCCGGTGTCGGTGCAGGCGACCAGCACACGGGTCACGAACTGTCCGCGTGCGGACCAGTAGCCGTACCACACGTCCCTGTTGACCCGTTCGCGCAGCCGGGCCCGCGAGTACTCCAGGCGTGTGGTGATGGGGAACGAGGCGGCGTCCACCGGAACATGCTCGTTCAGCTCCTTGTCCAGCCAGGCCACGGCCTCATCGATCTGCTGTTCGGTGAAGACGCGCAGACCGGGCCGTCGGTCCAGCCACTGGGCGAGCTCGACCGGTGGGAAGGAAGGCGGGGCGAGGCCCTTGCCTACCTCGCTGTCGGTGTAGCCCTTACCGGTGTACGCAAAGGCGTGCCAGTGGACAAATGCGGCGGTCACGGACGCAGACCGTAGCGCAGGCGAGGGGCCGGCAAGGGCTCCTCGGTCAGGGCCGCACGGCGGAGTGTCGCGGCCATCTCTTCCGTATCCATGGTCAGCAGGGCGCCCACGAGGATCTCGCGGACGTCCTTGACGACTGCCTCGGGACTGTCGAGCAGGCGGGTGGGCGGGATGCCGTCGCGGGCTTCGGTGTCGCCCAGGAGGTGACGGGTGAGGACACCGGCGATCTCCTCGGCGGCCCAGTGCAGGGTGCGCTGTTTGAGGGCGAAGGTCAGGTGCAGGCTGGGCTCGTCGCCGTCCCGGTTGTGCGGGGAGTGCACCCAGCCCCTCGGCAACCAGAGCACGTCTCCGGCGTTCAAGGTGATCTCCTGCGCCGGGGCGGTGGTGGCGAGGTATACGCGCTCGGAGGGGGTGAAGCCCCGGCGGCGGAAGTTCTCGTACTCCTCCACCGGGTTATCGACGAACGGCTGGTGCAGGGGCCATGTCTTGGAGCCGTGGATCTGGATGACGAGGGTGACGTACGGGTCGAAGTGGTAGCGCAAGCCGTGCTGGCGGGGCGGGGTGAGGTAGGCGTTGAAGTGCGTCTCGTAGCCGGTCTCCCGGGCGACCTCGCGGCGCAGAACCGACAGCGAGGGCTTGATGGTCTGCAGGCGGCGGATGGACAGCGAGCAGCCGCCGTCCAGGTAGCGGCGGACGGCGCCGGGGTCGGGCATGTCGGGGGTGGCGCTGTACTCGCGGTCGTCGACCGTCTCGCCGTCACGGATCAGGCGCACGTTGCGGTTGGGCAGGCAGTCGTGGTCGATGAGCGCGTCGGCCTCAGCCATGGTGAGCAGGTCCTCGAAGGCGCGGGCGCCGTGCTGGTAGGTGCGGGGTTCGGTGGGCCAGTCGTCGAGGAGTTCGGCGGCGTCGGGAACCAGGTCGGACAGCGGCATGACGGTGCTCCTGTTCGAGTAGCGTGGTGGGCGCGGCGCCCAGGACCACTGACCGGTCCTGGGCGTCGCGGAGCGGGGGTTGCGTGAGTGTCAGAGGGTCGGGTTTCCGGCGATCTCCGGGATGCCCCTCAGCGTCCGGTAGAAGGCCCTCAGCTCGCCCACGGTGCCGCGCAGTTCGCGGCCGGAGTCCTCCGGCTTGGTGCCGGTGATGGAGTAGCCGCCGCCCTTCAGTCCGGCGATACCGAGGCAGGACTCCATGTCGGTGTTGCTGCCGTCGGTGTTGCACATGTAGTCGTACGGGCCGACCAGTTCCCGGCCGTAGAGGCTGGTTCCGACGGGGTCCGTGCCTCCACCGTTGGTGTTCGCGGTCATGCGTTTCCCTTCCTGGATGCGGGATCGGTGCCAGGCCCCTGCTGAGACCCGGCGGGTGGAACCCGTCCCGCCGGAGGCTTGCGGGCCTTCCGGCGGGGCGGGCGTTGGGACCTCTCCCGCCGCGGCTTGCGGTCCGCAACGGGAGGGGCGTTCCGGGGATGCGACCCTGTCCCTGCGGTCGCCATGAGGGTGCGTCAGCTGGGGGTCCGCGCCGGCACCACGGTGGGGACGGGGCCGGTCACGGCCGCCACGGAGTCCGGGCCGGTCCGGTCGTTGTGTGCGCAGTGCGCGTGGATGTCCCAGCTGGGCCCGCTGTCGCCTTCCTCGTGCCCGAGGTGGACGGCGTCGTCCGGATCCTCGATCAGCTGGTGGTAGGCCCAGCACACGGGTACGGGTGCGGTCACCGGGTGGTTCCGTCCAGCGCCTCGTAGTGGTCGCACAGGGCGTTGAGGGCGCGGGCCAGGCGTCGGGCGTAACCGGGGGCGCCGCCGAAGCGAGGGGACGGCTGTGCCTCCAGCCGGCTGCGGGCCTCCCACACGCACCCGAGGACGGTGTAGCGGCGGACGCTGTTCTCCTCCAGCGTGCGGGCCGCTGCCTCCACCTCGGGGACCAGCAGCGCAAGGTGGCCGCGCACGAGGGCGGTCAGTGTCTGGAGCTCGTCGCCGGTGGGCGGCAGCGCTTCGGGGACGGCGTCGGGGTCCAGCAGCCGGTTCACGGTGTCGCGCATCGTGACGAGGTCGACCGGCGTGGTCCGGGTGTTCGGGCGGGTGGTGGTCACCGGGTCACCGCCCGGCGGGTGCGGTGGCGGGGACACCGGCAGGGCGGGAATCCGAAGGAGCCGGGGGCGAGCGCGGCCGGGTCCTCTCCGAACCCGACGGCGACCACGGTGCCGCGGTCCTCGGTGACTGCCCCCTGTGCGTTCACGGTGTAGACCCGGATCGTCATCTTGACGCCGGTCTTCGGTGGGGCGATAGCGTTCATGGTGTTGACGCTCCTCAGCAGCGTTGGCCACGCCCCGGGACCGTTCGCGCGGTCGCCGGGGTTCTGGCTCAAGACCGTAGGAGCGCCGCCACTCAACCGCTGACCGTAATCCGGTCGCTACGCTCAGGCAGCAAGAATTCCTATACGTGACGCCAGGTCAGCGGCACGACGCCGACGCGCGGCCTGAGTCGACTCCACCTCCTCCAGGAGGATCACGCGGGCGTAGCCGTTGTAGCGGATCGTCTCGGGAGCGGCCTCGAACGCCTTCTCCAGCGACGCGACAGCCGTGTCCAGTTGGTTGTCCAGCCGGTAGCCGCGGGCTTCCTCGATGCGGTGCCGGGCCCGGCGTGGGCGGGACTTGATGACGCTCCGGTCGGCCCGCGCAGCCTGCCGTACGGACTCGCCGCCCTGATGGAGCTCCACCGCCACCGTGACGGCGTGCGCGCCCATGACGGCCCGGCTGAAGCTGGTGACCGGGTGGTAGTAGTCGGCAGGAAGCCGCTTGGCCATGTCGTTGGCCTGGTCCCAGTGCCGCCACGCCGTTCCGGTCTCCCGGCGGCGGGCCGCGGTGTAGCCGAGCTCGAACTCCAGCGCGCCGGCGATGGCGAGGACGTCTTCGCCGGCGTCGGAGAGCAAGGGCTTGAGGTAGGCGACGGCTTCACGGTTCACAGCATCGGCGGCTTCGAAGTGGCGTGGCCCGCTGTCGCGGTGGGCCTGTGCGAGCAGCCAGGAAGCCACACCGATGGCGTGCGGGTCCTCGCTCTCCTGCGCGGCGATCATGCCGCGTTCTGCGACCCGCCACAGCAGAGAGCTGTCCGGCTGGTAGGCGATGAAGAACTGACTCAGGCTGTAGACCTCTGCAAGCAGCGCCTGCGTCCGGCGGCGGTCCGACGCCGAGTCGGCGTGCCGGACAAGAGCCTGCGCGTCCCGGATCAGGTCCGGCAGCAGCTTGCCGAGTACCTCACGGTGGTTCTTCGAGGCGTGCCGCTCCCGCCAGGCCGCATGCAGGCGTGCTTCCAGGTGCGCGACCGGTGGAGGCTCCACGCTGCCGGTGAGCGGGAAGGAGTCGACGGCGGCCTTCACCGCGGCCAGGCGCGGATGCCCGGGCCCGACGAACAGGTCAACGTGTCCGTCCGGCCGCCCGGTCAGGTCCGCCAGGTCGCGCACCCGCAGCGCTTCAGCGATGCGCATCACCATGTCGAGCCCCGGCGCCTTCTGCTGCCCGTTCTCGATCTTCCGCAGAGTGTGCGGCGAGATACCGACAAGATCGGCCAACTGCGCCTGCGTCATGCCGCGCCGTTCACGAAGGATCTGTGCCCTCTGCCCGAATCGCAGCGGGTCGGCGTACGGATCCGGGGTAGCGTCTGAAGACATCACGGCCTTGCCCCTCCCAGCGGCTTCATCACTGTCAGAGTAGGGGGCGAGGCCGGTCCTGCGTGAGCGCCTTGTGCGGCTCCCTTCTTTCGGGCACGACGAGAGTCCCCAGCCGCCCGCTTCCGAAGTCCATCGCACCTCTTGAGCTGGGGCGTTGTGACGACCACTGGAAATCAAGCCTCCGTGAGCGGGAGGCGGTTGTGGTCGGATGGCGGCATGACCACAGCTGACCGTGTGCTGTACCTGTTTGGTTCGGCCGCCCCGCCCGTGTTCGACATTCCTCAGGTGATCCGGGACGCCCAAACCCGCGGCTTCGACGTGTGTCTGGGACTGACCCCGACCGCCGCACGCTGGCTCGCCCCCCAGCAGGCCGAGCTCGAACAGCTCACCGGCCACCCGGTCCGGTCCGATTACAAGCTGCCGGGCGAGCCCGACGTATAGCCGAAGGCGGACGTCATCGCCGTCGCGCCGGCCACCTTCAACACGATGAACGCCTGGGCGCTGGGCATCACCCGTGACTTCGTCGTCGGGGTGGTGGCCGAGGGTATCGGCAAGGGCATCCCGCTCGTGGCGATGCCCTGCGTCAATGCGGCCTACGCACGGCATCGGCAGTTCGAGCGGAGCGTGACCGATTTGCGCGACATGGGTGTGCGTGTCCTGTACGGCGAGGACGGGTTCGTACCGAACCAGCCGGGTCAGGGTCGACCGGAGGAGTACCCGTGGCACGCGGTACTTGACGCCGTGGAGGACACCAGCGCCCGATAGGCAGCCACGCGAACCGGATGCGGGGGTGCAGCTCGCGCAGCGCGTCCACGGTGGGCCAGACGGGCTGTTCGACGCCCAGGTGGCGCAGATAGGCGTCGACTCCCACGGTGCTCATCCCCTCGGTCATCCCCTCAGTGGCGCGCCACCCGCAGTTCCCTGCTCCCGTTCTCGCCGACGGTCACCGCCAGTGCCCCGTCCCGGTCCGTGCGCAGCACCGTCGCTCCCCCGGCGCGCAGGGCGGCGACCGTGCCCGGTGCCGGGTGCCCGTACGTGTTGTCCTCCCCCGTGCTGATCAGCGCCAGGCGGGGGGCCGTGCGGCGTATGAGGTCCGGGTCCTGGTACGCCGAGCCGTGGTGGGCGACCTTGAGGACGTCCACGGCGGTCAGCCGGTGCGCCGCGGGTGATCTCGCCAGGGCCCGTTGGGACGGGGGTTCCAGGTCTCCGAGGAGTAGCAGGCGCAGGCCGGCCGTGCGGACCAGTAGGGCGACGCTGGCGTCGTTCGGGCCTTCCGGTGCGGAGTGGGTGCTCGGTGGGGGCCACACCACCTCCCAGGACAGTTCTCCCGTGCGCCGCGCCTCGCCGGCCGCCGCGTGTGTCACCGGGATGTGGTGGGTATCGGCGAGTCTTCGGACGAACGCGGCCTGGTCGGCGGGTTCTTCGAAGGACGTCGTCTCGACGGCGCCGACCGCGCGTCCGCGCAGGACGCCGGGCAGGCCCGCCACGTGGTCGGCGTGGAAGTGGGTCAGGACGACGAGGGGGATGGTGGTGATGCCGAGGGAGCGCAGGCAGTGGTCGACGAGGGCGGGGTCGGGGCCGGCGTCCACGACCACGCCGGTGTCGCCGCCCGCCGCCAGGACCAGTGCGTCGCCCTGGCCGACGTCGCACATCACCATCCGCCAGTCCGGCGGGGGCCAGCCCGTGATCGCCCGGGTGAGGGGGCGTGGCTGTATCACGACCAGTACCAGCAGGAGTGCGCAGGCGGCGCACCACCAGGGGTGTCTCAGCAGCCGTCGCCCTACGAGCAGTGCCGTCAGGGTGAGGGCGCCGAGTGCCGCCGCGCCGGCCCAGCTGCCGGGCCAGTCCACTCCCGCGCCGGGCAGCGCGGCGCCCGTTCTGGCGACCTGTGCGATCCACTCCGCGGGCCAGCTCGCGCACCAGGCCAGTGCCTTCGCCGCCGGCATCGCCAGCGGTGCCGTGGTCAGGGCCAGGAAACCCAGCACCGTGGCCGGTGCGAGCGCGGCCTCCGCGAGCAGGTTGCAGGGGATCGCCACCAGGCTGACCCGTGCCGCCAGTACGGCGACCACCGGCGCGCACACCGCCTGCGCGGCGCCCGCGGCGGCCAGCGCCTCCGCGAGGCGGGGCGGCACACCGCGCCTCCGCAGTCCCGCGCTCCAGCGTGGCGCGAGGGTGAGCAGCGCGCCGGTGGCCAGCACGGAAAGCAGGAAGCCGGGGCTGCGGGCCAGCCAGGGGTCGTAGAGCACCAGGAGCAGGACCGCCGTCGCCAGCGCCGGGATCAGTGATCTGCGGCGGCCGGTGGCGAGCGCGAGCAGGGCGACGGAGCCGCAGGCGGCGGCCCGCAGCACGCTCGGGTCCGGTCGGCACACGACGACGAAGGCGAGGGAGAGCGTCGCGCCGAGGAGTGCGGTGACCCGCAGGGGGATGCCGAGGCGGGGTGCGAGTCCGCGTCGCTCGGCCCGCTGGGCCAGGCCGGGCGGGCCGAGGAGCAGGGCGAGGAGGATGGTGAAGTTGGCGCCGGAGACGGCGAGCGTGTGGGTGAGGTCGGTCTCCCGGAACGCCTCGTCCAGTTCGGGGGTGATCCTCGCGGTGTCGCCCACGACCAGGCCGGGCAGCAGCGCCCGCGCGTCCGCCGGCAGTCCGGCGGTCGCCTCCCGCAGTCCGGCCCGCAGCCGTCCCGCCAGCCGCTGCGGGCCCGACGGCCGGCCCACGGTCTCGGGACCGTCGCGGCCCTTCACCCGCAGCACGGCGGCGAACCGGTCGCCGCCCGCCCTCGCCGGGGCGAGCCGTGCCTCGACGCGGAGGCGGGTGGAGGGCAGGAGGGTGAGCCAGGGGGAGCGGTCCCCGGCGTCCGGTGCGGTGCGTCCGGAGGGGCCCGGGTCGACGATCAGCAGAACGGGCGTGCGGGTCGTCTCCGCCGTGCCGCCGGCCCGCTCCACCCGTCGTACGTCGGCCTCGATCAGTACGGAGGTGGGGGCCATACGGTTGCCGCTGACCCTGGGCCGGGTGAGCCGGGGGTCGGTGGTGATCTCGACCTCGGCGGTCACCGGGGCGTACTCCCGGGCCAGTGCGGGCACGGGGCCCCGTCGCAGGTCCGCGCCGTGCAGTCCCGCCGATCCGGCGGCCGCGGCGACGCAGAGCAGTGCGGCGGCGGTGGCGTGGGCGGTGGCCCGTCCGCGTCCGGCCAGGCGGCTGCGCGCCAGGAGGAGGGCGCCGGCCGTCAGCAGGGCGGCGATCGCCGTGCCCGCCGCCCGGCCGGGCGGGGCGTGCAGCAGCACGGCGGCCGTGGCCCAGGCGGCCAGGGCGGGCGGGACCAGCCGCAGGTCCGTCGGTCCCTCCTGCCTCGGGTGCGCGGCGCCGAGCCGCTTGCCGGAGGCGGCGTGGACGTGCCGCCGGGCCGTGGGCTCGGTGTTCGGCTCGGTACTCATGGCCGTACGAGGTTCCGCAGCTCCGCGAAACGGCGGTCGCCGATGCCGTTCACCTCGCGGAGTTCGTCCACCGAGCGGAAACCGCCGTTGCGGGTGCGGTGGTCGACGATGTGCTGGGCCAGCACAGGGCCTACTCCGGGGAGGGCGTCGAGCTGGTCGAGGGTGGCGGTGCTGAGGGACACCGGGGCGGTGGGGCCGGCTCCCGCCGCCGTACCCGTACCGCCGCCGGGGGCTGCCGCGGCCGGTACCGGCCCGCCTACGACCACCTGCTCGCCGTCGACGAGGAAACGGGCGCGGTTCAGGGCGTCGGTCCTGGTGCCGGGCCGTACTCCGCCGGCCGCCCGCAGCGCGTCCTCGACGCGTGAACCGGCGGGCAGGCGGTGGATCCCCGGGTCCCGCACCTTGCCGCTGACGTCGACCACGATCTCGGTCCCCGCCGGGCCCGGGCCGCCGGGCCTCACCGCACCGTCCGGCGCGGCCTCCCCCTTCGCCGCGTCCTTGCCGTGCTCCCCGTGCGGAACCGCCGCCGCCCGCACCACCTCCGGCGCCCGTACCGGCTGGGTCCGTCCGGTCCAGAAGTGCTGCACGGCGAACCCCACGGCGATCACGAGCAGTACCGACAGCGCGGCCACGCTCCGCCGCTCCATGCCGCACCGCGTCTGCACCCATAACGGCAGACGCTCCCGCAGCGCGAGCCCGGCCCGCTCCCGCCGCCCCCGTGCGGACGCGCCACCGGCTTCCTCCGGATCCGCGGTACCGCCCTCGTCGTCCACCGCGACCGCGCCACCACCTGGCCCCGCCGCGAGAAAGTCCCCGGCGGCCGTCGACCGCCCCTGCGCGGCCTGCCGGTCCGCAGCCGCCGGCCGCCCCGGCTCCACCGACCGCTCAGGAACCACCGGCCGGCCGACATCCGGCCACCGGTCCCCGGACCCCGGCCGGCCCGCGTCCACCGCCCGGTTCCCGGCCGTCGCCGCGTGCTCCCCAGCGCCCTGGCGGTCCACCGCCGCCGAGCGGCCCCGGTCCGGCACGCGGTCCGCGACCGTCCCACGGTCCGCACCGCCCGCGCGGTCCACCGCCCCCGACCGGTTCCCGGCCGCCGAGGAACCGGCCCGTGTGATGCGGCGGGTGCCGGTCAGGGCCCAGGCCGGGGGGCGCCTGCCGTGCGCGCAGTGGTCGTCGCCGTCGAAGAGTGACTCCGCCCGGCGGCGGAGTTCCTCCGCCGCCGCTCGGCGGTCCGGGCGCGAGCCCCGGCCGCGGGGTCCGGTCGGCCGGCGGTGGCGGGCGCGGCCGTCGGAGGCGGGCGGGCGGCCCGGGCCGCTGGTCGCTGTCCCTGTGCGTGAGCGTGATCGAAGTGCCATGCCAGGAGGATCCGGCACATCGGCCCACTCGCGATGATCTTGCCTGTTTTCCGGGGATTACCGACCGGGTGTGGACAACCCCGTCACCCGTACGAGCGCACCGGCCTCACCGGGCCGAGACCACGACCCCCAGCAGTCCGGGCCCCGTGTGCGCCCCGATCACCGCGCCCACCTCGCTGACGTGCAGGTCGGCCAGGCCCGGCAGCCGGGTCCGCAGCCGGTCCGCGAGGGCCGACGCGCGCTCCTGCGCGGCGAGATGGTGGACGGCGACGTCGACCTCCGCCCCGCCCGCCCGCTCGGCCGCGATCTCCTCCAGGCGGGCGATCGCCTTCGACGCCGTACGGACCTTCTCCAACGGTTCGATCCGGCCGCCCGCGAGCTGCAGCAGCGGCTTGACCGCGAGGGCCGAGCCCAGCAGGGCCTGCGCGGCGCCGATCCGGCCGCCCCGGCGCAGATAGTCGAGCGTGTCGACGTAGAAGTAGGCGGACGTGTCCGCCGCCCGCTTCTCCGCGGCCGTGACCGCCTCGTCCACCGTGCCGCCCGCCTCCGCGGTCTCCGCCGCCGCCAGCGCGCAGAACCCGAGCGCCATCGCGATCATGCCGGTGTCCACCACCCGTACCGGCACGGGCGCCTCGCGGGCGGCGACGACCGCCGCGTCGTAGGTGCCGGAGAGCTCGGCGGAGAGGTGGAGGGAGACGATGCCGGTGGCACCGGACTCGGCGGCCCTGCGGTAGGTCTCGGCGAACACCTCGGGGCCGGGCCGTGAGGTCGTGACCGGGCGCCGCTTCTGCAAAGCCTGGGCGAGGGAGCGGGTGGAGATCTCGGTGCCCTCTTCGAGCGCGCGGTCGCCGAGGACCACGGTCAGGGGTACCGCCGTGATGCGGTGCCGCTCCATCGTCCGGGCCGGCAGGTAGGCCGTTGAATCGGTGACGATCGCGACATGGCGGGACATGAGCTGGAGGTTACCTGCCGTGGTGCCCGTGCGGCAGCCCGGCCTCGCGGGGCGGGGCCGACGGTGGCCGGATCAGGGGGTGCTCATGTGGTACTCACGTGGTGCTCTCGGGGCGGGGCTTCTTCTGCCAGGAGTAGGTGGGGCGCGGTGCCGGCGGGGTGATGGCGGGCCGATCGGTCCGCTGCTCCGGTTCCTTCGCCGGGGCGGGCTCCGGGGCGTCGGCGGCGGGGGTCTCGGGCCAGGGCGGGGGCGCCGGGTGCTGCTCCGTGGTGGTCCAGTGGCGCAGGGCCCCGGCCTCCATGTCGATCTGCTCGCTCAGCGAGTCCAGGTCGTCGGAGGCGAAACGGCGGGCGCGGTCGCGGGCCGCCCAGCGCAGGGAGTCCGCGGCGCTCGTGATGCGCTCGGTGCGCTCGCGCAGCTCGGGCAGCCGGGCGGCGAGGGTGGTGCGGTCCGGTTCGGACTCCAGGCGCCTGAGCTCGCCGTCCAGTTCGTGGCCGTGCGCGCTGAGCCGCTGGAAGAGACCGAGGGACTCCTTGAGGGACTCGTCCTCGGTGACGGCGGCCTCCAGGGCGTCCTGGGTGGCCCGCATGGAGGTGCGCAGCCCCAGCCGGAGCTGGGCGATCTGGCCGGCCGGGCCGGGCTGCGCGAAGGCCTTGGCCCGCAGGGTGTGGTCCTCGACCGTGCGGCGGGCCTGGGTGATGTGGCGGTCCGCGCTGCGCTTGGCGGCGCCGACGACCTTCACCGTGGCGTAGGCGCCGAGCGCGACGAAGAGCACGAAGAGCAGGGCGACCACTGCGAACACCGTCTCCACGAAGCTCCTCCTCCGGGCCTTCCGGCCTGTCCCGGCGCACTTCGCGCCGCTCTTCAACGGTAAACGCAGCGGGCAGGTCCGGAGTTCCTGAACAACCCCGAACCTGCCCGTAAGGGACTACCCGGACCGTCGGGCGCCCTGAAGCCCGGGGCCCGTCCGGCGGATCGCACCAGACGGGCCCCCGAAGCGCTCACCTCACGCCGGGACGATGTTCACCAGCTTCGGCGCCCGGACGATCACCTTGCGGATCCCGGCGCCGTCCAGCGCCGCGACGACCCGCTCGTCGGCCAGCGCGACCTTCTCCAGCTCGTCCTCGGCGATGTCCGGGGACACCTCCAGGCGCGCCTTGACCTTGCCCTTGATCTGCACGACGCAGGTGACGGTCTCGTCGACCACGTACGCCGGGTCGGCGACCGGGAAGTCCCGGTGCACCACGGAGTCCGTGTGCCCCAGCTTGCGCCACAGCTCCTCGGCGATGTGCGGGGCCAGCGGGGCGATCAGCAGCACCAGGGACTCCGCGACGGTGCGCGGCAGCGCCTCTCCCCGCTTGGTCAGGTGGTTGTTCAGCTCGGTGACCTTGGCGATGGCGGTGTTGAAGCGCATGCCCTCCAGGTCGCCGCGCACGCCGTCGATCGCCTTGTGCAGGGCGCGCAGGGTGTCCTCGTCGACGTCGTCGGTGTCGACGACGGTGACCTCGCCGCTCGCCTCGTCGACGATGTTGCGCCACAGCCGCTGCAGCAGCCGGAACTGGCCGACCACCGCGCGGGTGTCCCACGGCCGGGAGACGTCCAGCGGGCCCATGGCCATCTCGTACAGGCGCAGCGTGTCGGCGCCGTACTCGGCGCAGATCTCGTCCGGGGTGACGGCGTTCTTCAGGGACTTGCCCATCTTGCCCAGCAGCCGGGTGACGCGCTCGCCCTGGTACCAGTAGCCGCCGTCGCGCTCCTCCACCTCGGCGGCCGGTACGGCGATGCCCCGGCTGTCGCGGTAGACATAGGCCTGGATCATGCCCTGGTTGAACAGCTTGTGGAACGGCTCCGCGGACGACACGTGCCCCAGGTCGTACAGCACCTTGGACCAGAAGCGGGCGTACAGCAGGTGCAGTACGGCGTGTTCGGCGCCGCCGACGTACAGGTCGACGCCGCCGTGCGGCATGCCCTCGCGCGGGCCCATCCAGTACTGCTCGACGGCCGGGTCGACCAGCCGCTCGCTGTTGTGCGGGTCCAGGTAACGCAGCTCGTACCAGCAGGAACCGGCCCAGTTGGGCATGGTGTTGGTCTCGCGGCGGTACTTCTTCGGCCCGTCGCCCAGGTCCAGGGTGACGTTGACCCAGTCCTCGTTGCGCGACAGCGGCGTCTCGGGCCGGGTGTCGGCGTCGTCCGGGTCGAAGGTGCGGGGGCTGTAGTCCTCGACCTCGGGCAGCTCCAGCGGCAGCATCGACTCGGGCAGGGCGTGGGCGACGCCGTCCTCGTCGTAGACGATCGGGAAGGGCTCGCCCCAGTAGCGCTGCCGGCTGAACAGCCAGTCGCGCAGGCGGAAGTTGACGGTGCCCTCGCCGTGGCCCGACCGCTCCAGCCACTCGATGACGCGCGCCTTGGCCTCGGCGACGCCCAGGCCGTCCAGGGAGACCTCGTCGTTCGACGAGTCGATGATCTTCGCGTCGTACGAGGAGAAGGCGTTCTCCCACGTGGAGGTGTCCGTGCCGCGGCCGTCGGTCGGCTCGACGATGCAGCGGATCGGCAGCTCGAAGGCGCGGGCGAACTCGAAGTCGCGCTGATCGCCGGCCGGGACGGCCATGATCGCGCCGGTGCCGTAGCCCATCAGGACGTAGTCGGCGATGAAGACGGGGACCTTCTCGCCGTTGACCGGGTTGGTGGCGTACGCGCCGATGAAGACGCCGGTCTTGTCCTTGGCCTCGGCCTGCCGCTCGACGTCGGACTTGGAGGCGGCCTGCGCGCGGTAGGCGGCGACGGCCTCGGCGGGCGTGGCGTGTCCGCCGGTCCACACCGCGTGGGTGCCCTCGGGCCACTCCTGGGGCGTGAACTTCTCGACCAGCGGGTGCTCGGGCGCCAGCACCATGTAGGTCGCGCCGAACAGGGTGTCGGGGCGGGTGGTGAAGACGGTGATGCTCTCGCCGTCGATCGGGAAGCCGACGCGGGCGCCCTCGGAGCGGCCGATCCAGTTGCGCTGCTGCAGCTTGATGGCCTCGGGCCAGTCCAGGGCGTCCAGGTCGTCCAGCAGGCGGTCCGCGTAAGCGGTGATGCGCATGTTCCACTGGCGCAGCTTGGCCTTGAAGACGGGGAAGTTGCCGCGCTCGGAGCGGCCCTCGGCGGTGACCTCCTCGTTGGCCAGCACGGTGCCCAGGCCGGGGCACCAGTTGACCGGCGCGTCGGAGGCGTAGGCCAGGCGGTACTCGCCCAGGACGTCGGCGCGCTCGGCCTCGGTCAGCTCGCTCCAGGAGCGGTCGCCGGGGACGGCGCGCTCACCGGACTCGAACCGCTCGACCAGCTCGGAGATCGGGCGGGCCCGCTTCGCCTCGTGGTCGTACCAGGAGTTGAAGATCTGCAGGAAGATCCACTGGGTCCACTTGTAGTACTCCGGGTCGATCGTGGCGAACGAGCGGCGCTTGTCGTGGCCCAGGCCCAGCCGGCGCAGCTGGGACTTCATGTTCTCCATGTTGGCCTCGGTCGACACGCGCGGGTGCGTGCCGGTCTGCACCGCGTACTGCTCGGCGGGCAGGCCGAAGGCGTCGAAGCCCAGGGTGTGCAGGACGTTGTGCCCGGTCATGCGCTGGAAGCGGGCGAAGACGTCGGTGGCGATGTAGCCCAGCGGGTGTCCGACGTGCAGTCCCGCACCCGAGGGGTACGGGAACATGTCCATGATGAACTTCTTGGGCCTGGCGGCCGTCTCCGGATCGCCCGACAGGTCGCCGCTCGGGTTCGGCGCGGCGTAGGTTCCGTCGGCGTCCCAGAAGTCCTGCCAGCGTGCCTCGATCTCGGCGGCCAGGGCGGCCGTGTAGCGGTGCGGCGCGGCCTCCGCGGCTGCGGGGTTCGTCTCGCTCATGATCCTCAATGCTCCATCGATCGTCTCTGCCTGCTGCTGCGGACTTCCCGGAAATGAAAAATCCCCTCGCACAGGAGGGGACGCCGCGCCGATTCCGACCTGCCGGTCACCGGCGGTCGGGACTGATCAGCGCGGCCCGCTAAGCAGAAGGCGTACGGCACGCATGGCGCCAGGGTACCGCAGCCGCCGATCCGGCCGCGACGCGCTTCCGCGGCACGTTGACCCAAGGTCAAATGTTACTTCGCGTAACGACCGCTAAGGGACATCACAACGGCCTCATTGTCATTTGATAACAGCGCAATAACTCAAACCTCGTACTCATCGGTATGACGCCCCTTAGAGTTCGGCAGCGGGACCGCTTTACCGAACCTTCGGAGTCGCCCCATGAACCCTCGTCCAGACTGCAGCCCGCCCCCCGCTCGGGGCCGGTCGGCTGCGGCTCCGTCGTGCCCGCTCCGCGCCGGGACGCCGGGAGGCAGGTCGTGAGGCCGGACGACAGCACGGCGGACGACTGGCTCGTCGAGTTCCTCAGCTTCGGTGCGGGCGTGCTGTCCCTGGTCTCCCTGAGCTGCTCGGTGATCTGGGGACTCGTCGCCCAGGACCGCATCCTGCTCGGCCCCCGGCAGCGGATCCTCGCGCAGGCGGTGCACCGGACGACCGCGGTCGCCTCGATCGCCTTCCTGCTGGTGCACATCGTCGTCAAGCTGCTGCAGGAGCACACCACCTGGATCGCCGCGGTGATCCCCTTCGGACTGCTCCTCACCGACGACGAGGCCGTCGCCGGCCGGGGGGTCCTCATCGGGCTCGGCACCCTCGCCGGGATGCTGATGATCTTCGTCGGCATCACCGGTGTGCTGCGCAACCGCTTCGCCTCCCCGGCACCGGTCGCGGCCCGCTGGCGGGCGATGCACATGCTGGCCTACCCGGCCTGGTGCGCCGCGCTGGTGCACGGCCTCTACGCGGGTCGAGCGGCGAAGCCGATCTTCACGATCCTCTACGGGCTGTCCGTGGTCGGCGTCATGGCGGCCCTCGCCGTGCGCGCCTCCCCGCCCCGCGTGAAGCGCAGGATCTCCGACCGGCTCACCGCGCTGCTCGGCGCCGCCGACCAGCAGCGGAGCCGTGAGGAGCGGCTGGAGGAGAGCAGGTCCCGGGCGGCCGGGTCCGCCCTGCCGGGATACGGCGGCGAGCGCGACTCCGCGCGGGGCGACGGGCGTCCGCGCGGGGACGGCGACCGGCGGGGCGAGAGACCGCGCGGCGGGCGCCCGCTGTACGAGACCGCCGGGCCCGCGCCCGCGCCGGAACCGGCGAACGGCTTCGCGGCCGCCTACCGCGCGGTCTCGGCGCCCGGCCGGCCGCCGGCCGGACAGACCCCCCTCACCGACGCGACCTCCCGCATGGAACTGCCGCTGGACATGCAGCCCACGGAGGCCATCCCGCGCGTGGACGGCCCCTCCAGCACCTCGGGCAACTGGCCGATCCCGTCCCCGCCGCCGGTCGGCGAGGCCCCGCCGTCGGCGTACGACCCGCTCCAGGACACCGGATACACCATCCCGGCCTATGACAATCCGGCCGCCTCCGGGTTCGGTTCGAGTGATGTGTACGACACCGGTGAGACGAACGGCCTCTACAGCACGTACAACCCGAGTGACACGTACAACAGCGGTCCCGTCCCCGCACCGAACCCCGGCGTGTCGTCGTCCTACGACTTCGACGCGCCGGGATCGGGCGAACCCTGGAACACACCGAACACGCCGTCCGGAGGCTTCAATTGAACCCTCCCCCCACAACAGCAACGGAAGAGTCGCGCGTGCCTGGCCCTCACGACGCACGGCAGCCGGGCCACCCGGCCACGTGGTCCGTCCGCCGTCTTCGGGGTGAACCCCCGTTTCCCGCCCTGCCCCGCAGGAGCCCGATTTCTCTCCCGGCCGGAGCCGGGGGCACCCTCGGAGGTCACCGGTGAACGAGGCCCTGCCCGACGTACCCGAAGTCCGCGTGGTCGGGCTTCCCCAGCTCACGTCGGGCTTCGACCTTGTGGACCGGCTCGATCTGCCCATGCACCTCAAGGTGCACGGGCCGCTCGAGCCGCTGGGCGGTGAGCAGCTCGCGCAGCTCGCCGAACGCATCAACCTCAGGGGCCGCGGCGGCGCGGGGTTCCCCTTCCACAAGAAGCTGCGCTCGGTCGCCGAAACGGCGATCAAGCGCGGTGTGCGGCCGGTCGTCGTCGTCAACGGCAGCGAGGACGAGCCGGCCTGCCGCAAGGACACGGTGCTGATCAACCGTGCCCCTCATCTCATCCTGGACGGCGCACTGCTGTGCGCCGAGGCCATGGGTGCCCGCACACTCGTGGTGGGGGTCACCCGGGAGTCCACCCAGCGCTCCATGGAGGCCGCGCTCGCCGAACGCGGTCTGAACAACGGACGCCGCTCCGCGCTGCGCGCCCGCGTGCAGCGCAACCCGGTCCGCATGGTCACGGGCGCGGCGGCCTCCCTGATCCGCTCGATCGACGGCGGCCCGGCGATCCCGCCGGGCCGCAAGACCAGCGCCTCGAAGAACGGCGTCGGCGGCGCGCCCACGCTGCTGTCCAACGCCGAGACCTTCGCCCAGCTCGCCATCGCCGCCCGCATCGGCCCGGAGCGCTACGGCAACACCGGCCTGTACGACGAGCCGGGCACCGTGATGCTCACGGTGTCGGGGGCGGTGGCCCGCCCGATGGTGATCGAGGCACCGACGGGTGTGCCGCTGCGCTACATCCTCCAGCTCGCCGGGGCTCCCCCGGTGCCGCAGGGGGTGCTGACGGGCGGCTACCACGGCAAGTGGATCGACGCGGCGACCGTCAACGAGGCGATCGTCTCCCGCAACTCCCTGGACGCCGTGGGCGGTGCGCTCGGCGCCGGGGCGATCCTGCCGATCAGTCAGGACACCTGCCCGCTGGGCGAGTCGCTGATGGTGGCGAAGTGGCTGGCGGAGGAGAGCGCCGGCCAGTGCGGTCCCTGCTACCTGGGGCTGCCGGCCGCCGCGCGCGGCTTGGAGGACATCCTCAACGGTGGCGGTCCGGCCGCCCTGGAGGCGGTCAAGCAGGTCGCCAAGAACGTGAAGCGGCGCGGGGCGTGTTCGCACCCGGACGGCTCCGCGATGTTCCTGGAGTCGACCATCAAGGCGTTCAC
Organism: Streptomyces sp. NPDC014676; assembly: GCF_043084105.1. Classification (NCBI taxonomy): domain Bacteria; kingdom Bacillati; phylum Actinomycetota; class Actinomycetes; order Kitasatosporales; family Streptomycetaceae; genus Streptomyces; species Streptomyces sp. NPDC014676. The sequence continues at coordinate 488,685 of NZ_JBIBZI010000001.1, read as the reverse complement.
CGACGACCTCGCCGCGCATGTCCTCGGCAACGGCTGCGGACGGCCCGTGGCGGGCGTCCTGCCGCTCTTCGAGGGGGGCAGGGCCCCTACGGGCATCCCGGGCGGCGGAGACGAGGAGAACGGGCCCAGCCGCCAGAAGATCTACGTCGACTGGACGCTGTGCCGGGGCCACGGCCTGTGCGCGGACATCCTCCCGGAGGTGTTCCAGCTCGGCGCGGACGGCTTCCCGACGGTGGCTCAGGCGCAGGTGCCGCGTTTCGCGGAGGCGAAGGCGCTGCGGGCGGTGCGCCGCTGCCCGGCGCTGGCCCTGCGCATCGAGGACGAGTCGCCCCAGGCGAAGGCGCCGTCCCGCAATCTGCCGGTGCTCTCGCAGGGTCGCGGCCGGCGCGCCCTGGGCCGCTGAGACGGGTCCCGGGCCGCTACGGCGGTCCGGGACGACCGGCGAGGACCGGAACAGGCCGCTGGAACCTGAACGGGCGGCGAGGACCGGAACAGACAGCGAGGTCCCGGACAACCAGCGAGGGCGGACCATCCGTTCGGATGATCCGCCCTCGACTTCTGTGGAGCTAAGGAGAATTGAACTCCTGACCTCCTGCATGCCATGCAGGCGCTCTACCAACTGAGCTATAGCCCCTTGCTGCCACGCGGCGGAGCCGCATGTCGTTCGTGTCGCCCGGTTTCCCCGGCGGCGACGCCAACTTTACACGGTCGACCCGGGCCAACACCAAATCGGTTTCGCTTCGCTCGCCTATGTCCCGAATTTCCCCTACCGGGGGTCACGCGGTCACGAACGAATAGAAGCGCTTGAGCGTGCAGTGCTCCTCCAGCAGCCGGCCATAGATCGGCTCCCCCTCGAGTTCGCGGTACGTCTCGATGGGGTCGCCTTTTATGATCAGCGCCCGCGCGCATTCCTCGCACCAGTACTGGTAGTCGGGGTTGAGCGGCTCCATGTCCCGGACGATCGGCGTCCCGCTGCCGCACCAGTCGCACTTCCGCCTGTGTGCACCCATCGGTCAGCTCCAGCTGTGGCCGCAGGCCGTGCACACGTAGGAGATCCCGCCGTTGTCGCCGAGCACCTGGGCGACGTGCGCGGAGCCGCAGGAAGGGCAGTTGAGGCGGGTAGAGGTCCGTCGCGTCGACACCGCTCCGAGGAGGTGGTCGACCTCCTCGAGGATGCTCGCAGGCATCACAACTCCCTCCCGTCGGGCCGCGCCCCCTTCCGGCCGTTTGATTCTGCCACGACCGGGCCGACACGGTCAGCGACGCCGGGGTACCGGTCGGGACACGGCTCGGCGCCTCACAGGGGTATACGCCCGCGAGAGCCGTCCCGCTCAACGGCGGACAACAAAAGATCCCGTCCCCTTGCGAGGGACGGGATCTTCGTCATGTGGAGCTAAGGAGAATTGAACTCCTGACCTCCTGCATGCCATGCAGGCGCTCTACCAACTGAGCTATAGCCCCTGGCTGCCACGTGACGCGGCTTCCTGGTGTTCCCTCCCGCTCGGCGGGGCGAACAAGAAGAACTCTAGCCTGTGACCTGCCGGAAAGTGAAATCCGGGTCCCGGGGCGTCCCGGGGCCGGATCGAAGCACTCTCAGTCGTCGTCGCCGAGCACCGGCTCCGGCAGGGTGCCGGCGTTGTGCTCGAGCAGCCGCCAGCCGCGGGCGCCCTCGCCGAGGACGGACCAGCAGCAGTTGGTGAGACCGCCCAGGCTCTCCCAGTTGTGCGGGTCGAGTCCGAGCAGCCGGCCGATGGTGGTGCGGATGGTGCCGCCGTGGCTGACCACGACGAGCGTGCCGTCCTGCGGGAGCTTCTCGACGTGCCGCAGCACCACGGGGGCGGCGCGGTCGGCGACCTCGGTCTCCAGTTCGCCCCCGCCCCGGCGGACCGGCTCACCGCGCTTCCACGCGGTGTACTCGTCGCCGTACCTGGCGATGATCTCGTCGTGCGTCAGGCCCTGCCAGACGCCCGCGTAGGTCTCCCGCAGGGCCTCGTCGAGGGTGACCTCCAGGCCGGTGAGCGCGGCGAGCTCGGCGGCGGTGGCCGCGGCCCGCTTCAGGTCGGAGGCGACGATCGCGTCGGGCTTGAGCCCCGCGAGGAGGCGGGCGGACCGGCGGGCCTGGGCGACGCCGGTCTCGGTGAGGTCCACGTCCGTGGAGCCCTGGAAGCGGCGCTCCACGTTCCAGGACGTCTGACCGTGCCGCCACAGGATGACGCGGCGGCCCCGGCGCGCGGACCCGCCCACCTCACCGGTGGCGCTCACCACTCACCGCCGGGCTGCGCGGCCTCCTCGGCCTCCTGGAGCCTGGCGTGCTCGGCGGCCTTGCCGCGGGTGGCCTTGGCGTCCTCGGGCAGCTCCAGCTCGGGGCAGTCCTTCCACAGCCGCTCCAGGGCGTAGAAGACGCGCTCCTCGCTGTGCTGGACGTGGACGACGATGTCGACGTAGTCGAGGAGTACCCAGCGGGCCTCGCGGTCGCCCTCGCGGCGGACCGGCTTGGCGCCGAGCTCCTTGCTGAGCCGCTCCTCGATCTCGTCGACGATGGACTTGACCTGGCGGTCGTTGGGCGCGGAGGCCAGCAGGAAGGCGTCGGTGATGGACAGCACGTCACTGACGTCGTAGGCGACGATGTCGTGCGCGAGCTTGTCGGCGGCCGCCTGGGCGGCGGTGGTGACGAGCTCGAGGGAACGGTCGGTTGCGGTCACTGCGAGGCTTTCGGTCGGTGGACACTTGCTGTCAAGGGTCTCACGGACCGCCGGGCGCACCCTCCGCAATTGCGGAGGGTGCGCCCGGAGCGCGCTACGAGCCGGGGTCGTAGTCCTGGCCGAGGACGACCGAGACGCGGGCGTTGGCGGAGACCTCGCCCTTGGTGACGGAGCCGGCGGGCAGTCCCAGGGTCTTGGCGACCTCGGTGGCGTTCTCCTTCTCGGCGGCGTCGGCGTAGACGACCTTCGAGGTGGTCTCGGCGGCGCCGGCGGCGCCCGCGTCCCGGAAGGTGAAGCCGCCGTTGAGGAGCACCACGCGGGCCTTCTCGGTGTTGTCCTTCGTCCCGGTGGCGTTGCGCACGGAGACGCTGACGGCGGCGTTCTTGTCGGGGCTCTTGGCGGTGCCGCCGAGGACGTCCTTGACGACGCTGTCGCTCGCCTGGGCGGTGAGCGTGCCGTCGTCCTGCACGGGCAGCACGGCGGTCTTGTGGTCGCCGCCCTTGGCGCGGTCGGAGAGCCGGGCGAGGAAGGAGCCGAGGTCCTTGTCGGTGAGCGGCGGCTCGATGATCTGCCCGAGGGTCTGGACGGTGACCGTGGCGGCGTCCGGGTCGGAGGTCATCTTGCGCAGGACGCCGTGCAGGACCTGCCCGAACCGCTCCAGCTGGGCGTTCTGGGACTCGCCGGAGCCGCGGTGGGTGGCGTAGGCGACGGCCATCTTGCCGCTGAGGGTCTGGCCCTTGCCCTTCCTGACCAGGGGCGCCTCGCCCTTCTTCCCGGCGTCCGGGTCGGGCACGTCGGTGTCGGTGTCGACCTCGATGTTGCCGACGAGGTCGACGAGGGTGAGCAGGAACGGGGTGTCCAGCCGCCAGGTGCCCTCGATGTCGGTGCCGAGGACGGTGTCGAGGGCGGTCCTGGTGCCCTCGGAGCCGTCGTCCTCGACCGACTTGGCGAGCGTGGTGGTGGTGCCGTCGTCGGCGGTCAGGGTGAGGGAGTTGGGCAGCAGCACGGTGGTGCCCTGCTCGGTGGTGGTGTTGTCGACGAGCAGGGCGGTGACGGTGCCGCCGCCTGTGGTGTCGTGCAGGTGGACGACGATGACGTCCCGCTTCTGCGCGCCCGCGGCCGTCGTGGTGCCCGTGCCGGGACCGGAGTCGGACAGGCCCGGCAGCTTCCCGGCGTACCAGAGGTAGCCGACGCCGCCGGCCGCGACCAGGGCGAACACCACGACGAGGGCGATGATCCGGCTGCGGGCGCGGCGCTTGGCCTCCTCCCGGCGCTCGGTGCGGTTCTCCGTGAACTTCATCCAGTCGATGACGTCCTCGGAGTCCCCGTCGGGCTCCTCGACGAAGGCGAACTGCTCGGTGCGGTACTCCGGTGCGGGCCCGTCGGAGCCCTGCTCGTCGTCGGCCGGGCCGGGCTGCTGCGGGATGTGCGCGGTCTGCTCGGTGACGCGGGGCTGCTGCCCGGTGTGCGCGGACTGCGCGGTCTGCCCGTAGGGGTCGTACGGGGCGCTCTGGCCGCCCTGGCCGCCCTGTTGGGTGCCGTAGGGGTCGTAGGAGTCGTAGGACGGCGCCTGCGGCTGCTGCGGGGCGCCGGTCCCGGTCCCGTAGGGGTCGTACGAGGGCTGCTGGTGTCCGCCCGTGTGGTACGGGTCGTAGCCGTAGCCCTGCTGCGGGTAACCGTCGTACTGCTGGTTCTGCTGGTCCGTGGCCTGGCGGTAGACAGGCCGGCCGTACTCGTCGTAGCCGACGAGCTCGTACGGGGCGCCGCCCCCGTCGGCCCCGTATCCCGCGTCGTATCGGTCGTTCACCGGTGCCCCTCTCGGCTCACTCGCCGCGGTACAGCTCGCGCTTGTCGATGTAGCGCACGACTCCGTCCGGCACCAGGTACCAGACGGGTGCCCCCTCGGCGACCCTCGCACGGCAGTCCGTGGAGGAGATGGCGAGGGCGGGAACCTCGACGAGCGAGACACCGCCCTCGGGCAGGCCCGCGTCGGTCAGGTGGTGGCCGGGCCGGGTCACGCCGATGAAGTGTGCCAGGGAGAACAGTTCCTCGCTGTCGCGCCAGGTGAGGATCTGGGCGAGGGCGTCGGCACCGGTGATGAAGAACAGGTCGCTGTCCGGGTTGAGCGCGCGCAGGTCGCGCAGGGTGTCCGTGGTGTAGGTGGGGCCGCCGCGGTCGATGTCGATGCGGCTCACCGAGAACTGCGGGTTCTCGGCGGTCGCGATGACCGTCATCAGATAGCGGTCCTCGGCGGCGGACACCGCGCGGTGGCTCTTCTGCCACGGCTGGCCGGTGGGGACGAACACCACCTCGTCGAGGCGGAACTGCGCGGCGACCTCACTGGCCGCCACCAGGTGTCCGTGGTGGATCGGGTCGAAGGTGCCGCCCATCACGCCGAGACGGCGCCTGCCCTGCCGCGCCGGGCCGTTGCCGGGGCCGGTAGGCATGTCCTGCTCTCCCATGCGTGCAGACCCTACCGGCCCGGCCTGAACACCCCGTCCGCCAGGGCGGCCGGCAAGAGGCTCAGCGGTCGCGGTTGAAGCGGGTGGTGACCCACAGCAGGAGCAGCAGCACGAACAGGGCGCCGCCGCCGGTGAGGTAGGGGCTGAGGCTCTCGTGGTTGCCGCCGTGCTCTCCGCCCTCGGCGGCAAGGGTGGCGAACTGGGCAGCGGTGCTGTGGATGCTCATCTTCGGCAGGACCTATCGCGTGTGGGCGGGACAAAGACGTCGGCTCATCGTATGCGGGGGCCTTCCCGTCGATCACGCCGACTCCGCCGTTGCGGGCCCGTGGAGGGCGCGAGGAACCTTCCGCGCCGCTCAGTCGTCCTTCCGGCTGTAGCCGCGCGACAGGAACCACGCGGTGAGCGCGCAGCCCACCACCATCACGATCAGAAGCACCCGGAGCAAGATCCCGCACCTCCTCGGCCGTCCCGTCCGTCACTGCCCGTCCACGGTGACTCCGCCTGGGCCGGGCTGCGCCTCGGGGACGTGAAGGGCCGCGACAAGGGTCCGCGAAGGATCACTCAGACGCACATGGGGGATACATGTCCGACGGCCATCAGCACAACGGGCACGAGAGCGTGCCGAGCAGGCAGCGCAGGCGCTTCCCCGGGATCTCCACGCGGGCGTACGAGCATCCGGCGGACCGTTCCGCGCTGGTGGCGCTGCGCAAGCTGACCGGTTTCGACACGGTCTTCAAGGCGCTGAGCGGCCTGCTGCCCGAGCGCAGTCTGCGGCTGCTGTTCCTGTCCGACTCGGTGCGGGTCTCGGACCGGCAGTTCGCGCACCTCAACGACATGCTGCGGGACGCCTGCTACATCCTGGACCTGGAGAAGGTCCCGCCGATGTACGTCAAGCAGGACCCGAATCCGAACGCGATGTGCATCGGCCTGGACGAGCCGATCATCGTGGTGACCACGGGTCTGGTGGAGCTGCTCGACGAGGAGGAGATGCGGGCGGTCGTCGGACACGAGGTCGGGCACGCGCTGTCCGGGCACTCGGTGTACCGGACGATCCTGCTGTTCCTGACGTCGCTGGCGGTCCGGGTCGCGTGGATCCCGCTCGGCAATGTCGCGATCATGGCGATCGTGACGGCGCTGCGGGAGTGGTTCCGCAAGTCGGAGCTGTCCGCGGACCGCGCGGGGCTGCTGGTCGGACAGGATCCGCGGGCCTCGATGCGCGGTCTGATGAAGATCGCGGGCGGCAACCACCTGCACGAGATGAACGTGGACGCGTTCCTGGAGCAGGCCGAGGAGTACGAGGCGGGGGGCGACCTGCGCGACTCCGTGCTGAAGATCCTCAACGTGCTGCCCCGCTCGCACCCGTTCACCACGGTGCGGGCGGCCGAGCTGAAGAAGTGGGCGGCCTCCCGCGACTACCAGCGGATCATGGACGGCCACTACCCGCGCCGCGACGAGGACAAGGACGCCTCGGTACGGGACTCCTGGCGGGAGTCGGCGAGCAGCTACGCGGACGAGGTGCGCACCTCCAAGGACCCGCTGATGAAGCTGGTCAGCGACATCGCGGGCGGTGCCGGAGACCTGGGCGGCCGGGTCCGCCGCGGCTTCGGCGGGTTCACGTCGTCGGAGCCGAAGTCCCCGAAGCCGGGACCGCGGGAGCCGGGTGCGCCGTCGGGCACGGAGGACGACGAGCCGCCGCGCGACGGGGCGTAGGCCCGCCCGGCCGCGGGGGCCGGCGGACCACGGCGTCCGGCGCCCCGCTCATGCCCGCGTGGTGCGCCCCGCCGCTGACAACGCCGATCGCCCCCGCCGCCCCTTCCCGTCCCGAACCCAGGGCTCCGCCCCCGGGACGGGACGGGTAAGGGCGGCGGGGGCGAGGAAACCCCCAGGCACGGAGCAGCCGTACAGGGCTCGGGCGCATCGCCACCCCACCACCCCCGTCGGGCCCGCGCCTCGCCGCCCGGCGTTCACAGCGTCGGCTGGGCGCCCGGTGCCAGGGCGCCGCACAGGGCCGGGATGCTGCCCGTGGCGTAGGGGTCGGTGACGGTGGGAGTGGTCTCCTTCGCCTTCTGGCCCGCCAGCAGCGGGCGCAGCCGGGCGGCGGAGTCCTCGGCGCAGGAGAGCGGGCCGGCCTGGACCTGGGCGACGACGAGTTCCGCCTGGTGCATGCGCAGATCGTCGCGGTCGAAGCGGAAGCGCAGCTCGCGCCGGACGGTGAACAGGGACGCCTCGGCGTCCGGGCCCGTGCCGGCCGGGCGCAGCGCGTAGACGAACGTGTGGTCCGTGGTGACCTCGAGGGTGGAGGAGTCGTTCTCGGTGGCCTGCATGGTGCCCTGGACCCGGATCCCACGGTCGGCCAGCCGCACGCGGGCGGGGTCGAAGCGGACCAGCCATCCGGTGGGCGCGTGCCGTCCGTCGGCGGCGGGCCGGTCGAAGCTCCGGTCGAACTGGTCCAGCTGCCCGGGGTCGAGCAGTGCCCGCACGGGCCGGGTCTCGCCGCCGGTGAGCACGCCCGGGTCGAGGGCGGACCGCACGAGGTAGTCCTTGGCGGTGAGCAGCGCGGTCACCACCTGGCCGTCGGAGAAGTGCGCGGTGCGCCGGGACGCCGGGAGCGGCACCCCCTCGGCACCGGGCCGGAACCGCGCCGCCGGACTGTGCGCGTACAGCCGTTCGACGTCGGCGGTGCCGGGGACCTCGCCCCGCGGGGCGAGCGGGATGACGGTCATCCGCAGCGGCTCGGCGGGGTCGTCGGCGGCGGGGTTGCGGTAGGGGTGGCGCAGGCCCATGTAGACGGCCGTGCCGAAGGCCACGGCGATCAGCAGGACCAGGACCAGCGCCTGCCGGGTCAGGCCGCCGCGCCTGCGCGGCGGGCGGCGGCGCACGGCGGGCGCGTGGTCGGTGATGCGCTGCTCGGCGGAGTACTCCTGGAGCCGGGCAGCGCGGACGAAGGACTCGTCGAAGACGACGGACCTGTACTCGTCCTCGCCACCTCCGGGGGCTCCCTCGGGCGTCCCCTCGGGTGGGTCCGAAGGCCCTCCCATATCTTCAGGGTAGGTCCGGGGAGGTCCCGGTAAACGCCCGGCCGGGGCACAAGTTCTGACAGGTTCTCACCAGGCCGGCGGCCGGTCTCAGGGGCCGCCGCGCGGGATCACCGGGACGGCCGGCTGGGAGTAGTCGGCCGACGCGGAGGGCGCCGCGGAGTGCGCCGTCGCGCCACCCTGCTCCACGCCGGTGGTGGCGGGCGGCGGGGCCGGTTCCTGGCGGCCCCCGGAGGCGCCCCGGTAGACGGCCGAGAAGGCGAGCGCGACCATGCCGACGCCCATCACCAGGGCGAGCATCCAGGCGACGGGACGGTGCCAGCGCACCTGCCTGCCGTACGGGCCCGGGGAGCCGTAGTCGTCCTCCAGGACGTCCTCGTCGTCGTCCGGGTCGTCGTAGCCGGAACCGCCCCGGTAGCCGCCGTACCCGTCGTCGTACCGCTCGCCGCGCGTGCGGGCCCGGCGGGCCTCCGCCTCGGAGGCCTCGGCTCTGGCCTGCGCGGCGGCCAGGAGGCGTTCGACGGCGGTCGGCTCGTGGACCTCGGCCGCCCGTACGAAGGCCTCGTCGAAGACCACGGAGGCGAACTCTTCGTCCGACACCCCGCGGTCGTGGTCGTCGTCGGGCTCCCAGCCGTCAGGGAACGGCGTGCCCCCCACGTCCTCCGGCACAGACCCAGAGTAGACCTGGGGGGTCATTTTGGGCAGACGGTATGGAAATTCATCCGTCCGCCGAGACGGTTCCGCCGCCGCGCCTTCCCCGTGCGCGGGTCAGCGCCGTACGTGACCGTCGCCGGTGACGATGTACTTCGTGCTGGTCAGCTCGGGCAGGCCCATCGGTCCCCGGGCGTGCAGCTTCTGCGTCGAGATGCCGATCTCCGCGCCGAAGCCGAACTGGCCGCCGTCGGTGAACCGGGTGGAGGCGTTCACCGCGACCGTGGTGGAGTCCACCAACTGGGTGAAACGGCGGGCGGCCTGCTGCGAGGTGGTGACGATGGCCTCGGTGTGGCCGGAGGTCCACAGCCGGATGTGCTCGACGGCCCGGTCGAGGGAGTCGACGACGGCGGCGGCGATGTCGTGGGAGAGGTACTCGGTCTCCCAGTCCTCCGTGGTGGCCTCCACGACGGTGGCGCGGGAGTCCTTGGCGTACGCCATCACGCGTTCGTCGGCGTGCACGGTCACCCCGGCGTCGGCGAGGGCGTCCAGGGCGCGCGGCAGGAACTCGGGGGCGATGTCCTGGTGGACCAGGAGGGTCTCGGCGGCGTTGCAGACGCCGACCCGCTGGGCCTTGGAGTTGACCAGGACGTCGACGGCCATGTCGAGGTCGGCCGCGGCGTCGACGTAGACGTGGCAGTTGCCGGTGCCGGTCTCGATGACGGGGACGACCGACTCCTGGACGACCGTGTTGATCAGGGAGGCGCCGCCGCGCGGGATGAGCACGTCGACCAGGCCGCGGGCGCGCATCAGCTCGCGCACGCTGTCCCGGCTCTCGCCGGGTACGAGCTGGACGGCGTCGGCGGGCAGCCCGGCGCCGTGCACGGCGTCGCGCAGGACGCGCACCAGCGCGGTGTTCGACCGGTACGCGGAGGACGAGCCGCGCAGCAGGACCGCGTTGCCGGACTTCAGGCAGAGGGCGGCGGCGTCGACCGTGACGTTCGGCCGGCCCTCGTAGATGATGCCGACGACGCCGAGCGGCACCCGGACCTGGCGCAGGTCGATGCCGTTGGGCAGGGTGGAGCCGCGGACGACCTCGCCGACCGGGTCGGGCAGCGCGGCCACGTCCCGCACGTCGGCGGCGATCGCGCGCACCCGCTCGGGGGTGAGGGTGAGCCGGTCGATCATGCCCTCGCTGACGCCGGCCTCGCGGGCCCTGGCCACGTCCTGGGTGTTGGCCTCGACGATTTCACTCGTACGGACCTCCAGCGCGTCGGCGATGGCGAGCAGCGCGTCGTCCTTGGCGGCCCGCGGCAGCGGCGCGAGGGTGGCGGCGGCCCCCTTGGCCCGGTAGGCGGCCTGGCTGACCGGGGACATCGAGTCGTACGGCGAGAGCGTGGTCATGGGGGAAGGGTAGTGCGGGCGGCCGTCGTCGACGGCATGCGTTTCACACCCCGAGACAGCGGCTTTTGCCCCTTGGGCACCGAATTGCGCACCCCTCCCCCCATCTCCTCGTTCTCGGGAGGGACGCGCCCGGGTTCTCGGGAGGGAGGCGCCCCGAGTGCTTCTAGAAGGGATGCACGCCGACCGGTGTCGCCAGCGCGGGTCCGTAGCCCGCCGCGACGCGCTGGTGGTAGGTGGCCCGGTCGATGACCTCCAGGCCGACGATCTCCCAGGGCGGCAGGCCGGCGGTCCGGCGGTGTTCGCCCCACAGGCGCAGCGCCACGGCGGCCGCGTCGTGCAGGTCGCGGGCCTCCTCCCAGTAGCGGATCTCCGCGTGGTCGTCGGCGTAGCGGCTGGTCAGCAGGAAGGGGTGGTCGTGGGCAAGCTGTTCCAGCGCCCGCCGGACCTCCGCGACCGGGGCCGGCCGGCCGGAGACGCTGAGGGTGACGTGCCACAGGCGCGGCAGGTCCCGGGGGTCGCCGCCGCCCTGGAACCGGTCACCGGCCGCGACGCTGCTCAGGGCGCGCTCGTCGCCGGCCGCACGGGAGCCGGCCCCGCGAGACGATGTCGTCCCCGGGCGCACTCGTCTCACGACGGCCTCCTTCACGCGCGGACCCACCCGGTGGTCGGGCGGATGTGTCCTCGCAACAAAGTTGAGCAGGCCGCCGTGGCTCGCGGGGCACTTTCGCGGAACGTCCACCACCGCGGGCGGACGTTTCGGCGCATTACGGATGCAGGACCACCAGATCGTCCCTGTGTACGACCTCACGTTCGTACTCCGGTCCGAGATCCCGGGCGAGTTCATGGGTCGAGCGGCCGATCAGGAGGGGGATCTCCTTGGCGTCGAAGTTGACCAGCCCCCGGGCCACCGCCCGCCCCTCGGTGTCCCGCAGCTCCACCGGGTCGCCCGCGCTGAACTCGCCCTCGACGCCCGCGATCCCGGCCGGCAGCAGCGACTTGCGGCCCTGGACGACCGCGCGGACCGCGCCGTCGTCCAGGGTGAGCGAGCCCTGCGGGGTGGAGGCGTGCTGGAGCCACAGCAGCCGGTCGGCGGAGCGGCGCCCTGTGGGGTGGAAGTAGGTGCCGGTGTCGCCGCCGGTGAGGGCGTCGGCGGCGTGGACCGCGCTGGTCAGCACCACCTGGATGCCGGCGGCGGCGGCGATCGAGGCGGCCTCGATCTTGGTGACCATGCCGCCGGTGCCGACGCCCGCCTTGCCGGCGCTGCCGATCTCGACGTGGGCGAGGTCCCCGGGACCCCTGACCTCGGCGACGCGGGAGGTGCCGGGGCGGCTGGGGTCGCCGTCGTAGACGCCGTCCACGTCGGAGAGCAGGACCAGCAGGTCGGCGTGGACCAGGTGGGCGACGAGGGCGGCGAGCCGGTCGTTGTCGCCGAAGCGGATCTCGTCGGTGGCGACGGTGTCGTTCTCGTTGACGATCGGGAACGCGCCCATCGCCAGCAGCTTGTCGAGGGTGCGGGAGGCGTTGCGGTGGTGGGCGCGGCGGCTCATGTCGTCGCTGGTCAGCAGCACCTGTCCGACCCGGACGCCGTAGCGCGCGAAGGAGGCGGTGTAGCGGGCGACCAGCAGCCCCTGGCCGACGCTGGCGGCGGCCTGCTGCCGGGCCAGGTCCCGGGGGCGGCGGCGCAGGCCCAGCGGGGCGAGTCCGGCGGCGATGGCACCGGAGGAGACGAGGACGATCTCCCGCTCTCCCCCGCTGCGGGTCTTGGCCAGCACGTCGACGAGCGCGTCCACGCGGTCGGCGTCCAGACCGCCCGCCGCGGTGGTCAGCGACGAGGAGCCGACCTTGACGACGATCCTGCGTGCCTCGCCCACGGCCTGCCTTGCCCCTGTCACCCTGCCGCCCGTCCCTCACGTCGGTCGATCACCCGTCAGGCAATCTACGCGAAGCGGATCGTCCGGCGCTCGGCCGTTCCAGCCTCCGGACACGCGCACCGTGACCGTTCACTCACGCACCGCGCCGGGTGAAAAGGTTGCGCCGGGCACCCATAGAAATCAAACGTTCAGTAAACGTATTTTGAATGCCGTGTCACACAACGTTCGCGGCAAGAAACGCATCCTCCTGAGATCGGGGAAGAGCCCCTACGACGTCCTGTCCGTGGAGGAGGCCCTCCACCGTGACGTCATCGCCACCAACTCCGGCAACCTGATCTTCAGCGATGCCGCGCACAAGATCCTCGAGACGCCCCGTACCGAGGTGGTCTCGAACGAGATGCGGACCGAGGTGGCCGCGGCGGCGCGCATCAACGAGGAGTACGACGCCTTCGTCGTCCCGCTCGCCAACGCCTTCCGCCCGTCCTTCGAGCCGGGCCTGAAGCGGCTCACGCGGCTGATCGGCCGGCTGAGGATCCCCGTGGTCGTCCTCGGGGTCGGCGCGCAGACCGGGCTGAACTACAACCCGGACCGGCTGAAGCCGATGGAGCCGTCCGTGCGCGCCTTCGTCTCCGCGGTGCTCGACCACAGCGCCTCGATCGGCGTGCGGGGCGAGTTCACCGAGAAGTACCTCAAGGACATGGGCTTCCGCGACGTCGAGGTGATCGGCTGCCCGTCGCTGTTCATGTACGGCAAGGAACTCGTCGTACAGAAGCGGACGCAGGCGCTGACCGCCGACTCGCGCATAGCGATCAACGGCTCGCACAGCGCCGTGCGCAGGCTCGGCATGGACCGGATCATCTCGCGCGCCCACTCCCGCTACCCGAACCTGCGGTTCATAGGCCAGAACCTCAGCGACGCCAAGCAGTTGCACTGGCGGGACCTGTCCGACCCGAACGGGAAGGTCACCGCGATGCCGACGCATCCCGACCACCCGATGTACCGGGAGGACAAGGCCCGCGTCTACGTCGACCCGGTCACCTGGATCGACGACCTGCGGGACTTCGACTACTCCTTCGGCTCCCGCATCCACGGCAACATCGCCGCGCTGCTGGCCGGTACGCCCGCGACCGTGCTGTGCGCGGACTCGCGGACGCTGGAGCTGTGCCGCTACTTCGAGATCCCGCACCGCCGGATCGACAAGCTGCCCGAGGACGTCGACCCGGCACGGCTGTACGAGGAGACGGACCTCAGCGCGCTCACGGGCAACCACCACGAGCGGTTCGAGCGGTTCACGGCGTTCCTGGACCGCAACGGCCTGGAGAACACCTTCTCGCACGGCGACGGCGGCGCGGCCTTCGAGAAGAAGCTGCGCTCGCTGGACTTCCCGCCGGGCGTGCGCCCCTGGATCGACACCGACCTCGCCTCCCTCGCCTCCCGCATGGGCTGGCTGAACAACCGGGTGGGCGAACTGACCCAGGAGAACACCCGGTTGAGGCGGGACCTGGACCGGGCGAGGTCCGGTGCGCACGGGTACGCGGCAGGGCCGGCGACCACGTCGGTGTACCGCCGGGCCCGCCGCGTGGTGGGCGCTCCCCTGCGCCGGGCGCTGCAGGGAGGCCGGAAGTAGGGTCCCGGGGCCACAGCCCCCTGGTCACTCCCCACGACGAGGACACCCGCGTGTCGTCCGGAGGTGGGCGCGCGTTAACCCGGGCGCCCGCTTCTGCGTCGACCCTGGAGTGACCGCAGTGCCCGAACCCTCGTCCCCCCGGCGGCGGACCGCCGCCCAGTTGCTCGTCCTCGCCCTCCTGTCGGCCGCCGTCGCCGCGCAGGCCGTCGCCGCGCTGCGCCCCCATGTGCCGCTGCTGCTCGTCTCGACCGCCGTGTCCCTGGCGGTCGAGGGCGTGCTGTACCGGTGGCAGCCCGGCATGGTGGCGCTGTTCGCCAAGTCGCACGCGGACGTCACCGTCCGCCATGTGCTGCGCGATCTGCTGCTGGTGGTGGGCCTGCTGCGGCTCGGCGAGCAGCACCGGGAGACGCAGTACGCCCCGCTGGTCGCCGGGCTGCTCGCCTTCTACGCGCTGCACTGCGCGGTCCAGGCGGTGTCCGTGCTGGTCCGCCGCACCCGCACGCTGCCGGTGCTGACCCGCAACATCGACGCCTCGGCGCTGCGCCTGTCCCCCGCCCCGCACGTGCTGCTGCGCCGCCCCGGCCACCGGCTGCTGGTGTTCGGCCTGCCCGCCACGGCCGGGCTGACGGCGACGGCGGTCACCGACGACGCCCGGTACGCGGCGGCCGGTGTCGCGCTGGCATTGCTGCTCACGGCCGCTGGCCTGGGCGCGCTGCTGCTGCGGCTGCTGCCGGGGCGGCGTCCGGCGGGCGAGCAGGAGGTGCTCGACTGGTTCGACGCGTGGCTGGCCGAGTACCGGCCGACGGTCGGCCTGTACTTCTCCGGCGGCCCGTCCTCCGCCTACCAGGCCAACATGTGGCTGGAGCCGCTGGCGGGGCTCGGCGGGCGGCCGGTGATCGTGCTGCGGGAGCGGTTCATGGTGCCGAGGATCGCGGCGACCGACATCCCCGTCGTGTGCCTGCCGAAGGTGTCCACGCTGATGCGTCTCGAGCAGTCCACGCTCCAGGTGCTCATCCACCCGTCGAACTCCGGCAAGACCTCCCAGGTGCTGCGCATCCCCACGATCAAGCACACCTTCGTCAACCACGGCGAGAGCGACAAGCTCTCGTCCTGCAACCCGTACGCGAAGGCGTACGACGAGGTGTGGGTGGCCGGTCCGGCGGCGCGCGAGCGGTACGCGCTGGCCGACGTGGGGGTCGAGGACAAGGACGTGGTGGAGATCGGGCGCCCGCAGCTGGACGCCGTACGCCCGTACGCGGGTCCGCCCACCGGGGCGTACACCACCGTGCTGTACGCGCCGACCTGGGAGGGCTGGGACGGCAACCCGGGCAACACGTCGGTGGTCGCGGCCGGTGAGAACCTGGTGCGGGCGCTGCTCGCCGACCCGGGGGTGCGGCTGCTGTACAAGCCGCACCCGCTGACCGGCTCGGTGGATCCGCGGGCGGGCGCCGCCGACCGGCGGATGCGGGAGCTGATCCGGGCGGCGAACCGGGAGCGGTCCGGGGCGCGTCCCGCGCCGTCGGGGGAACTGGCGCGCCGCACCGCCGAGCTGGACCGGCTCACCACGGCCGCGTTCCGGGCGGGCGCCGACCAGGTCGAGCGGATGCTGGTGCAGTCCGCGCCGGAGCCCGGCCGGGCGGAGGCGGTGGCGCGGGCGAAGGCGGCCTGGGAGGAGGCGTACTGGGCGTCGCTGCCGGAGTGGGAGCACCAGGTCGTCACGGACGCCCGCCCCGAGCTGTACTCCTGCTTCGACGTCGCCGACCTGCTGATCAGTGATGTGTCGAGCGTGATCAGCGACTTCCTGGCGAGCGAGAAGCCGTACGCGGTGGCGAACACCAGCGGACTGCCCGAGGAGGCGTTCCGTGCGGCGTTCCCGACGGTGGCGGCGGCGACGGTGCTGACGCCGGACGCGGCCGGGGTGCCGGCCCTGCTGGAGTCGGTCCGCGCCCCGGAGAAGGACGAGCTGGCCCCGGCCCGCGCGGAGTTGAAGCTCCGCCTGCTGGGCCCGGCCGACCCGACGTCCCAGCGGCGCTTCGCCGCGGCCGTCCAGGCCCTGTGCGCGGCGGCACAGGCCCATCGCACCCGTGCTCCCCGGCGCCTCGCCGCGGAACTCCCCGGCCAGCGCCATCAGACCACCGGTACGCCGGCGCCCGTCACACTCATCCCGCACCGGCCGTCCCGCCCCGCGTAACACCACGGCCGAAGCGCAGGAGGGTTTTCGCCCCCGCCGCCCCTTCCCGTCCCGAACCCGGGGCTCCGCCCCGGACCCCGCTCCTCACACGCCGGAGGGGCTGGAATTCAGGCCGCCGTCGGGGTCAGCAGGCGGCGGGCCCTGCGGGCGACCCGGCGCAGTGCGGAGCCCGTGCCGCCCGCGCGGTGGCCGGGGACCGCGCGGGCCTCGCGCGGGGTGGCCAGGTACACGGAGTCGGGGATGCCGGCCGCGCGGTCGCGGAAGTGCGGGTAGGCGAGGTAGACGCGGCGGCCCCGGCGCTCCAGCAGGGCCTGCGGCTGCTTCTTCTCCTGGACGAACCGGAGGACGTCCAGGAGGAGTTCCAGCCGCTGCCCGGCCACCAGGTGCAGCCGCAGCCGCTCCTCGGTCTTCAGCAGCCGGGCGACGCCCTCGGTCCAGTGGACGTCCATCAGCGGCCG
This sequence comes from Streptomyces sp. NPDC014676, assembly GCF_043084105.1. Taxonomy (NCBI): domain Bacteria; kingdom Bacillati; phylum Actinomycetota; class Actinomycetes; order Kitasatosporales; family Streptomycetaceae; genus Streptomyces; species Streptomyces sp. NPDC014676. The sequence continues at coordinate 472,284 of NZ_JBIBZI010000001.1, read as the reverse complement.
CGCCAGCTCCAGTTTGCGCCGCCGGACGTCGTCGGTGTCCTTGAGGAACCGGGGGCCGAACTGGGGCAGCAGGGTGACGGTGAAGGGCCGCACCATGAGCAGGTCGCGGCGGGGGCCCTCGGGGACGAGGCCGGCGATCAGGTTCATCAGGGCGCGGGCGGAGTCGAACCGCAGGGTGTAGCCGCCGCTCCTGGTGACGTGCTTGCCGTCGTCGCGGCCCACCAGGTAGTAGCAGGTGTAGTCGGCGATCACGGAGACGCCGTCGGCCCGCAGATAGGCCTCCATGGTGAACAGCGCGTCCTCGCCGGTGAACAGGGACTCGTCGAACCGCATGCCGTGCCGGTCGAGCAACGCGCGGCGGAACAGCTTCTGCGCGCTGAGCGTGAACTTGATGTGGGAGGAGTAGACGTCGGTCCGCTCCAGTGTCTTCCCCCACATGGACTTCGGCGCGCCCCGGTTGACGCCCTCGACCCGGCCCAGGACGACATCGGTGCCGGCCCGGTCGGCCATGGAGACCATCCGCTCCAGGGCCTCGGGGCCCAGCCGGTCGTCGGCGTCCAGGAAGAAGACGTAGCGCCCGGTGGCCCTGCCCAGGCCCACGTTGCGCGGGCCGCTGGGGCCGCCCGAGTTCTTCTGCCTCAGCACGGTGACCGGCATGGGCGTGCGGGCCGCGAACTCCTCCAGGTACTCCCCCGTGCCGTCGGTCGAGCCGTCGTCGACCGCGATGACCTCGATGCGCTCCGGGCCGATGGTCTGTGCCTCCACGGAGGCGAGGCACTCGACCAGATACGGCATCGCTTCGTACGCCCCGATGATCACGGTGACATCAGGCTGCGCCACGGTCACGTTTCCCCCTGTTCATGTGAATAGCCCCCCGTATCACCTCATTCGCTACTTGTCAGACGGATGTTCGAGGCAGGGGGTTGCCTCGGACACCTGTTTTAGTGGTCCACGTCACAGGGCCGCCGTCGCCCCGTCGGGTATGCGACAGGGCCCGGTCCCCGAGGATCAACTCCTCGGGAACCGGGCCCTGTCGAGCCCGCCGGGCGGGTCAGACGGCGTCGACGCCGTCCGCCTCACCCGCCGCCGACGCCCGCGGCACGGGCACCGCGTCCGCCAGCTCCACGTCGGGGCCGCCGGTGGTGATCCGGGACTCCTGGCCGAGGTTGCGCGCCTCGGCCTTCAGCGCGAGCTGGGCGACCGCGGTGTTGAACTGGTCGATGGACTTCGGCTCGTCCGGGCCGAGCAGGTAGCGCTTGAGCTCCTCCCGGTCCCCGGCCAGCGGGTCGGCGGCCGGGTCGCGGACCGCGTCGAGCAGCCCGCCGAGCTCCTTCGCCCCGTTGGACAGGATCACCGCGGCGCGCACCGCCGTGTTCTGCCGCTTGAACTCCTCCACGCCCAGCCCGGCGGAGTCCGTGACGGCGTACGGCTTGCCGCTGGCGATGAAGTCGGAGACCACGCTGGAGATGTCGGAGACCATCGCGTCGGAGACGTTGAAGCAGTCGTACAGCCGCGGCTCGGCGCCCGTGATGACGCGGTGTTCCCAGTCGGGGAAGGAGCGCCAGTACGCGGTGTTCCACTCGGCGCGCAGCCGGGCGGTCTCCTCGTACCGGGCCACGTCGGTCACCCCGTCGCGGGAGGCCTCGGCCTCGTCGCCCTTCTCGGTGCCGCCGGTCAGCTCGGCCAGCCGGGCCTCGATGCGGGCCAGCTCGGCCCTGGCCTCGCTCTGGGCCGCCGTGTCGACGGTGAAGCGCGGATCGGCGGCGCGCGCGGCGGCGGCCTTCTCGATCAGCGCGGTGATCCGCTGGTGGGCGGCCTTCGCCTTCGCGCTGCGGGTGCCGGTGAAGGGGTGAGGCTTGTACAGGACCCGCACCGCCGGGTCGGCCTCGACCAGCTTCTTCACGATGTTCTCGCCGGCCAGCAGGATCGAGGTGTTGCCGGGGTTGTCGTCCCAGCCCTCCCAGGTGGGGGCGTACAGGACCGTCGGCATGCGGTCGCCGGGGACGCCCTGCCAGGTCCGGATCGGGGCCAGCTGGGGGCGGCCGACCTCGACGATGTCGTCGTCGCGGACACCGACGTCGGCGATGGCGTAGCGGTCGCGGCCCGCGCGGCCGGCCGTCCACACCTCGTCGTAGACCTTGCTGAACGGGTTGACGCTGGCGAGCTTGTCGCTGTCGCCGTGGCCGATGAAGACGTGCTTCATGGTGGGCACGCGCAGCATGTGGATGTTCTTGCCGACGTTCGCCGCGTACAGCGCGACCCGCACCGTGGACAGGTCCATGTTCATCAGGTGCACCCCTCCGGGCACGCAGACGACGGGGACCGTGGTGGGCGCCAGGTTCTGCAGGATGACCCGCTCGCGCAGCAGGACCAGTGGACGGGTGTCCAGCTGCTCCATGGTCTCCAGCCACATGTTGACCTGGTAGGCGGAGTCCTTGGATCCGGAGAAGTACAGCACGGTCTCCGGGCGGTACTCGCGCAGCCAGCCGTCGACCGCGTCCAGCACCTTCTCCGGGGTCGGCGGGGTCTTCCGGCCGCGCACGTAGGGCAGCAGGGCGAGGACGTACAGGACGCCCGCGGCCACCGTGACGCCGATGCCGGCGTAGCCGACGGCGGCCGACTCCAGGAAGGCGCCGAGGAGTATGCCGACGACCGCCGCGAGGTCGAGGTGGAGCATCTTCTCCGCGGGCCGGTTCAGCAGCACCTTCGGCGGCGCGTCCGGGATGCGGATGCGGGAGGCCAGGTCGACGTTGCGGGTGGCGACCGGCATCCGGCGGCGGTTGCGGATCAGCGTGGTGAGCGCGCCGTGCGGGGCCTGAAGACCGTAGAAGGCGATGAAGCAGGCGATCGCCCCGTAGTAGATCAGGTTGTCCGCGAGGGACAGGCGGGCCAGCAGCAGGATCAGCAGGAGCTGTCGGATCAGGAAGCGGATCGACAGGCCGGCCCGTACCTTGCTGAGACGGTTGACCAGGTAGCTGCCCTTGCGGTGCAGATAGTGGTCCGCCAGGTACGTCACTGCGGCCGCTGCCGCGAAGGCGGGGATGCTCGGGACGAGCGCGGCCAGCATGAGGCAGGGGAAGCCCAGCAACATGAGGACCGCCGCGGCCAGCTCGGCCGCGCTGCCCACCCGGGCGACGCGAATAGCGGTGGATATCACGGATAACCTGCTCTTGGAGGGGGGAGTGCCGGTTTTTGTGCCTGTGCGCAATTCAGGAGGTACGGATTCAGGCCCCCGCGAACTCCCGTCGACTGACTACGTGAACAGGAGGCCGTGGAGGCCTGAATTACGGAAGACTATTTGGCGGCAATTATTACACGCCGTCCTGACGGTCCAACACCGCGGCCAGCGCCTGCTCAAAGCCGGTGGCCCGCGCCGCGCCCGCCGTCGGGTCCTGCTGCCGTACGTCGATGACATGGCCGGTGAGCTCGGACAGCAGCACGTCCAGCGAGGTCCGGGCGACCGCCTCGGAGGAGAGCAGGCTGCCCGCCGGCTCCTGTCCGAAAGCCTTGGTGCGCATCGGCGTGGCGGTGCGCTCCGGGTTGATGCAGTTCACCCGGACGCCGTCACCGGCCCACTCGTCGGACAGGGCCTGGGTGAGGTTCACCATCGCGGCCTTGGTCGAGGAGTACAGGCTGTACTCGGCGCGCCCGCGGGTGTAGCTGCTGGAGGTGTACAGCAGCAGCTGTCCCTTGGTCTCGGCGAGGTACTTGTAGGCGGAGCGGGCGATCTGCACCGGGGCCAGGTAGTTGACCTTCAGCGCCTCCTCGATGGTGGCGTTGTCGGTCTCGGCGAGCTTGCCGATGCGCAGCACGCCCGCGGTGTTGACGACGTAGTCGATGCGGCCGGTCTCGCCGTACGCCTTGGACAGCGCGTCGTCGACCTCCTCCGGGTTCTCCACGTGGGTGCCGGTGGTGGAGCGGCCCAGCGCGTAGACGGTGGCGCCGTAGGACTCGGCGAGCTCGGCGATGTCCTTGCCGATGCCGTACGAACCGCCGAAGACCACCATGGTCCTGCCGGTGAGCAGCTTCCGGTAGGCCTCCTCGGAGACCTGCTCGGGCGCGGCGGTGGAGGCGAGCTGGAAGAGCTTGTCGGCGATGAAGACGTCGACGGGCTGGGTGACCTTCATGTTGTACTCGTCGCCCGCCACGACGTGGATCGGCACGTCCGGCAGGTACTTGAGCACGACCGAGCAGTCGTCCGTGGCCTGGAAGTTGGGGTCGTTCGCGGCGACCTCGTAGGCGCGGCGGATGGTGGACAGCTTGAAGGCCTGCGGGGTCTGGCCGCGGCGCAGCCGGGAGCGGTCCGGGATCTCCGTGATGAACTCGCCGTCCTCGCCGTGCGTGCGCGTGACGATGATGGTGTCGGCGGACGGGATGGCCACGTCGACGGCCTGGTAGCGCTCCAGCGCGCTCACGCAGTCGTCGATGACGCGCTGCGACAGCAGGGGGCGCACGGCGTCGTGGAAGAGGACGTTGCGGTCCTCGCCCTCGGCCAGGCCCTCGCCGAGCGCGGCGATGGCCCGCTCCGTGGTCTCGTTCCGGGTCGAGCCGCCCTCGATGACCTTGGTGACCTTCGTGAACCCGGCCTTGGCGACGATCTTCTCGATGTCGGGCACGTATCCCGGCGCCATCAGCACGATGATGTCGTCGATGGAGTCGGCCTTCTCGAAGGTGGTCAGGGTGTGCTCGATGACTGCCTTGCCGGCGATCTTCAGCAGCTGCTTGGGGATCGAGAGACCCACCCGCTGACCGGTACCGCCGGCCAGGATCACTGCGGTGGTACGGGGCTTGGCTATGTGCTGGGACACAGGTGACCTACCTTGGGGCGACAGGGAACTTCGAAATGGTCCCACTTGGGGTTACCGCAGTGCAAGGTGAGCGACCTCTGCCGCATATGTGCGCGCCACCTGTCATTCACCTAGGACTCCTGGTGCCCCGTGGGGGGTTCCAGGGACCCGCGGTGAATTCTTGTGAGTAACTCCACAGGAGTTATGTCATTGCTGTGCGTGACAGGCGGGACACCACCCGGTCGGCTCAGCGCAGGCGCAGCCGTTTCAGGCAGCGGTGGCCGAGGACCTTCACCAGTTCCTTCGACGATGTCCGGTGAACAGTACGCCCTTTGCCGGTGCCGTTCGTCGCGGCGACCGCGGTGAGCATCCCGAACAGGGCCTGCGCGGCCACCTCGGGGGCGAGCCGCGGCTCGCCCGCCTGTCCCCCGGACGCCGGTACGCGGGACAGCGCCTCCGGGTCGCCGAGGATCCGTACGCCCAGGGAGCCGATCCGCGCGGCCGTCTCGGCGCCGATCCCGGAGGCGGCCTCCAGGGCCCATTGCGGAGTACGGATCTTCACGTCCCGCGGGGTGGGACCGCACGCGTTCTTCATATGTGCGATCGCGCCGTGCCGTACCAGCCTCGAATAGAACTCTTCCGGAAGCTCATTGCCGCGGAATTCCTTATTGAGGTGCCGCAGCATTTCGGTCTCGGCGAGGGTGAGGGAACGGTTCGCGGTCTCCGGGACCGGCCGCAGCAGTCCCCCGGGCAGCCCGAGGAGCGCCTCGAAGGTGCGCATCAGCGCGTCCCGGTCGCGGTCGTCGACCACGACGACGGTCACCCGGCCGGGACCGGTCGCCGCGGCCCACCGCTCGACCAGCCGGTCGTGCCGGTGCCGGCGCCAGAAGCTGGGGGTGGGCCTGTCGTACGGGGCCCGGCGGAGCATGTGCTCCAGCCACGGCTCGTAGCCCAGCCGCAGCCCGTTCTGCACGTACTGCTGCCACTGCGAGGGCATGATCCGCGTCAGGGGCCGCAGGGTGACCAGGACGTGCACCCTGTCCGCACCGCCGAGCTGCTCGACGATCCGGGCGATCGTCGCGTCGTCCTCGGCGTCGGCGAAGAACTCGCTGCTGATCACGGAGGTGCGCTCCCCGGTGGCCGCCACCTGGTCCAGCAGCCGCCGCCAGTGCCTCTCGGTGGGGACGGGGTCCCCCATCATCGCGGGCCGGGCGCAGGCGGCGAGGACGGCCTCCATCGGGTGCCGGCTGTGCGCCGGGAAGTCGACGCCGTGCCGCGCCATCTCCTCCTTCGCGGCGAACAGCGCGCCCTGGACGGCGGTGGTGCCGGTTTTGTGCGGCCCGATGTGCAGCAGCCGGGTACCGGCGGGGAGGGCGGGGACGCGGAGTTCTTCTCTCGTACAGTCGGTGTCCATGCCGAGGCACGGTAGGGCGGCTCACTGAGGATCCGGTGAGAGCAGCCTGGGACCCACCTGAGCGCCCGCCCCACCCAGCCGCGGGCAAGTCGTGCCTCCCCCAGTGCCTTAAGGGCCTGGGAGGTGCCCCCAGCGGCACGGGTGGGCGCGACGGCACCCCGCAGACGCCGGGCCGCGCGCCCCACCCCCGCCCCGCTCAGACCAGGTGCACGCCCGGCCGCCCCGCCTCCACCCGCAGCGCGGCCAGCGTGCTGGGCGTGGACTGCGGCCGCAGCACCGTGTCCACCACCCGCACCCGCGCGTCGATGCCGTCGCGGCGGATGTCGAACAGGTGGTACCCGCGGTGGGCGTCGAGCAGCTTCCAGTGCGGGTTGTCCGCGCGCAGCGGGTCCCACTGCGCGCGGAACGCGGCATGGTCCTGGTCACCGTTGCTGGAGATGGACGTACCGACGAACTCGGCGCCCACGACCGCCGACCCCGGGTCGGCGAAGTCCGCCTTCAGGTCGCTGATCATCGTCAGATGGCGGTCACCGGTGAGGACGACGGGGTTGCTGACCCGCCGGAACTCCTGGAGCAGCGCGTTGCGTTCGGCCTGGTAGCCGTCCCAGGCGTCGTAGTACCAGAGCTTGCCCTCACCGACCCGGATGTCGGTCTCGGCCATCATGATCTGCGAGGCGATCAGGTTCCAGCGGGCCGGCGAGTCGCGCAGCCCGTCGACCAGCCAGCGCTTCTGCGCGGCCCCGAGCATGGTCAGCGACGGGTCCTGGGCGCCTTCCTGGCTGGTGGCCTGGTCGCTGCGGTACTGGCGGGTGTCCAGCACGTTGAGCCGGGCCAGCCGGCCGAACTCCAGCCGGCGGTACATCCGGATGTGCGGGCCGTCGGGGACGGCGGTGGCACGGACCGGCATGTGCTCGTAGTACGCCTGGTAGGCGGCCGTCAGCCGGGCGACGAACGGGTCGTGCGCCTGCTTGTCGGGGTCCTGCGGGATCTCGCCGGCGAAGTCGTTGTCGACCTCGTGGTCGTCGAAGGTGACCACGAAGGGCGCGTTCGCGTGCATCTCCGCGAGGTCCGGGTCGGAGCGGTACTGGGCGTACCGGTTGCGGTACTGGGTGAGGCTGTACGGCTCACCGGTGCCCTCGTGGCGTCGTACGCCGGTCGCCGAGGGCGTGGACTCGTAGATGTAGTCGCCGACGAACACCACGACGTCCGGGTCCTGCCGCAGCATGTCGGCGTACGGGGTGAAGTAACCCTGCTGCCAGTTCTGGCAGGAGGCGAGCGCGACCTTCAGACGGCCGCCGGAGCTGTGCGGGGCGGGCGCGGTACGGGTGCGGCCGACGCGCGAGAGCTGCCCGCCGGCACGGAAGCGGAACCAGTACGTGGTGTCCGGGTTCAGCCCGCGTACGTCCACGTGGACGCTGTGCCCGTACGTGGGCCGGGCCGGGGCGACGCCCCGGCGGACGACCTTCTTGAAGCGGGCGTCCTGGGCGACCTGCCACTCCACGGCCACGGTGCGGCCGGGCATGCCGCCGCCGTTCAGCGGGTCCTGGGCGAGCCGGGTCCACAGGACGACCCCGTCGGGCAGCGGGTCGCCGGAGGCCACCCCCAGGCTGAACACGCCGTCGGGCAGCTTCACTTCGGCCGTGTGCGCGGTGGCCGGCAGCCACAGCTGGGCGGATGCGGCGGCGCCGAGTACGGCGGCACCGGCGGTCAGGACGCGGCGGCGGTCGGGCTGGAATGCTCCGGACATCGGGCGAACTCCCCTGCCTCGTACGACACTCGGACAGTGGGAAGTTCGCGGTCCGGGCGGTCCGTCCGCTGAACACCGAGGTTCGCGTGCATGACAAGCAGGGGGACAACGGGAAACCCGCCGCGGCACGGGAACATCCCGTGGCCACGACGGGTCCGCCGGGTGAGCGGCGGGCGACGGCCGCCGGCGCCCGTACGGGTCAGCCGGTGAAGGCGGTGCCCAGCCCCGCCCCGGTCGCCACCGTGCCGAGGGTGCCCGCGCCGAAGGTCCCGGCGCTCCCCGCGACGGCCGTCGGGGTGGAGCGGAAGTACCACACCGACCCGGCGCCGGAGTTCTCCCCCGGCGCGCCGACGACGAGGTCGGCGCGCCCGTCGCCGTCGGTGTCGCCGAGGTGGGTGGCGCCGCCGAACCTGTCGTTCCTCTCGGCGGTGCCGGGCACGTTCGCGGTGTTCTGGGTGACCGTCAGGCCGCCGGCGCCGGTGAGCCCGTGCGCGGTGCCGCGCAGGACGACGACGGCGCCGGCCGCGGACACGCCGCCGAGGTCCTCGCCGGGCACTCCGGTGACGACGTCCTGGTAGCCGTCGCCGTCGACATCGCCGATGTGGACGTCGGTGCCGAAGGCGTCGTCGTCCTCGGCCGTGCCGGGCACACCGGGGCGGTCCTGGTTGAGGAAGACGGCCTTCACCCCGTCGGGGCCCTCCGGGGTGCCGGGGATCCAGGTGACCCGGCCGCCCTTGACGTACGGGTTGTCGAGGTCGCTGTCGTAGCCGTCCACGGCCCGGCCGACCACGATGTCGTCGTACCCGTCGGCGTTCACGTCCCCGACGTCGAGGTTCTCGCCGCCCTGGAGGCCCGCGCCGTCGATGTCGTAGACGAGGGTGAAGGGGTTGAGCGCGGTGCGGTCGCCCAGCCAGTACACGACCCGGCGGGCGTCGTACTCGTCGCCGTCGTTCTCGGTGGCGACGACGTCGGTGAGGCCGTCGCCGTTGACGTCACCGGCGGCGAGGTCGAGGATCCGGCTGTCGTACACGTCCCTGACCGTCTGTTCGCCGCCCGCATGGGCGCCGTCCCGGCCGAAGGGACCCTTGAGGATCCGCAGGTCGTGCAGGTTCTCGACGGTCACGACGTCCGGGGCGCCGTCGCCGTCGACGTCCCCGGTGGTCAGGTGGCCGGCGGCTCCGAGGCCCTCGTACGCGTTTCCCCCCGACGCGAGCGCGGCACCGCCGGACAGCCCCTGGGGGCCGCCCCACACCACCTCCACCAGCCCGGAGTCCTCGCCGCCGTCGGCGGTGTCCTCGCGGCCGACGCCGACGACGAGATCGGCGTAGCCGTCCTGGTCGACGTCGGCGGTGGTGAGCGCGCTGCCGAACTCGTCGTCCGTCTCCGCGCTGCCGGGGACACCGGCGGTGTTCTGGTGGAAGACCTGCCTGGTCGCGGTGCGCAGGCCGCTCGCCGACCCGTACACCACGGCGACGTAACCGGCGCCCTTCTTGCCGGCGACGGTCGCGGTGGGCGCGGCGACGGCGAGGTCGGCGTAGCCGTCGCCGTTGAAGTCGTCGCGCGGCTGCGCGGCGCCGGCGGCCGGTGCCCCGGCGGGCGCCGCGTGCGCGCCGGGCACCGCGAGGGTGCCGGCGACGACGAGTGCCGCACCGGTCGCGAGCGCGATCCGGGCGGGGCGGGTGAGGTTCCTGTGGCGTGGGGAAGGCGCGGCCATGGCGGGCGTCCTGTCGTAGAACCGGTCGGGTTGCCGTTCAGTACGACCGGCCGGAGCACCCGTTGGTTGCCCGGGTGTTCACCACGACCTCACCCGCCGTCACCGCACCGGCTAGAACGGCTCGAAGTCGTCGTACTCCCGCTCCGACTCGTCCCGTTCGGCCTGCTTGTCCCGGCGCCGCTGGGCCGCCGGGCGGGGCGCCTCCAAGCGGTGGTCCTCGCCGCGCCGGCCGAGCATCTCCGCGCCGGCCATGACGGTCGGCTCCCAGTCGAAGACGACCGCGTTCTCCTCGGGGCCGATGGCGACGCCGTCACCGGAGCGGGCGCCGGCCTTCATCAGCTCGGTCTCGACACCGAGGCGGTTGAGCCGGTCGGCGAGGTAGCCGACGGCCTCGTCGTTGTTGAAGTCGGTCTGGCGGACCCAGCGTTCGGGCTTCTCGCCGCGCACGCGGAACAGCGGCTCCCCGTCGACGTCCTCGCGGGTGACGGTGAAGCCGGCGTCGTCCACGGCCTTGGGCCGGATGACGATGCGGGTCGCCTCCTCCTTGGGCCTGGCCGCCCGCGCCTGGGCCACCAGCCCGGCGAGCGCGAACGACAGCTCCCTCAGCCCCATGTGGGCGACGGCCGACGCCTCGAAGACGCGGTAGCCGCGTGCCTCCAGGTCGGGGCGGACCATCTCGGCGAGGTCCTTGCCGTCGGGGACGTCGATCTTGTTGAGGACGACGATGCGGGGGCGGTCGCCGAGACCGCCGTACTGCCGCAGCTCCTCCTCGATGATGTCGAGGTCGGAGACGGGGTCGCGGTCGGACTCCAGCGTGGCGGTGTCCAGCACGTGCACGAGCACGCTGCACCGCTCGACGTGGCGCAGGAACTCCAGGCCGAGACCCTTGCCCTGGCTGGCGCCGGGGATGAGGCCGGGCACGTCGGCGATGGTGTAGACGGTCGACCCGGCGGTGACGACACCGAGGTTCGGGACGAGGGTGGTGAAGGGGTAGTCGGCGATCTTCGGCTTGGCGGCGCTGAGCACGGAGATCAGCGACGACTTGCCGGCGCTCGGGTACCCGACCAGCGCCACGTCGGCGACGGTCTTGAGCTCCAGGACGACGTCCTGAAGGTCCCCCGGCTCGCCGAGCAGCGCGAACCCGGGCGCCTTGCGGCGCGCGGAGGCGAGTGCGGCGTTGCCGAGCCCGCCGCGTCCGCCCTGGGCGGCGATGTACGACGTCCCGTGCCCGACCAGGTCCGCGAGCACGTTGCCGGCCTTGTCCAGGACGACGGTCCCGTCCGGCACGGGGAGGACCAGGTCCTGCCCGTCCTTGCCGGACCGGTTGCCGCCCTCGCCGGGCTTGCCGTTGGTGGCCTTGCGGTGCGGGGAGTGGTGGTAGTCGAGGAGGGTCGTCACGGACTGGTCGACGGTGAGGATCACATCGCCGCCGCGTCCGCCGTTCCCGCCGTCGGGTCCGCCGAGCGGCTTGAACTTCTCACGGTGGACGGAGGCACAGCCGTGGCCTCCGTTACCCGCGGCGACGTGCAGCTCGACGCGGTCCACGAAGGTGGTCATGGTGGGGTGCCTCCAGAGACGTATCAGGGATGTGTTGTCTTAACACGCGAAAGGCGGACCCGCCTTCCCGACCGGGAAGTGAGGTCCGCCTCGCGAAAGCTTCCGATCAGGCGACCGGAACGATGTTCACGACCTTGCGGCCACGGTGGGTGCCGAACTGCACCGCACCGGCCTGCAGGGCGAACAGCGTGTCGTCGCCGCCGCGGCCGACGCCGGCGCCCGGGTGGAAGTGGGTGCCGCGCTGGCGGACCAGGATCTCACCCGCGTTGACGGCCTGACCGCCGAAGCGCTTCACGCCGAGCCGCTGGGCGTTCGAGTCGCGACCGTTCCGGGTGGACGATGCGCCCTTCTTGTGTGCCATGTCTCCTCAGTCCCTTACTTCGCAGCCGCGGGGATCTCAGTGACCTTGATCGCCGTGTACTGCTGGCGGTGGCCCTGACGACGGCGGTAGCCGGTCTTGTTCTTGTAGCGCAGAATGTCGATCTTCTGGCCCTTGTGGTGGTCCACGACCTCGGCCTGGACCTTGATGCCGGCCAGCACCCACGGGTCGCTGGTCACAGCGTCGCCGTCGACGACGAGCAGGGTCGAGAGCTCGACCGTGTCGCCCACCTTGGCGGTGGAAATCTTGTCAACCTCAACGATGTCGCCGACAGCAACCTTGTGCTGGCGGCCACCGCTGCGCACGATGGCGTACACGCGGATCTCACTCTCACTCGAAGAACGGCATCCCCGCAGGCCAGCCGCCCGGCCAAGAACACGGACGACCTCTCCCGGACACCGGAGCACCCGGAAGGAAGAGGTTTACGGGGACGTGGCGGCCCCGATGGACACGCCGACGGTCAAGGTTACGGGCCGTGGCCGAACGGGTCAAACCGGCCCCCGCGGGAGGCCGGCCCGACCCGGACGGTTCAGCGGCCGAGGCCCTCCCGGTAGGCCACGCACGCCTCGTAGGAGGGAAGGAGGCCCTGGTCGCGGGCCTCGGCCAGGGTGGGGGCCTGCTCGTCCTTGGCGGACAGCAGCGGGGTGAGCTCGGCGGGCCAGTCGATGCCGACGGCCGGGTCGAGGGGGTGGATGCCGTGCTCCCGCTCGGGGGCGTACCCCTCGGAGCAGAGGTAGACCACGGTGGCGTCGTCGGTGAGCGCCATGAAGCCGTGGCCGAGGCCCTCGGAGAGGTAGACCGCGTGGTGGTCCCGGTCGTCCAGGCGGACCGCCTCCCACTGGCCGAAGGTGGGCGAGCCGGTCCGGATGTCCACGATCACGTCGAGGACCGCGCCGCGCACGCACTTGACGTACTTGGCCTGGCCGGGCGGCACGTCGGCGAAGTGGATGCCGCGCAGGGTGCCCCGGCTGGAGACGGACATGTTGGCCTGGGCGAGCGTCAGCGGGTGGCCCGCCGCCTCGGTGAAGACCGGGGCCTTGAACCACTCGTGGAAGCTGCCCCGGCCGTCGGGGAAGATCTTCGGCTCGTGCACCCAGGCACCGGAGAGGGAAAGGGGTCGCATCGAAGGTGTCCTCAGCTCTTCTTCTGCTCGTTCATCAGTGCGCGCTTGACCCGGCCGGCGGCCCGGCGCCACAGGGGCCGGGGCCGGGCGGGCTGCTTCGGCGCCGGCTTCTTCCCGGCCGGCGGGGTGTGCCGGTCGATCACCCGGGCGGTGCCGTCGGCGGCGACCACCACGTCGACCGGGAGCCGGGTCCACTTCGCCTCGCCGCGGCCGGCCGACGGCACGCCGATCCGGACGGCCCAGCGCTTGCCGGTGAGCTCCTCCAGCGGCAGCGTGGCGGTCACGGTACGGCCGTCGGTCACGGCGTCGGCCGGGTACTTGCCCACGTTCTTGCGCTCGAAGCGGAGCCGTACCGGGTCCCCGGCGTCCGCCGTGCCGTGCAGCGGCAGCGGGAGCCGCACGGTGGAGCCCTCGACCACGGCCCGGGCCGGGTCCATCAGGGCCACCGCCTCGCGCTCCAGCTTGTTCGTGTGCTGGTCGACGTCGAGGGAGAGGTTGCCCGGCCCGTCGGTCCAGTACGGCAGCACCAGCCGCCGCGGCTCACCGGTGAGCGCGGCCAGCCGTCCGGCGTCCACGTCCTCGCCGCGCACCGCGCCGAGCCGGGTCTCCTTGCTCCAGCCGCAGGACTTGATGCGCAGGTGCAGGTCCCACAGGCCCTTGTCCAGGGGCTTGCCCGCGGCCGCCGTCTCCGGGTCGAGGACGGCGCGCGTGGTGATCCGCTGCCGGAAGGAGCCGTCCCCCGCGTCCAGGCGGTGCGGTTCGCACTCGACCGGGAGGTAGTACTGCGTGGCGGTCTCGCGGTGGCGGACCACCAGGTCCACGTCGCTCTTGTCGACCGGGGCGGCCAGGGAGATGTCCTGGTCGGCCAGCGCCTTGAGCGCCTTCTCGGAGAGCGGCAGGCCGAGCAGGTCGCGCCCGTCCTCCCGGCGGAAGATCATCGGCTCGCCGTCGACCTGGTACTCGGAGGTGAAGCCGATGTTCAGGACGCCGTCCTCCCAGGCCAGGGAGTCGAGTGTGCCGGTGGGCTTGATCCCGGCCTCCCAGTGGGCGAGGGCGCGGACGTCCTCGTAGAGGTCGGCGGCGATCAGTCCGGCCACCACCCGCTGGGTGGGGGCGACCCGCTTGAACACGCCCGGCCCGAAACGCTCGGTGACCACCCCGCGGATCTCGCGGTACAGCTCCTCGGCGTAGTCCTCGGGGAGCTTGAGCAGCCGGCTGCCGCGCAGCCGCTCGACCATCTCGTTGCGCAGCCAGCGGCTGAACAGCTTGTCGCGCAGCGGGCCGGGCTCGGTGAGCTCCTCGACCACGTCGAGGGCCTCGCGGAGGTTGGCGAAGTAGCCGACCGGGTCGAAGCGCTGGAAGCCGGCGTTGGAGCCGTCGTCACGGGTGATGTGGTAGTAGCACAGGTAGTCGCCCAGGACGGCGACGCTCTTCGCCCGCAGGTAGGCCTCGACGACGAAGACGTGGTCCTCCAGCCGGCGGCGGCCCTCCTTGAAGCGCATGTCGTGCTGCTGGAGGAACTCCCGCCGGAACATCTTGTGCGGGGTGAGGCTGTCGATCAGCGGCGCGTTCTCCACCGTCGCGCGCGGCCGGTTGACCCGGAACAGCTCCTGCGGGACCGGGCGGCCGATTCCCGCCATCTTGCCCACGACCACGTCGGCCTCGTTCGCCTTGCCGTAGTCGTACATCCGCTCGAGGGCTTCGTCGCCGAGCCAGTCGTCGTGGTCGACGAACATGACGTACTCGCCGCGGGCGGCGTCGATGCCGGTGTTGCGGGGCTTTCCGGACCAGCCGGAGGACTCCTGGTGGATGACGTGGAAGTGGGGGTGCTCGGCCGCCAGCTGGTCCAGCCGGGCGGGGGTCTCGTCGGTGGAGCCGTCGTCGACGAAGAAGACCTCGAACTCGTCGGGGGTGAGGCTCTGCCGGAGCAGGCCGTTGACGCAGTCCTCGACGTACTTGCCCGGGTTGTAGACCGCGATGACGACGCTGACCTTGACTGTCACGCCGGGTTCTCCTTCTCGTGGACCCGGTGGATCTCCGGGAACGCCTCGGTGAGGGCCGCGCGCCAGTCGCGCAGCGGCTCGATGCCGGCCGTGGCGAAGCGCTCGTGACCGAGCACGCTGTAGGCCGGGCGGGGGGCGGGGCGGACGAACGCCTCGCTGGTGGTGGGGCGGACCCGGTCCGGGTCGGTGCCGAGCAGGCGGAAGATCTCGCGGGTGAGGCCGTACCAGGTGGTCTCGCCGGAGCTGGTGCCGTGGTAGACGCCCGCCGGGGCGGTACCGGCCAGGGCGCCCCGCCCCAGCTCGACCAGCAGGCCGGCCAGGTCGGCGCTCCAGGTGGGCTGGCCGCGCTGGTCGTCGACGACGTCGAGGGTGTCCTTGAGGCCTTCCAGCTTGATCATCGTACGGACGAAGTTGCCTCCGCCCGCTCCGTACAGCCAGGCGGTGCGCACGACGTAACCGCTGTCGGGGAGGGTCTTCAGGACGGCCTGCTCGCCGGCCAGCTTGGTGCGGCCGTAGGCGCTGCGCGGCGCGGTGGGGGCGTCCTCGGCGTACGGCGTCGTGGCGTCGCCCGCGAAGACGTAGTCGGTGGAGACGTGGAGCAGGACGGCGCCGGTGCGGGCGCAGGCGGCGGCGAGGTGGGCCGGGCCGTCGCCGTTGATCGCGAGCGCCTCGGCCTCGCGGGTCTCGGCGTCGTCCACGGCGGTCCAGGCGGCGCAGTTGACGACCACGGCCGGCCGGTGGTGCTCGAGCGCCCGCCGCACGGCGTCGGCGTCCGTGAGGTCCAGCGCCGCCCGGTCCAGGGCGGTGGCCCGCTCCCCGGCCGCGGCCAGCCGGGCCAGCACGTCCTGGCCGAGCATCCCGCCCGCCCCGGTGACCAGCCAGCCGGCCGGCGTGTTCCCCTGTTCCTCTGTCGGGTTCATCCCTCTTCCTGTCCTCCGTGCCGGATGGCGCGGGCCCCGGGCGGGATCCGGGGCGCGCGGGAAATGCCTGAACGGGCCCGGGACGGTCCCGGGCCCGCGTGAGACGGGTGGCGGCGTCAGCTCAGCGCCGCGCGCTCCTTCAGCGGCTCCCACCAGGCGCGGTTGTCGCGGTACCACTGGACAGTCTCGGCGAGGCCCTGCTCGAAGCTCTTGCGGGGCTCGTAGCCGAGTTCCTCGCGGATCTTCGTGCAGTCGACGGAGTAGCGGCGGTCGTGGCCCTTGCGGTCCTGGACGTACTCGACGCTGGTCTCCCAGTCGGCGCCGCACGCCTTCAGGAGCAGCTCGGTGAGCTCCTTGTTGGAGAGCTCGGTGCCGCCGCCGATGTTGTAGATCTCGCCCGCGCGGCCCTTGGTGCGGACCAGTTCGATGCCCTGGACGTGGTCGTCGATGTGCAGCCAGTCGCGGACGTTGCCGCCGTCGCCGTACAGCGGGACCTTCTTGCCGTCGAGGAGGTTGGTGACGAAGAGGGGGATGACCTTCTCGGGGAAGTGGTGGTGCCCGTAGTTGTTGGAGCAGCGGGTGACGCGGACGTCCAGGCCGTGGGTGCGGTGGTAGGACAGCGCGATCAGGTCGCTGGACGCCTTCGCCGAGGAGTAGGGCGAGTTGGGCTCCAGCGGGTGGGTCTCGGGCCAGGAGCCCTCGTCGATCGAGCCGTAGACCTCGTCGGTGGAGATGTGCACGAAGGTCTTGACGCCGGCCCGGTGCGCGGCGTCGACGAGCGTGTGGGTGCCGACCACGTTCGTGCGGACGAACTCCGCGCCGCCGTCGATGGACCGGTCGACGTGGGACTCGGCGGCGAAGTGCACCACCTGGTCGTGCTCGGCCATCAGCTTGCCGACCAGCTCCGGGTCGCAGATGTCGCCCTGCACGAAGGCGAACCCGGGGTGCTCGCGCACCTCGTCGAGGTTGGCCGGGTTGCCCGCGTACGTCAGCTTGTCCAGGACGGTGACCGCGACGTCACCGGGGCCCTGGGGGCCGAGCAGCGTACGGACGTAGTGCGAGCCGATGAAGCCGGCACCGCCGGTCACCAGGATCCTGGTAGTCATGAGGAGATCTGCACCTTGCTGTGATCACCGAGCACGAGCCGGTGGGCCTTGGGGTTACGGGGGGCGGGCGTGACCTCGACGTCGCGCCCGATGAGCGAGGCCTCCACCCGGCGCACGCCGGTCACGGACGCGCCCCGCAGGACGATGGAGTACTCGATTTCGCTGTCCTCGATCCGGCAGCCCTCGGACACCGAGGTGAAGGGACCGATGTACGCGTCGTTGACCACCGTACCGGCGCCGATGACGGCGGGCCCGACGATCCGGCTGCCGCTGACCCGGGCGCCTTCCTCGATGCGCACCCGGCCGATGATCTCGCTGGCCTCGTCCACCGTGCCCGCGTCGTGGGGCTCCAGGGTCTCCAGGACGGACCGGTTGACCTCCAGCATGTCGGTGACGTTGCCGGTGTCCTTCCAGTAGCCGGAGATCGTGGTGGAGCGGACGTCCCGCTTCTCGTCGATCAGCCACTGGATGGCGTGCGTGATCTCCAGCTCGCCGCGCCAGGACGGCTCGATGGAGCGGACCGCCTCGTGTATGGCCGGGGTGAACAGGTAGACGCCGACGAGGGCCAGATCGCTCTTCGGCTGCTTCGGCTTCTCCTCCAGGCCCACCACGCGGCCGTCGGCGCCGAGTTCGGCGACACCGAAGGAGGTGGGGTTGGGGACCTTGGTCAGCAGGATCTGCGCGTCGGGCCGCTCGGTGCGGAACTCCTCCACCAGGCCGGTGATGCCGCCGACGATGAAGTTGTCGCCGAGGTACATGACGAAGTCGTCGTCGCCGAGGAAGTCCTGGGCGATGAGCACGGCGTGCGCGAGCCCCAGGGGCGCTTCCTGCGGGATGTAGGTGACCTCGATGCCGAACCGGGATCCGTCCCCCACCGCCTCACGGATCTCGTCCGCGGTGTCGCCGACGATGATCCCGACCTCGGTGATACCGGCGTCGGCGATCGCCTCCAGGCCGTAGAAGAGCACCGGCTTGTTGGCGACCGGTACGAGCTGCTTGGCGGAGGTGTGGGTGATCGGACGGAGGCGGGTCCCCGCTCCCCCGGAAAGAACGAGAGCCTTCACGTGTGGCGCCCCAATACTGTGGACCTTGATAGGGACGGAAAGCCCCTGTTTGTCTGATTTCGCAGTCAATCTGTCGGCACATCATAACCACGTGGCAGGAACAACGATTCACCGGCCATTCACGTATTCGAACCCACCGTGGCCACTCTCACGACAAAAATGATCCGCCCCCGGGTGGGACCGGGGGCGGATCACGATCACCGAACGATCCGGAGGTCAGTCCTCCGTCGAGGCGGTCACCGACGACGACGGCTGCCGGGCCGCCGCGGTCTTCTTCGACGCCGTCTTCTTCGCGGTCGTCTTGGCGGTGGTCGTCTTGGCGGCGGCCGACTTGGTGGTCTTGGCCGCCGCCTTCTTGGCCGTCGTCTTCTTGGCGGCGGTCTTCTTGGCCGCCGTCTTCTTCGTGGCGGCCTTCTTCGCCGTGACCTTCTTGGCCGCCTTGCGGGCGGTCTTCTTGGCCGGGGCGGCCTCGGCCTCGGCCTCGGCCTCGGTCTCGGTCTCGGTCTCGGTCTCGGCTTCCTCGACGGGCGCCGTCGCCGTCTCCGTCGCCACCGACGGGACGACCACGACGGCCGTCTCCTCGGACGCGGTCGACGTGCTCGGCTTGCGCACCGCGCGGCGGCGCGGACGGGCCGGGGCCCCGGTCCCGTCGGACGCCGCGGCGGGTGCCTCGGACGGGGCCTCCTCGGGCTTCGGCGCGGGCGCCTCGGCGACCGGGGCCGCGGGCTCCGCGACCGTCACCACCGCGGCCTCCGCCCCCGCCGGGGAACCGGCCGGCGCGGACACCTTGCGGGTGGCCCGGCGACGCGTACGGCCCTTGGGCGCGGCCTCCTCCGCGGCCGGCTCGGCCGGCTCGGGGACCACCGCGTCCTCGACGGCTGCGGGCTCGGCCAGCGCCTCGGCAGCCGGCTCCGGCCGCACCGGACGCGCGGCCTCCTCGGCGGCCGTCACGTCCTGCGCCGTCGGGGCCTCGACCTCCTCGGCCTCGGCCTCCTCGGCCTTCCGCCGCTCGGCCCTGGCCGACCGCTTCGGCGCGCCCGCCGGGGCCGACACCCGCCGGCTCGCCCGGCGGCGCGTGCGCCCACGGGTGGCCGCGGCCTCCGCCTCGGCGGCGCTGCTGTACAGCTCCTCGTCCGGCACGAACTCGGGTGCGGGGAGCGCGACCGGCTCGGCGGTCTCGGCGGCGACCTCCGCCGCCGTCTCCGTCTCCGCCTCCTCCTCGGCCGTCTCCACGCCCACGATCACCTCGTGCTCGTGCGGCTGGTCCGCCGCGCCGGCCCGCGCCCGCTTCCGGCGCTTGCCGCCGCCACCGGCGGCCGCGGGCTGGTCCAGGTGCACGATGACACCGCGCCCGTTGCAGTGGACGCAGGTCTCCGAGAACGACTCCAGCAGGCCCTGGCCGACCCGCTTGCGGGTCATCTGCACCAGACCCAGCGAGGTCACCTCGGCGACCTGGTGCTTCGTACGGTCCCGGCCCAGGCACTCCAGCAGGCGCCGCAGCACGAGGTCCCGGTTGGACTCCAGCACCATGTCGATGAAGTCGATGACGATGATGCCGCCGAGGTCGCGCAGCCGAAGCTGGCGCACGATCTCCTCGGCCGCCTCCAGGTTGTTCCTGGTGACCGTCTCCTCGAGGTTGCCGCCCTGGCCGGTGAACTTGCCGGTGTTGACGTCGACCACGACCATCGCCTCGGTCCGGTCGATCACCAGCGAACCGCCACTGGGCAGCCACACCTTGCGGTCCAGCGCCTTGGCGAGCTGCTCGTCGATCCGGTACGTGGCGAAGACGTCGACCTCGCTGGTCCACCTGGACAGCCGCCCGGCCAGGTCCGGCGCCACGTGCGACACGTACCCGTGGATGGTCTCCCAGGCGTCGTCACCGCTGACGACGACCTTGGAGAAGTCCTCGTTGAAGATGTCCCGCACGACCCGGACGGTCATGTCCGGCTCGCCGTACAGCAGCGTCGGCGCGCTGCCGGCACCGTTCTTGGCCTTCTTCTTGATCTCTTCCCACTGCGCCTGCAGCCGCTCGACGTCCCGGCGCAGCTCGTCCTCGCTCGCGCCCTCGGCGGCGGTGCGCACGATGACGCCCGCGTCCTCGGGGACGACCTTCTTGAGGATGGTCTTCAGCCGGGCCCGCTCGGTGTCGGGCAGCTTGCGGCTGATGCCGGTCATCGAGCCCTCGGGGACGTACACGAGGTAACGGCCCGGGAGGGAGACCTGGCTGGTGAGGCGGGCGCCCTTGTGGCCGATCGGGTCCTTGGTGACCTGCACCAGGACCGACTGGCCGGACTTCAGCGCGGACTCGATGCGGCGCGGGCCGCCCGACATGCCGAGCGCCTCGAAGTTGACCTCACCGGCGTACAGCACGGCGTTGCGGCCCTTGCCGATGTCGATGAAGGCGGCCTCCATCGACGGCAGCACGTTCTGCACCTTGCCGAGGTAGACGTTGCCGACGTACGAGGTCGCCTGCTCCTTGTTGACGTAGTGCTCGACGAGCACGTCGTCCTCCAGGACGCCGATCTGCGTGCGGTCGCCGTGCTGGCGGACCACCATGACGCGCTCGACGGCCTCGCGGCGGGCCAGGAACTCGGCCTCGGTGATGATCGGCACCCGGCGGCGGCCCTGCTCACGGCCCTCGCGGCGGCGCTGCTTCTTCGCCTCCAGACGCGTGGAGCCCTTGATGGACTGCACCTCGTCCGACGGCTCGGCCTTCGGGCGTGGCTCGCGGACCTTGACGACGGTGCGCTCGGGGTCGTCGGCGGTCGTCTCGGCCTCGCCACCGCCGTCACCGGCGCGGCGACGACGGCGACGACGGCGCCGGCTGCTGCTGGACCCGGAGTCCTCGCGGTCCTCGGCCTGCTCGGCCTCCTCCTCGGCGTCCTCCTCGACCTGCTCGGCGGTGTCCTCGGCGTCCCGGACGGCCTGCTCGGCCGAGACGTCCACGGGCTCGCCGTCCTCGACGTCGCTCTCGGCGGAGTCACCACGCCGGCGGCGACGGCCGCCGCGGCGACGGCGACGGCGCGAACCGGCGGCCTCGCTGTCGTCCTGGTCGTCGGCCTCGGCGTGGTCCTCGGCCTGCTCCTCGGCCTCCTCCGCCTCGTCCTCGGCAGGGGTCACGGGAGCGGCCTCGGGCTCCTCGCCCCGGCGCCGGCGACGGCGGCGGGAGGCGGCGGGCTGCTCCTCGGCGGGCTCCTCGGTCCGCTCCGGCTCCACCGCCGGTTCGGCGACCTCGGCGGCCGCTTCGGCGGCGGCCCGCTCGGGGGTCTGGAAGCGTGGCTCGGTGAACACCGGCGGCTGGAACACGGCGACGGCCGGACGCGCGGGGCGCCGCGACGGGGTCTCCGCCTCGCCGGACCCGGCGGGCTCGGCGAAGCCGGCGGCGGCCTTGCGGACCACCCGGCGCCGGCGCCGCGGAGCGGCCTCGTCGGTGACGGGCTCGGGGGCCTGAACGGGCTTGGAAGCCTGCGCGGGCTCAGGGGCCCGTACGGGCTCAGGGGCCGGCGCGGGCTCGGGGGCCTCGGTCACCGGGGTCTCCTCGACGGCGGGCGCGTCGGCGCGCCGCGTGGCGCGACGCCGGGAGCGGCGCGGAGCGGCGTCCTCAGACGCGGCTTCCCCGGCCTCGGGGGCCGCGGGGGCCTCGGTCGTGGCCTCGGCGGTCTCGGTGGACACCTCCGAGGAGGTCACGCTGCGCGTGGCGCGACGCCGGGAACGGCGCGGAGCGGCGTCCTCGGCCACGGTCTCCCCCGCCTCGGGGGCGGTCTCCGGGGCCGTGGGGACGGTCTCCGGGGCCGCAGGGGTGGTCTCCGGGACTTCGGTGGCCGCGCCGGCCGCCGTCGGCGAGGTCACGCTGCGGGTCGCACGACGCCGGGTACGGCGCGGGGCCGCGTCCTCGGCGACGGCGGGCTGCTCGGGAGCGGGAGCCGTCCCGGGCGTGGCGGGCGTCGCCGGTACGACGGTCTCGGCGGCCTCCGCCGACTCGGGCGCCCCGGCCGGCGCGGCCGCGCGGCGGACCACACGACGACGCCGGGGCGCGGCGGCCGGGGCCTCGACGGGCTCGGCCTCCTGCTCCGCCTCGGCCTCGACGCCCTCCTGCTCCACGAGCTCGGGGGCCTCCGCGGCCGGTATGGCCGGCGCGACGGTCTCGGCCGTCGCCTCGGCCGCCCCGGCGGGCGGGCCCGCCGGGCGGGACGCGGCACGGCGCCGCCGCCTCGGCGGCAGGGTGTCGCTGGGGGTGTTCGGTTCGGAGCCCTCGGTGGGCTCGATCGGTTCGAGCATGCGGGCGTTTCTCCCGTCAGGCTCCCGGGCGCCGCACCTGGTCCGGCGATGCCGGTGACGTCCGCGGCTCGCGCGGTGCGCGATCGCCGCCGTCCGGGGCGCGGGCGCCGCACGGGAGCACTCTGTGTCCTGTCTCGCCGGTTCCGTACACCGAATGCGTACGGCCTGGCGAAAGTCTTGTGGTCGGTGCGCTGCCCGACCCAGGTGGCTCCCGAGTTCGAGGGCGGCGCTTACGACATCCGTCCCTTCGCGGGACCTTCCTTACGCCGGCGCCGTCGCGGCGGCAGTGGCGCCGGCCGGTTGCGGCTCGGTCGCTGCTGCCTCGCGGTCGGGCGCGAGCGGGTCGGTCACCGTGCCGGTCTCTTCATCGAGCAGCCCCTGCGCCAGCCTGGTCACCGCTGCGGGGACCGGCGGCGCCAGGTCGGCCACGGCGCGGAGACCGGACAGGACGTCGTCGGGTCGTACGGCAGGCGTCACGTGCCGAACAACCAGCCGCAGTATCGCACAGGGCCGGCCGGTCGGCCTATCAGGCCGCGACGAGTACGTCTCCGCGCTCTCCAGGCCCACGACCGCCGAGCGGGCGTCGAAGGTGCGGACGCCGTTCTTGGTCCGGCGCTGGACCTCGACGGCCTCGGCCGCGTTGAAGACGTCCACCGCACGGCGGGCGTCCTCGGGGCCGACACCGTCCAGCCGCAGCTCCCACACGGAAGCCGTCAGCCGGTCGGCGAGACCCGGGGTCCGGGCCTCGACCGCCTCGATGATGTCGAGTCCTGCGGGCATCGACTCGTCGAGGAGGACCCGGAGCCGCTCCGGGTCACGCGGCTCGGTGAGCGCGATCTCCAGATACTCCGCCTCACTGCCCGTGCCGGTGGGTGCGGCATTGGCGTACGACACCTTCGGGTGCGGTGTGAACCCCGCCGAGTACGCCATCGGCACCTCGGCGCGGCGCAGCGCACGCTCGAAGGCGCGCTGGAAGTCACGGTGGCTGGTGAACCGGAGGCGGCCGCGCTTGGTGTAGCGCAGTCGGATGCGCTGCACCGCGGGTGCGGGCGGCGGGCCTTCGGGCTGTCGCTTGCCCAGGGGAACTACTCCTTGTGTACGGCGGTCGGACCGAGGCACGTCCCCGCATCGGCGGGGACACTTCACTCGGTCTTCTTTTCTAGAGTACGCGTTACCGCCGCCACAGGTTCCCGCCGGTGCGTGAGCTGCGGTTTCCCCGGTTCCGCGGCCGGTTCGCCGAACAGCGCCCGGCGGAGGTCGGCACGTGCCTGCCGCACCGACGCGCGGGCGGCGGCGAGGGCCTGCCGGCCGGCCCGGCCCACCGCGCGGGCGGCGTTCCCGACGGGCCGCAGCACCGCGTCGCGCACCACGTGCCCCACCGGCGTCAGCACACTCAGGTACACCCAGCGCACCGGCTCCACGAACACCCACCGGAAGAGCCTCCCCAGAAACCGCCCCACGGCGAGGGACATGTACCCGGCGATCCGCCAGCCATGCCCGAGGGCGTCCCCGACCTCCCGCGCGACGACCGCGAGCACACGCCCGACGGGCACCAGCACCCACCGCCACACCGCGAGCGCGGGCAGCACCAGCAGGATCCGGGCGATCCAGTACAGCCCCGCCCCGATCCCGGTGACAGCCGTCGCCACCAGCCACACCAGCCCCTTCCCGCACCAGGCGACCGCCCGCCCCACCGGCACCAGAACCCACCGGTACAACCACAGCGCGGGCACGACGACGAGACACCGCCCCAGCCACATCACGGCCGTCCACGCCCCGGTCCCGATCGGTGTCAGCACACGTGCGTACAGCCATACGGCCCCATGACCGAGAGGAGTCAGCACATGGCGGTAGAACGCGATGGCCGGAAGGACCAGCAGCACTTTCCCGAGCCACGCCAGCCCCTTGCCGGACGGCACCAGGACATACCGCCACAGCCCCACGAACGGCCACACGAACACCGCCCGCCCCACCCACAGCAGCGCCCGCCCGAGAGGCCGCAGCAGCGTGTCGTTCAGGAACCGTCCGGCGACGACCAGCGCGTCCCACACCATCCGCACCGGCACGACCAGCACCAGCGCCACGATCCGCACCGGAACGCGGATCGCCACGACGAGACACCCCTCGCCCGCGGGCGCGGTGGCCGGCGGACCGGCCGGCTTCTCGAGATCCATACCCACGGAGACGCAGGCGCGGCCCGTCCGGATCCCACCCTCACGATGTTGTTTACCTCATATGCTGAACGCCGATCCGACATAAGAATTCCGCGACTTATGTAAAGCGATTTTCCCTACGGCCGTTCACTCATTCGCCACGCATCCAAGCGAAACAGCCACCGTTAGTCGCTATATGACGAAGGCAAGCATGTCCGGGCTCATCAGGTCCGACGGGGGGAATTCATGGAAAACCGGCCTCGCCGCCCACTGGATCGGCGAGGCCGCCTGACATGAATGACGAACGCTACGACCCTCTCGTCTACGCGGAGCCCATGGAATCGCCCGTACCGCACTGGGACCCGGCCGAGGAACTCGCCTATCTGCTCCAGGAAGCCCGCGGCGAGGAAGCCTCCGGCATCACCATGCCCGGCCCCCGCGAGGAGACCTCGGTCACCGCTCCCCCGGCCGGCAGCCCCATGGGCAACCTGCAGGAGATCACGGCGGAACTGCCACCCCTGCGCGCGTCACCTCACGGCCACCGCAAACCCCCGCGCAAACGCCCCGACGCACTGCGCCTCGCCAGCTGCACCATCGCCGCCCTGGCAGCGGTCACCGTGTCGATGGTGAGCGTCTTCAGCGGCGTCGTCACCTACGAACCCCTGCTCCTCGTCACCACGGCCCACAACAGCGGCAGTTCCTCGGCCTGGTGGCCCGTACTGGTCTACGGCCCCTGGCTGGCGGGCTCGCTGTCCATCCTCCGCGCGGCACTGCACCAACGGCGCGCCCTGCACTCGTGGTTCGTCGTCCTCCTCTTCTCACTCGTCGCCATCGCGCTCTGCGTGGCCCAGGCCCCCCGGACACTCACCGACACGGCCGCCGCGGCCCTCCCGGGCGTGGCCGCCCTGGCCTGCTTCCAGCAACTCGTCCGCCAGATCACCCTCACCCGCCCACCCCGCCGCACCTCGGCCCGCCACCGGCTTCGGTCCCCCATGGACCACCCCGCACCGCTCACCGATCCCGGCAAACAGGAACGTTTCCGGGCACCGGCCCGCTCCTACCGGCGTGACACGCCCTCCACCCGGCACCCCGGACAGCACACCCTGTAGGCCCCACCGCCGACGGACCGATGCACCGCCGGCGGCAGAAAACCTCTCAGCGGCCCCCGCCGACGGCGGGGGCCGCGTCATGCCGGGCGAACGGGGAAGGACGACGCCCTCCGTGACGGCCCCTCCGTCCCGTCGAAGGCGATCAAGTCATGCCCCGTACGGAAGCAACCTCCCACGACCCTGCCGGGTCTTACGGGCATGATCAGACACCTTGCCCGTACAGGTGCGGTGCTCACCCTCGCGTCCCTGCTCCTGACCGCCTGCTCCGGCGGCCAGGACACCCCCGCCGGGCACCCCGCCGCCAAGCACCCCGTCTTCGACCAGAAGCTCGGCCTCCAGATCTTCCACGCCCTGCGCCAGACACAGAAGGCGGGCAGCGCCGACTTCGTCCAGACCACGACCTTCACGTCGAAGAAGGGCCGGGCGGTGCAGACCGTCAGCGGGCGGATGGACTTCGGGAAGGGAACGGGCGAGGCGACCACAGAGTGGAACCTGCCGAAGAAGCTCCCCCAGGACACGAAGGACACGCTCCTGGGCACCACCCCGGGCAAGGGCAACGCCGCTACCTCGGCACGCGTCCTCGTCGACTTCCAGCACATCCACTACCGTGCCGGGACGGCGGCGTACTGGCTCCGGTACACGACGGACGACACCGCTCGGGACCTCGGCATCGACAACATCGGCCACCTGCGCGGAACCGAAGGACCCGTGGGCGGCACCCTCCTCGAAGGACTCGGCGCCGCGGAGGCGACATCCCGGCGGACCGACGGCTCCCAGCGCGTCTACGAGGCGGACATGTCCGCCGGCGCAGCCAGGCAACTGTTCCCCGAGGACCTCACGCACGAACTGTCCGTCCCCTTCCCCGGCGGATCCTCCGACACGAGCGCCCCGCTGCCGACGACCGTCTCCGTGGACGGCCGGGGACGCGTCACCCACGTGCGGACCGACCTCTCGACGACCCTGGGGAAGGAGGGCAGCGCGTTCGAGGACATGACCTCCCTGACCATCGACCTCCGGCTCTCCGGGCACGGTGCGTCGAAGCCCGCCGCGAAGCCCGACGGACCTGTCCGGCCGGCCTCCGAGGCGGTCCGCTCCGTCAACGCGGTGAAGCCCGGCGGCTGCGTCGACTTCAGCACGGGCCAGCGGCTCATGGACACCGTCGTGGACGTGCCGTGCTCGGGCGCGCACGACGGCAGGATCTTCGCGCAGAGAACACTCGGCACGGGCCCCTACCCGGGCAGCACGGCCGCCCGGGAGAAAGCCGCCGCCGCCTGCCGCACCGCCTATGGCACCGCCCCCGGGCCATGGGTCTCCGAGGCGGACCGGGCCGGAGAGTACTGGCACATGTGGTCCAAGCGGGAACAATGGGAACAGAGCGGAGGACACGCCAGCTGTTACGTCGTCACCATCAGGGGCGCCGCCTGAAGCAGGTGACGGAAGTCCGCGACCAGGCGACCCGAAGCAGGGCGGCCCGGTCACCCGGGTGAGGAGGGCGAGGCCGTGCTCCGCCGGGCGCGCACGGCACGGCGGCCGCCTCACCCTCCCCCGCCTCCGGGGCCTCGATCACCCGATCGAGGCCCCGCTCACGTCAGTGAACGTGACCGCTCGTCGCCGGCGCGGCGTTCTTGACCGTCAGCGGCAGCAACTTCTTGCCGGTGGGGCCGATCTGGATGGACGTGTCCATTTGAGGACACACGCCGCAGTCGAAGCACGGGGTCCAGCGGCAGTCCTCGACCTCCGTCTCGTCGAGGGCGTCCTGCCAGTCCTCCCAGAGCCAGTCCTTGTCCAGGCCGGAGTCGAGGTGGTCCCAGGGGAGGACCTCCTCGTAGGTGCGCTCGCGGGTGGTGTACCAGTCGACGTCGACACCGAAGGGGGCCAGCGCCTTGTCGGCGCAGTTCATCCAGCGGTCGTACGAGAAGTGCTCGCGCCAGCCGTCGAACCGGCCGCCGTCCTCGTAGACCGCGCGGATGACCGCGCCGATGCGGCGGTCACCGCGCGAGAGCAGGCCCTCGACGATGCCGGGCTTGCCGTCGTGGTAGCGGAAGCCGATCGAGCGGCCGTACTTCTTGTCGCCGCGGATCTTGTCGCGGAGCTTGGTGAGGCGCTCGTCCGTCTGCTCGGCGGAGAGCTGCGGGGCCCACTGGAAGGGGGTGTGCGGCTTGGGGACGAAGCCACCGATGGAGACCGTGCAGCGGATGTCGTTGGAGCCGGAGACCTCGCGGCCCTTGGCGATCACGCGGGTGGCCATGTCGGCGATCTGGAGGACGTCGTCGTCGGTCTCGGTGGGCAGGCCGCACATGAAGTACAGCTTCACCTGGCGCCAGCCGTTGCCGTAGGCGGTGGCGACGGTCCGGATGAGGTCGTCCTCGGAGACCATCTTGTTGATGACCTTGCGGATGCGCTCCGAGCCGCCCTCGGGGGCGAAGGTGAGGCCGGAGCGGCGGCCGTTGCGGGTCAGCTCGTTCGCCAGGTCGATGTTGAAGGCGTCGACGCGGGTGGAGGGGAGGGAGAGGCCGACCTTGTCCTCCTCGTAGCGGTCGGCGAGGCCCTTGGCGATGTCGCCGATCTCCGAGTGGTCGGCGGAGGAGAGGGAGAGCAGACCGACCTCCTCGAAGCCCGTGGCCTTGAGGCCCTTCTCCACCATCTCGCCGATGCCGGTGATCGAGCGCTCCCGGACCGGGCGGGTGATCATGCCGGCCTGGCAGAAACGGCAGCCGCGGGTGCAGCCGCGGAAGATCTCCACGGACATGCGCTCGTGGACGGTCTCGGCGAGCGGGACGAGGGGCTGCTTGGGGTAGGGCCACTCGTCGAGGTCCATCACCGTGTGCTTGGAGACGCGCCACGGGACGCCCGACCTGTTCGGTACGACGCGGGCGATGCGGCCGTCGGGGAGGTACTCGACGTCGTAGAAGCCGGGGACGTACACCCCGCCGGTCTTCGCCAGGCGGAGGAGGAGTTCCTCGCGGCCGCCGGGGCGGCCCTCCTCCTTCCAGGCGCGGATGATCCGCGTGACCTCCAGGACGGCCTGCTCGCCGTCGCCGATGACCGCGCAGTCGATGAAGTCGGCGATCGGCTCGGGGTTGAAGGCGGCGTGGCCGCCGGCCATGACGATCGGGTCGTCCAGCGTCCGGTCCTTGGCCTCCAGGGGGATGCCGGCCAGGTCGAGGGCGGTGAGCATGTTGGTGTAGCCGAGCTCGGTGGAGAAGCTCAGGCCGAACACGTCGAAGGCCTTCACCGGGCGGTGGCTGTCGACCGTGAACTGCGGGACGCGGTGTTCCCGCATCAGCGCTTCCAGGTCCGGCCAGACGCTGTAGGTGCGCTCGGCGAGGACGCCGTCCTGTTCGTTGAGGACCTCGTAGAGGATCATGACGCCCTGGTTGGGCAGTCCGACCTCGTAGGCGTCGGGGTACATGAGCGCCCAGCGGACGTCGCAGCTCTCCCACGGCTTGACCGTGGAGTTGAGCTCTCCGCCGACGTACTGGATCGGCTTCTGCACATGCGGGAGCAGAGCTTCGAGCTGCGGGAACACAGACTCGGCGGCTTCGGCAGGCATCTCGCGAACCTTTGTGTGCTGAGTGGGGTGACCATTCAGCGTAACGCGGCCGGAGGGGTACTCCCTACGTTGTCCAGGGCCGGAGGTCCTCGGTGACCGACGTCCAGGCTTCGGGGAGGGCGGCCTCGGCGCGTTCCGCGCGGTGTTCCTCGCGGGCGTGGAGGACGCCGTAGGTGAAGGCGCTCTCGCCGGCCGCGTGGGCGACGGCGGCGAGCTCGCGGAGGGTCCGGCGGGCCATGACGCTGTCCTGGTGGTCGCCGAGCAGGCCCTGGAGCGCCTTCATGTCCTTGACGAGGCCGTCCGCCGGTTTGCCGAGCGCGGGGGCCGCGGCCTCGGCGGCGTAGCGGGTGCGCTTGGTCTTCTTGCGGGCCTCGTGCAGGGCGACGTCGCGGTCGGTGCCGGGCGGGAGGTCGAGGGCGCGGGTGACGAGGCCGGTCAGTTTGCCGAGGTCCTTGCGTACGGCCTTGGTGAGGGCCTTCTCCGGCTTGGCTTCGGCCTTCTTGCGCAGGGGCGGGTCGGCGAGCAGGGCGTCCAGGGTGTCGAGGAGGGTGAGGTACCGGCGGGAGTCGAGGATGCCGGTGAGGCGGCCGTGGGCTCCGGCGTGGCGGGCCTCGGCCCAGGTGGTGAGCCGGTGGCCGACGGGGCCGGCGACGAGGGCGTCGGGCAGGTCGGCGAGGGAGGAGCGGAGGCGTTCGGCGAGCACCTCCTGGTCGCGGTCCAGGCCCAGCTCGGCGGCCAGCCACTTCAGGTCGGCGCCGAGGGGGTCGGTCGCCTCGCGGGCGAGGACGGCGCGGAAGGTGCTGCGCAGGCGGCGGGTGGCGACTCTCATACGGTGCACGGAGTCGGGGACGTCCTGACGCACGGCGGGGTCGAGCTCGACGAGGGCGTCGCGCTGGGCGCGGACGTAGGCGAGGACGTGGTCGCCGGCGGTGACGGGTTTCCCGGCCGGCCGTGACCTGTGTTTCCGCTTCGGGGCGGCCTCGGGTGCCGTGGCGGGTGTGCGTGGGGCCGTCGTGGCCGTGGTGGTGTCCGGTGCCGTGGCGGCCAGTGCTCTGGCCAGTTTCGAGGCCGAGGCCGAGGGGCGTACGCCGGCCTTGCGCAGGCGTTTGTCGACCTTGTCGAGGAAGGCGGGGTCGCCGTCGTCGGCGAGTTCGACCTCGATCTCGGTCCACCGGGCGGTGCCGCCGGTGCCGGTGAGGCGTTCGGCGTGGACGGTGTCGACGCTGACCTCGGCGAGCAGCCGGCCGTCGGCGTCGACGAGGTGGCGTACGTCGCGGTCGGAGCGCAGCCGGACGACGGGCAGCAGTGCGTGGTCGCGGACGCGGGAGCGGACGAGGGCGGCGAGCTCGTCCGGGAGGGTGTCGGAGAGCGGGGCGCGGATCTCGTCGCGCACTCCGGGGGCGACGGGGAACTTCAGGTGCCAGCCGGCGTCGGAGCCGCCGGTGCGGCGGCGCAGGGTGACGGAGGACGCGGCGAGGCGTGCGTCGGCGGTGTCGTGATAGGTGGCGTCGAGGCTCATGACGCCCTTGTCGAGGACGGTCGCCACGCCGGGAACGCGGGTCAGGTCGGGCAGCCCGCTGTCGTCGGACTCGTACTTTCGCTCGGTCTCGCGCTTGGTGTCCGCCATGAGGTGAATGTATCCGCCACAGGCGAATCCAGTCGTGGGTACGGAGCGGCAGTGGACCGCCGCTCCGCACCCGGGACGGTCAGGGGGTGCCGTCCGGATCCGGCCGGGGTCGCGGGGTCCGGCACGCACTCCCCCGGCGGTGTCGTCGTCACTCGCCGGCTCCCCCTCCGCCTCGCGTCCGCGCGTACCGGATCCGCTCGGCTCGGCCGCGGGCGCCGCGCCCGCGGCCGGCCTGATCCGGACGGCACCCTCTACGCGGACATCGGCCGTTGTATCCGGATGGACTGGAGCAGGCCCACGGCCAGCCAGACGGCGAACATGGAGGAGCCGCCGTAGGAGACGAACGGCAGGGGGAGGCCGGTGACGGGCATGATGCCGAGGGTCATGCCGATGTTCTCGAAGGCCTGGAAGGCGAACCAGGCGACGATGCCCGCGGCGACGATCGTGCCGTACAGGTCGGTGGTGTCGCGGGCGATGCGGCAGGCGCGCCAGAGGATGACGCCGAGCAGGCCGATGATCAGTGCTCCGCCGACGAAGCCGAGTTCCTCACCGGCGACGGTGAAGACGAAGTCGGTCTGCTGTTCGGGCACGAACTGGCCGGTGGTCTGGGAGCCCTGGAAGAGACCGGAGCCGGTCAGCCCGCCGGAGCCGATGGCGATGCGGGCCTGGTTGGTGTTGTAGCCGACGCCGGCGGGATCGAGCTCGGGGTTGGCGAAGGCGGCGAAGCGGTTGATCTGGTACTCGTCGAGGATCCCGAGCTGCCAGACGGTGACCGCGCCGGCCGCGCCGGCACCGATCAGGCCGAAGACCCAGCGGTTGGAGGCGCCGGAGGCGAGCAGCACACCGAGCACGATGATGACCATGACCATGACCGACCCGAGGTCGGGCATGAGCATCACGATCAGCATGGGGACGACGGCCAGTCCGAGGGCCTGGAGGACCGTGCGGTGATCGGGGTAGGGCTTGTCGCCGGCGTCGACGCGGGCGGCGAGCAGCATCGCCATGCCCAGGATGATCGTGATCTTCACGAACTCGGAGGGCTGGAGGGAGAAGCCGCCGGGGAGCTTGATCCAGGAGTGGGCGCCGTTGATGGTGGAGCCCAACGGGGTGAGCACCAGCAGGATCAGGAAGACGGAGGCTCCGTACAGCAGGGGCACGGCCGTGCGCAGGGTGCGGTGGCCGAGCCAGAGGACGCCGATCATCAGGGCCACCCCGATGCCGGTGTTGAGCCAGTGCCGGACCAGGAAGTAGTAGGGGTCGCCCTGGTTGAGTTCGGTGCGGTTGCGGGTGGCCGAGTAGACCAGGAGCGAGCCCAGCAGGGACAGGGCGAGCGCCGAGAACAGTATCGGCCAGTCGAGGCGCCGGGCCAGGGAGTCACGGGCGAAGACCCGTGTCCAGCCGGCCCGCTCCGGTCCGTATCCGGAGACCTGGAAGCTGTTGACTCCGCCGGTCATGACGCTGCCCTCCGGAGTGCCTTTCCGGTGCCGGTGCCGCCGCGGCGTCGCCGGTGGCGGCGGCGGGTCTGGCGGTTGGTGTTCTCCGGTGAGGGGACCGTGCCCGCCTGCTGCGGGCCGGCGGGGTCGTCGCCCTGCGGGGTGGTGGCCTGTGCGTCGGGCGAGGGGGTCGCCCGGTCCTTGGCGGGGTCCTTGGAGATCTTCGGGGAGGTGATGGTGCCGTCCGTGCGGACCTTCGGGAGGCTCTTCTGCGGCGTGGGCAGCAGCGCCTTCTTCTTGTCGATCTCGCCGTCCTCGGAGACGCCGTACAGGGCGTTGTAGATGTTGCGCACGGCGGGGCCCGAGGCGCCGGAGCCCGTACCGCCCTGGGAGATCGTCATGACGATCGAGTAGTCCTTGGTGTACGTGGCGAACCACGAGGTGGTCTGCTTGCCGTAGACCTCGGCGGTACCGGTCTTGGCGTGCATCGGGATCTCGTCCTGCGGCCAGCCCCCGAATCGCCACGCGGCCGTACCGCGGGTGGCGACTCCTTCGAGGGCTTCGTCTATCTGGGCGAGCGTCTTCTTCGACGTGGGCAGCTTGCCGTGCGCCTTGGGCTCGATCTCCGTGACGGTCTTGCCGTCGGGGCTGATGACGGCCTTGCCGACGGTGGGGTCGTAGAGGGTGCCGCCGTTGGAGAGGGCCGCGTAGATGGTGGCCATCTGGATGGGGGTGACGAGCGTGTCGCCCTGGCCGATGGAGTAGTTGACGGAGTCACCCGCGCGCAGCCGGTTGCCTTCGAGGCAGTTCTCGTAGGCGATCTTCTCCGCGTAGGTGCCGTCCTTCTTGCCGTACTTGCACCAGGCGTCCTTGTTGGCCGTCCAGTAGTCCAGCTTCCACTGGCGGTCGGGGACGCGGCCGGTGACCTCGTTGGGCAGGTCGATGCCGGTCTCCTCGCCGAGGCCGAACTGGTGGGCGGTCTTGTAGAACCAGTCGTTGGCGTTCTTCTTCGGCTTGTTGCCGCCGTCGCGCTTCCACTCCTGATGGGCGAGGGCGTAGAAGACGGTGTCGCAGGACACCTCCAGGGCGCGGCCGAGGCTGATCGGGCCGTGGTTCTGGGACTCGAAGTTCTTGAAGACCTGGTTGCCGATGGAGTACGAGCTGGAGCAGTTGTAGGGGCCTTCGAAGGAGTAGCCGGCCTGTATGGCGGCGGCCGTCGGGATGACCTTGAAGATGGAGCCGGGTGCCGACTGGCCCTGGATGGCGCGGTTGAGCAGCGGGTAGTTGGACTTCTTGCCGGTGAGGTCGGCGTAGTCCTTGGCGGAGATGCCGCCGACCCAGGCGTTGGGGTCGTAGGTCGGGTTGGAGGCCATGGCGACGACGCGGCCGGTCTTGGCCTCCATGACGACGACGGCGCCGGAGTCGGCCTCGTAGTTGCGGTTGGTGTTGTGGTCGTGGACCTTGCGGGCGTCCTTCATCGCCTGGTTGAGCTGGTACTCGGCGACGCGCTGGACGCGGGCGTCGATGCTGGTGACGAGGTTGGCGCCGGGCTGGGCGGGGTCGGCCTCGGCCTCGCCGATGACGCGGCCGAGGTTGTCGACCTCGTAGCGGGTGACGCCGGCCTTGCCGCGCAGCTGCTGGTCGTACTGGCGCTCCAGGCCGGAGCGGCCGACCATGTCGGAGCGCAGGTAGGGCGAGCTGGTGTCCTGGGCCTTGGTGATCTCCTCGTCGGTGACGGGCGAGAGGTAGCCGAGGACCTGGGCGGTGTTGGCCTTGCCGGGGCTCGGGTAGCGGCGCAGGGCCTGCGGTTCGGCGGTGATGCCGGGGAAGTCCTCGGCGCGCTCGCGGATCTGCAGGGCCTGTTTGGCGGTGGCCTCGTCGGTGATGGGGATGGGCTGGTACGGCGAGCCGTTCCAGCAGGGCTGGGGGGTCTTGGCGTCGCAGAGGCGGACCTTCCGCCGGACCTCCTCGGCGTCCATGCCGAGGACGCCGGCGAGTTTGGTGAGGACCGCCTTGCCGTCGTCCTTCATCTTCAGCAGGTCGGTGCGGGAGGCGGAGACGACCAGGCGGGTCTCGTTGTCGGCGAGGGGCACTCCGCGGGCGTCCAGGATGGAGCCGCGGACCGCGGGCTGGACGACCTGCTGGACGTGGTTGCCGGAGGCCTCCTTGGCGTACTGGTCGCCCTCGCGGATCTGGAGGTACCACAGGCGCCCGCCGAGGGTGCCGAGGAGGGAGAGGACGAGGACCTGGACGACGACGAGCCGGATCTGGACCCGTGGGCTGCGGCCGGTCTCGGGGATGTTGGTCACGCGGCTTCCTCCTCCCTCGGAGCGCGTACGGCGGTGCGGGTACGAGTGATGAACGGCCGGGCCGTGTGCCCGCGTTCCGCCGCCCGTTCACTCGTTCCGGTGAAGTTCTGCGAGGTCACAGGCGCTTGACCCCCTTGATGCGTCCGGCGCGGGCTCCCCGGGCGCGGGCGGCCTTGACCCGCAGTCCGCCCCGCTGTCCGCCGATGCGCAGTCCGGTGCCGCCGGAGAGCCAGCCGGAGGCGATGTCGCCGGACTTGGCGGGGTTGGTCTCGGCGAGCGGGTCGTTCTCGGCGCGCCGGGCCAGGGCCATGACGCCGGGGACGACGAACGGCGCGAGCAGCAGGTCGTACAGGGCGGCGGTGAACAGCAGTCCGCCGAGGCCGACATGGCGGGCGGCGGTGTCGCCGACGAGGGCGCCGACACCGGCGTAGAGCAGGGTGGAGCCGACGGCGGCGGCGACGACCACGATCATCGGGCCGCTCGCCGACTTCACCTGGCCGCTCTCGGGCTTGACGAGTCCGGCGAGGTAGCCGATGACGCACAGCACGAGGGCGTACCGCCCGGCGGCGTGGTCGGCGGGCGGGGCGAGGTCGGCGAGGAGTCCGGCGGCGAAGCCGATGAGGGCGCCGCCGACATGGCCGTAGACCAGGGCGAGGCCGAGGACGGTGAGCAGCAGCAGGTCGGGGACGGCGCCCGGGAGGTGGAGGCGGGCGAGGACGCTCACCTGGATCACCAGGGCGACGACGATCAGCGAGCTGGAGAGCAGGATCCGGTTGACGCGCATGGGGTGACAGCTCCTACTGCTCTTGCTGGTTGAGGCCGTCGGCGGGGGCGGAGGGCGTGACGGTCACCGTCACGGTCGGCGTGGGGGTCGGCTTCGGCTTCTTGGGCAGCACCGTGTCGCGCGGGTCCTTCTCGGGTGCCTGGACGACGACGCCGACGACGTCGAGCTTGCTGAAGCTGACGAACGGCGTGACGGAGAGGGTGCGGGTGAGGTCGCCGCCGGACGGGTCGACGCGGGAGACGACGCCGACGGGGACGCCGGGCACGAACGGCTTGTCGGCCTGCGAGCCGAAGGTGACCAGGCGGTCGCCCTTCTTGATCTCGGCCTTGCCGTTGAGGAGTTCGACGCGCAGCGGGCGGTCGCCCTGGCCGGAGGCGAAGCCGAGTTCGTCGGTGGACTCCATACGGGTGCCGACGGTGAAGTCGGGGTCGGTGGCGAGCAGCACGGTGGCGGTGTCCGGGCCTACGGTGGTGACACGGCCGACGAGTCCGTCGCCGTTGAGGACGGTCATGTCGCGTTCGATGCCGTCGTCGGCGCCGGCGTCGATGGTGATCGTCCAGGAGAAGCCCTGGGCCGCTCCTATGGCGATGACCTGGGCGCCCTTGATGCCGTACTGGCCCTGGCCGGAGACCTTCAGCAGCTTGTCGAGCTGCTTGAGGCGGCTGCGGCCGCGGTCGTCGCTGCCGAGTTCGGCCTTGAGCGCGGCGTTCTCCCGCTCCAGCTCGGCGAGCCGGTCGTGCCGGTCGCCGGACTCGCGGACGGCGGTGACCGCGTTGCCGATCGGGTCGACCGCGCCGGACACGCCGTTCTCGATCGGGCCGAAGACGGTCGCCGCGGCCTGCCGGGCACCGTCGACCGGTGAATCCTCCCCGCCGCGGATGTCCACCGTGATCAGTGCGAACGCGATGGCGATCAGCAGCACCAGGAGCAGCCGGCTCTCTCGTGTGTCCCTCACGTGCGGCGGCCGTGCCTTCCTCGTCGAGAACGGGTATGAGGTGGGGGGGTCTGTTCAGATGTGTGAAAAGTGTATTGAAGGTGCGTCAACGGCATTTCGAGGCGTTATGGGGGGTTTCGTGCCTCTATATCAACGATCCGCCGTACGGAAGAAGGTCGTCCCGTACGGCGGTGTCGAGGAGGTGTGTCATCTGCGCGGCTGGGCGTCGAGCACCTGCTGAAGCGCCTCGAACTCCTCGACGCACTTGCCGGAACCGAGCGCCACGCTGTCCAGCGGGTCCTCGGCGATGTGGATCGGCATGCCCGTCTCCCGGCGCAGCCGCTCGTCGAGGCCGCGCAGCAGCGCACCGCCGCCGGTCAGAACGATTCCCCGGTCCATGATGTCGCCGGACAGCTCCGGCGGGCACTTGTCGAGGGTCGTCTTGACGGCGTCCACGATGGCGTTGACCGGCTCCTCGATCGCCTTGCGCACTTCGGCGGCGGAGATGACGACGGTCTTCGGCAGTCCGGAGACGAGGTCCCGGCCGCGGATCTCGGTGTGCTCGTCGGCGTCCAGGTCGTACGCCGAACCGATCGTGATCTTGATCTGTTCGGCCGTCCGCTCACCCAGCAGGAGGGAGTACTCCTTCTTGATGTGCTGGATGATCGCGTTGTCCAGCTCGTCGCCCGCGACGCGGATGGACTGGGCGGTGACGATGCCGCCGAGGGAGATGACCGCGACCTCCGTGGTGCCGCCGCCGATGTCCACCACCATGTTGCCGGTGGCCTCGTGGACCGGCAGGCCGGAGCCGATGGCGGCGGCCATGGGCTCCTCGATGATGTGCACCTGACGGGCGCCGGCCTGGGACGACGCCTCGATGACGGCGCGGCGCTCGACGCCAGTGATGCCCGAGGGCACACAGACGACGACCCGCGGACGAGCCAGGTACCGCCGCTTGTGGATCTTCAGGATGAAGTAGCGGAGCATCCGCTCGGTGATCTCGAAGTCGGCGATGACGCCGTCCTTCAGCGGGCGCACGGCGACGATGTTGCCGGGGGTGCGTCCGATCATCTTCTTCGCCTCGG
The DNA here is from genome assembly GCF_043084105.1 of Streptomyces sp. NPDC014676. Lineage (NCBI taxonomy): Bacteria > Bacillati > Actinomycetota > Actinomycetes > Kitasatosporales > Streptomycetaceae > Streptomyces > Streptomyces sp. NPDC014676. Next base: position 435,205 of record NZ_JBIBZI010000001.1, on the reverse strand, counting down.
CGCCGACCGCGAGGATGCCACCGGTGTTGGTGTTGATCGCGACGACGGACGGCTCGTTGAGTACGATCCCACGACCCCTGACGTACACCAGCGTGTTGGCGGTCCCGAGGTCGACAGCCATGTCACGGCCGATGAACGACATTGAGTTCCCCATCAGGATTCGACTGGCCTTCCCACGAGCTTTTGAGGGCATCTCAGGTCGGCGAGGTGGGTGCGGTGACGTGAATGCTTCCATCGTAGACGCGCCTTCGCGAGCACCGCGCGAGGGTCTTCGCCATTGTCATCAGATGGCGGACCCCGCTGCTTGTGGAGACGGTCCATCGGGGGCACCCGTTCCCCCGAACGCCACGCATATGCCAGAAAAGGTCCGGGGGCAAAGCCCCCAGACCGTCCGACAGGCGGCCAAACGCGCCGGCCGCCACCGCGATGTGATCGTTATGCGCGGGATTCGCGCACGTCCGGGTGCGCGGGTTACGCGCACGTCCGGGTGCGCGGGTTACGCGCGGCCCGGGAAGAAGATCTTCACCTCGCGCTCGGCGGACTCCTCGGAGTCGGAGGCGTGGATCAGGTTCTCCCGGACGATCACACCGAAGTCGCCGCGGATCGAGCCCGGCGCGGCGGCGATCGGGTCGGTGGGACCGGCCAGTTGGCGCACACCCTCGATGACCCGCTCACCCTCGACGATCATCGCCACGACCGGCCCGGAGGCCATGAACTCCACCAGCGGCTCGTAGAACGGCTTGCCCCTGTGCTCGCCGTAGTGCTGCTCCAGCGTGTCCTGGTCCAGGGTCCGCAGCTCCAGCGCGGTGATCTGCCAGCCGGCCTTGCGCTCGATACGGCTGATGATCTCGCCGGTCAGGCCACGACGTACGGCGTCGGGCTTGAGGAGGACGAGGGTGCGCTGGGTCACGACGGAACTCCTTGTACGGGAAGTGGTGCGGGAGGACGAGATTACCGGGCGTGTCGGGACATCTGTCACGCAGCGTCAGGCCGCTCCGCCTGTGCGGCGAAACGGGCCTTGGCTTCGTCCACCTTTCGCCCGAAGTGCACCGAAGCCCACCACAGCAGCGCGAAGAGCGCGCCCATGAAGAACATCATCGGGACGAAGACACCGGAGGCGATCAGGGCGATCTGCAGCGCCCAGCCGAGGGCCACCCCGCCGGGCCGGGTGACCATCCCGCACAGGAGCACGGACAGGAACATCGCGATACCACAGACCGTCCACACCGTGCCGGTGGACAGGTCCTGGTCCTTCATCGCGACCAGTCCGGCGAAACCGATGATGAAGAACTCGCCGATCAGGGTCGAAGAGCAGAGCGTACGCACGGGATCTCAGCCCCTCCCCAGGAGCAGTCGGGCCTCGCCGACGGTGATGACGGAACCGGTGACGAGCACACCGCCGCCCGCGAACTCGCCCTCCTCCTCGGCCAGCGTGATCGCGGCCTCCAGGGCGTCCGGCAGCCGCGGCTCGACCTGGACGCGGTCCTCGCCGAACACCTCGACGGCGATGCCCGCCAGCTCGTCGGCGTCCATCGCGCGGTGGCTGGAGTTCTGGGTGACGACGACCTCGGCGAAGACCGGCTCGAACGCCTCCAGCAGTCCGCGCACGTTCTTGTCGCCGCTCGCGCCGACCACGCCGATGAGCCGGCTGAACTGGAACGCCTCCCCGATCGCGGCGGCCGCCGCCCGCGCGCCCGCCGGGTTGTGGGCGGCGTCCAGGACGACGGTCGGCGAACGCCGTACGACCTCCAGCCGGCCCGGGGAGGCGACGGCGGCGAACGCCTTGCGCACGGTGTCGATGTCCAGCGTCCGGGCGTGCTGCGCGCCGACGCCGAAGAACGCCTCCACGGCGGCGAGCGCCACGGCCGCGTTGTGCGCCTGGTGTTCACCGTGCAGCGGGAGGTACACCTCGGGGTACTCGCCGCCGAGTCCGCGCAGGGTCACCTGCTGGCCGCCGACGGCGACCTGCCGGGCGACGACCCCGAACTCCAGGCCCTCACGGGCCACCGTCGCGTCCACCTCGACGGCCTTCTTCAGCAGCACCTGCGCGGCGTCCACCGGCTGCTGGGCCATGATCACCGTCGCGTCCCGCTTGACGATGCCGGCCTTCTCGCCGGCGATCTCGGCGGGCGTGGTGCCGAGCCGGTCGGTGTGGTCGAGGTCGATGGGCGTCACCACGGCGACGCCGGCGTCGATCACGTTCGTCGCGTCCCAGCTGCCGCCCATGCCGACCTCGACGACCGCCACGTCCACGGGCGCGTCGGCGAAGGCGGCGTACGCCATGCCGGTCAGCACCTCGAAGAACGACAGCCGGTACTCCTGCGTGGAGTCGACCATCTCGACGTACGGCTTGATGTCCCGGTACGTCTCGATGAACCGCTCGGCGGTCACGGGCGCCCCGTCGAGGCTGATCCGCTCGGTGACCGACTGGACGTGCGGGGAGGTGTAGCGGCCGGTGCGCAGCTCGAAGGCGCCGAGCAGGGCCTCGATCATGCGGGCGGTGGAGGTCTTGCCGTTGGTGCCGGTGATGTGGATCGAGGGGTACGAGCGCTGGGGCTCGCCCAGGACGTCCATCAGCGCGGCGATGCGGGCGACCGAGGGCTCGAGCTTGGTCTCGCCCCAGCGGGTGGCGAGCTCCGCCTCGACCTCGCGCAGGGCCTTGTCGACCTCGGGGTCGGCGGGGCGGGCGGGCACGTCCGCCTGGGGCGGGCCGCCCTGGGTGCGCAGGGTGCGGCTGCCCGCCTCGATCACGGCGAGGTCGGGGTCGCGGGTGGTCTCCGCGTCGACGATCTCGTCGAAGGAGTCGAGAGGGTCTGGCTGATCGTTCTCGCCGGGGATGTCGCTCACGGGGACCAGTCTACGGAGGCCCGCCGACGGGACACCCACGGAGTGGGGCGGCCGGTGTTCCGCGGCGTGTGCGAGTGCGTCATGGCCGGCCGCGCCCACGCGGCGAAGCCGCCCATCGGTACGGCCCCGCGCCCCTGCGTACACGAAGGCTCCCGGTACCGACAGGGCACCGGGAGCCTTCACCGACGTATCGGCGGCTACGCCTGCGGCAGCTTCCCGAGCTGCGCCTGGAGGCGTGCGATGTCCTCCTCCGCCTTGGCCAGACGGCCACGGATCTTGTCGACCACGTGGTCCGGGGCCTTCGACAGGAACGCCTCGTTGCCGAGCTTCGCCGTCGCCTGGGCCTTCTCCTTCTCGGCGGCGGCGAGGTCCTTGGCCAGGCGCTTGCGCTCGGCGGCGACGTCGATCACACCGGACAGGTCCAGCGCGACCTCCACGCCCGCGACCGGCAGGGTAGCCGTCGCGGTGAAGGCGTCGCCCTCCGGCTGGAGGCGCAGCAGCTGCCGGATGGCCGGCTCGTGCGGGGCCAGCGCCGTGCCGTCGAGGGTCAGCCGGGCGGGGACCCGCTGGCCGGGCTGCAGGCCCTGGTCGGCGCGGAAGCGGCGGACCTCGGTGATGACGGACTGCAGCGTCCCGATCTCCCGCTCGGCGTCCGCGTCCCGGAAGCCGCTGTCGGACGGCCACTCGGCGATGACGACCGACTCGCCGCCCATGAGCGTCGTCCACAGCGTCTCGGTGACGAACGGGACGACCGGGTGGAGCAGCTTGAGCGTGACGTCGAGGACCTCGCCGAGGACCCGCTTGCTGACCTCGGCCGGCTCGCCGCCCGCCTGGAACGTCGTCTTGGACAGCTCGACGTACCAGTCGAAGACCTCGTCCCAGGCGAAGTGGAACAGCGCGTCCGACAGCTTGGCGAACTGGTAGTCGTCGTAGTACGCGTCGACCTCGGCGACGACCGAGTTCAGCCGGGACAGGATCCAGCGGTCGGTCGGCGACATCGTCGACGCGTCCGGCAGCGGGCCCTCGACCGTCGCGCCGTTCATCAGCGCGAAGCGCGTGGCGTTCCAGATCTTGTTGGCGAAGTTGCGCGAGCCCTGGACCCAGTCCTCGCCGATCGGCACGTCGACGCCCGGGTTGGCGCCGCGCGCGAGCGTGAAGCGCAGGGCGTCGGAGCCGTACTTGTCCATCCAGTCCAGCGGGTTGACCGCGTTGCCGAAGGACTTCGACATCTTCTTGCCGAACTGGTCGCGGACCATGCCGTGCAGGGCGATGGTGTGGAACGGCGGGGTGCCGTCCATCGCGTACAGGCCGAACATCATCATCCGGGCGACCCAGAAGAAGAGGATGTCGTAGCCGGTGACCAGGACGGAGTTCGGGTAGAACTTCGCGAGCGACTCGGTCTGTTCGGGCCAGCCGAGCGTGGAGAACGGCCACAGGCCCGACGAGAACCAGGTGTCGAGGACGTCGGTGTCCTGGTGCCAGCCCTCACCGGCCGGGGCCTCGTCGTCCGGTCCGACGCAGACGACCTCGCCGCTGGGCCCGTACCAGACCGGGATGCGGTGGCCCCACCACAACTGCCGCGAGATGCACCAGTCGTGGAGGTTGTCGACCCAGTCGAAGTACCGCTTCTCCATCTCCTGCGGATGGATCTTGACCTTGCCCTCGCGGACCGCGTCACCGGCCGCCTTCGCCAGCGGGCCGACCTTGACCCACCACTGCATGGACAGCCGCGGCTCGACGGTGGTCTTGCAGCGCGAGCAGTGGCCGACCGAGTGGACGTAGGGCCGCTTCTCGGCGACGATCCGGCCCTCGGCGCGCAGCGCGGCGACGATGGCGGAGCGGGCCTCCAGCCGGTCCAGGCCCTGGAAGGGGCCGTGGGCGGTGATGACCGCGTGCTCGTCCATCACGGCGATGGACGGCAGGCCGTGCCGCCGGCCGATCTCGAAGTCGTTCGGGTCGTGCGCCGGGGTGACCTTGACGGCACCCGTGCCGAACTCGGGGTCGACGTGCTCGTCCGCGACGACCGGGATGGAACGGTCGGTCAGCGGCAGCTTGACGAGTTTGCCGACGAGGTGCTTGTAGCGCTCGTCCTCGGGGTGGACGGCGACGGCCGTGTCACCGAGCATCGTCTCGGCACGGGTCGTGGCGACGACGATCGTCTCGTCCCCCTCGCCGTACTTCATGGAGACGAGCTCGCCGTCGTCGTCCTGGTAGTCGACCTCGATGTCGGAGATCGCGGTCAGACAGCGCGGGCACCAGTTGATGATGCGCTCGGCGCGGTAGATCAGCTCGTCGTCGTAGAGCCGCTTGAAGATGGTCTGGACGGCCTGGGAGAGGCCCTCGTCCATCGTGAAGCGCTCACGCGACCAGGCGACGCCGTCACCGAGGCGGCGCATCTGACCGGAGATCTGCCCGCCGGACTCGCCCTTCCACTGCCAGACGCGCTCGATGAACGCCTCACGGCCGAGGTCGTGACGGGACTTGCCCTCCTTGGCGAGCTCCCGCTCGACGACGTTCTGCGTGGCGATGCCGGCGTGGTCCATGCCGGGCTGCCACAGCGTCTCGAAGCCCTGCATGCGCTTGCGGCGGGTCAGCGCGTCGATGAGCGTGTGCTCGAACGCGTGCCCGAGGTGCAGGCTGCCGGTGACGTTCGGCGGCGGGATGACGACGGTGTACGGAGGCTTCTCGCTCCCCGCGTCCGCCTCGAAGTAACCGCGCTCCACCCAGCGCTCGTACAGCGGCCCCTCTACATCGGCCGGCGCGTACTGGGTCGGCAGTTCGGTCGTGGGCGCTGGTGGCTCCTGCTGAGCGTTCTCGGTCACGGGGCTCAGTTTAGAGGCGTCACGGGCCTGTCCCGAAACGCGTTTCTCTGTAACGGTGCGACCCCCGGCGGCCTGAACGCGTCACTCCTGAGTCAGGATGTCAGCAACGCATAAGCACCTGGAGGGGGAACCCCGTAATGAGTTACAACCAGCCGGGCCCGTACGGCGGGCAGCCACAACAGCCCGGACCGTACGGCCAGCCGGGTCCTTACGGCCAGCAGCCGCAGGCCCCGCAGCCCGGCTACGGCTACCCCCAGCAGGCCCCGCAGCCCGGGTACGGCTACCCGCAGCAGCCCGGCCAGCCCGGCGTCCCGCCGCAGCAGCCCCCGTACGGCCAGCAGCCGCCCTACGGCCAGCCCCAGTACGGCATGCCGCCCCAGCCCCCCGCCTCCGGTGGCGGCGGCAAGAAGGCCGGGATCATCATCGGCGCGGTGGCGGTCGTCGCGGCGATCGGCGTGGGCGCGTACTTCGTGATCGGCGGGGGCGGCGGGGGCGGCCTGGAGGACGACGGGGCGCACAAGCTGTCGGCGCCGGAAAAGGTACTCAGTGAGTACACCCGCGTCGGCGAAGGCGGCGAGGACTCCAGTTCCGACACGGTGAGCGACCTGGCCAAGGGCGGCATCAAGGACGGCAAGTCCGTCGGCGCCTCCTACTCGACGGCCGACTTCAGCAACTACGACCCGCAGGACCCGACCACGCTGCCCGACCAGTCCGAGCTGCTGACCGCGAAGGGCGTGTCGTTCTTCGGCGCCTACGGCGAGGTCGCCGACCCGGAAGCGGCCCTCGACAAGGTCTTCGCCTCCCTGAAGAAGGAAACGTCGGAGAGCTCGGGCAACGGGCTCATGTCCGAACTGGTCGGGGAGCCGGAGTCGGTCGACATCGACGGCGCGGTGATGAAGTGCCAGGCGGGCAAAGGCACCAACGACCTCACCCAGAAGGAAACGACCAACTGGTTCTGCGCCTGGGCCGACTACAGCACCATTGCGATCGTCTCCCCCGGTGACAACACCAAGGACATCAGCAAGAGCACCGCGGCGGACATGACCACCAAGCTCCGCAACGAGGTCCGCGTCAAGGCCTGACGGCGCGTGCGACGAAGGGGAGTCATCGATCGATGGCTCCCCTTCGTCGCGTATTCATCACGTTCAGCAGCCTGTACCGCGTCTCAGGCTGCTCGACACGCCTGTATCGCGTGATTGTTCCTAACTCCCGAGTTAGTCAGCCCTGCACCGCATATCGGTGCAGTTCCGGGAGATCCCGCATACTGGCAGGCGCCCTTCACCTTCGGGCCGACGAGATAGCCCTTCGAAGCGATATAACTCTCACAGTAGGAAGGTCCATAGGCGCTGGCCGGCGTAGCCGTAACCAGAGGCAGTACTCCTGCGGTTGCTGCTACAGCCAACGCCGTCAATGCACGCTTCAACTTCATGCCGCCCCTCCGGTTTCCATGGGACAAGGTGGTCAACCTTGTCGACAACGAGCAGAACATGTGAGATGCCCATGTCACCAGTGGTACGGACGGGCATGTCCGGATCCATTTGACGATCAGCGAGAAATCGATGGCTTCCGGCACGGTGAACGAATAAGGCACCCCACATGCTTTGATGGGGTGCCATTCGTGTGTCCGAGTTACGCCGTCTTCTGCTCCCCGGAGCCCCGGCCGCGGGCGTCGCGCGGGATCAGGGTCGGGTTGACGTTGGAGAGGACCACGTCGGCCGTGATGACCACGCGGGCGACGTCCTTGCGGGACGGGACCTCGTACATCACGCCCTGGAGGACCTCCTCCATGATGGCGCGCAGGCCGCGGGCGCCGGTCTGGCGGAGGATGGCCTGGTCGGCGATGGCCTCCAGCGCCTCGCGCTCGAAGTCCAGCTCCACGCCGTCGAGTTCGAAGAGGCGCTGGTACTGCTTCACCAACGCGTTGCGCGGCTCGACGAGGATCTGGAGCAGGGCCTCGCGGTCGAGGTTGTGGACGCTCGTGATGACCGGGAGCCGGCCGATGAACTCGGGGATCATGCCGAACTTGACCAGGTCCTCCGGCATGACCTCCTCGAACTGGTCCTTGGCCTCCCGCTCCTGCTTGGAGATGATCGTCGCGCCGAAGCCGATGCCCTTGGCTCCCGCCCGGCCCTCGATGATCTTCTCCAGTCCGGCGAAGGCGCCGCCCACGATGAACAGCACGTTCGTCGTGTCGATCTGGATGAACTCCTGGTGCGGGTGCTTGCGGCCGCCCTGCGGCGGGACGGAGGCCGTGGTGCCCTCCAGGATCTTCAGCAGGGCCTGCTGTACACCCTCACCGCTGACGTCACGGGTGATCGACGGGTTTTCACTCTTGCGGGCGACCTTGTCGATCTCGTCGATGTAGATGATCCCGGTCTCGGCCTTCTTGACGTCGTAGTCGGCCGCCTGGATCAGCTTCAGCAGGATGTTCTCGACGTCCTCGCCGACGTATCCCGCCTCCGTGAGCGCCGTGGCGTCGGCGATCGCGAACGGGACGTTCAGCATGCGGGCGAGGGTCTGGGCCAGCAGGGTCTTGCCGGAGCCGGTGGGGCCCAGCAGGAGGATGTTGGACTTCGCCAGCTCGATGGCGTCCTCGCGGCCCTGCGCGCCGCCGTTCTCGCCGGCCTGGACGCGCTTGTAGTGGTTGTAGACGGCGACGGAGAGGGCCTTCTTGGCCGCCTCCTGCCCCACCACGTACCCCTCGAGGAACTCGTAGATCTCGCGGGGCTTGGGCAGCTCCTCCCAGCGGACCTCACTGGTCTCGGCGAGCTCTTCCTCGATGATCTCGTTGCAGAGATCGATGCACTCGTCGCAGATGTACACACCGGGCCCTGCGATGAGCTTCTTGACCTGCTTCTGGCTCTTGCCGCAGAACGAGCACTTGAGCAGATCGCCGCCGTCACCGATGCGTGCCACGGTGTGCTTCCCCTTCGCCTGGGAGTCGTCTGGACGCGGGCGTCCGGCGGCTCCTGGTGCTGCCTTATGTCCGACGGTACCTTGCCTGGCCCCCCGTTCGGGCCCCCCTTGGCACGGTTCACTTTGACGTGGACCGTGTCAAACCGTGCCAAGGGGCGGCAGACGTCACACCCCGCCCCGCGTCAGCGCAGGCTGGTGTTGTCCATCTTCCGGGTGGTGATGATCTGATCGATCAGGCCGTACTCCAGCGCGTCCTCGGCCGTGAGGATCTTGTCGCGCTCGATGTCCTCGCGGATCTTGTCGAGCGGCCGGGTGGAGTGCTTGGCCAGCATCTCCTCCAGCTGGCTCCGCATCCGCAGGATCTCGTTGGCGGCGATCTCCAGGTCGGAGACCTGACCGCGGCCGGTCTCGCTGTACGGCTGGTGGATCAGCACGCGCGCGTTCGGCAGCGCCATGCGCTTGCCGGGCGTACCGGCGGCCAGCAGGACGGCGGCGGCGGAGGCCGCCTGGCCCATGCAGACCGTCTGGACGTCCGGTTTCACGTACTGCATCGTGTCGTAGATCGCCGTGAGCGCGGTGAAGGAGCCGCCGGGGCTGTTGATGTAGACCGAGATGTCCCGGTCGGGGTCCATCGACTCCAGGCACAGCAGCTGCGCCATGACGTCGTTGGCGGAGGCGTCGTCGATCTGCACGCCGAGGAAGATCACGCGCTCCTCGAAGAGCTTCGCGTACGGGTCGTACTCGCGGATGCCCTGGGAGGTGCGCTCGACGAAGCGCGGGATGACGTAGCGGGACTCGGCCGAGGGGCCGGTGTACCGGCCCTCGGAGGCGGCGGGCGTGCGGTCGTACAGGCCGCTGCCGGGGAAGCTGTTCACGGTGTCTCCTGAAAGGGGCTGAGGCGGTCGGCTGGGGCTGCTGGGGCTGTTCACCGGGCCCGGGGGCCCGGTGGGGCGTCCGCGGGGCCGCGAGGGCCCCGTGAGGCCGCTCAGGCCCCGGTGCCGCCGCCGCCCGGCATGCCGGCGGCCGTGGCGATCACGTCGTCGATGAGGCCGTACTCCTTGGCCTCGAAGGCGTCGAACCAGCGGTCACGGTCGGAGTCGCGGGTGATCTGCTCGACCGTCTGGCCGGTGTGCTGGGACGTCAGCTCGGCCATGCGCTTCTTGGTGTGCAGCAGCCGCTCGGCGTGGATCTTGATGTCCGAGGCCGAGCCGGCGAGACCGGCGGACGGCTGGTGGATCAGGATCTCGGCGTTCGGCAGCGCGAAACGCTTGCCGGGGGTGCCGGCGCTCAGCAGGAACTGGCCCATGGAGGCCGCCAGGCCCATGGCGATCGTCACCACGTCGTTCTTGATGTACTGCATGGTGTCGTAGATCGCCATACCGGCCGTGATGGAGCCGCCGGGGCTGTTGATGTACAGGTAGATGTCCTTGTCCGGGTCGGAGGCAAGGAGCAGCAGCTGTGCGGTGATCTTGTTGGCAATGTCGTCGTCGACCGGCTGGCCGAGGAAGATGATCCGCTCGCCGAGCAGCCGGTTGTAGACCTGGTCGCCGAGGCCACCACCGATGGAGGGCTCGCCGGCGGCTGAGGGCATCAGATTCGTCACGTATCCACCTGCTCGTCTTACGACGGCGCCGGGCCGTCTCACGTGTCCCTACGGGTCGGAGCCGTATTCGGTGACTCACGTCCCCTGGTATTCAAGGACCCTAACGCGGTGACTCCGCCAGGGAATCCCGGTAACGGGGGTGTTCGCCGGGGGCGTAGAGGGGTGTACTTCGCGATGCGCTCCGCGGGGAGCGCCGTTCGCCTTTCCGGCGGGGGCCGCCGGTTCGCGGGCGGCCGCGGGCCGGTGGGGGCCGGTCGCGCCCACGCGGCGGAGCCGCGCGTCGACACGGCCCGCTCCCCTGGGTGGGCTGCCCCACCGCCCGACAACAGGGCCCCGGAGCGATGCGCACCCCGGTACCCGAGAGCAGGGCCCTGAGTGACGTGCGTCCCGACGACCAGACACCGGGGCCCCGGAGTGCACAGCACTCCGGGGCCCCGGTGATCATGTCAGAGGTGACGCGAGGATCAGCCCTCGGTCTTCTCCTCGGCCGGCTCCTCGGCGGTCTCGGCCGACTCCGTGGCGGTCTCGGCGGTGTCCGCCTCGTCCTCGTCCTCGTCCTCGAGGTCGACGATCTCGCCGTTGGTGTCCTTGACCGTGGCCTTCTCGACCACGGAGGCCAGGGCCTTGCCGCGGGCGACCTCGCCGACGAGGAGCGGGACCTGGCCCTGCTCGACGACGGCCTGGGCGAACTGGTCGGGGGACATGCCGGAGGAGGCCGCGCGCCGCATGAGGTGCTCGGTGAGCTCCTCCTGGTTGACGTTGAGCTTCTCCTGCTTGACGAGCTCGTCGAGCACGAACTGGGTCTTGATGCCCTTGATCGCGGCCTCGCGGGTCTCGGCCTCGAACTCCTCCTCGGTCTTGCCCTGGATCTCCAGGTACTTCGCGAGGTCGAGGCCCATCTGGCCGAGCTGGTGGTGCTCGAGGTTGTGCTTGCGGGTGTTGATCTCGTCCTCGAGCAGCTTCTCGGGGACCGGGACCTCGACCAGCTCGAGCAGCTTCTCCAGGACGCGCTCCTGGGCCTGCGTGGCCTGGTCGTACTGCTTCATGTTCTCCAGGCGCTTGCGGCTGTCCGCCTTCAGCTCCTCGAGGGTGTCGAACTCGGACGCGAGCTGGGCGAACTCGTCGTCCAGCTCCGGCAGCTCACGGGCGGCGACCTGGGACACCTTGACGGTGACCTCGGACTCCTTGCCGGCCGCCGAGCCGCCCTTGAGCTCGGAGGTGAAGGTGGCCTCGCCACCGGCCTCCAGGCCCTTCACGGCGTCGTCGATGCCGTCCAGCAGCTCACCGGAGCCGATGGTGTACGACACGCCGCTCGCGACGCCGTCCTCGAGGACCTCGCCGTCGACCTTGGCCTCCAGGTCGATGGTGACGACGTCGCCGTCCTGGGCGGCGCGCTCCACCGGGGAGGTGGAGGCGAAGCGCTCGCGGAGCTGCTCGACCGACTTCTCGACGTCCTCGTCGGTGACCTCGACGGCGTCGACCTCGACCTCGATGCCGGAGTAGTCCGGGATCTCGATGGTCGGGCGGATGTCGACCTCGGCGGTGAAGTTCAGCGTCTCGCCGTCCTTCAGCTCCGTGATGTCGACCTCGGGCTGGCCCAGCGGGCTCAGCTCCGCCTCGTTCACGGCGTCGGTGTAGAACTTCGGGAGGGCGTCGTTGACGGCCTCCTCCAGCACCGCACCGCGGCCGAAGCGCTGGTCGATGACCCGGGCCGGGACCTTGCCCTTGCGGAAGCCCTTCACCGTGACCTGCTGGTTGATCTTCTTGTACGCCGCGTCGAGGCTGTCCTTGAGCTCCTCGAAGGGCACCTCGACAGTGAGCCGAACCCGGGTCGGGTTCAGGGTCTCCACGGCGCTCTTCACGGTTCGGTCTCCTTGTGGCTGACTTCTCGGGTTCTGCCGGGACCAGAGAGGCCCGGCCGATTCGCCGCCCGGAGGACTTCAGAGACACACAGGGCGTGCAGCTTGCATAGTAACGGCAGCGGCTACGGCACCCAAAAGGCGATCACCGGTGCGTGAGCAGGTGGCTGGTCGGGGTGGCGGGATTTGAACCCACGGCCTTCCGCTCCCAAAGCGGACGCGCTACCAAGCTGCGCCACACCCCGTCTGGTGCGACACGTAGGGTACATGCACCCGGGCGGAACGGCCGCCGCGTTTCACGGGCGCGGTGCCGCGCCGGGGCGGTCCGGAAACGGGGTGTGCGACGAGGGCGTACAACCCGCTACGATGCCTGTCAGTGCCGCGGTCACCGACGCGCGGCGCGCTCTGTGCGGGCGTAGCTCAATGGTAGAGCCCTAGTCTTCCAAACTAGCTACGCGGGTTCGATTCCCGTCGCCCGCTCTGTACGGCTCGGGGCCGGGCCGGAGGATCACTCCTCCGGCCCGGCCCCGGGTGTTTTCCTCGCGCTGTCCGCGGCGTCGGGCGGCTGAGGGCGGACAGGCCGGGCCGCCGGGCCGAGGAGTGGTTCCCGGGCCGGCCCGGATCGTTTCCGCGCGGGGGCGGGCGGGGTCAGAAGCTGATCGAGTTGATCATCTCGGCTATCGAGTCCAGGAACCGCTGGATGTCGTCGGCCATGCCGGTGGAGGCGAGGAAGAAACCGAAGAGGACGGCGACGATCGCCGGGCCGGCCTTGAGGGAGCCGCCTCTCATCAGCACCACCAGGATGATCGCCAACAGCAGCACCACAGACAGTGAAATGGCCACAACTGATCACACCCTCGGTCGGTTCCGCTTCCCCGGCCCGGGCGACACGACCCCGCGCACCCCGCCAGAACCATCGTGCCACCAACACGGCCGCCCTATGCGGCGGCTGACGCATCATCCGTCCCGGTACGGACGGTCCCGCCCGTGCGCGGCCGTCCGCACCGGCCGACGACGCGGTGTCGCACGGCAATTCGAAGGGGCACCCGCACAGGGAATTCAACCGGATCGTTTCCGTCTCCACACAACGCGTTCGCAGCTAATTCGAATTGTCACCGCAGGTGCTCCAACACCCCTTGGGTCGATACGGGAGAGAAACCCCCAAGCCGGTACATACCGCCGGAGTCGCCTGCCGGACTTATGCGTGACTTAGTCCGGAACAATCATGACAAGGACGACCCGAGCACCGACCAAGTCCCTTATACGCACAACGTGTTGGCCATCACGGCGATCACGCCGATCACTTTCCCCGATCCGGGGTACCCGAGCCGAATACCAGGAACAACGCCGGGCGTTTTACGAAATGCCGAGGACGACGCTAGGGTGCCTCAGATGTTCCACGCTGCCTCGTCCCCCGCAAGCGCAGCGAGCTCACCGATCGACTCCCCGAGTTCCCGCCGGGAGGGTCAGTGACGAACTCGCAGCGACCGTACGGCAACCGCAGAACGCCGCTCCCCCCGGCACAGTCACCGGCACCCGCGGTGCCGAGCCCGCGCACGAAGAACCCGCACACGAAGAACCCGCACGGCAAACAGCGCGACGCGTTCTTCGACAACGCCAAGTACCTGGCGATCGTGCTGGTGGCGGTGGGCCACGCCTGGGAGCCCCTCAAGGGCGACAGCCGGGTCCTGGAGGCGGCGTACACGGTCGTGTACACGTTCCACATGCCGGCCTTCATCATCGTCTCCGGCTACTTCTCGCGCAGTTTCGACATGCGGCCCGACCGGCTGCGCCGGCTGATCACCGGCGTCGCCGTGCCGTACATCGTGTTCGAGACCGCCTATCCCCTGTTCCGGCGGGTCGTCGACCACGCCCCCGAGCAGGAGATCAGCCTGCTCGACCCCTGGTACCTGACCTGGTTCCTGGTCGCGCTGTTCGTGTGGCGGCTGACCACGCCGGTCTGGAACGCGGTACGGCACCCGCTGCCGCTGGCCCTCGGCATCGCCGCGCTGGCCAGTGTCACCCCCGGGATCGGCGACGACCTCGACCTGCAGCGCGTGCTGCAGTTCCTGCCGTACTTCGTGCTCGGTCTGTGCATGCGGCCGGACCACTTCCGCCTGGTGCGCCGCCGGTCGGTGCGGATCGCGGCGGTGCCGGTGTTCGCGGCGGCGCTGGCCTTCGGCTGGTGGGCGGTGCCGCGGATGAACACCGCGTGGTTCTACCACCGTGACGCCGCGCAGGAGCTGGGCGCGCCGTGGTGGGCCGGTCCGGTCATGGTGCTCGCGATGTTCGGCTGCTCGCTGCTGCTGACCGCCTGCTTCTTCGCCTGGGTGCCGGGCCGCCGCATGTGGTTCACGGCGCTCGGCGCGGGCACGCTGTACGGCTATCTGCTGCACGGCTTCGTGGTGAAGGCCGGCGACTACCAGGGCTGGTTCGAGCACTCCGTGCTGCACCGGCCGCTCGGCGAGATCGCGGTGAGCGTCCTGGCGGCGGTCGTGGTGACGCTGCTGTGCACCGCCCCCGTGCGGCGGATGTTCCGGTTCGTGATGGAGCCGAGGATGGAGTGGGCGTTCAAGCGGGACGCCGCCGAAGCGGCCCGCGAACGCGGGCGGCAGGAGAAGAGGGAGACCCGCGAGAAGGTCTCCGCCTAGGAGGTCCCCTCCCCCCTTCAGGAGACCACGAGATCACGAGACCACGAGACCGAGGAGTGCGCGCATCCGCGCGTACTTCTCGGTCAGTCGTGTGCGGGTCGGTCCGTCCAGTACGGCGAGGCGGGCCGGGTCGGCGTTGTGCGCCAGGTCCGCCTCCTTCACCAGCGGCGCGCCGGGAGTGGCGAGGATCCGGGCCGCGTACGCCTCGGGCGGCTCCCCGGGGCGTTTGGTGACCGCGAGGACGATGTCCTTGGTCCGCCGGGTCAGCGCCGCCTCCTCCAGCCACCGCCGGGACAGCTTGTCGTCCTCGACGGCGTCGTGCAGCCAGGCCGCCGCGATCTGCTCCTCGTCGCCGCCGCGGGCCCGTACCCCCTCGGCGACGGCCCGGAGGTGTTCGGCGTAGGGCCGGCCCGCCTTGTCGGTCTGGCCGGCGTGCGCGGCACGGGCGGTGGCCTCGATCTCGGCCAGGGACAGCGGTGTCGTCTCGGTCACCCGCCCAGTGTGCACGGGTCAGCGGGCCGCCGCGGCCGTCGGGCCCTCACGGCAGATCAGCAGCAGCGCCCGGTCGTCGTTGACGTCCTTGGCGACCGCCTCGATGAGGTGCCAGGCGGCACCGTGGAAGCCGCCCGCGACATAGCGGTCGGCCTCGCCGGTGAGGCGGTCGATGCCCTCGACGATGTCCCGGTCGGAGGTCTCCACCAGGCCGTCCGTGAACAGCATCAGCACGTCGCCGGGGCGCAGCGAGCCCTTCACCGAGTCGAACTGGGCGCCGTCGTACACGCCGAGCAGCGGGCCGTCGGCCGCCTTCTCCTCCCAGCGTCCGCTGCCCGCGCTGAGCTGGAGGCCCGGCGGGTGTCCGGCGGAGTAGAGCTCGTAGTCGCCGGAGTCCAGGTCGAGCACCAGGTGGATGGAGGTGGCGAAGCCCTCGTCCCAGTCCTGGCGCAGCAGGTAGCCGTTGGCGGCCGGGAGGAAGGCGTGCGGCGGGAGGCTGCCGAGGAGACCGCCGAAGGCGCCCGACAGCAGCAGGGCGCGCGAGGCGGCGTCCATGCCCTTGCCGGAGACGTCGGTGAGCACGACCTCCAGGGTGCGCCCGCCGTTGGTGCGGGCGGCGACCACGAAGTCGCCCGAGAAGGACTGTCCGCCCGCCGGGCGCAGGGCCATCTCCCGGTGCCAGCCGTCCGGCAGCTTCGGCAGCTTGCTCTGCACCCGGATGCGTTCGCGCAGGTCGAACAGCATGGTGCCGCCGCGCCGCCAGGGCACGCCGACCCGGCTGCGGAACTGGGCGACGAGCAGTCCGAAGAAGCCGCAGGCGGCGACGGTGAGGACCACACCGGGCGTGACGCGGGCCGCGCCCTCGGTGTAGGGGCCGAGCAGCACCGATTCCACGATCAGCGCGGTCGCCGCGGCGGCGTACAGGCCGAGCAGGCTCGCCGGGCGCAGCAGCAGGCCGCCGGCGACGATCGGTATGACCAGTGCGGACGGCGCGCACCACACCGAGTTGGCGAGGGTCCCGGCCGCGATCAGCGGGACGGTGAGGAACAGTCCGGCGAGCGCGACCCAGTCGGAGCCGTCCCCGCGGAAGTAGTCGACGGCGCTCCGGCGCATGCCGACGCGGGCCCGGTGCCACTGCTTCTTCCACCGGGCCGTGAACGTGTCGGCTTCCGCGCGCCGCTCTCGTCCTGTTGCCATTAGTTCGGGACCCTATCCATCGGACCGGCCACTTGGCACGGGAGGTCCTGGTTGTCCCCGTGCCGGGGCCGACTTCACAGTCAACTTCACCGGACGCCGTCGTGGGGCCGCGCGGGAGAAATTGCCTCGCCCGTGCGGTACGGCACTGGTAGGGATGGCTCATGACGACCGAGAAAACGGGCCCCGCGACCGGACTTCGCGTGCTGGATCCGGACGACTGGGACAAGTGGTACACGACGCTGATCCGCGCTTTCGGCGGGGTCCCGGAGGCGGACGCGGAACGGGACCTGTGGAACTCGCTGACCGAGTTCGACCGTTCCCTCGGCGTATGGGACGGGGACGCCTGCGTGGGTACGGCGGGTGCGTTCTCGTTCCGGCTCACCGTGCCGGGCGGCGCCTGCGTACCGGCCGCGGGCGTCACGATGGTCAGCGTGGCCGCCACACACCGGCGGCGCGGGGTGCTGACGTCGATGATGCGACGGCAGCTGGACGACGTGCGGTCCTCGGGGGAGCCGCTGGCGGTGCTCACGGCGTCGGAGCCGGCGATCTACGGCCGGTTCGGGTACGCCGCGGCCACCTTCCAGGTCAACGCCGAGATCGACACCCGCCGGGCGGGCCTGACCGTCCCGGCCGGCACCGACGACGTACGGCTGCGGTACGCGGATCCCGTCGACGTCCTCGACGCCTGTGAGGCGGTCTACGCCCGGTCGGTGCCCGGCCGTCCCGGGATGCTCGCACGCCTGCCCGGCTGGGAGCGGGTGGCCCTGCTCGACACGGAGCAGCAGCGGGGCGGGGCGTCACCGCTGCAGTGCGTGGTCGCCGAGCGGGCCGGTGAGACGGTCGGGTACGCGCGGTTCCGGGTGAAGCCGGGCTGGAGCTCCGCCGGGGCCGACGGCACGGTGCTGCTGAGCACCCTGGGCGCGCTCGATCCGGCGGCGGACGCCGCGCTGTGGCGGTTCCTGTTCGGCATCGACCTGACGTCGACGCTGGTGGCGCGCAGCCGGCCGGTCGACGAGGCGTGGCAGTACCTGGTGTCCGACATCCGCCGGTGCCGGCCGGAGCTCCGGGACTCGCTGTACGTACGGCTGGTCGACGTCGGCGCGGCGCTCCGGGCGCGGACCTACCGGGCGCCGGTGGACGTGGTGTTCGAGGTGGAGGACGCCTTCTGCCCGTGGAACGCGGGGCGTTGGCGGCTGAGCGGGGACGCCAAGGGCGCGTCCTGCGAGCGTACGGAGGATCCGGCCGATCTCGCCCTGTCGATACGGGAGTTGGGCACGGCGTATCTGGGCGGGGTGAGCCTCGCGGCGCTCGCGGCGGCCGGCCGGGTGGACGAGTCACGGCGGGGCGCGCTGGCGGAGGCGTCCCTGGCGTTCGGGAGCGACCCGGCGCCGTGGCTGCCGCACGGGTTCTGACCGCTCAGCGGCGCTGACACTCCGGGCACCAGAACAGATTGCGGGCGGCGAGGCCGGCGGTGCGGATCTCGCCGCCGCAGATGTGGCAGGGCAGGTTCGCCCTGCGGTAGACGTACACCTCGCCGCCGTGGTCGTCGACGCGCGGCGGGCGTCCCATCGCCTCCGGGGTGTGTTCGGGGCGGACGGTGTCGATGCGGTTGAGACGGACGCCCTCGCGCATCAGCGCGACCAGGTCGGCCCAGATCGCGTCCCACTCGGCCGCGGTGATGTCCCGGCCCGCGCGGTACGGGTCGATCCCGTGCCGGAAGAGGACCTCGGCGCGGTAGACGTTGCCCACGCCCGCGATGACCTTCTGGTCCATGAGGAGGGCGGCGATCGTCGTACGGCTCCGGCCGATCCTGCGGTACGCGAGGGCCGGGTCGGCGTCCGGGCGCAGCGGGTCGGGGCCGAGCCGGTCGTGGACCGCCTGCTTCTCGGGGTCCGTGATCAGGGCGCAGGTGGTGGGGCCGCGCAGGTCGACGTAGGACGTGGCGCCTGCGAGGCGGAGCCGGACGGTGTCCGTGGGCGGCGGCGCCGGGGCCGGACCGAAGGTGACCTTGCCGAAGAGGCCGAGGTGGATGTGGACCCACTCGGCGGGCTCGGCGTCGCCGAAGCCGAGGAACAGGTGCTTGCCGTGGGCGTCGGTGGTGTGCAGCGGCGTGCGGTCGAGGAGGGCGGCGGCGTCGGCGAACTTGCCCTGGGGGCTGGTGACGCGGAGGGGGGCGCCGGCGGCGAAGGCGGCGGCGTAGTCCTCGGCCAGCCGGTGGATGGTGTGGCCTTCCGGCACGGGGATGTCCTTCCAAGCTTGTGCCCACCGCCCGGCCGACCCGGTCGGCCGGGCGGCCCGACTCACTCCAAGCAGCCCGGCTCACTCCAGGCGACTCGGCTCACTCCAGGCGACTCGGCTCACTCCAAGCGGCCCGGCTCGCCCAAGACGGCCCGACCCGCCCGGGCGATCCAGCTCGCTCCAAGCGGTCCGGCTCGTCCCAAACGGCCCGGCTTACTCCAGGCGACTCGACTCGCCCCGGCCGGCCCGGCTCGTCCCGGACGGCCGGCGCGTTCCGGACGGCCGGCGCGTTCCGGGGGCTACGCCCCGGGCCCCGGCGGGGGCCGCGTCCGCCGCGTCCCGCCGGCGCCTCGGCGCGTCGCCCCGGCGGTGCGCGCCGCGGAGAGGGCCCCCGAGGCCCTTGCGTCGGGGGACCCTGGCGGCGTTACCGCTGCGGGTGGTGCGGGGGGACGGGCGGGAGGTCGCCGGTGGTCTCGTAGGCGGCGAGCATGTCGATCCGGCGGATGTGGCGCTCGTCACCGGAGAACGGGGTGCTCAGGAAGGTCTCGACGAACTTCGTCGCCTCGTCCCGGGTGTGCATGCGCGCGCCCACCGCGATCACGTTGGCGTTGTTGTGCTGGCGGCCCAGGGCCGCCGTCTCCTCGCTCCACGCCAGGGCCGCCCGTACACCCGCGACCTTGTTGGCGGCGATCTGCTCTCCGTTGCCGGAGCCGCCGATCACGATGCCGAGGGCGCCCTCGTCCGCGGCGGTCCGCTCGGCGGCGCGGAGGCAGAAGGGCGGGTAGTCGTCCTGGGCGTCGTAGATGTGCGGACCGCAGTCGACGGGCTCGTGCCCCGCCGCCCCGAGCCACTCGACGAGGTGGTTCTTGAGTTCGTAGCCCGCATGGTCCGAGCCGAGATACACGCGCATGGTCCGAGTGTGACACGGGGGTTCCCGGGAAGGCGCGTCGGGTGCCTTGCACAAAAATTGTGAGGAAATCCATAGAAGCTCAGGAAAAGCTCAAGTAACGATCCGGAATCAAAGGTTTCCGAATTCTTTCTCCTCCGTTTCACTGGTCCGGCTCGTACCCGCTCGCACGGGGACCGCCCCACCGGCGCAAAGGAAAACCACCCCATGACTTCGCAGCCGACCCTCACCAAGCCCGAGGACGATCCCGGAAGGTCCGGCGATCCCGGGACACCGGGAGATTCCGGACTCCAGGCCGGGCTCAAGAACCGCCATCTGTCGATGATCGCCATCGGCGGTGTGATCGGCGCCGGCCTCTTCGTCGGTTCCAGCTCCGGCATCGCGACCGCCGGCCCCGGCATCCTCCTGTCGTACGCCCTCGTCGGCACGCTCGTGGTGCTGGTGATGCGGATGCTCGGGGAGATGTCCGCGGCCAACCCGACCTCCGGGTCCTTCTCCGCGCACGCCGACCGGGCGCTCGGGCCCTGGGCCGGGTTCACCATCGGCTGGCTCTACTGGTTCTTCTGGGTCGTCGTCCTCGCGGTCGAGGCGACCGCCGGTGCCGCGATCCTCGAAGGGTGGATACCGGCCGTTCCGCAGTGGGGCTGGGCGCTCATCGTGATGGTGGTGCTGACCGCCACCAACCTGGTCTCCGTCGGTTCCTACGGCGAGTTCGAGTTCTGGTTCGCCGGGATCAAGGTCGTCGCCATCGGCGCGTTCATCGTCATCGGCGGGCTGGCCGTCTTCGGTGTGCTGCCCGGCGTCGACAGCGACCAGGCGGGCCTGGCCAACCTCACCGAGCACGGCGGCTTCCTGCCGAACGGCGCCGGCGCCATCCTCACCGGCATCCTGCTCGTCGTCTTCTCCTTCATGGGCAGCGAGATCGCCACGCTGGCCGCCGGTGAGTCGGAGGACCCGCAGCGCGCCGTCACCAAGGCGACCAACAGCATCATCTGGCGGATCGGCGTCTTCTACCTCGGCTCGATCCTCGTCGTGGTCTGCCTGCTGCCGTGGGACAGCGAGTCCATCACCGAGGACGGCTCGTACGTCGCCGCCCTGGACTCCCTCGGCATCGCGCACGCCGGTCAGATCATGAACTTCATCGTGCTGACGTCCGTGCTGTCCTGCCTCAACTCCGGGCTCTACACGGCCTCCCGGATGGCCTTCTCGCTCGGCCGGCGCGGGGACGCGCCGAAGGCGTTCGCCCGGACCACGGGCCGCGGTGTGCCGCGCACGGCGATCCTCGTGTCCGTGGTGTTCGGCTTCGTCGCGGTCTTCTTCAACTACAAGTTCCCGGACTCCGTCTTCCTCTTCCTCGTCAACTCCTCCGGCGCGGTCGCGCTGTTCGTGTGGCTGGTGATCTGCTTCTCGCAGCTGCGCATGCGGAGGATCATCGAGGCGGAGGCGCCGGAGAAGCTGGTCGTGCGGATGTGGCTGTACCCGTACCTGACGTGGGCCAGCGCCGCGCTGATCGTGTTCGTGCTCGGTTACATGCTGACCGACACCGAGCACGACGGGCGTACGACGGTGCTGCTGTCGCTGCTGGTCGCCGCGATCGTGCTCGTCATCGCCGTCGTCAAGCAGCGGGTGGCCGGGCGCCGCGCGGAGGACCGGGACGGGATCCCGGCCGGCTGAGGCACCCTTCCCTACGGCAGGAGGCCCGGCGGGGCACCATGTGGTGCCCCGCCGGGCCTCCTGCCGTAGAACCCGGACGGATCACCGCTTGTCGGCGAACTTCCAGGCCGTCGGCAGCACGCCCATCGCCAGGGCCGCCTTCAGGGCGTCGCCGATGAGGAACGGGGTGAGGCCGGCCGCGATCGCGGCGGAGGCGGACATGCCGGTGGCGAGGGCCAGGTAGGGCACGCCGACGGCGTAGATGATCGCCGAGCCGAGCACCATGGTGCCCGCCATGCGCCAGGCGGAGCGGTCGGCGCCGCGACGGGCCAGGGCGCCCACGACGACGGAGGCCAGCAGCATGCCGAGGACGTAACCGAACGACGGCATCGCCGTTCCCGACCCGCCCTCCGCGAACCACGGCACGCCGGCCGCGCCCGCCAGCGCGTACACCGCGAGGGAGGCGAATCCGCGGCGGGCGCCGAGGGCGGTGCCGACGAGGAGCGCCGCGAAGGTCTGGCCGGTCACCGGCACCGGGGAACCGGGGACGGGCACCGCGATCTGGGCGGCGAGGCCGGTGAGCGCGGCGCCGCCGAGCACGAGCGCGGCGTCCCGGACACGGGAGGCCGGGACGAGGTCCGCGAGGACCTGGCCGGATCGGGCGGACGTGACGGTGGCGGTGCTCATGAGGTCTCCGCGGGGTGAGGGCAGTTGGGGACACCGCGACGCTATACCGGCGCCCGCGCGCCGATCACCGTCAGCGCTCGACAAAGGCGCCGCCGCGGCCTTGGTGGGCTCCTGACAAAGGGCGGGGCGATGAGGGGCGTGGGGTGACGCCGGTCACTGAGGTGAGGTGGTTTCGTCGACACCTCCGGGTGGTAGGGCGGCTGTAGGGACCCACCAAACGGGCCGTGCGGCGTCCCGCACCGCGCGACGACCGCCAAGTAACCGGAATATCACCCTCCGCATGACACGTGTCCACATGCCGGTCGGCCTCCCCGTGCGCGCGGGGAGGCCGACCAGACTGGGGGACGTTTTGCCGTCTCCCGCATTGGACGAGTCACGCCCATGCCCCGCACCACTGTCGAGACGCCCCCGAAGGCGGACGGCGTCCCCCTCTCGCACGGCCTGAAACAACGCCATCTGTCGATGATCGCCCTCGGCGGGGTGATCGGCGCCGGGCTGTTCGTCGGCTCCGGGACGGCCATCGCCGCCGCCGGTCCGTCCGTCGTCGTCGCCTACACCCTCTCCGGTCTTCTGGTGATGCTGGTGATGCGGATGCTGGGCGAGATGTCGGCCGCGTACCCGTCGTCGGGCTCCTTCTCCGCGCACGCCGAGCGGGCGTTCGGGCCCTGGGCGGGGTTCACCGTGGGCTGGTCCTTCTGGGTGCTGCTGTGCACGGCGGTCGGCCTGGAGGGCATCGGCGCCGCGACGATCGTCACCGGCTGGCTGCCGGGCACGCCCGCGTGGGCGTGGGTGGCGCTGTTCATGGTGGTGTTCTGCGGGACGAACCTCGCGGCGGTGAAGAACTTCGGCGAGTTCGAGTTCTGGTTCGCGGCCCTCAAGGTCGGCGTGATCTCCCTGTTCCTGGTGCTCGGCGGGCTGGCGATCGCCGGTGTGCTGCCGGGCACGGACTCCCCGGGCACCTCCCACCTCACCGACTTCCTCCCCCACGGCGGCGAGGGCCTGGTGATCGGACTGCTCGCCTCCGTCTTCGCGTACGGCGGTCTGGAGACGGTGACCATCGCGGCGGCCGAGTCGCGGGACCCGGTCAGGGGCGTGGCGGGCGCGGTCCGTACGGCGATGTGGCGGATCGCGCTGTTCTACATCGGCTCGATGGCGGTCGTCGTCACCCTGGTCCCGTGGGACTCCCCGGCGGTGGTCGAGGACGGCCCGTACGTCGCCGCCCTGGACCGCCTCGGCATCCCGGGCGCCGACCAGGTGATGAACGTCGTGATCCTGGTGGCGCTGCTGTCCGCGATGAACGCCAACATCTACGGCGCCTCGCGCATCGGCTACTCGCTGGTCGGGCGCGGACACGGCCCGAAGGCGCTCGGCCGGGTGTCGGGCGGGGTGCCGCGGATCGCCGTACTGGCCTCCTCGGCCTTCGGCTTCCTGTGCGTGCTGCTGAGCCACTGGCGGCCGGACGACGTCTTCGCCTGGCTGCTGAACACCATCGGCGCGGTGATCCTGGTCGTCTGGATCTTCATCGCCGTCTCCCAGCTGCGGCTGCGCCGCCGGCTGGAGCGCGAGGCGCCGGAGCGGCTCACGGTGCGGATGTGGGCCTTCCCGTGGCTGACCCGGCTGGCGCTGGCCGGCATGGCGGCGGTCTTCGTCCTCATGGCCCGGGAGCCGGACACGCGGGTGCAGCTCTACTCGACGGGCGCCATGACGCTGCTCCTGGCGGCCGGGGGATACGCCTGGCAGCGGACGCGCGCCCGGGACTGACGCCCGCCCCGACGGCCCTCGCGTGACCACGCGGGGGCCGTTTCGCGTACCGGGGGCTCACGGACGACCCTTTCCGCTGTTAGCGTGTAGTTGCAAGTAATGTGCAATAAGCGTCCTGCCTCGTGACCGTCTTCTCACCGTTCACCCGGCAGGCGGAAAAGAGGAAGCCCCCGCGAGGACAGGACTCGCGGGGGCTTCCGGTATGCGGCGATCCGGGTCATGGTGGCGCAATGGCGACACAGAGGACGATGAGGGACTACTGCTGGACCTGCGACGGGGACCAGCAACACCGTCAGCTCACCAGGAAGGAGGAGGACTGGCTCAAGGAACGGCTCGGCCGGTCCGGGGTCGGCGAGTTCTGGCTCTGTGTGAACGTGCTCGACCCCGACACCGGCAAGCAGTGCCGCAACCTGCGCACGGGCTTCAACAAGAAGCCCTTCGCCGCGCCGATCAAAGTGCCCGTGATCGACTGACCGTCACAGGTTGCTGAAGTCCGGCCCCTTCGTCCGGGTGCGCTTGATCTCGTAGAAGCCGGGGACCGAGGCCACCGCGAGGGTGCCGTCCCACAGGCGGGCGGCCTCGTCGCCCTTGGGCGCCGGGGTGACGACCGGGCCGAAGAAGGCGATCTCCTCGCCGTCGGGTCCGGGGACCGCGATGACCGGGGTGCCGACCTCCTGGCCCACCTTCTCGATGCCCTCCTTGTGGGAGGCGCGCAGCTCGGGCTCGTAGGGGGTGGAGTCCCAGTGCTCCATGAGGGACTCGGGCAGGCCGACGTCCTTCAGGGCGGCGGCGACCGTCTCCCTGCCCGGGCCCTGGTCCTGGTTGTGGATGCGGGTGCCGAGCGCGGTGTAGAGGTCGCCGAGCACCTCCGCGCCGTGCTCCTGCTGGGCCGCGATGACCACCCGGACCGGGCCCCAGGCCTTGACCTCGAGCATCTCGCGGTACTCGGCGGGGAGCTCGTCGAGCTTGTCCTCGTTGAGGACGGCGAGGCTCATCAGGTGCCAGCGGATCTCGATGTCCCGCACCTTCTCCACCTCCCGCACCCAGCGGGAGGTCATCCAGGCCCAGGGGCACAGCGGGTCGAACCAGAAGTCGACGGGCGTGGCGGTCGTCTTGTCCGGCATGTCGCTCCTCAGAGAAGGAAAAGGTCCTCTCCGGAAACAGCGTGAGGGATCCCGGCCATTCCCGCCCGCCCCGGGTCAGGAGCACATGGCAGGATCGGTCCTGATCATCCCTGTCGACGACGCCTGAGGAGTCCGCCCGTGCCCGGTGAGAATCTGACCCGCGACGAGGCCCGGGAGCGGGCAGCCCTGCTGTCCGTCGACGGGTACGAGGTGTCCCTGGACCTGCGCTCGGCGGTCGGCGAGCACAGCGGCGGGGGGCCGCGCACCTTCCGCTCCGTCACCACCGTCCGGTTCCGCTGCGCCGAGCCGGGCGCGAGCAGCTTCGCGGACCTGATCGCGCCGGCCGTGACGGCCGTCTCCCTCAACGGGCGGGACCTCGACCCCGGCCAGGTCTTCGACGGCTCGCGGATCCTGCTGGAGGACCTGGCCGCCGAGAACGAGCTCGTCGTCGACGCGCGGTGCGCCTACTCCCGCACCGGCGAGGGCATGCACCGCTTCGTCGACCCCGAGGACGGCGAGGTGTACCTGTACACCCAGTACGAGCCGGCCGACTCCCGTCGCGTCTTCGCGGGTTTCGAGCAGCCCGACCTCAAGGCGCCCTACCGCTTCGAGGTGCGCGCGCCCGAGGGCTGGACGGTGTGGAGCAACGGGGCCGGTGAACTCACCGACGGGGTGTGGCGGTTCGCGGAGACCAAGCCGATCTCGACGTACATCACGTGCGTGGTGGCCGGCCCGTACCACTACGTGACCGACTCCTACGAGCGGGTCTTCGAGGACGGTACGCGGCTGGAGATCCCGCTCGGCGCGATGTGCCGCAAGGGGCTCGCCCCGCACTTCGACGCCGACGACGTGTTCCTGGTGACCAAGCAGGGCCTGGACTTCTTCCACGACCACTTCGACTACCCGTACCCGTTCGGCAAGTACGACCAGGCGTTCGTGCCCGAGTACAACCTGGGCGCGATGGAGAACCCGGGGATGGTGACCTTCCGGGAGGAGTTCATCTTCCGGGGCAAGGTGACGCGGGCGTCGTACGAGGGCCGGGCCAACGTCATCCTGCACGAGATGGCGCACATGTGGTTCGGCGACCTGGTCACCATGGAGTGGTGGGACGACCTGTGGCTGAAGGAGTCCTTCGCGGACTTCATGGGCGCGTTCTCGCTGGTCGGCGCGACCCGCTTCACCGACGGCTGGATCACCTTCGCCAACCGCCGCAAGGCGTGGGCGTACCGCGCGGACCAGCTCCCCTCCACGCACCCGGTCACCGCCGACATCCGCGACCTCCAGGACGCCAAGCTCAAC
Organism: Streptomyces sp. NPDC014676; assembly: GCF_043084105.1. Taxonomy (NCBI): domain Bacteria; kingdom Bacillati; phylum Actinomycetota; class Actinomycetes; order Kitasatosporales; family Streptomycetaceae; genus Streptomyces; species Streptomyces sp. NPDC014676. The sequence continues at coordinate 409,149 of NZ_JBIBZI010000001.1, read as the reverse complement.
TTCGACGGCATCACCTACGCGAAGGGCGCCTCGGTTCTCAAGCAGCTGGTGGCGTACGTCGGTCAGGACGCGTTCCTGGAGGGCGCCCGGCGCTACTTCAAGCGGCACGCGTACGGCAACACCCGGCTCGGTGATCTGCTGTCGGTCCTTGAGGAGACCAGCGGGCGGGACATGGCCGCCTGGTCGCGGGCCTGGCTGCAGACGGCCGGCGTCAACTCCCTCACCCCGCAGGTGCTGTTGCGTGAGGACGGTCGGGTCGACGAGCTGGCGATCGTGCAGGAGGCCGCCGAGTCGCACCCCGAACTGCGCCCGCACCGGGTCGCGGTGGGCCTGTACCGGCGCACCGAGGACGCCGGGGGGCTGCCGGCGCTGGAGCGGTACGCGCAGACCGAGACGGACGTCGAGGGCGCGCGTACGGTCGTGGCGGAGCTGGCGGGCGCCGAAGCACCGGACCTGGTGCTGGTCAACGACGACGACCTGACGTACTGCAAGACCCGGTTCGACGAGACCTCGCTGGCGGCGCTGCGGCGCAGCCTCGGCTACATGACCGACCCGCTGGCGCGCGCCCTGTGCTGGTCGGCGCTGTGGAACATGACGCGGGACGCGCTGCTGCCGGCCCGGGAGTTCATCGGCCTGGTGGTGAAGTTCGCGGGCCAGGAGACGGACATCGGCGTGCTGCAGATGCTGCACGCGTGGGCGGAGTCGGCGGCGGTGCACTACACCGCGGCCGAGCGGCGGGCGGAGGCCGGGCGGGAGCTCTGCCAGATCGCCTCCATCCGGATGTACTCCCCCGATGCGGGCAGCGAGCACCAGCTCGCGTGGGCGCGGTTCTTCGCGCGCGTGGCCGATGTACCGGCCGCCTTCGAGCTGCTGACCGCGCTGCTCGACGGCACGGTGACCCTGCCGGGCCTGGAGGTCGACCAGGAGCTGCGCTGGGCGTTCCTGGAGCCGCTGGCCGCGCACGGCGTGGCGGACGAGAAGCGGCTGGACGAGGAGCTGGCCCGCGACGACACCGCGTCCGGCAAGCGGCACCACGTGCGCTGTCTGGCCGCCCGCCCGTCGGCGGCGGTCAAGGCGCGGTGCTGGGAGCAGGTCGTGGAGTCGGACGCGCTGTCCAACGCGCTGGTGGAGGCCACCATCTCGGGCTTCGCGCAGGCGTCCCAGCGGGAGCTGCTCGCGCCGTACACGGAGAAGTACTTCGCGGCGATCGAGCGGGTGTGGACCGAGCGGTCGATCCAGATCGGCATGGACGTGGTGCGGGGCCTGTTCCCCTCCTTCCAGGACTCGCAGGCGACGCTGGACGCGACGGACGCGTGGCTCACGTCCCACGAGGACGCGGCCCCGGCCCTGCGCCGCCTGGTCCTGGAGTCCCGCGACGACCTGGCCCGCGCCCTGCGCGGCCAGGCCTGCGACGCGGCCGCCGCCGGCCGCTGAGTGCCGCGACCGGCCGTTCCGTCACCGTTACAAGAGACCCGTAACCCCTGGTCCGTACCCGAACGGACCAGGGGTTTTCGGTATCCGAACACGCGTCCTTTAGTGCGGCCTTGTCCTCATTTGTCGACGAGCCTGTAACAGGGGTTCCAAGACGGCCCGGAGGCGGGAAATTGCCGGGCATGAACCACAACACCCCGCTCTCCCCCCGCCCCCTGCACCACCTCTCCGCCGGTGCCGGACGCCGGGTGCTGACCCACGCGCAACTGCGCGCCCACGGCGTCTCGGCCGCGAAGGCCGGCGAGCAGTGCCGCCCCGGCGGGCCCTGGCTGCACCTGCTCCCGGGCGTCGTCCTGCTCCACCCCGGCCCGCCGACCAGCGAGGAGCGGCTGCACGCGGTGCTGATGTACGCGGCACGGGAGCGGACCGCGGGCGTCCCCGTCCAGCCCGGTACGGAGAGCCCTCCCGCGTCCGCCTACGGGGAGGCGATGATCACCGGGCTGGCCGCGCTGACCCTGCACGGCTTCCCGTCCGCTCCCCCGCTGCCGTCCCTGGACGCCTTCGACGTCCTGGTCCCGCGGCTGCGCCGGCTGCGCTCGACGGGCTGCGCCCGGATCGTCCGCACCCCCGAGCTGCCCGTCCCGGAGCAGGTCACGGGCCTGCCGGTGGCCCCGGTCCCGCGCGCGCTGGCCGACGCCGTGGCGGGCCTGCAGGACGCGGACACGGTACGCCGGCTGCTCACGGAGGCGGTGCGCGGCGGCTTCTGCGACCCGGCGGCGGTGGTGCGCGAACTGACCGCCGCGAAGCTGCTGAACCGGCCGCACGTGGTGGACGCGGTGGACTCGCTGCTGGCCGAGGGGCGGACGCTGGCGGAGTCCCGGCTGTACCGGATGGTGCGCGAGCACGGCCTGCCCGACCCGTGCTGGAACGTCGACCTGCGGCTGCCGGGCGGACCCCATCTCGGCGGCGTGGACGCGTACTGGCCGGAGCACGCGGTGGCGGTGGAGCTGGACACCCGCGCGCCGCGTCCGGGCCGGCGGCCCGACGACGAGGCCGAGTGGTCGGAGTACGCCCGCAGGCGTGAACACCTGGAACGCCTCGGCATCACGGTCGTCCACATCACCCCGCGGGGGCTCCGGGACGCGATGGAGCAGCAGGCGGCGGTGGTCCGTACGGCGCTGATCGCCTCGGCCGACCGCGACCCGTCGGCGTATGTGGTGGTGCTGCCCCGGTAGGGGGCCGGGGCAGCACCGTCAGGAGGGGGCCGGAGGGGCCGCCGGGAGCCGTCGCCCGGTGGCCCCTCCCGTGTGTCCGGGCCGCGGGTGTCAGTCGCCGCAGAACTCCGCCTCGATCACCGCCTCGGTGTCCCCCGCCCAGTCACCGTTGAAGTTGAACGCCAGGGAGTGCCGGCCGTCCTTCGTCGTGACGGCCTCGGACACGGAGCCGTGGATGCCGCCGCCGTGGCCCCACACGGCCACCCCGCAGCTCAGCGTGGTCCTCATCAGGCCCAGGCCGTAGGCGTGGGTGGCGTCCACGGGCACCATGGTGGTCATCTCGTTCAACTGCTCCCGGGGGAGCAGCCGGCCCGTCAGCAGGGCGCGGTAGAAGCGGTTCAGGTCCTTGGAGTCGGAGATCATCTCGCCCGCCGAGTGGGCGAGGGACGGATTGATGCGCGTGACGTCGTACGTGGGGCCGGTCGCGGTCGGTGCCAGTTTGGAGTAGGCGCGGCTGCTGGGGCGGGGCAGGGAGGAGCGGGTGCCGGGGACCGAGGTGGCGGTCAGGCGCAGGGGGTCGATGACGCGCCGGCGGATCTCCTCGCCGTAGGGGCGGCCGGTGGCCTTCTCGATCACCATGCCGGCCAGGACGTAGTTGGTGTTGGAGTAGTTCCAGGAGGTGCCGGGCACGAAGTCCGGCTCGTGGGCCAGGGCGATCCCTACGAGTTCCCCCGGGGTCAGGGTGTCGTAGCGGTGCTCGAGGAAACCACCCTCCTTCGTGAAGTACGTGCGGCCGAAGTCCTCGTCCGCCGTGTAGTTGAAGACGCCGCTGGTGTGGTTCAGCAGGTGCCTGAGGGTGATCCGGGTGCCGTCGTGGCCGTTGCCGGTCACCAGGCCGGGCAGCCAGGTGTCGACGGTGTCGTCCAGGGACAGCCTCCCCTCGGCCTCCAGTTGCAGCAGCACCGTCGCCACGAAGGTCTTGGTGATGCTGCCGACCCGGTAGTGGTCCTGCGGGGAACGCTTCCGTTCCGTGCGGAGGTCGCCCACCCCGGCTGTCGCCGCCCAGGTGCCCCTCCCGTCCCGCGCCGTCGCCGTCACACCGGGCACGCCCGCGGCGACCGCGGCCTTCATCGCCCGGCGGGTCGCCTGGTGGTCACCGGTGGCGGTGGTGTTCCCCGTTCCGGCCCCGGGGTCCGAGGGCGCCGCCACGGCGGGGACCGCCAGGGCCGCCGAAAGGGCCACCGCCACCGCCGCCACCGCTGTCGTCCGCATCCGCATCCGCATGCTCGTGTCTCCCCTGTTCATCGGCATGGTCGCGGGGAGGGACCGCGGACGGGCCGGCGGGGTTGCCGCCGGCCGCGGTGGTTGACCGGGTTTCGGCCTTTCCCCGGGGGCGGTCCTCCGGGCGCCGGCCGGGTCGCACACGCGCCTTTCTTACGCGGACTCCACCCGCCCCGCCGCCGGACGCTCCCGCCACAGCCGCAGCCCGATGTCGACCATGCGGACGCGGACCAGGTCCGGGACGGCGTCCAGGGGCTGCCAGGCGGCGAGGTCGGTGGAGCCGCCGATCTCGTTGCGCAGTTCGCCGCCGGTGATCCGGCCCTCGTAGACCAGCCGTACGCCGTGGTGGTCGACGGAGCGGCCGAAGCGGGCGGGGAAGGTGCGGCGGGTGGAGTTCACCCCGAGCAGTCCGGTGACCTCGATGCGGTAGCCGGTCTCCTCCTCGACCTCCCGCCGCACGGTGTCGTAGGGATCCTCGCCGTGCTCCATGCCGCCGCCCGGCAGCACCCACTCGGGCACGCCGCCGGGACCCGGTGACCGGGCGAGCAGGAACTGTCCGTCGCGCACCACCACGGCGTAGGCCGCCACCCTCAGATTCCGTCGCATCCGGGGACGTTAACCCGGCGGCCGGTACCGCGGAGCAGGTGCGGGCCAGTTCGTCGTCCTCCATCTCCGCATTCCCGGCCACCGCCGAGTGGGTCGTGACCCATGACTTCGCCTCCCTCGAGGACAAACTGGAGGGCGGACCGCTGAGATCGATCGTGCCGGACACATCGACCGTCGGGCACAGCAGGTGAAGACCACCGTGGTCGCGCCGGCGGGCAGCGCTTCCGCGAAGCTCTCCGCCGAGGTCCTGGTCGAGTCGGCCGGTCCGGCGGACCGCCGGTTCTTCGGCGAGGGCAGGCTGGTCAACAGCCATGGCAGCGCCATCGGCCAGGACACGGTGATCGTCAGGAAGGCCACCGGTCGACGTCCGTGATCCAGGGGACAGGGCGGGTACTCCCCCGGGGTGCCCGCCCTGTGCCCCCATCCTTCACGTGCGACGCGGGGGGCACGACTGCCATGCCGCGCTCACCTCATTGCCCGACGGACAGCGCCCAACGAACACCGGACCCGGCGGTCACCTGGAGCACGGCTTCCTCGCGCGCCTCCTTCAGGGCGATCTGGTTGTACGTACTGCTCACCTCGTGGCCGACGCATTCCAGGGGGAAACTCAGTCCGACGGGCTTCAGCTCGACCGTCAGCGTTCCCTCGCCCTGACAGTTCACGGCGATGGACACCGGCCCGCTCCTCACACCGCCGTCCAGCGGCAGGGTCCGGTTCCCCCGTGCGTCCGCCAACGATGCGATCACCTCGCCGTCGACGACCTGTGGCGCCCTGGTCACGGTCTCGCCCGAGACGTGCTCGGCCCGGTCTGCGGGGTTCCCGGACTGTGTGGACGATGTGCCCGGCTCGGCCGCCCGCTCCCGATGGACGTCGTCCTCCGTGCAACCGCCGCAGAGAGCCGTCACCAGGCAGGCCACTACGAGGACGGCGACCCGGCCGGGCCGCCGACTGCTCAGGACTCCCACAGGTACCAACCGACCTTCATGGGCGAGTAGCTGGTGATGGTCTTCTTGGCCGACGTCTGGCAGTTGCTGTAGATATGGTAGCTGACGCCGGTGTTCTTCAGCCGGTAGACGCCGTACTTGGCGTTGGTCGTCGTCTTCGACGGCGTGTCGACGGCGATGCTGTTGCCGAGCTTGGCGGTGAGCGAAGCGGACAGGTTGACGTCGTACTTGCCCTCGATCTTGGCGAGCATCGCGTCCACGCTCACGGCGAGGCCGGCCGTGACGCTGACGCCGATGGTACCGGTCACTTCGGAGGTGAACGTCGACTTGGCGGTGCGTGAGGTGCCGTTGTAGTTCGCCAGGGTCGGACCGACACCCTTGTGGTACTTGCTCCCCTTGGTCTTCGGTGTATAGATCTTGGCCGGATCGCAGTACTCGGCATCGGGCTTGTCCGTGGGCTTGCTGGGCAGGGGAGGCTCCAGTTCCTCGCCCGGCTCGGTACCGGGCTCCTGGGTGACCTCCTCCTCCGGCACGTCGAAGACGTCCTCCTCCTCCGGTTCCGCCGGAGGCTCCGTGCCGACGACGATCTCGTCCACGACCGGATCCGTCTCGTCCGCGAGGGCGGGCATCGAAGCGGACGCGGCCAGTGCGGTGGCCGCCGCGACCGTCACCACGACACGGGTGGCCTTGCGCCTGACGGACTTGGTCGAGTACCGGGGCATGCCGAACTTCCTTACCGTGAAAGGGAAATGGGGAACCGGTCGGCAGCGTGACTCGCCGTTCGCCGTCCGGTGCCTTCGACATTAGGCCCGCGCGGACCGCCGCGAACTGCTTCTCACCTGGCACTCGGAGGCCATGGCCGCAGGATGTCAACGCAGGAATCCCGACGGATTCGTACACAGAACCGGGTACCGTCGGCTCACCTGACCTGACCAGCATCACCTTCCCGGGAGAAAACCGTGCTGGACACCCTCGGCATCGATGGACCGGCCCACGGCGTCTACCGGGCCCTGCTGCTGCATCCGTCCTGGACGTTGCAGGACATCGCCCGGGAGACCGGTCTCACCACCGCCGAAGTGCGTGCGGCGTTCGACCGGTTGACCCAACTGTCGCTGCTTCACGAAGCCACCGACCACCAGTTCGTTCCCATCAGCCCCGACGTCGTCCTCTCCCCGGAGCTGTTGCGCAAGGAAGCCGAACTGGACGAGCAGAGAGCCAGGTTGTCCCGCGAACGAGCCGCGCTGGCTGCTCTCACCTCCGAGTACACCGCGCTCACGACGAGTCACGGCGGCAGTGGTGTGGAGCGGCTCGACGGTGTGGAAGCGGTGCGGGTCCGGCTGATGGAACTCGCGCACCGCGCCAAGACCGAGGTGTGCACCTTCGTGCCCGGCGGGGCGCTCAGCGCCGCCGCCCTGGAGGCGGGCAAACCGCTGGACGAACAGAACCTCGCGCGTGGGGTGCGGATGCGGACCGTCTACCTGGACAGTGTCCGCAACGACTCCGCGACCGTCGAGTACGCCACGTGGCTCGCTTCCGTCGGTGCCGAGACGCGTACCGTGCCCACGCTGCCCATGCGCATGATCCTGTGCGACCGTACGGCAGCGGTCATTCCCATAGACACCGACGACAGCGGCAAGGGCGCCCTGCTCATCCGTTACCCCAGCATGGTGCGGGCGCTCGAGGAGTTGTTCGACCTGGTCTGGGAGAACGCGGTGCCGCTCGGCGCACCGGCACAGAAGAACTCCGAGGACACCCCGAGCGACCGGGAGACCGCCCTCCTCAAGATGTGGGCGATAGGTCTGACCGACGAGGGCATCGCCCGCAAGATGGGCGTCTCGCTGCGCACGATCCGACGCAACACGGCGGATCTGCAGAGGCGTCTCGGGGTGCAGAGCCGGTTCCAGGCGGGCGCCGAAGCCGTTCGGCGCGGCTGGATCTGACACGTGTCGGCCCCGTCGCCGGTGAGCACGGAGCCGATGCGCTGGCCTCTCGATGCCATGGCCCGGAGCTGACAGGCACCAGTCGCCGGCCTTGCCGTCGTACAGTGCCTAGGGTCGGGCTGGTGTACGCAGTCAAGGTCGTCCTCCTGTTCCCGTCCGCACCCGCTTCTCCCGATCCCTCCGGCCCGCCGGCCGACATGCCCGGCGACCGGCGGCTCAAGGCGATCGCCCGCTACACACGGCTGGCTCCGCAGCCAGGCATCGCCCATGTCTCCCTCGTCCGGTGGGGCACGCGGCTGGTGGGGATGACCTTCGTCGACGCCCCGGGCCCCAGCGAGGCCCTCGTCCGGGCCCGGGTCGGCTGGAACCGGTGGCTGAGCCTGCCGGGCCTGCTACCGGGATGGGTTGTCGACACCTGCGAAGCCGACCTTTATCTGCATGGACGCCGGCTCCTGCGGCCCCCGGCCCGCGACTGGCATGACGATGCCATGTCCTCGTGAGGCCAGCCGCATCCTGCTGACGCCGACCGGAGCGAGCCGGATGATCGTGTCGGGCACACGATCGCCGACCGGCGACGGAACGAGAAGAGGCACAGGATGAAGCACATCACCGGACGAGCCGTCCGCGCCGTCATCGGCGGCATGGTGGTCGCCACAGCACTGGCGGTACTGTCCCTCGCCCTCGGGGCCTCTCCCGCCGAGGCCGCGGACGGTGTCCCCACACCGCAGACCGGGCAGGCGGCTCCGGCCCCCAGCGGTGCGGGTCCCGAAGACCTCGGTGAGCCCGTCTTCTCCAAGCCGCAGGAGCCCGGCGGAGAAAAGGGCAGCTGGGTGTGGGACGACCTTCATCCGTAGGACCGCGCGGGACGACGAAGGGGCGGGCGCCCGCGAAGGACGCCCGCCCCTTCGTCGTCCCGTCGTCCTCATTCGCAGGTGAGGGTGCGCGACTCGGGGAGCGAGGCGGTGATCCGGACCCGTTCGGGTGCGATGTCCGCCTCCCCGACGACCACCGTGTCCGGGTGGACGCCCTCGGCGGGCATACCGACCAGCACCTGGTCGCCCTCGTGCAGCGGGGCGTCACCGGCGAGGTCGTGGAGGAAGGTGACCTCGCCCTCGCCCTTGTAGTAGCGGCTCGCCTTCAGCGTGACGCGTTCCGCCCCGGCCCCCGGCACCGGGTCCACCGTCAGCACGGCGCCCTCGGCGACGAGGCGGGCGCAGGCGAGGTAGCGGGGACTGCCGAAGGCGACCCCGCCCGCGTCCTTCCCTCCCGCCTCCTCGGAGTCGGCCCGCGCGGCGGAACCGCCCGCGTCCGAGTCGGCCATTCCCCCGGCCTGCGTCACGAGCCACCCCATACCGACGACGACGGTGGCGGCAGCGGCGGCCACGAGGGCGCCGAGGGCGGCCTTGAGGGGCCGGCGCCGGCCGCGGTGCGGTCCGCGGGGGCCGCGGACGGTGCCGGGACGCCCGCGGACGGTGCCGGGACGGCCGCCGGCCGAGGGACTCACCGCCGGCCGGGCGGCCGGCGGCCCGTCCCCGGAGCGGGGCCCGGCCTCCGGTTCCGGACCGGCCCCCGGCCCGCCGGCAAGCCGCCCGGCCCCGCCTCGCCCCGCCGGCGCACCTGCCCCTTCCCCGTCCGCCGTCTCCCCGGCGAGAGCGTCCCCGATCAACGCCAGTTGCTCCCGCAGCACGGCGACGTCGACGACGGCCGCCCGGTGCGCGGCCACGACCTCCGGATCCTGCCGCGCCCGTGCGGACAGGGGCTCATCGAGAAGGACAGCCATCAGCGCGTCCATGCCACCGGGGGCGGGACCGTCGCCGTCGCGACCCTCGCGCACGGGGTCGCCGTCGTGGACGCGGCCGCCGTGCCCAGGAGCCCCGCCGCCGGGACTGTCACCCTCGTCGTCCTCGCGCACGAGGTCACCGCCGCCGCGACCGGCGGGCGCGGAACCGCCGGACTCCCGGCTGCCCTGCCCGGGCCCCTCGTCACCGGGGCTGCCGCCCTCGCGGTCCGCGCGCGCAGGGTCGCCGCCGCGACCGGGCTCCCCGTCGCCGGGGCTGCCGGCTTCGTGGTGGTCGTGCGTGGTGGGTTCTTCGTGCTCCGGGGTCTCGTGCTCGGGGCCGGGCTCGGCGGGGTTGTCGCGGGGCGGGTCCCGGTGTTCGTCGTGGGCCGGCATGTCAGACCACCTCGTCCTCGTGCAGGCGGGTGCGCAGGGCGCGTACCGCCGTGTGCAGCCTGCTCTTGACCGTGCCCTCCGGGACGCCGAGCTGCTCGGCGATGGACCGGACCGGCAGGTCGGCGTAGAAGCGCAGCACGACCACCTGGCGCTGCGCGTCGGGCAGCTCGTCCAGGCCGCGGGCCACGGCGAGGGAGAGCAGGCTGGTCTCCTCGCCGGAAGGGGCCGCCTCCGCCGGACGGAGCGCGGCGAGGCGCTCGCCCAGCCGCTCCTGGCGGCGCTTGGCCCGGTGCCAGTCCATGGCGAGGTTGGAGGCGACGACCGCCGCCCACGCCGAGACGTCCCGCGGCGCCTCCCGCCCGCTCGCGGCGCGTTCCAGCAGCCGCAGGCGGACCTGCTGCACCCCGTCCGGCAGGTCCGCCTGTGGTACCCCGCCCAGTGCGAGCACCGCCCGCACCCGGCGTTCCTGCGCCGCGTCCAGCGGGTCGTCGTCCGTGGCGACGTACGACGACCCCCGGCCGCGCCGGATCCTTCCGCGCAGCACCGGCCACCCCCCTCACGCTGTTTCCCCTACGACGCCGCTTCCGCCCGGAACGTTCGGCCTGGCCCTCCGGAACCGGCCGAGGCGTACGTCACACCTTCGTGTGGGCGGGGGCGGGCCGGGCAGGGGACCTTGCGGTCAGCGACCCCCGCAGGCTGAATTCCTCCTGGTCAGCGGGGTGACGACCGAAGGTCCGCAACCCCTGTGCGCCGGCCCGTCGTCCCACTGTGCGGGCGGGAGGGGCAAAGAATTGGACAGGCGGGCCGTGGTCGGCCGCATTATGGAAGAGCCTCGGCCAGGCATTCGGATACGAATCAGGACAGAGTAGGGAGTCGCCGTGAGGGTCGGAATCGTCGGAGCCACCGGTCAGGTGGGCACGGTCATGCGCAGGATCCTCAAGGAGCGGAACTTCCCGGTCACGGAGCTGCGCCTGTTCGCCTCGGCCCGCTCGGCCGGCACGGAGCTGGACGGCGTGACGGTGGAGGACGCGTCCACCGCCGACTACAGCGGCCTGGACATCGTGCTGTTCTCCGCGGGCGGCGCGACCTCGAAGGCGCTGGCCGAGAAGGTCGCCGCGCAGGGCGCGGTCGTGATCGACAACTCCTCCGCCTGGCGCAAGGACCCCGAGGTCCCCCTCGTCGTCTCCGAGGTGAACCCGCACGCGATCGCGAACCGCCCCAAGGGCATCATCGCCAACCCGAACTGCACGACGATGGCCGCGATGCCGGTCCTGCGTCCGCTGCACGCGGAGGCGGGCCTCCAGGCGCTGGTCGTCGCCACGTACCAGGCCGTGTCCGGTTCCGGCCTCGCGGGCGTCGCGGAGCTGCACGGTCAGGCGCGGAAGGTGATCGACGAGGCCGACAGGCTGACCCACGACGGCGCGGCGGTCGACTTCCCCGAGCCCGGCGTCTACAAGCGCCCCATCGCCTTCAATGTGCTGCCCTTCGCCGGGAACCTGGTCGACGACGGCCTGAACGAGACCGACGAGGAGCAGAAGCTGCGCAACGAGTCGCGCAAGATCCTGGAGATCCCCGAGCTGAAGGTCTCCGGCACGTGCGTGCGCGTTCCGGTGTTCTCCGGGCACTCGCTGCAGATCAACGCCCGTTTCGCCCGCCCGATCAGCGCCGAGCGCGCGACCGAGCTGCTGGCGGACGCCCCCGGCGTCGTCCTCACCGACATCCCCACCCCGCTCCAGGCCGCCGGCCAGGACCCGTCGTACGTCGGCCGGATCCGCCCCGACGAGACGGTGGAACACGGCCTCGCGCTGTTCGTCTCCAGCGACAACCTCCGCAAGGGCGCGGCGCTGAACGCCGTACAGATCGCGGAGCTGGTGGCGGCGGAGCTGAGCGCGTAACGCGCCGCAGGCATGACTGAGGGGGCGCCCACCGGTGGGCGCCCCCTCAGGGCGTTCAGAGCGCCAGATGCCGCCGCAGCGCCACGTCGATATCGGCCATGCGCTGTCGGGGTACGGCACCGACCCGTTCCCGCAGCCGCTCCGGCGCGACGGCGCGCACCTGCTCGCACTGCGCCTTGGAGTCCTTGGGCAGACGGCTTTCGTCAGCGCGCAGGAATACCTGGAACGACAGGATCCGAGTGGTGTTCGACGTCAGCGGCACGACACTGACGACACCTCGGCTGTTCCGCTCGACGGACTCGTTGGCTCCGTCGTTGGACACGATCACAGCGGGTCTGACCTTGTTGGCCTCGCTGCCCCTGGCCGGTTCCAGGTCCACCATGTAGATGTCACCACGCCTCATCGGTGATCCCGTCCCCGCTCGTCCGGTCCCAGAGGGCGGCGTCGTCGCTCGCGTCCCACTCGGCGAACGCCTCGGTGTACTCCTGCACGAGCTGCGCCTGCCTCAGCAGCTCGATCGCGGCGTGTATCACGGCCGACCTGGACTCGGCATCGATACGCGCGGCGTACTCATCGACGAAGGCGACATCCTCCTGAGGCAGGCTCACACTAATCTTCATACCGTCGATCCTACTCTCGGTATGAACACCTTGGCCACCCGAATGCGGGACCACCGGCCGGACCCGCTCCGACAGGACCGACACAACCGACACAACCGACACAGGGGTATCCCCATGATCCGGCTCGGTCATCGCCTCATCCCGATGTCGCGTGGAAGGATGGCGCAACCCACACATATCGAGGAGATGACCGCGTGCCTGGCACAAACCTGACTCGCGAAGAGGCGCGGCAGCGGGCGAAGCTGCTGACCGTTGACTCGTACGAGATCGATCTCGACCTCTCCGGCGCGCAGGAGGGCGGCACCTACCGGTCCGTGACCACGGTGCGCTTCGACGTCGCCGAGGACGGCGACGGCGCGGAGTCCTTCATCGACCTGGTGGCCCCCACCGTGCACGAGGTGACCCTCAACGGGGACTCCCTCGACCCCGCCGAGGTCTTCGCGGACTCCCGCATCGCCCTGCCCGGCCTGCTGAGGGGCCGCAACATCCTCCGGGTGAGCGCCGACTGCGCGTACACCAACACCGGTGAGGGTCTGCACCGGTTCGTCGACCCGGTCGACGACCAGGCGTACCTGTACACCCAGTTCGAGGTGCCGGACGCCCGCCGCGTCTTCGCGAGCTTCGAGCAGCCCGACCTGAAGGCGACCTTCCAGTTCACCGTGAAGGCGCCGGAGGGCTGGACCGTCGTCTCCAACTCGCCCACGCCGGAACCGGTGGAGAACGTCTGGACGTTCGAGCCGACCCCGCGCATCTCGTCGTACATCACGGCGCTGATCGTCGGCCCGTACCACTCCGTGCACAGCGTCTACGAGAAGGACGGCCAGTCCGTCCCGCTCGGCATCTACTGCCGCCCGTCGCTGGCCGAGTTCCTCGACTCCGACGCGATCTTCGAGGTCACCCGGCAGGGCTTCGACTGGTTCCAGGAGAAGTTCGACTACGCGTACCCGTTCGCCAAGTACGACCAGCTCTTCGTGCCGGAGTTCAACGCGGGCGCGATGGAGAACGCGGGCGCGGTGACCATCCGCGACCAGTACGTCTTCCGGTCGAAGGTGACGGACGCCGCGTACGAGGTGCGCGCGGAGACCATCCTGCACGAGCTGGCCCACATGTGGTTCGGCGACCTGGTCACCATGGAGTGGTGGAACGACCTGTGGCTGAACGAGTCGTTCGCCACCTACACGTCCATCGCCTGCCAGGCCGCCGCGCCCGGTTCGCGCTGGCCGCACTCGTGGACGACGTTCGCCAACTCGATGAAGACCTGGGCCTACCGCCAGGACCAGCTTCCGTCCACGCACCCGATCATGGCGGACATCCGCGACCTGGACGACGTGCTCGTCAACTTCGACGGCATCACGTACGCCAAGGGCGCGTCCGTGCTGAAGCAGCTCGTCGCGTACGTCGGTGAGGACGAGTTCTTCCGGGGCGTGCAGGCGTACTTCAAGCGCCACGCGTACGGCAACACGCGCCTGTCCGACCTGCTGGGCGCGCTGGAGGAGACCTCCGGACGCGACCTGAGGACGTGGTCGAAGCAGTGGCTGGAGACGGCCGGCATCAACGTGCTGCGTCCGGAGATCGAGACGGACGCCGACGGTGTCATCACCTCCTTCGGCATCCGCCAGGAGGCCCCGGCACTCCCGGCCGGCGCCAAGGGCGAGCCGACGCTGCGCCCGCACCGCATCGCGGTCGGCCTGTACGACCTCGACGAGGCGACCGGCAAGCTGGTGCGCGGCGAGCGCGTCGAACTGGACGTCGACGGTGAGCTGACGGCCGTGCCGCAGCTCGCCGGCAAGCGCCGCCCGGCGGTGGTGCTCCTCAACGACGACGACCTGTCGTACGCCAAGGTCCGCCTGGACGAGGCCTCGCTGGCGTTCGTCACCGAGCACCTGGGCGACTTCGCGGAGTCCCTTCCGCGTGCCCTGTGCTGGGCCTCCGCCTGGGACATGACGCGGGACGCGGAACTCGCCGCCCGCGACTACCTGTCCCTGGTCCTGTCGGGCATCGGCAAGGAGTCCGACATCGGCGTCGTGCAGTCGCTGCACCGCCAGGTGAAGCTGGCGATCGACCTGTACGCCGACCCGAACGCCCGCGAGACCCTGCTGGCCCGCTGGACCGACGCCACGCTGGCCCACCTGCGGTCCGCCGAGCCGGCGAGCGACCACCAGCTCGCGTGGGCACGGGCGTTCGCGGCGACGGCCCGTACGCCGGAGCAGCTCGACCTGCTGGAGGGTCTGCTGGCCGGTACGCAGACCGTCGAGGGGCTGGCCGTGGACACGGAGCTGCGCTGGTCGTTCGTGCAGCGGCTGGCGGCGGTGGGCCGGTTCGACGAGGCGGAGATCGCGGACGAGTACGAGCGGGACAGGACGGCGGCCGGTGAGCGGCACGCCGCGACCGCCCGCGCGGCCCGCCCGACCGAGGAGGCCAAGGCGGAGGCGTGGGCCTCGGTCGTCGAGTCCGACAAGCTGCCGAACGCCCTCCAGGAGGCGGTCATCGCCGGCTTCGTCCAGACCGACCAGCGGGAGCTGCTGGCGCCGTACACGGACCGGTACTTCGAGGTGCTGGCGGACGTCTGGGAGTCCCGCTCGCACGAGATGGCCCAGCAGATCGCGGTCGGCCTCTACCCGACGGTCCAGGTCTCGGGCGAGACCCTCGACAAGACGGACGCCTGGCTGACCTCCGCCGAGCCGAACGCGGCCCTGCGCCGCCTGGTCTCGGAGTCCCGCGCGGGCGTGGAGCGCGCTCTGCGCGCCCAGGCGGCGGACGCGGCGGCGTCCTAGCCGGTACGCGCGTCGGGGCGCCCGGGGCTTGTGCCGGGCGTCCGGGGCGGGTGCGGCCCGACGGGGTTTTCAGTGACCGTCGGGCCGCCCGCTTTCCGGGGCGTCAAACAGTTTCCGCCGAGGGAGTGGAGGGGTGCCGGCGCGCGTCCTCGGCGGCACCGCGCGGCGCGGCGCGGGAGGGCGCGGCTGCCGCAGGGGCCGTCCGGACGGACGGGGTGGCGCTCTGGCCGGCCACCGTCGCGCCGAACGCCAGCGCCATGCCCGTCAGTTGCAGCGGTGTCAGGCTCTCGCCGAGGGCCGCCCAGCCGACCACCGCCGCCGTGAGGGGGCTGAGCGGGCCGAGGAAGGTGACCTGGGTGGCGCTGAGGCGGCCGATGCCCCGGAACCAGAGCCAGTACGCGATCGCCGTGTTCGCCAGGGCGAGGTAGAGGTAGCCGGCGGCCGCCGGGGCGTCCAGGGCCGGCGGGGTGCCCTCGGCCAGGAAGGCGACGGGCGCGATCAGCAGGCCTCCGGCCGTCAGCTGCCAGCCCGTCAGGGCGAGCGGGCCGACACCCTCCGGGCGGCCCCAGCGCTTGGTGAGGACGGTGCCGGCGGACATCGAGGCCGTGGAGGCGAGGGCCGCGGCGACACCCAGCACGTCCAGCGCGCCGGCCGCCCTCAGGACCACCAGGCTGACACCGAACGCGGCCACGACGCCGGTGACCACATGGCGGGCCGTCGGCCGCTGCCCCAGCAGCAGCGCCGAGAGGCCGACCACGAGCAGGGGGCCCACCGAGCCGACCACCGCCGCCATGCCGCCGGGCAGCCGGTACGCGGAGAGGAACAGCAGCGGGAAGAAGGCGCCGATGTTGAGCGCGCCCAGCACCGTCGCCTTCCACCACCAGGCCCCGCGCGGCAGCACCCGGACGAGTGCGAGCAGGACCAGTCCGGCGGGCAGGGCACGCATCAGGCCGGTGAACAGAGGCCGGTCGGACGGGAGGAACTCCGTGGTCACGGCGTAGGTGGTGCCCCAGGAGACGGGGGCGAGGGCGGTGAGCGCGATAAGGGTGGCACGGTTCGCGGCCATGACGGGCACACCTCTTCCGAACAGGTCGATGGCAAGTAGCTTAGCAGCAAGCTACTTGCCGTCAATCTACTTTCTTGCGGGTGACCCATTCTCGGCGGATACTCCTGTCCATGACCGCAGAGCAGCGCCCCCAGGACCCCGTCGACGCGATCATCGAACAGTGGGCGCGGGTACGGCCCGATCTCGACACCGACGGCATGGAGGTCTTCGGGCGCGTCTTCCGGCTCGCGCGCGCCATGGGCGACCGGATGGAGAAGGAGTACGCCAAGTACGGGATCTCCCGCGGGGAGTTCGACGTCCTCGCCACCCTGCGCCGCTCCGGGGAGCCCTACACCCTCTCCCCCCGCCGGCTCTCGGCCACGCTGATGCTCACCACCGGCGGGATGACCGGCCGCCTCGACAAGCTGGAGCGCGCGGGACTGCTCCGCCGCTCCCCCGACCCGCACGACCGCCGCGGACTGCAGGTCACGCTCACCGAGGCGGGCCTGCGTCTGATCGACGCGGCGGTCGGCGCGGGTCTCGCCGTCCAGACGGAGGCCCTGTCCGCCCTGGGCGGGGAACGGGCGGGGGAGCTGGCCGGTCTGCTGCGGGAGCTGCTGCTCGTGACCGAGAAGTAGGGGCCGCGCTCTCCCCTTCCTCAGCTCCCCCGGCTCCCCGGCTCCTCAGCCGACGTGCGTGGCGAGCGCGGCCTCGACGTCGGCGGCGCCGGCGGAGTCCGACGCCCAGGCCACATATCCGTCGGGGCGTACCAGCACGGTCGTACGGCGGCTCCCGGACGCCCAGCGTTCCACCGCCAGCCGTTCCTTGCGGGCGCCCCCGTCGCCGTACGGCTCCGGTGTGATCAGTACGAAACGGCCGCCGCGCAGCGCCTGGTGCAGGCGGCCGCCCCTGAGCGTCACGTCGGGGACGCGCAGGCCGGTCATGCGGTGGGCGCCGAGGGGCGCGGCGTACCGGACGCCGACGCCGGTGACCTGGCCGAGCGCCCTGCGGCGGACCGGGGCGGCGTGGGTGACCACCGCGGCCAGGGCCGCGCGCAGCGCCAGTGCCGTGGAGCGCCGGGCCATAGCGAGCCGGACGATGCCGCCGCTGCTGCGCAGCACCGCCCGGCCGACCGGGTGCCGTTCGGCGTGGTAGGTGTCGAGCAGGGAGTCGGGGGCGTGGCCGTCCAGCACCTGGGCGAGCTTCCAGCTCAGGTTGGCCGCGTCCTGCATGCCGGTGTTCATGCCCTGTCCGCCGGCCGGGGTGTGCACGTGCGCGGCGTCCCCGGCGAGGAAGGCGCGGCCCACGCGGTAGGCGGGCGCCTGGCGTTCGTCGCTGTGGAAGCGGGACATCCAGCGGGCGTCGTGCATGCCGTGGTCCCGGCCGAGGGCGAGGCGGGTGATCTCCTTGATCTCGTCGAGGTCGAGGGGGGTGTCGTCGGGGACGTCGCGGGCCCGGTTCCAGCCGATGACCCGGTGGTAGCCGTCGCCGAACGGCGCGAGGAAGGCGAAGGCGTCCCCGACGGCGTTCACGGTGAGCAGCGTCTCCGGCTGCTCGGCGAGCCGTACGTCCGCCAGGACCACGGACCGGATGACGGAACGTCCGGGGAACGGCAGCCCGACCGCCTCCCGCACGGTGCTGCGCATTCCGTCGGCGCCGACGACGTACGCGGCCCGCAGTTCTCCGCGCTCCCCGCCGGGGCCCTTCGTCCTGACCGTCACGCCGTCCGCGTCCTGGGTCAGTCCGGTCGCCTCGGTCTCGTACCGGAAGTCGGCGCCGGCTTCGACGGCCCGCCGCAGCAGGGCCTTCTCCACCTCGTACTGCGGGATGACCAGGAGGTGGGGGAAGCGGGAGGGGAGCGCGCGGAGGTCGAGTTCGAGCCGGTCGTACAGGCGCAGCCGGTCGAGCGGGCGGCCGACCGCCTCCAGCTCGTCGGCCAGGCCCCGCACGTCGAGCTGTTCGAGGGTGCGGGCGTGCAGGACGAAGGCGCGGGAGAGGTTGCTGATCCCGCGGGCGCGCTTCTCGACGACGGTGACGGGGACGCCCGCGGCCGCCAGGTCACCGGCCAGCAGCAGGCCGGTGGGGCCGGAGCCGACCACGATCACGGTACGGGTGGTGCCGTTCATCAGGACCTCCTCGGTGCCATCTGTGAGGAGATCGTGCCGCGGCGGAACGCGCAAGGGCGCTTTTCGGCAGCGCTGAGGGCGCCGGCCCCGCGTACGGCGGTGACGGCGCCCTCTTCACGAGCGGGTGAGCCCCGGGTCAGGCCTTGGCTTCGGCCTTGGTGCTGATGTTGGAGCTGGTCGTGTCCTTCTTCTTGTGCGACTTGTCGCCGACCATCACCAGGCCGGCGATGATCACGAACAGCGCGATCGGGGCCACGACGTAGAGGCCCAGCGTCTCGATGACGCTCAGACCGGTGCCGGGGTCGTCACCGTCGTCGCGGTTGAGCGCGAGCGCGGGGGACGACATGAGCAGCATCATCAGCGTCGTACCGGCTGCCAGGGCGCCGGCGCGCAGGGCGTTCTTCTTGTCCACGGTGCCCAAACTATCCAACTCGGTCGGGCCTCGCGCGGGCGGGGTGTCCTAAGGGGCCCGTGCGGGAAGGGGCTGGCGGTGTTCGCGTGGCCCGGCGCTTGCGGGGTGCCTCTCCCACAGGGGGCGCCCCCGGCCCACCTGTGCCGCTGGGGGCACCTCCCAGGCCCTTGAGGCACGGGGGGGGGGGAGGCACGACTGCCCGCCGCCACGCGTCATTCCCTCAGTACGTCGATCAGTGCCCGTAGCCGAGCCGACGCCGCCAGTTCCTCCAGCGTCACCGGCCTCCCCCGCGCGTCCGCCACCGGCAGCCGCCAGTTCGGGTACTGGTCCCACGTGCCGGGCAGGTTCTGCGGGCGCCGGTCGCCGATGCCGTCGGGAAGCCAGACCCCGATCATCCGGGCCGGCGTACGCAGCAGGTACCGGTGGACGGCCTGGATCTCGGCCTCCTCGGAGGCGCCCGCCCCCATCAGCCCCAGCCGTACGAACAGCTCCCGCCACTCCGCCGTGTCGGCCGCCGCCTCCGCCCGCTCCTCCGCCGGTGACCGCGTGAGCAGCCCCAGACCGTCCCGCAGCTCCACGTGCTCCCCGCTGAGCCGCGCGGCCGTCGGCGGCAGGTCGTGGGTGGTGGCGGTGGCCAGGCAGTCCGCACGCCAGTCGTCCGGCGGCAGCGGGCGCCGGTCGCCGTCCCAGTCCCGTTCGAACCACAGCACCGACGTGCCGTACACACCCCGCTCGCGCAGCGCCTCGCGCACGCCGGGCTCGACGGTCCCCAGGTCCTCGCCGATCACCACCGCCCCGGCCCGGGACGCCTCCAGGACGAGGACGGCGAGCATCGCCTCCGCGTCGTAACGGACGTACGTGCCCTCCGTGGGCGGGTGGCCCTCGGGGACCCACCAGAGCCGGAACAGGCCCATCACGTGGTCGATGCGCAGGGCGCCCGCGTACCGGAACAGTCCTCGCAGCAGGGCGCGGAACGGGGCGTACCCGAAGGCGGCGAGCCGGTCGGGGCGCCAGGGCGGCAGGCCCCAGTCCTGGCCGCGCGCGTTGAAGGCGTCCGGGGGCGCGCCGACGGACATGCCGGCCGCGAAGTACTCCTGCTGGGCCCAGGCGTCGGCGCCACCGGGGTGGACGCCGACGGCGAGGTCGTGGACGATCCCGACCGGCATCCCGGCCTCGCGCGCGGTCCGCTGGGCGGCGGTGAGCTGGGCGTCGGTGAGCCAGACGAGCCGGGAGTGGAAGTCGACGCGGTCCGCCAGCTCGTGCCGGGCGCGGGCGGTGTCGGGCGATCGCGGGTCGCGCAGTGCGGCGGGCCAGCGGTGCCAGTCGGCGCCGTGGACCTCGGCGAGCGCGCACCAGGTGGCGTGGTCCTCCAGGGCCTGGCCCTGTCCGGCGCGGAAGTCGTCGTAGGCGGCGCGGCGGCCGGGGCCGAGCGGGACCCGGTGCACCAGTTCCAGCGCCTCCCGTTTGGCCTCCCACACGGCGTCCCGGTCGATCAGGGCGCCGTCGTCCAGCACCGCCTCGCGCAGCCGTCCGGCCCGCTCCAGCAGGGCGCGCACGCGGTCGCGGTCGTCGACGTACGCGAACTCGGGGACGTCCTCGATCCGCAGGTGGACGGGGTCGGGGAAGCGGCGGGAGGAGGGGCGGTAGGGGGAGGGGTCGGTCGGGGGGCCGGGGACGGCCGCGTGCAGGGGGTTGACCTGGACGAACCCGGCGCCGAGGGCGCGTCCGGCCCAGCCGGCGAGTTCGCCGAGGTCGGCGAGGTCGCCCATGCCCCAGGAGCGGCGGGAGAGCAGGGAGTAGAGCTGGACCAGGAGCCCGTACGCGCGTCCGGGCGGCGCGGGCAGCCCGGTGGGGGCGACGATCAGGTGGGCGTGGGCGGTGCGGCCGTCGGGGGTGATGGCGGTCAGTTCGTGCACGCCGGGCGGGAGGTGCTCGGCCCGGTCGCGGGTCTCGCCCTGTTCGGTGCGGACGAGCAGCCGGGTGCCCCCGGGGAGCGCGGTGAGGGCGGCCGGGGTGCCGGCGCCCCAGCCGACCACGGTGGGGGGCAGCAGCCGCTCGCCGAGTTCCCGTTCGCGGGCGGTGAGGGCGGCGCGTACGGCCTCGGGGGTGGCCGTGTCCACGCCGAGGGCGGCCAGCGTGAGGGAGACGGCGGTGGCCGTGGCCGCGACCGTGTGGTCCGGGGAGGGGTGGTACGAGGTGGCGACGCCGTGCAGGGCGGCGAGCCGGGACAGGTCCTCGGAGGGGGGCTCGGCCGGCCGTGGCGCGCTCACCCTAGGGCTCCGGGCGGTACTGGGCCGGGAAGGAGTCGAGCCCGGAGGAGTCCGAGGTGTCCAGGAAGGCGTCGGACTCGCTGGTCAGGGGGGTGGCGTCGGCGAGCGGCGGTTCGCTGGTGAGGGGTTCGGCGTCGGGCAGCGGGGGTTCGCTGGTCAGCGGTGCCTCGGCGCAGGATCCTTCCGCGCTGAAGACGCAGAAGTGCGGTTCCTCGAAGTCGGCGGAGGGCTCCGCCACGGGTTTGGACAGGGCCGGGGAAGGGACGTAAGCCGGTGCAGCCACAGGTGGCCTCCTCGTCGAGCACGGCGCGCGGATCACGCGGGGCGTGCGGGTCGTGCGGGTTATCCCGCAGCCCTACCCAGGGGGCGCGATGCCAGACGCACAAAGTCTTCCAACGTGGTCCTGATCACATTCTTCCCCCGCCCCCTCCCTCCACGGTGGGACAAACGCGCCACAACGGCCACTCTCATTGACACGTTCACCGCAGAAATGGTGGGCTCGGGTTTTCTCGGTAACGGAATGGACACGGCCGCACCGGCCACCGGGCCGGGCGGCCCGTCGAGCGACCAGGAGGGCCCCGTGCGGCTACGGCGTGGCAGGACGGCGAACACGGCGGCGAACACCAGAAGGACCGCCCTCGCCCTCGCCGTCCTCGCCGGCACCCTGGGCGCCGGGACCCTGGGCACCGCGCCCGCCGCCGTGGCCGCGCCGCCCGCGCCGGGCACCACCGCGTCCCCGGGCACCACCGCGTCCCCGGCCGCCGACACCGCGCGGGCGGCGGAGCCGTCCGTGTGGCCGCGGCCGCACTCCCTGCGCGCGAACGGCGCCCCGGTCGCGGTGACCGGGGAGGTCGCCCTGATCGCGGACGCGACGGCCGACCCGTACGCCCTCGACGCGCTCCGCGCGCTGCTGCGGGAGGCGGGCGCGCGCCGGTTCACCGCCCTCGGCGCACAGGTGCCCGAGGGGGCGCTCGTGGTCCGCATGGACAGGGAACGCACCCCGGGCGACCCCCGGCACGCCCTCCCCGCCGGCGGTTACGCGCTGACCGTCGGCAAGGGTGCCGTCTCCCTGTCCGGCGCGGACGGCGACGGTCAGTTCCACGGCGTGCAGACGTTGCGCCAACTGCTGCGCCCGGACGGCACCACGTTCACCGCGGCCGTCGTGCGCGACTGGCCCGGCACCGCCGTGCGCGGTGTCACCGAGGGCTTCTACGGCACTCCGTGGACGCACGGGCAGCGGCTGGCCCAGCTCGACTTCATGGGCCGCACCAAGCAGAACCGGTACCTCTACGCGCCCGGCGAGGACCTCTACCGGCAGGCCCGCTGGCGCGAGCCGTATCCGGCCGGGCGGCGTGCGGAGTTCCGGGAGCTGGCGGAGCGGGCGCGGCGCGACCACGTCACGCTCGGCTGGGCGGTGGCGCCGGGGCAGGCGATGTGCTTCGCCTCGGACGACGACCTGCGGGCGCTGACCCGCAAGCTGGACGCGATGTGGGCGCTGGGCTTCCGCGCCTTCCAGGTGCAGTTCCAGGACGTCAGCTACAGCGAGTGGCACTGCGGGGCGGACGCCGGCCGGTTCGGGTCGGGGCCCGGCGCGGCCGCCCGCGCCCAGGCGCACGTGGCGAACGCGGTGGCCCGGCACCTGGCGGAGCGCCACCCGGACGCCGCCGCCCTGTCCCTGATGCCCACCGAGTTCTACGAGGAGGGTTCGACGGCGTACCGGCGTGCCCTCGCCGAGGAGCTGGACGCGGACGTCGAGGTGGCGTGGACCGGGGTCGGGGTGGTGCCGAGCACCATCACGGGCGGCCAGCTGGCGAAGGCGCGGGAGGTGTTCGGGCATCCGCTGGTGACCATGGACAACTACCCGGTGAACGACTACGCCCCCGGCCGGATCTTCCTCGGCCCCTACCAGGGCCGCGAACCGGCCGTCGCGGCGGGCTCGGCCGCGCTGCTCGCCAACGCGATGGCGCAGCCCGAGGCGTCCCGCATCCCGCTGTTCACCGCCGCGGACTTCGCCTGGAACCCGCGCGACTACCGTCCCCGGGAGTCCTGGCGGGCCGCGATCGCCGATCTCGCCGGCGGTGACGCCCGGCGCGAGGAGGCCCTGGCCGCGCTCGCCGGGAACACCGCGTCGTCGGTGCTGGGCGGCGAGGAGTCGGCGTATCTGCGGCCGCTGCTGGAGGCGTTCCGGCGGGCCCGTACGACCGCCCCCGGCACGGACGGGACGACGGAGGCGGCGCGGCTGCGCGCGGCCTTCACCGTCCTGCGCGAGCTGCCGGAGCGGCTGTCCGGGACCGGGCTCGCCACCGAGGTCGACCCGTGGTCCCGGCGGCTGGCCCGCTACGGCGAGGCGGGCACCACGGCCCTGGACCTGCTGCGCGCGCAGCGGGCCGGGGACGCGGACGCCGCCTGGGCGGCGTACCGGCGGCTGGGCGAGCAGCGGGCGGGACTGGAGTCCTCCCGGGTGACGGTCGGCGAGGGGGTGCTGGACCCGTTCCTGAGCCGGGCGCGGCAGGCGTACGAGAGCTGGGCGGGCATCGGCCACGAGCCGCCCGCGCGGTCCGGCGGCGACCGCGTCCTCGACCTCCCGCGCGCCCGCGCGCTGAACGCCGTGACGGTGCTCACCGAGCCGGGCACGCGGGGGACCGTGGAGGTCCGTGTGCCGGGCGAGGGGTGGCGCCGCCTGGGCGCGCTGTCCCCGTCGGGCGCCACCGAACTGCCGCCCGGCGACGACCCGGTGGACTCCGTCCGGGTCACCGGCGCCGACGCCTCCCGGGTGCGGCACCTGGTCCCCTGGTTCGCGGACGCGCCCGCCGCCTCCGTGGAGCCGCCCGACGGCCGCGCGGACACCGACATCGGCGGCACCCGGCGGCTGACGGTCGCCCTCGGCTCGCTGCGCCCCGACGAGGTGCGCGGCAGGCTGACCGTGGACGCCCCGAAGGGCATCGACGTCCAGGTGCCGAAGGACGCGCTGACCGTGCCGCGCGGCACACCGGTGGAGGTACCGGTCGAGGTGACCGTGGAGCCGGGCACGCCCACCGGGTCGTACGGCATCCGGCTCGCCTTCGCCGGCGCCACCCGCACACTGACGGTCCACGCCGTCCCCCGCACCGCCGGCCCCGACCTGGCCCGCACCGGCCGGGCGAGCTCCTCGGCCGACGAGACACCCGACTTCCCGGCCCCGGCGGCGAACGACGGCGACCCGGAGACCCGCTGGTCGTCCCCGGTCGACGACGACGCCTGGTGGCAGGTCGGGCTGGAGCGTCCGGTACGGCTGGGCAAGGTCGCGCTGCACTGGCAGGAGGCGCACCCGTCGGCGTACCGCGTGGAGGTGTCGGCGGACGGCCGTACCTGGCGCACGGCGGCGACGGTCCGCGACAGCCGGGGCGGCCGGGAGACCGTCCGCATGGACGAGCCCGGCGTCCGGCACATCCGCGTCCGGGGCGAGAAGCGGGCGACGCGGTACGGCTACTCGCTGTGGTCGGTGGAGGCGTACGCGGTCGCCCGGTGACCGGGCCGGCCGGTGCCGTGAACCGGCGTCCCCGCGGTCGTCGATAGACGGGGTGTGAGACTGTTCCGCCCCATGGGGGGCCACCGGGAGAAGGACGAGGGGGACTCCGACGCGACGCTGCTGAGGGCCGTCGCGGGCGGGGACCCGACGGCGCTGGCCGCGTTGTACGACCGGCACGCGGGCTGGCTGTACGCGCGGCTGAGCCGGCGCTGTGCCGACCCCGAGACCGTGCGGGAGGTGCTCCAGGACACGTTCGTCACGGTGTGGCGGTCGGCGGACGCCCACCGCGGCGAGCAGGCCGGCGGCTGGCTGTGGACCATCGCCGCGCGGCGACTGGTCGACACGTACCGGGCGCAGGAGCGGGCCGCGCGGCTGCGCACGGCGCCGATGGAGGAGGCGTGGGACGGTCTCCCGCCGGCCGGGGCCGCGGCGCCGTCCGCCGAGGACCGGGTGCTGGCGGGCCTGGAGTACGGGGATGTGGGCACCGCCCTCGGCCGGATCTCGCCCGAACTGCGGGAGGTGCTGCGTGCCACGGTCGTCGACGGGCTGAGCACCCGTGAGGCCGCGCGGCTGCTGGGCGTTCCCGAGGGAACCGTCAAGTCCCGCGCGATGCGCGCCCGCGCCGAACTGCGGGCGGTCCTGGCACAGATGAGCCCGTCACCGATGGGAGGTCCGGCATGACCGGCTGGCACGCGTCCGACCACCTCGTCACCCGTTACGCCGACGGCTGCCTGCCGGAGGCGGACGCGTGGTCGCTGGAGAAACACCTGGAGTCCTGCGCCGGCTGCGCGCTGCGTGTCTCGCGGGCGGTACGCGCGACAGTGGCGGGTCCGGCCCTGGCCGGCATCCGTGAGGCGGTACTGGCCGACGTCCATGAGGCGGTACTGGCCGACGTCCGCGAGACGGTTCGGGCCGGCACCGGCACGGCGGCCCGAACCAACCCCCACGACACCACACAGACCCACACCGGCACGGCGGCCCGAACCGACGTGTACAAGGCGGCGCCGGCCGGTGCGTCCGGAGCGGTGCCGGCGGCGTCACCCGCGTACGGTCCGGTCTCCGGGGCGCCGGTTCCCGCGCGCGCCGCCGGATTTCCGGGCCGGGCCGGGCTGAGGGCGCTCCGGTGGCCGTCCGCCGGCCCGAGAACCGTGCGCGTGCTGTGGGCCCTGGGGCCTGCCGTGCGCGGTGCCTGGCTGCCGGCCGTGCTGCTCGTCGCCGTCGGTGCCGTCGCGCTCGCCCACGGGGCCGGCTTCGCCCACGCACGGCCCTGGCTGCTGGCCCTCGCCCCGGTCGTGCCGGTCGCCGGGGTCGCCCTGTCCTACGGGCCGCACGCCGACCCGATGCACGAGATCACCGCGGCCACGCCCTCGGCCGGACTGCGGCTGGTCCTGATGCGCACGGCCGCCGTGCTGGCGGTGAGTCTGCCGCTGCTGACCCTCGCCGGGGTGCTGCTGCCGTCCACGGACGCCCCGAACGCCGCCGCCTGGCTGCTGCCCGGCCTCGCGCTGACCCTGGCCTCGCTGGCCCTCGCCGGGTACGTCGGCCTGCGCGCCGCCACCGCCGTGACCGGCGGTGGCTGGCTGTGCGCCGTTCTCGGTCCGGTGCTCGCCGCCCCCGGCGGGCCCACCGCCGAGCTGGGCCTGCGGCTGTCCTCGTACCTCGGCGGCGCCCCGGCTCAGGGAGGCTGGGCGGCCGCGGCTCTCCTGTCCGCCGCCCTGCTGGCCGCGCGCCGCCCCGCCTTCCACTTCCTGGAGAAGAGTTGAGTACGGCTCCGTACACCGTTTCCCGCCCCGTGCCCGAGGCACCGGCCGCCACCGTCCGGACCACCGGCCTGCACGTCCGGCACCGCAGAACCGTCGCCCTGGACTCGGTGGACCTGGACTTCGGCCCCGGCGTGCACGGTCTGCTCGGCCCGAACGGTGCCGGCAAGACCTCGCTGATCCGCGTCCTCGCCACGGTCGCCGAACCGTCCGGCGGCCGGGTGGAGATCCTCGGCCACGACACCCGCGACCACCGGCGGCGCGGTGAGGTCCGCCGCCACCTGGGCTATCTGCCGCAGGACTTCGGCTACTACCCGGGCTTCACGGTGCGGGAGTTCGTCGCCTACGTGGCCTGGCTGAAGGAGATGCCGGCGGACCGCGTCCCGGCCGCCGTCGAGCGGGCCGTCGCCCGCGTCGGCCTGGCCGACCGCATCGACGCGAAGGTGCGCGGACTGTCCGGCGGCATGATCCGCCGCGTCGGCATCGCGCAGGCCGTCGTGAACGACCCCCGGGTGCTGCTCCTCGACGAGCCGACCGCCGGCCTGGACCCGGAACAGCGCGTGGAGTTCCGTGAGCTGCTGCGCGAACTGGGCGCCTCGTCCACCGTCATCGTCTCCACGCACCTGGTGGAGGACGTGGCGGCGGCCTGCACGGAGGTCACCCTCGTCGACGCGGGCCGGGTCGCCTACCGCGGGACGCCCCCGGCGCTCGCCGCTCTCGGCGAGTCGGCGGGCGGCCCCGGCGACCACCCGATCGAACGCGGCTACACGGCGGCGCTGCGGGCGCACCGTGCGCCAAAGGCGCGGGCGGGCCGGCCGTCGGCCTCCGAAGGGACGGCCCGATGACCCTCCTGACGGAGCGGGTGCCCGAGAAGCGCGGTGCGTCGCCGCGCCCGCCCCGCGCCCGGCACCCCCTGCGGGCGGAGGCCGTGCGCGGTTTCGCCCCCTGGGCCGGGGCGGCGATGACGCTCACGCTCGTGGTGGCGCTGGCGGCCGGATCGGAGCGGTGGCAGGGGGGCTGGGCGGAGACCCGTGACCAGGTGCACACGACGGCGATGCTCCTCGGTGTCCCGCTGGCCCTGGCGGCCGGCTGCTGGCAGGGCGGCCGGGAACGCAGGCGCGGGACGCGGGAGTTGATGGCGACGGCCGTGCGCGGCCGGACGGCGGCGTTCCTCGCGTCGGCCCTGCCGGTCGCGCTGTGGCTGGTCGCCGGGTACGCCGTCGCGACGGCGCTCGCGCTGCTCGCCACCTGGTACTGCGCCATGGGCGACCGGCCCCACCTGGGCACACCGCTCGGAGACGCCGCCGTCCTGGCGTGCGCCGCGTTGACCGGGCAGGTCGTGGGCCGTCTGGTGGCCTGGCGGCTGGCGCCGCCGCTGCTGGCGGCGGCCGGGTACGTCGTGCTCGGTGTCGCCGGATACGGCGATCCCGGCTCCGCCGGTCACCTGTCGCCCTTCACCGATCACCCGTCGGACTCCGTACCGGTGTGGTGGCAGCCCCTGGTGACGGTGGCGTGGACGGGCGGGCTCACGGCTGCCGCGGTCCTCGCGCACACCGCGCGCCGCCGCACGCTCGCGCTGCTGCCGCTGGTGGCCGCGGCGGCCGCCGGGACGCTGCTCGTCCAGACCGGCGACGGCCTGTGGCGCACCGATCCGCTCGCCCGGCGTCAGGTGTGCGACACCTCCAGCACCCCGCAGATCTGCGTGAACGCCCGCTACGAGGAGCTGCTCCCCCAGATCACCAGGGCCCTGTCCGGGATGACGAGCCGTCTGGAGGGCGTGGAGAACCTGCCGGTGCGCTTCGAGGACCGGCAGGGCCGGCCGGGACCGGACGAGGTGGAGCTGCCGATGATCACACCGATCGGCTGGTCCGTCGTACGGGGGCGGCTCACGGATCCCGAGGAGTACGCGTGGGCGGCGGGGATGACGCTGCAGGGACGCGGGGAGTGCGACGAGGTGACGCCGCGGGTGGCCGCCGTGGACGACGCCGTCGAGTACTACCTGGCCCCCAGCCCGCTGCGGCGGCAGTTCGACGAGCATCACGCGCGGGGCAGCGCCGCCGAGCGCACCGCGCTCGGGGAACGGCTCGCGGCACGCGAGCGGCTGGCGTCGATGGGTGCGGAGGAGCGCCGCGCGTGGCTGTCGGCGTACTTCGCGACGCGGGGCGAGTGCGACGCGAAGGGGGTGCCGGCACTGTGACGCACGGCTTCCTGCTGTACGCCCGCGCGCGCACCGTTCCGCGCACCGTGCTGGTGCTCGTCGCGACCGCCGCCCTCGCCGTCCTGGGTGCCCGGAACCTGAACGCGTATCTGGACCCGTCCCGGCAGGTCCCGGTCGTCGCGCTGGCGCCGCTGTTCGCGGCGGCGGTGATCGGCACCGGTCTGCACAGCGCGTCCGACGAGCTGGACCGCACCGCGGTGCGCCCCTGGTGGCGCCGGCGCCTGGCCCATCTGCTGGCGCTGACCGGCTGCGCCGCGCTGCTGCTGGCGGCGACCGTGTACGGGCATCCTTCCCCGTTCGGCCCCGCGGCGATGATCCGCAACACCCTGGGGTGCGCGGGCCTCACCGCGGGCGCGGCCGCCCTGCTGGGGGCCCGGCTGAGCTGGCTGCCGGTCTTCGGTTACGTCAGTGCCGTGTACGTGGGGTCGGCGAACGCGCGCGGCCTTCTGGTCCCGTTGTGGGCGTGGCCGGTGCAGCCCGCCGGGCAGCACATCGCCTGGGTGACCGCCGCCGTACTCCTGGTGGCGGGTTCGGCGCTGTACGCCGTACGCGGGGCGCGGCCCGAGGGGCGGCGCGGCTGACGCACCGCGCGGGGTGATCGCCCTGGTCCCGGGGGAACGGGGGTTCCCCGGGGCCGGGCTGTCGCGTCGTCCTGAGCGGTCGAAGGCATGCGTGCTTTTGAAAAGCGAGAGCATTTCGGCCTCTGGCGTTCAGATTCCGCTCATTTGAGTGCGCGAGTTACATTCGCCCACCAGATGCTCACGCTTTTCGGCAGGGGAGGTGTCATGGGCTCTCGGGGAATCATGTCCCGCCGGGTGGTCCAGCCGGTCACGTACCTGGAGTACGCGGGTCACCGCCGTACCGGCGCGGCCCGACGGCCGCCGACGGCAGGCCGGCCGCGCGCGACGCCGGGGCCGTCGTCCCCCGGGGTGGCCGACGTACGGCTCACCGGAAGCGGACCGTCCCCCGAGGAATCACATGACGTCCCTGCCGCACCGAGTCCTCCGAGCGCTCGACCGGTTCAACGCCGCCCACCCCTGGGACCACAACGCCCACTACCACCGGTGGATCCTGCGGCAGCTCCCCCGCCGGTTCGGCCGTGCGCTGGACGTCGGCTCCGGCAGTGGTGACCTGGCCCGGCTCCTCGCCCGACGCGCCGACGAGGTCCGGGGCATCGACTCCGACCCCGCGATCACCTCACGGGCGCGCGCGTCGACCCCTGAGACGACGCCGGTGTCCTTCGCGGTCGCGGACGCCCTGACGGGGCTCCCCGCCGGACCCCACGACGTCATCACCTGCGTCGCCACCCTCCACCATCTGCCGTTCACCGATGCCCTCACCGCCTTCCGGCGGCACCTGGCTCCCGGCGGCACTCTGGTCGTCGTGGGCCTCTTCCGGCCGCGGACCGTCACGGACCACCTGCTCGGCGCAGCCGCCATCCCGCTGAACGCCGCCACCGGGTGGCTCAAGAACAAGGGCCGCAGAGCGCCCCGGCCCGTCTCGATGACCGCGCGGACCCGGCCGGCCGACATGGCCTTCTCCGACATCGCCGATGAGGCCCGCGAGGTCCTGCCCGGCGCCCGGCTGCGCCGCCGGCTCTTCTGGCGCTACACACTCTCGTGGCGTCGCCCTTGAGCGGGCAGCCGCCGCCCCAGCGCCCCCGCGAACCGCACCCAGGCCCGCGGCGCGAGGCGGAGTACCAGGCCGTCACCGGAGTTCTCGGAATCGCGGACGGCGGCGTCGGAGCCGATGACCAGCGCCCTGCCGCACGGCAGCGTCCGAGGACGGCTCATCCGCGTACACATCACCCTCGCTCGCCGTGTCCTGCGGGTCGAGGTGAGTGATCCGCGCGGTGAGCCGTTGCCGAGGCCGCGCCCGGGCGGGGCCGGCGGCGCCGAGCAGTTCGGACAGGGGCTTCCCCTGGTCGAGGCGGTCTCCGCGCGGTGGGGCCGGGAGCCGCGGACCGTCGGCAGGACGGTGTACGCCGAAGGGGGCATTCCCGCCCCGGAGCCCGTCCGCGCGAGCGTGAACACCCGGCGCCGGAGCGTTCACGCCGCACGGAGCAGCCCAAAGCCGGGCCCCTGTCGTACGTAGGCCCGGATACGACGTCAGGCGGAGATGCCGTCGATCCGGGCCATCGCGTCGTCCGCGCCGTACGGCTGCAGGTAGGGCAGCCAGCGCGGGTCCCTGTGGCCGGTGCCGATGATGCGCCAGGCCAGACCGGTGGGCGGGGCGGGTTTGTGGCGCAGGCGCCAGCCCAGCTCGATCAGGTGGCGGTCGGCCTTCACGTGGTTGCAGCGGCGGCAGGACGCCACCACGTTGTCCCAGACGTGCTTGCCCCCGCGGCTGCGCGGGACGACGTGGTCGACGCTGGTTGCGACGCCACCGCAGTACATGCACCGGCCCCCGTCACGGGCGAACAGCGCCCGGCGGGTGAGCGGAACGGGCCCCCGGTAGGGGACCCGCACGAAACGCTTGAGCCGGACCACGCTGGGTGCGGGGACGGTGATGGTCGCGCTGTGCAGGTGGGCGCCGGTCTCCTCGAGGCAGACTGCCTTGTTCTCGAGGACGAGCACGAGCGCGCGGCGGAGCGGTACGACGCCGAGCGGCTCGTACGACGCGTTGAGGACCAGGGCATGCGGCACGGACGGCCTCCTTGTACGCCGGCGGCGCGTGGCTCGCGCCGGGACGATCCGTAGTCAGTCTCCCCTCATGCCTGGTGGACGCGCCACCATGTCCCGGTAACGGGCTGGGAGTGTTTTCGACCACATCCCGATTCATCCCCAGGATCATGGCCTGTTCAAGCGCGGGTGAGGACGGTCTCTTCTTCACACATGGGGCCGATCTCCGCACAATGCCCCGTTAGTGTGGTGGTTCTGCCCGTCCGGTGACCCGATCGTGACCTTGAAGACCTTGACCGCCGCATCGGGGGCAGACATGCACCTGGAGGTACCTGCCGTGTCCTTGTCCGCCGTCCTGTCGGCCGCCGACCCGTCGCCGACGCCCTCGGAGTCCGGGACACCGCGGGTGCCCTCGCTCCAGGACGCCCAGGAGAGTGCCACGAACGCCGCCGGCTGGGTCGAGGAGAACTGGTCGACGTGGCTCGCGATCGGGCTCAGGGTCCTGCTGATCCTGGTGATCGCGACGGTGCTGAGAGTCGTGGTGCGGCGGGCGATCACCAAGCTGGTCGACCGGATGTCCCGGACCGGCCAGGCGGTGGACGGCACCACGCTCGGCGGACTGCTGGTCAACGCCGAACGGCGTCGGCAGCGCTCGCAGGCGATCGGCTCGGTGCTGCGCTCGGTGGCGTCGTTCCTGATCATGGGCACGGCCGCGCTGATGGTCCTCGGCACCTTCCAGATCAACCTGGCCCCGCTGCTGGCCTCGGCCGGTGTCGCGGGTGTGGCGATCGGTTTCGGCGCGCGCAACCTGGTGACGGACTTCCTCTCCGGCGTCTTCATGATCCTGGAGGACCAGTACGGCGTCGGCGACACCATCGACGCGGGGGTGGCGTCCGGTGAGGTGATCGAGGTCGGGCTGCGGGTGACCAAGCTGCGCGGCGACAACGGCGAGATCTGGTACGTCCGCAACGGCGAGGTCAAGCGCATAGGCAACCTCTCCCAGGGCTGGGCGACCGCGGGCGTCGACGTCACGGTCCGTTCCGACGAGGACCTGGACCGGGTGAAGGCCACGCTGAGCGAGGTCGCCGAGAAGATGGGCAAGGAGGAGCCCTG
Organism: Streptomyces sp. NPDC014676; assembly: GCF_043084105.1. Taxonomy (NCBI): domain Bacteria; kingdom Bacillati; phylum Actinomycetota; class Actinomycetes; order Kitasatosporales; family Streptomycetaceae; genus Streptomyces; species Streptomyces sp. NPDC014676. Next base: position 377,198 of record NZ_JBIBZI010000001.1, on the reverse strand, counting down.
GAACGAGCTCCTGTGGAGCCCGATCGAGGTGCTCGGCCTGGACTCGGTGCTGCTGGACTCGATGGTGGTCCGCCTCTCCGCGAAGACCATGCCCGGCAAGTCCCTGACCGTGGAGCGGGAACTGCGCTGGCGCGTCAAGCGGGCCTTCGACGCGCGCGGCATCCGTATCGTCGGCGGCGCCACGGCCACGGAGGACGCGGAGACCGCCGACCCGACGGCGGGCATGGCGCCCCCGTCGGTCTACGCCAGCACGGTCTCCCCGCAGTCGGTGGCGGCGTCCCCGCTGCCCCCGCCGACGAGCACCACGAAGTAACCGCCGGCTCGTGAACGGCGGCACCCGGGACTCCCCGGATGCCGCCCTTCCCGTACCCCCTCTTGACGCCCCTTCCGCGCCGGGCTTACGTTCCTCCCCATCCGAAAGGAAACTTTCCTAACAGTGATCGCGACCGCCCGGGACGGACGTCCCCCACCGGCCGCCGAGAAGCTGGGCGGTCGAGGAAGGGCAGGTGTCGCGTCCCATGGCAGGAACCGCCGGTACGCCGGGCACCCCGCGTGTGCTGCGCGCCATGAACGACCGCGCCGCCCTGGACCTCCTGCTGGAGCACGGGCCGCTGTCCCGCACCCGGATCGGCAAGCTCACCGGCCTGTCCAAGCCGACCGCCTCGCAGCTCCTGGCCCGTCTGGAAGCGGGCGGACTGGTCCTCGCCACCGGCACCACCGCGGGCCGCCCCGGCCCCGGCGCCCAGCTCTACGAGGTCAACCCCGCCGCCGCGTACGCCGCCGGGCTGGACGTCACCCCCCGGCGGATACGCGCCGCGGTCGCCGACATCACCGGCCGCACGGTCGGCCGGCACGAACTGCCCGCCCCCGGCCGCCGCTCCGGCGCCCCCGTCGTCCAGCAGGTCACCGACGCCCTGGACGGCGCGGTGAAGGCGGCAGGACTGTCCCGCGCCGACGTCCACCGCCTGGTCATCGGGACGCCGGGCGCCTTCGACCCGAACACCGGCCGCCTGCGTTACGCCTCCCACCTGCCCGGCTGGCACTCCCCCACGCTGCTCGGCGAACTGGCCGCCGCGCTGCCGATGCCGTTCGAGTACGAGAACGACGTCAACCTGGTCGCCCTCGCCGAACAACGCCTCGGCGCGGCCCGCGGCCACACCGACTTCGTCCTGCTGTGGAACCAGGAGGGCCTGGGCGCCGCCCTGGTGCTCGGCGGCCGGCTGCACCGGGGCTGGACCGGAGGCGCCGGCGAGGTCGGCTTCCTCCCCGTGCCGGGCACGCCCCTGGTCCGCCAGGTCACCAAGGCCAACAGCGGCGGCTTCCAGGAGCTGGCCGGCTCCCAGGCCGTCCCGGAACTCGCCCGCGGACTGGGCATCGGGGACATCCCGCGGGACCCGTACCCCGAGACGGCCGCCACCCTCCTCGCACGCGCGGCGGCGGCCCCCCACGACGACCGGCACCACCGCCTCCTCCGCGCCTACGCCACCCGCCTGGCCACCGGCCTCGCCTCCCTGGTCTCCGTCCTCGACCCCGAACTCGTCGTCCTGAGCGGCACCGGCCTCACCTCCGGCGGCGAGGTGCTGCGCGCCCTGATCCAGGCCGAACTGGAGGAACTGGCCGCCTCCCACCCCCGCCTGGTCGTGGGTGACGTCCGTGAGCACCCGGTCCTGCGCGGCGCGCTCGAAAGCGCGCTGGCGACCACCCGCGACGAGGTCTTCGACACCTCCCGCTAGCCCCGCCCCTCCCCCTTCCGCCCTCCCACCCCTGCCCCAGGGAGCACAGTCATGCCCGGAACATCCAGAAAACCGACATCCGCGCCGGCCACCGCCTCCCTCGCCGTCCTCGGCGACGCCTGCAACCTCGTATCAGCTTCCGTGTGAGCCGCGGGTGTCGGCCGGTGGCCGCAGACGCCGAATCGCCCCGGAGGCGATTCGCCTTCCCTTGCCCCGCTCCGCAGGAGCTCCGTCTCTCCCCCGCAAGCGGGAGGTACCCCCACCCCGGCCTGAAGGCCGGGGAATCCACGAAGGAGGCCCGATGAAACTCACCGTGGTCGGCGGAGGCTCGACCTACACCCCCGAACTCGTCGACGGCTTCGCCCGCCTGAGGGACACACTCCCGGTCACCGAGCTGGTCCTCACCGACCCGGCCGAGGACCGCCTGGAACTGATCGGCGCCCTGTCCCGCCGCATCTTCACCCGCCAGGGCCACCCCGGCACGATCACCACCACCACCGACCCGGACGCGGCGGTGGACGGCGCGGACGCGGTCCTCCTCCAGCTCCGGGTGGGCGGCCAGGCCGCCCGACAGCAGGACGAGACCTGGCCCCTGGAGTGCGGGTGCGTGGGCCAGGAGACGACCGGCGCCGGCGGCCTGGCCAAGGCGCTGCGCACGGTCCCGGTCGTGCTGGACATCGCCGACCGCGTACGGCGGGCCAGCCCCGACGCCTGGATCATCGACTTCACCAACCCGGTGGGCATCGTCACCCGGGCACTGCTCCGGGCCGGCCACAAGGCACTGGGCCTGTGCAACGTGGCCATCGGGCTCCAGCGCAAGTTCGCGGCGCTCCTCGGCACCGACCCCGCCGGCATCCACCTGGACCACGTGGGCCTGAACCACCTCACCTGGGAAACGGCGGTCCGCCTGGGCGGCCCGGCGGGAGAGGACGTCCTCCCCCGCCTCCTCTCCGCCCACGGTGACACGATCGCCGCCGACCTCCGCCTCCCCCGCCCCCTGCTGGACCGCCTGGGCGTGATCCCCTCCTACTACCTGCGCTACTTCTACGCGCACGACGAGGTCGTACGGGAACAGCGCACCAAGCCCTCCCGGGCGGCCGAGGTGGCCGACATGGAGCGCCGCCTCCTGGCCCTCTACGCCGACCCGGCGCTCGCCGGGAAACCGGCGCTGCTGTCCCAGCGGGGCGGCGCCTACTACTCGGAGGCGGCCGTGGACCTGGCGGCGGCGCTCCTGCGCGGCGCGGGCTCCCCCCACCAGGTGGTCAACACCCTCAACAACGGCACGCTGCCGTTCCTCCCCGACGACGCGGTGATCGAAGTACCGGCGGCGGTGGGCCCGGAGGGCGCCGCCCCGCTCCCCGTCCCCTCCGTGGACCCCCTGTTCGCGGGCCTCATGGCCGACGTCACCGCATACGAGGACCTGGCCCTGGAGGCGGCCCTGCACGGCACCCGGGACCGGGTCTTCCGTGCTCTCCTGGCCCATCCCCTGATCGGCCAGTACGCGTACGCCGACCGGCTCACCGACGAGCTCGTCGCACACAACCGGGAGCACCTCACGTGGGCCTGACCGCGGGCGTCCTCGCCATCGACGCCGGCAACAGCAAGACGGACGTGGCGGTGGTCGCCCACGACGGGACGGTGCTGGCGACGGCGCGGGGGGAGGGGTTCCGGCCGCCGGCCGTGGGTCTGGAGGCGGCGATGTCCGCTCTCGCCGAGACCGTCGACCGGGCGCTCGGCGCCGCCGGCGCCCCCGCCGTCCCCCACGTCTCGGCCTGCCTGGCCAACGCGGACCTCCCGGTCGAGGAGGAGCGGTTGACGGTGGCGCTGGCGGAGCGGGGCTGGGGCGCGAGTGTCGCGGTGCGCAACGACACGTTCGCGATCCTGCGGGCGGGGGTGGCCGAGCCCCGGGGGGTGGCCGTCGTCTGCGGGGCGGGCATCAACTGCGTGGGAATGCTTCCCGACGGCCGTACGGCCCGCTTTCCGGCGGTGGGACGGATCTCCGGGGACTGGGGCGGTGGCTGGGCGCTCGCCGAGGAGGCGCTGTGGCACGCGGCGCGTGCGGAGGACGGGCGAGGAGCGCCCACCGCTCTGGCCCGTGCCCTGCCTTCCCACTTCGGGCTTTCCGGCATGCCCGCTCTGATCGAGGCGCTGCACCTCAAGCGTGTTCCGGCCGCTCGGCGGCACGAGTTGACGCCGGTGCTTTTCGATGTGGCGGCGCAGGGGGACGGGGTGGCGGGGGCGATCGTCGACCGGCAGGCCGAGGAGATCGTGGCGATGGCCGTCGTCGCGCTGACGCGGTTGGAGCTCTTGGAGGAGGAGACGCCGGTGCTGTTGGGGGGTGGGGTGCTGGCGGCGCGGCATCCTCGGCTCAACGACCGTATACACGGCCTGCTGGCCGCCCGGGCACCCAAGGCGATGCCTCGGGTGGTCACCGCGAGCCCTGTACTGGGGGCGGCCCTGCTGGGGTTGGACCACCTGGAGGTACCCGAGGAGGCACACGAGCGGCTGCGCGGGCACTACGAGGCTTGACGGTCGCGCGCGTCGGTGTGGGCCGGGGGGTGTCCGCGCTGCCCGGCGCTTGCGGGGCGCCTCCCCCGGAGGGGGCAATCCCAGCCCACCCTCCCTCATCGCCCTGGGGGTACCTCCCAGGGCGGTGAGGCACTGGGGGAGGCACGACCGCCCGCGGATCGCGGGCGGGGCGTCGGGCGGGAACCGAACTGATTTCCCGGGCGTGTTCGTGGGCAGGGTGGGGGCGGGGTTTTCGGCGGTCGCGCCGCGATCGGATCAAGATCGTGCCAAGGCCGGTGCATATGTCGGCCGTGGCGGCGATACTTGCCGCGAGGGATGACCATGGGGGAGGTCACATGACACACACGCCGAACGGCACGGCGCCACCCGGCACCACCACGCCCGTGCCCACGCTGCCCGCGGTGCCGCCCCAGCCCACCCCCGCTCCCGCCCCGCCACCGCCGGAGGCCCGCCGCACCGCCTTCGCCGAGGGCGTCGACCGCCTCCGCAGGGCCGCCACCACCGAGCCCGGCCGTCTCCGCATCATCGGCGCGCTCCTCGCCGCCCTGGTCGTCGCCTTCGGCGCGGTGACCGCCTGGCAGATGACCGACCGGGCCACGGCCGCCGACGACGTCCTCACCAGCAGCCAGCCCCTCAGCTCGGACGCCGCCGACATCTACCGCTCTCTCGCCGACGCCAACACCGCCGCGTCCAGCGGGTTCCTGGCCGGTGGTCAGGAGACCGCCGCCTCCAGGGACCGCTACGAGAGCGGCATCCGCACGGCCGCCGCGAAGCTCGTCAACGCCGCGGCCAGCTCGGAGCCCGGTTCCCCCTCGGCCAGGACCGTCACCGAGCTCAACCGCCTGCTCCCCGAGTACAAGGGCCTGGTCGAACGCGCCCGCACCTACAACCGCCAGGGCTTCCCCGTCGGCGGCGCCTACCTGCGGTACGCGAACGAAAAGATGCAGAAGGAGATGCTCCCGGCGGCGGAGGACCTCTACACCAAGGAGAACCAGCGCCTCCGCGACGACTACGCGGACGCGACCCCCTACCCCTGGCCCGCCATCGCCCTCGGCGTCGTCACCCTGGCCGCCCTCGCCTGGGCCATGCGCCGCACTTACCTGCGCACCAACAGGGTCCTCAACCACGGCCTGGTGGCGGCGACGACGGCGGCCGCGGTCGTCCTCATCTGGCTGACGGCCGGTCACACCCTCGCCCGCTCGGGCCTGAACGACTCCTACGACCACGGCGTCCGCTCGCTCAACGTGCTGCACGACGCCCGGATCGCCTCCCTGAAGGCGAGGGGCAACGAGAACCTGACCCTGGTGGCCCGGGGCGCCGAGACGACGAAGGTCGGCGACGAGACGTTCGACGCCTACGACCACGACTTCGGCCGCGATATGGACACCCTCGCCAAGGGCCTGGCACAGGCGCGGCGCCTCGCGGACGACGCCGGCGGCGAGCAGCCGGTCGACTCGGCGGTGGGCAACATGACGGAGTGGAGGAAGCGCCACGCGGCGGCCCGTGAGCGGGACGAGAACGGCGACTACCAGCAGGCGCTGGACATGGTGATCGGCGCCAAGGGCGCGACCGGCGAGTGCTTCGACAACGTCGACAAGAACCTGGCCACGGCGCTCGCGCACGAGGAGAACGAGTTCGAGCGGGCGGCCGGCGACGGCCGGGACGCGCTGACGGGCCTGCCGGCCGGCGCGGCCGTCCTCGCCGTACTGGGCGCGGCCGGTGCGGTGCTGGGCATCGGCCGCAGGCTGTCGGAGTACCGATGAACGGACGCGTGGACGCACCGGAGGGGGCCATGACGACGACCGCACGACACCTGCGGGCCCGCCTGAAGGGCTGGGGCGGAGTGGGCGCGATGGCGACCGCCTGCGCCCTGGCCCTGGTCTTCGCGCTGGTACTGGCCTGCGCCGGCTCCCCGTCCGGCGGCCCCTCGGGGACCACCGGCCGGACCGTGTCCCACGCCGCGCGGGCCCAGGCGGACGAGGACTGCACGGCGCCGGAGAAGCAGACCCTCTCCCCCTCCGGCGCCGACGGCCCCACCATCGAGGCGATCAAGAACCGTCGGGGTGAGAAGCGCAAACTGATCGTGGGGGTCGACCAGAACAGCTACCGCTGGGGCTACCGCGACCCCAACGGCGGCGAGAGCGGCACCCTGGAGGGCTTCGACATCGACCTGGCGCACCGCATCGCCGAGGACATACTCGGCGACCGGGACGCGGTCCAGTTCAAGGCGATCCCGACCGACCAGCGCATCCCGGCGATCCAGGACGGCCGCGTCGACATGGTCGTCCGTACGATGACGATCAACTGCGCCCGCATCGAGGACGTGGCGTTCTCCGCGCCGTACTTCAGGACGGGCCAGCAGGTCCTGGCCCCGAAGTCCTCACCGATCACGGGGTACGACGAGACGCTCGCGGACCAGGAGATCTGCACGGCGACGGGCTCGACCGCGTACACGAAGCTGGAGACGGACAAGGAGGCGGGCGACCTGCCGGCGTCCACCGACATCCGCACCACCGTCCCCAACCAGCTCGACTGCCTGGTGCGGCTGCAGCTCGGCGAGGTCGACGCCGTGGTCACCGACGGCGCGCTCGCGGCCAGCCAGGCCGCGCAGGACCCGACGGTCCAGCTCAAGGGGGAGGCCTTCACGACCGAGTACTACGGCGTGGCGATGAAGGAGGACGCGGACGATCTGGTGCGCCGGGTCAACCGGATCCTGGTGGACTTCCGCGAGGACACCACGGACGGCTGGCAGGACGCGTACACCGAGTGGCTGTCGGCCACGCTGGGCGACGACTCCTCCGGGTCGCGGCCCCCGGCCCCGGAGTACCTGCGCGAGAACTGACCCCGGAGCGGCCCCGGACCGATCCCGGACCGACGACCCCGGCCGGACACACCCCAACCGTCAACAACCCCCCAGCGAGAGGTGATCGATGGCCGACACGGATCCCACCGGGCCGGTGATGGACCGGGACGAGGTGGACCGTGCGCTGGCGCGGCTCGGCGCGGAGCACGAGGCGATCGAGACCTCGCTCCTCGCCCTGCAGGACCACGCGGGCCGAAGACTCCTGGAGGGCGCGCGGCTCACCGGCATCACCGAGGAGCGCTGGACGGCCACGGAGGCGTCGATCACGCTGCTGTGGACGTACTTCGACGCGTACACGGACGCGCTGCGCACGGCCCGGAACATCCGCTCCCGCCGCCGCTGGTCCAGCCGTGAGGACCTGGTGGAGCTGACGGAGCTGCTGCGCGGCGACGCGGTGACCGTGGCCGGCGGTGCGGCGGCGACCGCAGGCGCGCCGACGCTCCACGCCGCCTCCGGGAAGCTCAGCGAGCGGTACTCGCTGGCCGCCCTCGTCGACCGCATGAACGAGCTGTACGCGACCTCGCTGGACGTGGTCGTCGCCGCCGACGCGGTGTGGTCGGCGCTGCCCGCCCGGATCGATCTGCTCGCCGCCGAGCTCCAGCGCACCGCCCGGCTCGCGCACTCGGTCGGGGTGCGCCCGGGCGAGCATCCGGCGGGCGACGACCTGGAGCGGATCACCCGCACGCTGACGAAGCTGCGCGAGCAGGTGGTGTCCGACCCGCTGGCGTACTGGAAGCGGGCGGAGGGCAGTTCGGCGCCCGGCGGCGGACGGCCCGACACCACGGTCTACGACCGTGAGGCGCGCGCGCTGGAGGACGTGCGCCGGGAGATCGACGCGGTGCTGACGGTCCGCCAGGACGCCGAGAAGCGGATCGTCAGGCTGCGGGACGTGCTGTCCCGTGCCGACCGCACCCTCGCCGAGGCCCGCACCGCGCGCGGCGAGGTGCTGGCGAAGATCGCCGCGACGGAGGTGCCGGTGGTCAGCGGGCCGCCGACCGCGCTGCAGGAGCAGTTGTCGACGGCCGCGGAGTACCGCAGACACGCCCAGTGGCACCGCCTGTCCCCGCTCCTGGAGTCCCTCGAACAGAAGGCGGAGGACGAACTGCTGCGCGCCCGCGAGTCGTTGACCGCGGTGACGGCACCGCTGGCGGTCCGTGCCGAGCTGCGCGGCCGGCTGGACGCGTACAAGGCGAAGGTGGCCCGGCACGGTCTGGCGGAGGACCCCGAACTGGTGGAGCGGTACGAGAAGGCGCGCCGCATGCTGTGGAGCGCGCCCTGCGATCTGCGCGCCGCCGGCCGGGCGGTGCTGCGCTACCAGCAGGCCGCCGCGGAGGTCCTCGGCACGGCACCCCGGGTACCGGACCAGGGCGTGTCCGACGAGCGGAGGGGGCCCGGCGCATGAGCGACGAGGGGGAGGCCGCGTCATGAGCGAACCGGAGAACCGGGCACCCGGGACCGGGTGCCAGCGCCCCGGGTGCGGGGGCGCGTACGAGGACGTCGGCGGCGGCGAACTGTACTGCGACACCTGTGGCCTCGCCCCGGTGGTGTCGCCGACCGGCATGGTCGGCTCGGCCCCGACCGGCATCACGGCGGGCGGCCGCGACTCGCGCGGCTCGGCGGGCAGCGGGCGTTCCAGCGGCCGCAGCGCCCGCAGTTCCCGGACGTCGTCCCAGTCGTCGAAGTCCCGCCGTTCGGTCTCCGGGCGGCTCTCCCGCTCGCTGTCGGGCCGGACCACGGGCCGTTCGGTGTCGGTGCGCAGTTCCGGCGCGGGCGCCGGCTCGTCCGGCCGGGGCCGTCTCGGTGCCGGTCTGGTCGAGGTGCCGCCGATCCCGCGCCCCGATCCGCGCGCGATGGTGCTGGAGAACCCCGAGGTGCCCGAGCGGAAGCGGTTCTGCTCGCGCTCGGACTGCGGGGCGCAGGTGGGCCGGGCCCGCGGCGGCCGGCCGGGGCGCACGGAGGGCTTCTGCACCAAGTGCGGCCACCCGTACTCGTTCGTCCCGAAGCTGCGGGGCGGGGACGTCGTGCACGGCCAGTACGAGGTGGTCGGCTGTCTGGCGCACGGCGGTCTGGGCTGGATCTACCTCGCCGTGGACCGGGCGGTCTCGGACCGCTGGGTGGTGCTGAAGGGCCTGCTGGACACGGGTGACCAGGACGCGATGGCGGCGGCGATCTCCGAGCGGCGCTTCCTCGCGGAGATCGAGCACGCCAACATCGTGCGGATCTACAACTTCGTGGAGCACCTCGACCAGCGCACCGGCTCCCTCGACGGCTACATCGTCATGGAGTACGTCGGCGGCAAGTCGCTGAAGGAGATCGCCAACGGCCGCCGCACCCCGGAGGGCAGGCGCGATCCGCTGCCGGTGGAGCAGGCGTGCGCATACGGCATCGAGGCCCTGGAGGCGCTCAGCCATCTGCACAGCCGGAACCTGCTGTACTGCGACTTCAAGGTCGACAACGCGATCCAGACCGAGGACCAGCTGAAGCTGATCGACATGGGCGCGGTGCGCCGGACGGACGACGAGGAGTCGGCCATCTACGGCACGGTCGGCTACCAGGCGCCCGAGGTCGCCGACGTCGGTCCCTCGGTGGCGTCGGACCTGTACACGGTGGCCCGTACGCTCGCCGTCCTCACGTTCGACTTCCAGGGCTACACGAACGTCTACGTGGACTCGCTGCCCGACCCGGACAACATCGAGGTGTTCCGGCAGTACGAGTCGTTCTACCGCTTCCTGGTCCGCGCCACCGACCCGGACCCGGCCCGCCGGTTCTCCTCCGCGCAGGAGATGGCCGAGCAGCTGACGGGCGTGCTGCGCGAGGTGGTCTCCCTCCAGTCGGGCCGGGCGCGTCCGGCGCTGTCCACGCTCTTCGGACCGGAACCGCGGGTGACGGACACGGAGTTGTTCCCCGCGCCGGACGGGGACGTCTCCCGCCTGGGTGCCCGCCCGGACCGTTCCCGCGCGTCCCGTGAGTCCCGCGCGTCCCGTGAGGGCACACCTCACGCGCTCCCGTCCGCCGCCCTCGTCAAACCCGTCGACTGCGCCGCCGCCGCGCTCGCCCTGCCCGTGCCGCACGTCCACCCGGCCGACCCCAACGCCGGTTTCCTCACGGGGCTGCTGGCGTCCGCGCCCGGTGAGCTGATCAACGCGCTCGCCGCCGCGCCCGCCCCGTCGACGGAGACCCGGCTGCGTGAGGTCCGCGCCCGGCTGGAGACCGGCGAGTGGCCCGTCGCGCTGGCGGCGCTGGGCGCGCTGGAGGAACAGGACGCCGACGACTGGCGGGTGGTCTGGTACCGGGGGGTGGCCTCGCTGGTCACCGGCGACCACGAGGGTGCCGCGCTCGCCTTCGACGCGGTCTACGACGCGTTCCCCGGTGAGATCGCGCCGAAGCTGGCGCTCGGCGTGTGCGCGGAGGTGCTGGGTCAGTTGGACAACGCCGCCGAGTACTACCGCCTGGTGTGGTCGACCGACCCGAGCCATGTGAGCGCGGCGTTCGGGCTGGCCCGGGTGCGGCTGGCGGCCGGGGACCGCGGCGGTGCCGTGCGGGCGCTGGTGTCGGTGCCGGAGTCCTCCATCCACTACACGGCCGCGCGGGTGGCGTCCGTCCGGGCGCGGTTGCGCGGGCGTACGGCCGCCGCCGGTGACGTACCGTTCCTGGACGACCTGAGCGCCGCCGCCGGGCAGGTCGAGGCCCTGGAGGCGTACGGCCTGGATCCGGCACGGCGCGAGCTGTTGTCGGCCGAAGTCCTCGGTTGCGCGCTGGACTGGGTACTCTCCGGGGGCCAGGGTTCCGCCCCTCCCGCCGCCGGGGGACGGACGCTGCTCGGCAGCGGCCTGGACGAACGGGGCCTCCGTTTCGGCCTGGAGCGTTCGTACCGCACGCTGGCCCGGCTGGCGCGCAGCGGCGAGGAGAGGATCGACCTGGTGGAACGTGCCAATCGTTACCGCCCCCGGACATGGGTGTAGTTGATGTCGCAGATGCCTCAGCAGGCCGCTCTGTCGAAATGCCCGAGCTGCGAGGAACCCCTCGAGTCGGGTGATCGTTTCTGCGGTGCGTGCGGATACGACCTCTCCGTGGTCCCCGCACGGCCGCGGGACGAGCCGGCCGCCGTGAACGGCTCGGTGCCGCCGCAGGCCTCGGCGGACCGTGACCGGCCTCAGCCGCCGTCGGCCCCGCCCGCCGCGCCGTCCTGGCCCGCCCCGGGCGGCCCCGCCGTCCCACCGGCGCCCCTGTCCGCCCCGTCGGCCGGCGCCCAGGTACCGCCTCCCCCGGCGCAGGTGACGCCCGTACCCCCGTCCCGCGCCGAAGGCGCCCCTGAGGCACCGGCGCCGGCGGGTGCCGTGCCGCCGCCTCCGTCGGCGAAGACCCCCGCGCCGTCGTCCGGGGTGCGGTTCGACCGGCGTGCGCGGCCGGAGGAGCGGGCCGCGCAGCCCGACGAGTACCCGCTCCAGGCACCGGATCCGCGGGTGGCGGCCGAGCAGGCGGCGCCCGGCGGTGGTGCCACGGTGTGCGTGGCCTGCCGTGCGGGACGGGTCGACGACGACGGCTACTGCGAGAACTGCGGTCACGCCCAGCCACGCGAACGGGACCACATGGAACAGGAAAGCGGACCGGTCGGCGCGGTCAGCGACCGCGGCCTGCGTCACCACCGCAACGAGGACGCCTTCGCCGTGAGCACCACGGCGCTGCCCGACGGCTCCCCCGTCTCCGTGGCGATCGTCTGCGACGGCGTCTCCTCCGCCACCCGCCCCGACGAGGCGTCACTCGCCGCCTCCCGCGCGGCGAACGAGTCCCTGCTCGCGGCCCTGCCGCGCGGCACGCACCCGCAAGCGGCGATGCACGACGCGATCGTCGCCGCCTCCGAGGCGGTCAACGCGCTGGCCGACGAGCCTGCGGCGGCCCGTGAGCACGCCCCGCACCAGAACGCCCCGGCGTGCACCATCGTCGGCGCGGTGGTGACGTCCGGTCTGCTGGTGGTCGGCTGGGTAGGCGACAGCCGCGTCTACTGGATCCCGGCCGACCGCTCCACCCCGGCGGCCCGGCTCACCGAGGACGACTCGTGGGCCGCGCAGATGGTCGCGGCGGGTCTGATGGGCGAGGCCGAGGCGTACGCCGACCAGCGCGCGCACGCGATCACCGGCTGGCTCGGCGCGGACGCCTACGAACTGGAGCCGCACACCGCCTCGTTCAAGCCGGACCGGCCCGGTGTGGTCGTGGTCTGCACGGACGGCCTGTGGAACTACGCGGAGTCGGCCGACGAGATGGCCCGGGCCGTGCCCGCGGACGCGGCCGTACGACCGCTGCACGCCGCCCGGGTCCTGGTCGGTCACGCCCTCGACGGCGGGGGCCACGACAACGTAACAGTGGCCCTCGTGCCGTTCCCGGCCGTCCCGCAGGGGGCAGGATCGGCCTGAGGCCGCTTACGGGACGCCTCGCACGGGGAAGCATCGACGGACCGGAGGGGACCGGTCCGTCATCCGTCGTCGCCCCGCGCCGCCGGGGCAGCCAAGGGGGAGCGAAACAGGCATGGCCAATTTCTCGAAATCGAACGTGCCGCAGTTCTCGGTGGACGTGTACCAGAACGAGTACCTGCCGGAGGGCGGCCGCGAGGTCAACGCCATCGTCACGGTGACCGCGACCGGCGGCGGCACCGTCGGCAGCGCGGTGGCGGCACCCCACCTCTACTCGCCCGGCCAGGGACCGTCGGCGGCCGTGGTCCTCATGGTCGACTGCTCGGGCTCGATGGACTACCCGCCGACCAAGATGCGCAACGCCCGCGACGCGACGGCCGCCGCGATCGACGCCCTGCGCGACGGCGTGCGCTTCGCGGTGGTCGGCGGCACGCACGTGGCCAAGGAGGTGTATCCGGGCGGTGGCGGCCTCGCGGTCGCCGACGCCTCCACCCGTGAGCAGGCCAAGCAGGCGCTGCGGAAGCTGAGCGCGGGCGGCGGCACGGCGATCGGCACCTGGCTGCGGCTGGCCGACCGGCTGCTGGCGCCGGCGGACGTGGCGATCCGGCACGGCATCCTGCTCACCGACGGCCGCAACGAGCACGAGTCGGCGGAGGACCTGAAGGCGGCCCTGGACGCCTGCGCCGGACGGTTCACCTGTGACGCCCGCGGGGTGGGCACCGACTGGGAAGTGAAAGAAGTCACAGCCATCGCCTCCGCCCTCCTCGGCACCGCCGACATCGTCGCCGATCCGGCCGGTCTCGCCGCCGACTTCACGCGGATGATGGAGACGGCGATGGGCAAGGAGGTCGCGGACGTCTCGCTGCGGCTGTGGACCCCGGCCGGTGCGACGGTGAGGTTCGTCAAGCAGGTCGCGCCCACGGTCGAGGAGCTGACCGGCCGCCGTACGGAGGCGGGTCCGCGCGCGGGCGACTACCCGCTGGGTTCCTGGGGTGACGAGTCCCGCGACTACCACGTCTGCGTCGAGGTGCCGCCCGCGGGCATCGGGCAGGAGATGCTGGCGGCCCGGCTGTCGCTGGTGATCCCGCAGTCGTCCGACGGCGGTGTGCGCAACCTCGGGGCGCAGGGTCTGGTCCGGGCCGTGTGGACGGACGACATGGCCGCCTCGACGTCGATCAACCCCCAGGTCGCCCATTACACCGGACAGGAGGAACTGGCGAAAGTCATCCAACAGGGTCTGGATCTGCGCAAAGAGGGGGATATCGACGGAGCGACGGCCAAACTGGGCAGGGCCGTGCAGCTCGCGAGCGCGTCCGGCAACGCGGATACTGCGAAACTGCTTTCGAAGGTGGTGGACGTGGTCGATGCCGCGACGGGTACTGTGCGACTGAAGGCGAAGGTCGAGGAGGCCGACGAGATGACGCTCGAGACTCGGTCGACAAAGACTGTTCGTGTAAAGAAGTGATCCGTAAGTAGTCGAGCCCGACCCCTCGGGGTGGGAGAAACCGGCCGGAACCGGCCGGACAAGGAGAGGGGGAAGCGCCGACATGCCGACCTGCCCGAACGGACACCAGTCGGGTTCCGACGACTGGTGCGAGGTGTGCGGTCACCGCATGGCGGGTGCCGTGCCCCCACCTCCTCCCCCGCCGCCCGCGCCCGGCGGCGGCTACGGCTTCCCGCCGCCGGGCGGTCCCTCCGGCGGTCCCGGTGGCCCCGGCGGTTTCGACGGTCCCGGTGGCGGCCGGACGGAGCTGTGCCCGCAGTGCCGTACGCCGCGTGAGGGCGCGGCGCCGTTCTGCGAGGAGTGCCGGTGGAACTTCCTGACGAACACGGCGACCTCGTACACCCCGGCCGCCCCGCGTCCGCCGGCCCCCGGCCCGGGTCCGGGCGGTCCCTTCCAGCAGCCGCCCGGCGGACCGTCGTACGGCGGCGGTGACGCGTACGACTACCAGAGCTCACGCCCCTCGCAGGTGAACCGTCCCGCCGAACCGATCCCCCCGGGCCCGCCCGGCTTCGGCGGCGACCCCTCACGGCCTGTACCGCCCCCTCCGGGCCCGCCCGGAGGGCCGAACGGTCCCGGTGGCCCCGGCGGCTTCGGTGGTCCCGGCGGACCTGGTGGGCCTAACGGGCCTGGTGGCCCCAGCGGCTTCGGCGGTCCCGACGGACCTGGCGGTCCCGGCAGGCCTGGTGGCCCCAGCGGCTTCGGTGGCCCCGGCGGACCGGGTGGTCCCGGCGGGCCGAACGGTCCCGGCGGTTTCGGTGGCCCGAACGGGCCGGGTGGCCCCGGAGGCCCCGGCGGGCCGAACGGTCCCGGCGGCCCCGGCGGACCGGGTGGTCCCGGCGGTTTCGGTGGCCCGAACGGGCCGGGTGGCCCCGGAGGCCCCGGCGGGCCGAACGGCCCCGGTGCTCCGCAGGCGTTCCAGCCCGGGACGTCGGCCCCGCCCCGGTTCCCGCAGGAGACCGGCCGTCCCCAGCCGGGCGGGCCGTCCTTCGGCGGCGGTGACGACGACTGGGTGATCTCCCCGCCGACCGGCGGACCGGGCGGACCGGGCGGACCGGGCGGACCCGGTCAGCGCGGCGGTTACGGCTACCCGCAGCCCGGCGCGACCCAGGCACCGCCCGGACCCGGCGGCTTCCCGCAGCAGCCCCGTCCCCCGCAGGGCCCGGTGACCTGGACCGCGACCATCGGTCCGGACCGCGAGTACTTCATGGCGATGATGCAGCGCTCCGGCCCCGAGGCCGCGGGCCTGAACCTGCCCGCGTACTCGCCCGAGCAGCAGCGCACGCTCACCGGCAACCAGATCACCATCGGGCGCCGCCGCCACTCCACCGGCGACACCCCCGACATCGATCTGTCGACCCCGCCGGAGGACCCGGGCGTCTCCCACCAGCACGCGGTGCTGGTGCAGCAGCCGGACGGCACATGGGCGGTCGTCGACCAGAACTCGACGAACGGCACGACGGTCAACGGCTCGGACGAGCCGATCCAGCCGTTCGTCCCGGTCCCGCTCCAGGACGGCGACCGGGTCCACGTGGGCGCCTGGACGACGATCACCATCCGCCGGGGCTGAGCCGCGGCCCCGGGGCCCGTCCGGCGGATCACGCCGGGGACGCGGGGTCCGGCACGCCCGTCCGCGGCGTGCCGGACCCCGCTCATCCGGGCCGCGAGGCGCCGCCGGTCCCCTCCGGCCCGACCTCGCCGGACAGGCCCTGAGCAGCGGGTACCGGCCAGGTGTGCGGCCCTCCGGGGTCGTCCAGCCAGGCGCGGTCGCCCCCGGCGTCGACGGTGAGGCCGTAGCGTTCGCGCCGCGGCCTGCCCTCGCGCTCCCAGAGGCCGTACGCCTCCCACGGGTCGAGGGCGCCGGCGGCCAGGGCCAGCAGGAACCGGAACAGATCGCTCCCCCGGGCCGTGGCCGGCAGCCCCTCCAGATCGGGCTGCTCCTGCCACGAGCGGCTCGCGCCGCGCAGCGGGACGAAGTAGGCGGGCGTGTGCAGGAAGCTGCCCTCGGCGTGCCCGGCGTCGCGCACGGTGAGCGCGACCAGGCCGGTGGCGAACGGGGCGAGGATCCGGCCGCCCGGACGGCACTGGGCGAGCCAGGCGCGCGGGACGGACGGCAGGGCGCAGGTCGCGATGATCCGGTCGAAGGGGGCGCGTGCGGGCACCCCGCGCGTGCCGTCGCCGGTGACGACGGCCGGGTGGTGCCCGGCGGCGTCGAGGTGCCGGCGGGCCGACGCGGTGAGGTCCGGGTCGAGGTCGACCGTGGTGACCAGTCCGTCGTCGCCGAGCCGGTGGGCGAGCAGGGCGGCGTTGTACCCGCTGCCGGTGCCGATCTCCAGGACGCTCTGCCCCTCCCGGAGTTCCAGGCCGGCCAGCATCAGCGCCATGAGGGAGGGCTGGCTGCTGGAGGAGAGCGGCTCGCCGTCG
The DNA here is from genome assembly GCF_043084105.1 of Streptomyces sp. NPDC014676. Classification (NCBI taxonomy): domain Bacteria; kingdom Bacillati; phylum Actinomycetota; class Actinomycetes; order Kitasatosporales; family Streptomycetaceae; genus Streptomyces; species Streptomyces sp. NPDC014676. The sequence continues at coordinate 360,740 of NZ_JBIBZI010000001.1, read as the reverse complement.
CGCAGCAGGATCGCCAGCGGAGTGTCCTCGTAGGCGCCGCGCAGCCACCTCTCGCGCGCCCCGGGGTCGGGGTTCTCGCCCCACCGGCGTTCGTAGCCGCCGACGACGCCCACGTAGTAGGACGGCACGAACAGGTGGCGCGGTACGGCGGCGAACGCCTCCCGCCACACGGGGTCGGCGTCGAAGGCCCCGCTCGCGCCGATCTCCCGCACGAGCGCGGCCCGCAGCTCACGGTCCCGTCCGCCCATGCCTCCACGGTAGGGCGGTCCTGGGCCTCGAGTCCTATGCCGGCGCGTCTGAGACCATGGACGGCGTGACAGAGATTCGGCGCGGCACGCTTCAGGAGCAGACCTTCTACGAGCAGGTCGGCGGGGAGGAGACCTTCCGTCGGCTCGTCCACCGTTTCTACCAGGGGGTGGCCGAGGACCCGCTGCTGAAGCCCATGTATCCCGAGGAGGACCTGGGCCCGGCCGAGGAGCGGCTGACGCTGTTCCTCATGCAGTACTGGGGCGGTCCGACCACCTACAGCGAGAACCGCGGCCACCCGCGTCTGCGGATGCGCCACGTCCCGTTCAAGGTCGACCGGGCGGCGCACGACGCGTGGCTGAAGCACATGCGCGACGCCGTCGACGAACTGGGCCTGCCCGAGGAACACGAACAGACGCTGTGGAAGTACATGACGTACGCGGCGGCATCGATGATCAACTCCCCGGACTAAAAACAACCCCCTCTCGGACAGCCCCTCCGGCGTTTGAGGAGCGGGGGTCCAGGGGGCGGAGCCCCTGGGACGGGAAGGGGCGGCGGGGGCGAAGAAAACCCTCCCTCCCCGATCGCATTCCGGTACCCCGACCCCGATTTCCGATCACAATCCGATCAAACCCACCTCCCGAACGGTTACCCCCACCCCACCCCCTCTGACAACATCACCCGAAGGTCCGGACAACCACGGGGGGGTTGCGGTGACAGCCGCAGGGGGATCGACGAAGCTGGTCCTCGCCCGCGCACGGGCTCACCGGCCGCTCCTCGCCGCCGCCCTGATCACGGTCCTGCTGACCACGGCGGTCCTGGCGACCCTCACGGCCTACTCCGCCTCGATCGGCGACGCGGCCCTGCGCCGGGCCCTCGGGGACCCGCGCACCACCGCCGACACCGCGCTCACCGTCAGGGCCGACGTCCCCGCCGGCCGTCGCGCCGCGGCCGACACCACCGTGCGCGAGGGTGCCCGGAAGGCCTTCGACGGACTGCCGGTGACCCTGCGCACCCTGACCCGTTCCGGCCCGTACTCCCTGCCCGGCTCCCTCCGCGCCCCGGGCGGGCGCGCCGGGACGGACGACCCCGGCCTGACGCACTTCGCGGCGCTGGACCGCACCCAGGTGCGGATCACCGAAGGACGGATGCCCCGGGCCGCCGCCGGAACGACGGTCGAGGCCGCCCTGCCGGAGACCGCGGCCCACGCCCTCTCCCTGGAGCCGGGCGCCCGCCTCACCCTGGCCGACCGGCTGGGCGGACCGCCGGTGCGGGCGCGGATCACCGGGCTGTACCGGCCGGCGGACACCGCCGCGCCCTACTGGCGGCTGGACGACCTGGAGGGCCGCGGGGTCGTCGAGGTCGACTTCACCACGTACGGCCCGCTGCTCGCCCACCCCTCGGTGCTCACCGGAGACCTGGTCAGCGGCGGCACGACGGGCTGGCTGGCGTCGGCCGACTTCTCGGCGGTGGACACGCGGCGGATCGACACGCTGCGCGAGACGGTGCGGCACGGCACCGCCGCCCTGTCCGATGACGAGACGCTGGGCGGCGCCGCGACGGCGACGAGCGCGCTGCCCACCGTGCTGGACCGGGTCGAGCGCTCCCTGCTCGTCTCCCGCTCGACCCTGCTGATCATCGCCCTCCAGCTCGTCCTCCTGGCGGGCTGCGCCCTGCTGCTGGTGGCCCGGCTGCTGAGCGCCGAACGCGCGGCCGAGACCCGGCTGCTGCGGGCCCGCGGCGCCTCCCGCGCCCAGGTGGCCCGGCTCGCCGCCCTGGAGGCGCTGCTGCTGGCCGTGCCGGCGGCGGCCTGTGCCCCGCTGCTCGCGGGACCGCTCACCCGGCTGCTCGCCGGGCAGGGCGCGCCTGCCCGGATCGGGCTGCGCCTGGACGCCTCCGTCGGCGCGGTCGCCGGACGCGGCGCGGTGTGGCTGGTGGCGGCGGGCGTGGCGCTGGGCTGCGCGCTGGCCGTCGCGGTCCCGGCGCTCGTCTCCTCCTTCACCGCCGGCCGTGCCAGGCCGTTGCCGGGCGTGGTGCGCGCGGGCGCGGACGTGGGTCTGCTGGTGGTGGCCGGTGTGGCGTACTGGCGGCTGGCCCGCCGGCCCTCCGGTGCCGTCGGCCGCGACCTCGGCGTCGATCCGCTGCTCGTCGCGGCACCGGCGCTGGCGCTGCTGGCCGGCACGGTGCTGACGTTGCGCCTGCTGCCGCCGGTGGCGCGTCTGGCCGAACGCCGGGCGGCCCGCGGCCGCGGACTGCCGGGGGCGCTGGCGGGCTGGCAGCTCAGCCGCCGTCCGGCGCGCGGTGCGGGCCCGGTGCTGGTGCTGGTGCTCGCCGTGGCGCTGGGCATGCTGGCGATCGGCCAGGGCTCCTCCTGGGAACGCTCGCAGGACGACCAGGCGGACTTCCGGGCCGGCGCCCCGGTGCGGGTGCTCGCCGCCGGGGAGGCCGGGCTGGGCCGCACCCAGGCGTACGCGGCCGTCCCCGGCGTGACCGCGGCCGCTCCGGCGTACCGTACGTCGGTGACGCTGTCCGGCAACCGGACGGCGACCGTGCTGGCGCTGGACACCGCGGACGCGGCCGGGACCGTACTCATGCGCCCCGACCTGGCCTCCGGGGCCGGGTCCGGGGGCACGCTCCTCAACGGTCTGGCGCCGAAGGGCGGGACGGCGGGCGTACGGGTCCCGGCGGGCACCGCACGCCTGGCGCTGACGGTCCGGCTCCGGGGCGCGGCGGCGGGAACGGCGGTCGACGTCAGGGCCACCCTGGAGGACCGCTACGGGACGCCGTACAAGGTCACCTTCGGCCGGCTCCCCGCCGACGGACGCACCCACACGCTCACCCTCGGCCTGTCCGCCGTCGCCGAGGCGCCCCCGGGCGCGCTGACGCTGACCGGACTGCGGCTCGACCTGGAGCAGCCGGTCGGCCGGGCCGAGGAACACCGCCTCACCGTGGCCTCGCTGACCGCCACGGACACCGGTGGCCGGACCCGGCCGCTGGCGCTGCCCGACGGCTCCGCCGACTGGGCCCTGTCCTCGCGGACCGACGGCGGCGACACGGTGTCGTCCCCCGACGCGCGGACCGCCCCGACCCGCCCCCGGCTGACCACCGCCTCCCCGCCGGCCTTCGCCTACGGCACCGGATACGTGCCGCGGGACAGCTCCTGGACGATCCCGTCGCTCACCGTCCTGCTGCGGATACCGCAGCCCGGGACGCCCGAGGTCGCCGGCGTGGCCACCGACCGCTACCTGGCCTCGACGGGCGCCCGCACCGGGCAGCGCGTGGACGTGACGGTCGACGGTTCCACCGTGCCGGTGCGGATCACCAGGTCGGTGCGGGAGCTGCCGTCCGTGCCGGCCGGGGGGACGGGCGACGGCGGGGCCCTGCTGGTGGATCTGCGGTCGGTCAACCGGGTGCTGCAGGCCCGCCGCGGCGAGAGCGTGCCGCCCACCGAGTGGTGGCTGCGGACCGCGCCGGGCGCGTCGGCCGAGGTGGCCTCGGCGCTGCGGGACCGGCCCGACGTCGAGCCGTCCCGGGTGGTGGTGCGGGACGAGATCGCCGACCGGCTGCGCGACGACCCGTTCGGCGCGGGCTCCGGGGCGGCGTTCGCCGCGGTGGCCTTCGCGGCGGCGGCGCTGGCGGCGGTCGGGTTCGCGGTGAGCGCGGCCGGGGCGCTGCGCGAGCGGTCCGCCGAGTTCGCGGTGCTGCGCGCCCTGGGCGCGTCACGCCGGCGGCTGGCCCGGGTGCTGGTCGTCGAGCACGGGGTGCTGGTCGGTCTGGCGCTGGCGGTGGGGGCGCTGCTCGGCGCGGTGCTGGCCCGGGCCGTGATCCCGTTGATCATGCTGACCTCGGAGGCCTCCCGGCCGGTGCCCGAGGTGCTGGTGGAGCTGCCGGCCGGGCGGGTGGCCGCTCTGCTGGCCGCCGTGGCCGCGGCGCCGCTGCTGGTCACGGCCGTCCTGGCGGTGCGCCGCGCGGACCCGGTGACGTCACTGCGGGAACGGGGAGGTGAGTGAGGTGAGCGTGCGGTCCCCGAGGACGGTCGCCCCCTGGGTGCGCACCCGGATACGGTCCGCCCCCGGCGCCGCGCTGGCCCTGGCGCTGCTGGTGGCGGTGACCGCGTTCCTGGCCGCCGCGCTGCCCCGCGCCGTCGACCGGTACGGCGACGCGGGCCTGCACCGGACCCTGCGGTCGGCCGAACCCGACCGCACCACGGTGCTGCTGGCCGACCCGCGGCCCGGCTCCGGCCTGCCCCAGGAGGAACGCGAGGCGGCCGTCCGCGCGGACGCGCTGCGCGCGGACCACTCCGAGATCCTCGCCCTGGCCCCCGGGCTCCTCTCCGTCGACCCGGACCAGTCCGCGTACGGGGTGCGCACCTTCGAGGAACAGGTGATGGACGAGCCCTGGCTACCCCGGCCGGACGGCCTGCCCGCACGGCTCACGTTCGTCGCGCAGAGCGGGCTCGGCGACCACTCCCGCCCGCGCGAGGGCCGGCTGCCCGAGGCCCGGGGCACCGTCACCGCGGCGACGGAGGGCGTCGAGGGCGCCGTCACCGCCGACACGGCCCGGGACCTGCGCATCGAGGTGGGTTCCGTCCTGGACATCCCCGGCGTGGAGCGTGCGCCGCTCAGGATCCGGATCACCGGCATCGTCGAGCCGCGCGAGCCCCGCGGCGCGTACTGGTCGACCGATCCCCTGCTGCGCACCCCGGGCCTGACCCCCCTGCCCGGCGACCCGGACCTGCGGCAGTACTGGCAGGGACGCGTGCTGCTCCCGCCGGACGCCGCACCGGCGCTGCTCGGCACCGCCGCGGTGCCCGTGCGCTACTGGCAGCTGGCCCCGTCCGTCACCGCCCTGCACGGCTACGACGCGGCCCGCCTGAAGTCCGCCGTCGCGGCCCTGGAGTCCGGCCCGGCCCTCCAGCGAGTGCGCACGGCCACCTCGCCCGACGTCACGGCGAGCACCGAACTGGACGACGTGCTCGCCGAGTACACCGGGCTGCGCTCCGCCATCGGTCCGATGGTCTCCGTCGCCGCCTTCGGCACCGGCACGGTCGCCGCCGTGGTCCTGGTCATGGCGGGTTCACTGGCCGCGGACCGGCGCCGCGCCGAGCTGACGCTGCTGCGCGCCCGCGGCGGGTCCCTGCGCGGCGTCGCCGGCCGGCTGCTCGCCGAGACGGCGGTGGTCGCCGTGCCCGCGGCCGCCCTCGGGCTGGCGGCCGCCCTGCTCGCGTTCCCCGGCGCCCGGCCGGAGTACGCCGTGGCCGCCGCGGGCGCCGTCGCCCTCCTCGGCTGCCTGGCCCTGCCCCTGCGGGCCGTCGCCGCACACCGGTCCGTCCGCGTGCACGGCGGCCGTGAGGACATCGTCTCGGCACGCCCGTCGCGGCGCCGCACGGTCGCCGAGGTCACCCTGCTCGCGCTGGCGGTGGGCGCGGTCGTGGCGCTGCGCACCCACGGCACGTCGGACGGGGCGACGGCCTCCGGTGACCCGTTGGTGTCCCTGGCCCCGGTGCTGGTGGGGACGATCGCCGCCTTCGTGCTCGTACGGCTCTACCCGCTGCCGCTGCGCGGGCTGGCCCGGGCGGCACGACGGCTGCGGGGTGCGGTCGGTCACCTGTCCCTGGCCCGCGCGGGCCGCGCCTCCGGCTCCGCGGTGCTGCCCCTGCTGGGGCTGCTGACCGCGCTGACCACCGCCGCCTTCGGCGGGTCCGTGCTCACCGGTGTGGACGACGCCCGGGAACGCGCGGCCGTGCTCACCGTCGGCGCCGACGCCCGCGTCGAGTCGCCCTACCCCCTGCCGTCCGGCCTGACCGACCGGGTCCGCCGCGCCCCCGGCGTACGGGAGGTCACCGCGCTGAGCGTCGCCCGGTTCGCCCGGCCCGGGAACGACACGCGGACGGTCCCGGTGGCCGGCGTCGACCCGGCCGGCTACGCCGCCCTCACCCGGCACACCGGCATCGGCGCCTTCGACCAGGAGGCACTGGAGGCGTCCGGGGCGTCGGAGGCCCTGCCCGCCCTGGCCTCGCCCGAGGTCGCCGGCCGCCACGGCACCCGGCCCTTCCCGGTGCGCATGGAGGACGGCACCTCCGTCACCGTACGGATCGCGCTGGTGCGCGAACGGACCCCCGCGGTCGTCGGCGAGGAGTTCCTGGTCGTGGACCGGTCGGGGCTCTCCGCCCGGTCCGCCCGCCCGACCCTGCTGCTGGCGACCGGCGACCATCCGGACGGGGCCGCGCTGCGGGCGGCGGCGGGCGGCGGGACACCGGTCCTGTTGCGCGCCGAGGAACGCGCCGGCTACGTCGACTCGCCCCTGCAGTCCGGCGCCGAACGCGTCTACACCGCGGCGGTCGCGGCGGGCGCCGGCTACGCCGTGCTCGCGCTGCTGCTGACACTGGTGCGCGCGGCCCCCGAACGGGCGGCGCTGCTCGCCCGGCTGCGCACCATGGGCCTCACCCGCGTCCAGGGGCGCCGTCTGCTCGTCCTCGAGTCCCTCCCCCAGGCACTGCTCGCGGCCCTGGGCGGGGTCCTCACCGCGTGGGCCACCATCCGGCTGCTCGCCCCCGGCATCGACCTGACCGCCGTCGCCCTGCCCGCCACCGCGTCGTCGGCGGGGCGGGCGGCGCTGCGCACGGATCCGGTGTCACTGCTGGTGCCGGCGCTGGCGGTCGTGGTGCTGACCGTCGGGGTCGCGACGGCGCAGGCCTGGTGGACGGGACGCCGCGGGTCCGTACGGGAGCTGAGGGTGGGGGACGCCCGATGAGGCCGGACGATGCGAGGCCCGGGACGGGGGCGTCCGGTGGGACCGGAGGGCGACGGGCGGCCCCGAAGCCCTCACCGCGTACCGGACGTCCGCGACCGACCGACTCCCGCCCCGGAGGCGCCCGATGACCTCGCATCCCACTCCCACCCTCGCCGAGCTGGCCGGCCGCGTCACCGCCGACCGCGACCGCCCGGCCTACGGCCATGACGCGCTCATCACCTGCGACCGCCTGGTCCGTGTCTTCACCGCGGACGGGGTGGAGGTGCAGGCGCTCCAGGGGCTCGATCTCCTGGTGCGGGAGGGCGAGTTGATGGCGCTCGTGGGCGCGTCCGGCAGCGGCAAGTCGACCCTGATGAACATCCTGGCCGGTCTGGACACCCCCACGGCCGGCGCGGCACGCGTGGCCGGCCGTGATCTGCTCACGATGACCGCGAAGGACCGGCTCGCCTACCGCCGTGAGGTCGTCGGCTTCGTCTGGCAGCAGACGTCCCGCAACCTGCTGCCCTATCTGACCTCGGCGCAGAACGTCGCCCTGCCGATGCAGCTCGCCGGATGCCGCGGCGGCCGCTCCCGGTCCGGACGCCGGGCCCGCGCCGAACGCGCGCTGGAACTGCTGGAGCTGCTGGAGGTGGCGGACTGCCGCGACCGCCGCCCGCATCAGATGTCCGGCGGTCAGCAGCAGCGCGTCGCCATCGCCGTGGCCCTCGCCGGCGACCCTTCCGTGCTCCTCGCCGACGAACCCACCGGCGAACTCGACTCCCACACCGCGGAGCAGATCTTCGCCGCGTTCCGCACCGCGAACGAACGGCTCGGCACGACCATCGTGATCGTCACCCACGACCAGGCGGTGGCGAGCGAGGTCCGCCGCACGGTCGCCATCCGGGACGGCCGCACCTCCACCGAGGTGCTGCGGCGCAGCGAGGTCGACGCGGCCACCGGCCACGAGACCGTCGTCGCCCGCGAGTACGCCATGCTCGACCGCGCCGGACGCCTCCAGCTCCCCGCCGAGTACACGAAGGCGCTGGACATGCGTGACCGGGTCGCGCTGGAACTGGAACCCGACCACATCGCCGTCCGCCCGGACGACAGCGCGGCATAGCGCGGACCGGCCTCAGCGCACGCTGAGGCCCAGCGCCCCGAGGCCCGCCCGGCGCACGGCGACCGACCCGTAGGGCGTACGCAGCCGGAGCCAGGACCCCGAGGAGAACAGTCCCTGCTCGCCGCCCCGCAGGAACCCCAGCGACTGGGCGGCGTGCACCGCCCGCACCGGAAGCCCGGTCTCCGCGACCGTGCGGGACCAGATCTCCCGCCCGATCCGGTCGAGCTCCGTCCTGGTGCGCAGCTCGGGCGCCAGTTCCTCCGTGCGGGAACGGAACTCCGCGACCGACGCGGCGACGAGCCCGCTCAGCTCCCGCGGCGCCGGCAGTCCGGGCTCGGCCCGCCAGCCGCCGCGCGGCGGCAGCACCCCGGCCCACGGCGGTCCGGTCACCGCGCCCGGCACGGCGGCCGTGGCGGCGGACTCGTCCACCGACTCCAGCAGCTCACCGGCGGACACGGTCACGTCCAGCGTGACGTCGAGCCCGTTCTCGTACGGCTTCGCGAGCCGTACGGCGCGGACGGCGAGCACCTCGAAGGAGGGCGGCCGGCCGAAGACGGCGAGCGCCGTACCGGCCGCCTGCAACCGCACCGCGGCGGAACGGTCGTAGTGCAGCAGCCGGGAGAGGAAGGCCGCGAGGTCCGCGGCCTCCCTCTCGTCGGCGAGGTGGAGCACCGTCATGCGGCGACGGCCTCCTCCTCTTCACCGGCGGGGTCGTCCGTGTACTCCCGGAGGAACTCGCGCTCCTCCGTGGTGAGCCGGCGCGGACGCTGCGCCTCGAAGTCGAACGGCACGATCACCGTCGACGCGCGGACGTAGACGAGGTCGTCGTCCTTCACCTCGTAGGTGAGGGTGAAGGACGCCGCCCTGATCTCGGTGACCCACAGCTCGATGTCGACCGGGTGGTGCCGGTGGACGAGCTGCCGCTTGTAGTCGATCTCGTGGCGCGCCACCACGGACCCCTGCTTGAAGTCCTTCTCCGGGCGGAACAGGAAGTCGATACGGGCTTCCTCCAGGTAGCGGAGGAACACCACGTTGTTGACGTGGCCGTACGCGTCCATGTCCGCCCAGCGCAGCGGGCAGCGGTAGATGTGCCGCAAGAGATCAGCCCCGGGTCAGCTTCTTGTAGGTGGCGCGGTGCGGGCGCGCGGCGTCCGCACCGAGCCGCTCGACCTTGTTCTTCTCGTACGACTCGAAGTTGCCCTCGAACCAGAACCACTTGGACTCGCCCTCGTAGGCGAGGATGTGGGTGGCGACCCGGTCCAGGAACCACCGGTCGTGGGAGACGACCACGGCGCAGCCGGGGAACTCGAGCAGGGCGTTCTCCAGGCTGGAGAGCGTCTCGACGTCGAGGTCGTTGGTCGGCTCGTCGAGGAGCAGCAGGTTGCCGCCCTGCTTGAGGGTGAGCGCGAGGTTCAGCCGGTTGCGCTCACCGCCGGAGAGCACGCCGGCCGGCTTCTGCTGGTCCGGCCCCTTGAACCCGAACGCGGAGACGTACGCACGGCTCGGCATCTCGACCTGTCCGACGTTGATGTAGTCGAGCTCGTCGGAGACGACCGCCCACAGCGTCTTCTTCGGGTCGATGTTCTCCCGGCTCTGGTCGACGTACGAGATCTTGACGGTCTCGCCGACCTTGATGGACCCGGAGTCGGGCTCCTCGATCCCCTGGATCATCTTGAACAGCGTGGTCTTGCCGGCGCCGTTCGGCCCGATGACCCCGACGATGCCGTTGCGCGGCAGCGTGAAGCTGAGGTCGTCGATGAGCACCTTCTCGCCGAAGGCCTTGCTGAGGTTGTTGACCTCGACGACCACGTTGCCCAGGCGCGGCCCCGGCGGGATCTGGATCTCCTCGAAGTCCAGCTTCCGCATCTTGTCGGCCTCGGCGGCCATCTCCTCGTAGCGGGCCAGACGCGCCTTGGACTTGGCCTGCCGCCCCTTGGCGTTGGACCGCACCCACTCCAGCTCTTCCTTGAGCCGCTTCTGCCGCTTGGCGTCCTTCTGGCCCTCGACCTTGAGGCGGGTGGCCTTGGTCTCCAGGTACTTGGAGTAGTTGCCCTCGTAGCCGTGCAGCCGGCCGCGGTCGACCTCGCAGATCCACCCGGCGACGTTGTCCAGGAAGTACCGGTCGTGGGTGACGGCCACGACGGTGCCCTCGTACTTGGCGAGGTGCTGCTCCAGCCAGTTCACCGACTCGGCGTCGAGGTGGTTGGTGGGCTCGTCGAGGAGCAGCAGGTCGGGCGCCTCCAGCAGCAGCTTGCACAGCGCCACACGGCGCTTCTCGCCACCGGAGAGGTTGGCGACCGGCCAGTCGCCGGGCGGGCAGCCCAGGGCGTCCATGGCCTGCTCCAGCTGGGCGTCGAGGTCCCAGGCGTTGGCGTGGTCGAGCTGCTCCTGCAGCTTGCCCATCTCGTCCATGAGCTCGTCGGTGTACTCGGTCGCCATCTGCTCGGCGATCTCGTTGAACCGGTCGAGCTTGCCCTTGACCTCGGCGACACCCTCCTGGACGTTCTCCAGGACGGTCTTGTCCTCGTTCAGCGGGGGCTCCTGGAGCAGGATGCCCACGGTGTAACCGGGAGTGAGGAAGGCGTCACCGTTCGACGGCTGCTCCAGCCCCGCCATGATCTTCAGGACCGTCGACTTACCAGCGCCGTTCGGACCGACGACACCGATCTTCGCTCCCGGCAGGAAGCTCAGGGTGACGTCGTCGAGGATCACCTTGTCGCCGTGCGCTTTACGCGCCTTGCGCATGGTGTAAATGTACTCAGCCAAGAGAAACCGTCCGGCAGCTTGAAATCAGGCAGTGGGCAGATACACCCCATCTTGCCCGACCGCCACCCCCGGGGGGAAACCCGTATGGTCCGGGGCCTCCGACCTGGGGTTTCGCGGACGGCTACCGCACATCCCCTGTCACCGCCGGTCACCGTCGAATACCCTCGGGCCCTCTCGCACGGCCCGGGGACGGCCCGGATGGACCAGCCCGGGGCATGGCATCCTGCCGCCATGACGGCAGCGGACGCACACGACGGGCTACGGCGCCTGCTCAACGAGTGGGACCCGATCGGCGTCGCCGACTCGGTGGAGGACGAGTACGACTGCCTCATCGCCCCGCTCCTCGACCGGCTCCGGAGCGGCGCCGGCCGAGCGGGTCCGCGTGACTTCCTTCACCACGAACTGACCGGTCATTTCGGCCTGAGCCGGCCCTACGACGTGGACGGACAGGCGGTTCGCCTCGTGGCCTGGTGGACATCGACGCACGTGCGGGAAGGCTGAGGGCGGCCGATCCGCCGCGAACCGACATGGGCACCGCGGCCGGCTCCGCCCGCTACCGAGGAATACGGAATCTCGTAGACGATCTCGCAGAGCGCAGCCGGCACAACGATGTCGGCGGTCTCCACGGGCCGCCCGTATGCCGCCGGGCACCGGGGGTGTCTCAGTCGCCGGAGGGGGCGTTCCCGCGGCGGGTGAGGACCAGGCCCGCTCCGCCGAGGACGACCAGGGCGATCGCGGTGCCGGCGATCCACGGGGTGGCGCTGGAGGAGCCGGTCTCGGCGAGGTTGGTGTCGGTGGGGCCGGTCAGGGGGTTGGGGGCCGGGCCCGTGAGGGTGTGGGTGGTGGTGCCGGTCTCGGCGGCCCGGGTGAGGCAGTCGAGCATGCCGGTGAAGCGCCGCTCGAAGCCGTTCGGGCCCGTGACCGTGAAGTCGTAGGGCCGGTCCTCGCTCAGCGGGACCGTCACCGTGCGGGACTCGCCGCCCGCGACGGTGTGCTCCGCGCCCGCCACTTCGAAGGTGAACGGCTCGTCGTCCTGGTTGGCGACGGTGACGTCCACTCCGCCCTTGGCGCAGTTCTCGCGGACGGACAGCGCGGGTATCGCGCCCTTCAGCGCCCAGGTGGCGCTCGCCGTCGCCGAGACCGTCGACTCGCTGGAGCCGGCCAGGATCTGCGTCTGGCTCCTGCTCTCGGATACGAAGGCACGGCCGACCGGCACCGTCGTCGAGGCCTGCGCGGTCAGCTCGACGGTGCCCGCCGCCGCGTCCTCGGGCACCTCGAAGAAGACCTGGCCGCCGTCGGTGGCGGTGGTGACGGGCTCGCCGTCCTTGTCCACGATCCGTGCCCCGCTCGTGGTGGCGTCCGCCGGCGGGGAGATGGTCACGCTGCGCGCGTCGGTGCGCACCGTCACCGGGCCGAGCCGCTCACCCGGGCGGCCGGAGACCGCCGGCGGGTCCAGGGCCAGCGACGCCTTCGGCTCCCCCTGATCGCGGGCGTTCTTCCGCAGGTAGTCGGCGAGCTGCTCGGCCTGGGGGTCGACGGCGTCCACGGAGACGTCGTCGGAGTACCGCCAGATGGCCACCTGCGTGCCGGCCGCCGCGTCCTGCTCGGTGAGCCGGCCGCGTACGCCGGCCTTCTTCGCGAGTGCCGCGAGGTCGTTGACCTGCGGGTAGGAGTTCCGCAGGATCCAGCTGATCCGGCCGGCGTCCTTGTTGACGCCCAGTGAGGTCCCGCTCCAGGCGGTCTCGTGGTACTTGGCGTCCTTCTGCGTGGGCGTCTGGATGTCGACGCAGTACGTCTGCAGCATGCCGCCGCCCTCGACGGACATCTCGAACAGTCCCGCCGACACCTGCTGGTCCCCGGTGGCGCCGTGGATCACGGCCGCGCCGTAGGTCTTGAGTCCGTCTACGGTCGCGGCCGCCCCGCTGTGGTCCGGCACCGTCTCCTCTTCGGCGGCCGCTCTCCCGGCACCGGCCAGTACGGCCGTGGTGACGAGTCCGGACACCAGCGCCCCTGCGGCGACGCGGGCCGGCCCGCGTCCGCGCGCGGGCCCCGCGGAGAACGAAGCAAACACCGAAATCCTTCCCGGGCGGGACCCGTTGGCATGGGGGGCTGACGGTCCCACCAGCAGAATCACCGGCCCCGGGGGTGCCGGGAGCCATGCCCGGCATCCTAAGGAGGCGGCGATGCGCGCTTGCCGATGATCGCGTCGGAGGAGTGATCCGACTCGGAATCGTTATCGCGGAAGCTGTCGCGAGCAGGGATTATCGACAAATCCACCCGGGATGTTCCGGTACGCATCCGCCGATAAGCCATGGTTCGGTCAGCGTCGGCGCCGAGGTCGAATCGCTGACCTCATGTCACCGTCGCCGGTTCCGGCTGCCGTTGGGGCGTGTTTCCGTCCACGACCACTGAATTTCCCGGTTCGTTCTCCCAGTTGGGTTCGGGGCGCTCCGGCACGGAGGCCTGCTCCGGTCGCTGCGCGCGCCGGAAGGCGGCCGTGCCCCGGGCGAGGTCGTGGCCGATCGACACCGCGTCGATGTCCGCCGACATCCACCCCTGCTGTCCCTCGCGCGTCTCCGTACGCACCTTCAGCCGGCCCTGCACGATCACCGGTTCGCCCACCGACAGCGACGCCGCCGCGTTGGTGGCGAGCTGCCGGTTGGCCCACACCGTGAAGAAGTTGGTGTGTCCGTCCGCCCAGGCGCTCCTCTCCCGGTCCCAGTACCGGGACGTGACCGCGATCCGGAACCTGGCCGCGGGGCCGGTCGCCGTCTCCCGGTACACCGGCCGCGTCGCCACGTTGCCCACCACGCACACCATCGTCTCGTTCATCGTGTCTCCCTCCCTCGCCCGGACCCGCCGGCCGCGCACGGCGGCACCGGCGCCGGGCTGATACGCGTACGGGCCCGTCCCGTACGGCTGCCGTCCGGCAGGGCGACCGCGGACCGTCCCGCGATCGCCGCGAAGCCAGACTGCCTCCGCCGGGCCGGGCCCGCTGAGCGCTGTGGACCACCGCCGGCCTGTGGACATCCCCGCCACTCGAAGGAGGCGCTCCACCTCAGCCCCGGCCGCCCCCCGCCCCCGCCCCCGTTCCCACGACCCGCCCGTACTGCTCCCGTACCTCCTGGTACCGCAGCAACTCCGCCGCCACCGGATCCAGGACGCGGGCCCGGCCGCACCCCGAGGCCGCCTCCCGCAGCCGTCTCTCCGCCTCCTGCCCGTACCGCCGGGCGGGCCCCCGGGCCGCCATGCGGCAGCCCCACTCGACGAGCGGGCCGCCGACGATGCCGATCGCCATCAGCAGCACCGGCACCCCCAGGTTCGGCGCCATGACCCCGATGATCTGCGCCAGCAGCCACAGCCCACCGACGAACTGGAGGACCGTCATCGACACCTGGACGAGCACGGCCAGGGGCCACCACCCGGGCCGCGGCGGCCTCCCCGGCGGCAGTCCCGCGCGTACGGCCAGCTCGTCCAGCGCCTCCGGCAGGCCCTGGGAGCCGCGTACGGCCGCCTCCCGCACGGCCAGCGCCCACGGCGCCGGCAGTCCGGTCGAGGCGCGGTCGGCCACCGTGCGCACCGCCTGTTCCACACGCTGCCGGGCCGTGGCCTCCTCCTCGGGTTGACCGCGCAGGGCGATCCGGCCGGTGGACGGCTCGCCCCGCTCCTGGCACCAGCGCCACAGCCGCAGCCAGGGCGTGCCGCACGCGCGGTTCGCGTTGCGCAGCCAGGCGCGTTCGGCCGCCTCGCCCGTGGCGGTGGCCCCCACGGCGTCCGCGAGCCGGTCGGCGAACTCCTCGCGCGCCTCCTCGCTCAGCCCGGTGCGCCGCCGGGTGGCGTAGACGGGCCGCAGCCGGGCCGCAGCGACGTCCACGTCCGCGGAGATCCGCCGGGCCGGGGCGCCGCGTTCGGCGACGAACCGGGCGAGCGATTCGCGCAGTTCGCCGACCCCGTCCCCGGTGAGCGCGGACAGCGCCAGCACGGTCGTGCCGGGTTCGCCGTACTCCCCCAGGACGATGCCGTCCTCGTCGAGCAGCCGCCGCAGATCGTCCAGGACCTGCTCGGCGGCCTCCCCCGGCAGCCGGTCGGTCTGGTTGAGGACGACGAACATGACCTCCGCGTGGGCCGCCATGGGCCGCAGATAGCGCTCGTGCAGCACGGCGTCGGCGTACTTCTCGGGGTCGACGACCCAGATGACCGCGTCGACCAGGCCCAGGACGCGGTCCACCTGCTCACGGTGCTGCACGGCCGCCGAGTCGTGGTCGGGCAGGTCGACCAGGACCAGCCCGCGCAGCCGTTCGTCGGCGTCCGCGGTCGCCTGGAGGGGGCGCCGCCTGAGCCTGGGCGGGATGCCGAGGCGTTCGATGAGGCCGGCCGCGCCGTCGCTCCAGCTGCACGCGATGGGTGCGGCGGTGGTCGGCCGCCGTACGCCGGTCTCCGAGACGGGCACTCCGGCCAGCGCGTTGAAGAGCTGCGACTTGCCGCTGCCGGTGGCGCCCGCGATGGCGACGACGGTGTGCTGTCCGGAGAGCCGGCGCCGCGCGGTGGACTCCTCGATGACCCGGCCCGCCTGTGCGAGGGTCCGGTTGTCGAGCCGGGCGCGGGAGAGCCCCACCAGCTCGCGCAGCGCGTCGAGCCGCGTCCGCAGCCACGGGTCGTGGGCGAGCGGGGTCACGGCCTGCGGCACGGCTGTGCGGGCCGCGGCCGCCCCGCCCTGCTCCTCGTCGGCGCTCCCGTTCACCCGGCGCGCGATCAGCCCGTCGTCCCAGGGGCTCGTGGTGTCCGTACGGGGTGGTGCTCCGGCGTCGCGGTCGGAGTGCTCAGGGGGTTCGGGGTGCTCGGGGTGCTCGGTGTGGTCCTGGTCAGTGACGGCGGTCACCGGTCACCTCTCCTTCTGCAGTACGGACAACGCGGCGATGAGTTCGGCCTGGGGCTCCGCGTGCACCTCGAGCGCGTCGAGCGGGGCGAGCCGGCGTTCGCGTTCGGCGTGCATGACACGGTCCACGTACGCGACGAGCAGCCGTCCGCCCCGGTCGCGCAGCCGCAGTGCGCCGTGCGCGCCGATCCGCTCGGCGAGCCCCTCCCCGGCGGTCCGCGCCCGGCGGCCGCCCAGCAGTGCCGTGGCGACCAGCGCGGCAACCGTCTCGGGGTCGGGCGCGGCGCTTCGGTCCAGCTCCCGCACCTCGTCCTCGGCGTACTCCTCGAGCTCGCGCCGCCAGCGTCGTACGGCCAGTCCGATGCGGTGCTCGGCACTCTCGGGCGCGGCACCGCGCCCGGCGAGCTCGGGGGCGTCCGCCGCGGGCTCGCGCCGCCAGGCGTCGTCGACGCGCTCGTCGGCGGCGGCGACGGCGCACAGCAGCAGCGCGCTCAGGCTCTCCACCAGGGTGTCGAGGAGTTCGCCCGGGGTGCAGTCCAGGGGGAAGGCGCGCCACCGTCTGAGCGCGTCGCCGGCGAGTACGGCCCCGGCCTGCAGCCGGCTCCGTACGCGCGCGTGCTCGCTGTCGTACGCCCCGTCGACGGCGGCGGTGAGCCGCAGCGCGGCCGCGTACTGCGCGGCGGCGGCACCGGCCAGTTCGGGCATGCGGGTGTCGAGGGAGCCGAGGACGCCGTACGCGGTACGGGCCATCACGTACTGCCGGGCGGCGGGATCCAGCGTCTGGTGGACCAGCCAGGTCCGCAGCGCGGCCACGGCGGTGGCGGGCAGCAGTCCGCCGCCCCAGGCCGACTCGGGCAGTTCGGGCACGGTGAAGCGCGGTACGTGGCCGAGCCCGGCCTTGGTGAGCAGGGCGCCGTACTGCCGGGACACCTCCGCGACGACCTGGTGGGGTACCCGGTCCAGGACGGTCACCAGGGTGACGTCGTACTCCTTGGCGGTGCGCAGCATGTGCCAGGGCACGGCGTCGGCGTAGCGGGCGGCGGTGGTGACCATGATCCAGATGTCCGCGGCGCTGATGAGTTCGGCGGCGAGGACCCGGTTGTCGGCGACGAGGCTGTCGACGTCGGGCGCGTCCAGGAGGGCGAGGCCGGGCGGCAGGGTGTCGGCGGTCTCGACGCGCAGCACCCGCGCGGGGTCCTCGCCGGGCAGGAGCAGGTCGTCCGCGGGGTCCCGGTGGTGGGGCACCCACACGCGCGTGAGGTCGGGCAGCACCCGCATCCCGCTGAACCAGTGGTGATCCTCCGGATGGCAGACGAGCACCGGTGTCCGGGTCGTGGGCCGCAGGACGCCCGCCTCACTCACCCGGCGGCCCACCAGGGAGTTCACCAGGGTGGACTTCCCGGCTCCGGTGGATCCTCCGACGACGGCCAGCAGGGGTGCTTCGGGGTCTCTCAGCCGGGGCACCAGATAGTCGTCGAGCTGCGCGAGCAGTTCGTCGCGGTTGGCACGCGCGCGTGCGGCCCCCGCCAGGGGCAGCGGGAAGCGTGCGGCGGCGACACGGTCGCGCAGGGCGGAGAGTGCGTCGAGCAGCTGGGGCCGTACGTCCAAGGTCACCACATGCGAAGAATGCCCAATTTTGGGGGAATTCTGAAGCATATGAGTATGCCTGCGCGCCGACAGGACACAAGGGACGGAAGGGACGACCGCGACGCATGCGCGCCCCAGGCATAACGAGTGCACAACACCCGGTGGCGCGAGGGACCAAAAGCGGTGCACGATTCGTACCTGCCTGCGATTATCAGGACCGCTTCACCGAACCTCCACATCGAGCCACGGAGGCGAGGCAACAGGGACAAGGATGCGGGAGCCCTATCCTTGTCTCCGGCGACGTCACGGACAGGCCCGAACCCGGGCATCACGACGACAGGCCACCACACCGGCCCCCGTAGCTCAGTGGATAGAGCAGGCGCCTTCTAAGCGCTTGGCCGCAGGTTCGAGTCCTGCCGGGGGCGCAAGTCTCTGCCCTCCCGTCGGGGAGGGATTTTCGCTGGTCAGGCTCGGTGTCAGCCGCCACGGCGAAGCCCCGGACGCTCTCTTGACGATCAAGGGCGGGCTCCGGGGCCGTCCGGATGTCACCGGGTTTTCGCGGGTGGCCGTGCCGCACACGTGCCGCAGTTCCCGGCCGGAGGACCAGCCGGCACCGGGCGCCTCCGGCAGGTCCCCCGCGGCTTCGAGCCGCCGTCTCAGGTCCGGCAACCGCCCGTCGACCACAAGAACACGACCCGCGACGACGCGGCCCCTGGCGTCCAGGCCGTTCGTACAGTGGTGGGCCGGGCCAGCTCCCCATGAAGCATCGACAAGGTGTCCTCATGCGGCGTGCAGACGCGATCTTCCTTACCCGCCCTTGTGCCTTCGGCCACGAACGGTTGAGCAACAGCCGCCTAGGCTCGGGCCATGACGCCTATGGACGCAGAGCTCGCGCACGACCTGGCCCCCACCGGAGTGCTGCGCGCCTCCATCAACCTCGGCAACCCAGTCCTTGCTCAGGGCACCCCCGACGAGCCGTCCGGGGTCACTGTCGAGCTTGCCCGCGAGGTTGCCGCACGTCTGGCTCTGCCGGTGCGGTTCATCTGCTTCGACGCGGCCCGCAAGTCGTACGCCGCGATGGCCGAGGGCCACGCCGACCTGTGTTTCCTGGCCGTGGATCCGGACCGCGAGAAGGACGTCGCATTCAGCACGCCGTACGTGCACATCGAGGGGGTGTACGCGGCACCGGTGAACTCGGCGTTCGTCTCTGCCGACGACGTGGACCGGGACGGGGTGCGCATCGGCGTCAAGAAAGGGTCCGCGTACGACCTCCACCTGAGCCGCACCCTGCGTCACGCCACCGTGGTGCGCGGCGACGAGGGGGTCGACGTCTTCCACGCCGAGGGCCTGGACGTGGCGGCCGGTATCCGTCAACCGCTGACCGCGCACGTTTCCCAGCGGGCCGAACTGCGCCTTCTGGAACCCGCGTTCATGACGATCCGGCAGGCCATGGGTACCACGAAGGAGCGGCGTCCGAAGACCGCACAGTTCCTCAGTGAACTCGTGACCGAGCTGGTGACGTCAGGATTCGTCGCCGAGGCGCTGCGCCACTCCGGCCAGGACCCGACACTGACTGCCCCCACCGCGGTTCGACGCGGGCCTGGACGTCGACAGCGCCTCCGTGACGGCTGAACAGGGGGCGTGCCCCGAGGGGCCGACTCTCGCCGGGGAGCGCGGGAGGCAGGCGCCTGCGCCCCCTACGCGCCCGATGAAGCGGAACGGAGCGGGGAACAACGGGGAGTCTCGACGAGCACCCCGAGAACGCGCAGGTCAGCGTCTTGCCCGATCAGGGCGGGTGCGCGTACGCGATCTTCCACACCAGTACTCCAGGATCCGAGTGCGGAGCTTTACCGGGTCATTGGAACTCCGGCCCAAAGCCGCTCCGCCGGCCAGGGGAGGCGGGCCCGTAGCCGACACGCCAGGAGCATGACGTTCTGTTCACATGGAGAACGTATGCGTTCCCAGCAGGACTGCCACGGCGACGGCAACGCATGTGCCGACTATGACTCTCCTTGTCTTGAAGGGACGGCGCCGCAACCTGCTCTCTGCAGACTGCCCCGCTGATAATCCCAGCGGTATGACGATCGCGCCCGTCACGATCTGGCTAACGCTTGAACCAGCGATCCCTCGGCTCAGAAGGAAAATACCGATCAGCTGGACGGCTATCACAGCGACAGTGAGGAAGAGGATGGTCCTCGCTCGCCGCTCCGCCGCCTCTTCCTCAGGAGTGAGGATTTTGACTCGGATGTATCGAGGCATAGCTCTCCCAAGCTTCACGGGCGGCAACTGATCGTTTAGCGAGCCTGGCGAACCGACTGAATACCGTTGCCGCAGTTACCTATGCAGGAAGAGGGCGTGCCTCCCAGCCGGCGGTGGCCAAGCCAGGAGCTCAGGCCGTCCCCGGGCCGTACGAGGCCACCCGACGCCGACCGGCAACGACAGAAGCCCACGGCGTCTGAACTGGCCAGAGCCATGGGCTTCTTCAGGCCCGTTGGTCAGCGGGACCGGTGATCAGTGGACCGGCATGTCAGGCTGTCCATGACGATGCGTCCGACGGCAGTGACGGCAGCGCTGACGGCAACGACGTCGAACGGCAGTGGCGTTCAGCGGTCCGGCACGGTGCCGGCGTAGGCCCATCGGGCGGACTCACCAAGGCGTGCCGGCCTCTTCTGAGCGCTTGGCCGCAGGTTCGAGTCCTGCCGGGGGCGTCAACGCCCGTGGGGACCAGTGGAAACGCCGGTCTTTCGTTTCTGGCGCACCATGAGTGCCGGATCGCCCACCTTGGAGTGATTGCGCCGGATTCGCCGGACTCCTGGTAATCATGGAACGGTTCGCTGTCTTTCGCCTTCCCGGAGCCGTTCATGCGCACTGCCGTCCCCGCCGCCCAGGACTCCGTGGAGGAGCGAAGGCTCGCCTTCCAGGGTTTCGCGTACACGTGCCGGATCGTCCATCAGAGCGCACCCCGGACGGCTCCGTTGCTGCTGCTCGGGGGGTCGTCGCAGAACCGGTACTCCTGGCAGGGCCACGAGAGATGGCTGGCGCCGCTGTGCACGCTGATCACCGTGGACCTGCCCGGTTACGGCAGCTCGGACTTCCTGCCGGCCCGCCACGGCATCGACTTCCTCGCCGACGCCGTCCAGCACATGCTGACGGAGCTCGGCGTCCCCGAGGTGAACCTGTTCGGCGGCTGCTTCGGTGAGGTCGTCGGTCTCCGCTTCGCGCAGCGGCATCCGGGGTCCGTGCGGCGCATCGTCTTCGCCGGCGCGGCGATCCGTCTTCCCGGCCTCTACACCGACGCCGTACCGCGCGTGTCACACGCGCTCGAACAGGGTGACATCGAGGGGGCCGCCGAAAGGCTGGTCCAGTTGTTCATGTCGAACCCGGGCATCGGAAAGGTCCGCAGGCACGCGGCGGTGGCGCGTCTCCTCCGCCGGCAGTTCATGAACCAGACGCCGGACGAGCTCAGGAAGGCGGTCGAGCACAACACGAGGCTCGTGACGCACGGCTGCTACGAGCCCCTGCCCGTGCCCGACGTGCCCTCGCTGGTCTTCACCGGCGAGTACGACTCCCTGTGCACCCCGGAGATGGGCCGCGAACTCGCCGCGACGATGCCCTCGGCACGGTTCACCACCGTCAAGGAGACGGACCACCTGGTCACGGTCGAACGCAGCCAGGAGTCCGCCGACCTGATCGGCCGCTTCTGCACCGACCGCCCCATCGACGGCCTGCCGTACTGCACCCCCGTCGAGTCGTCGTACGCCGTCCCCCTCACGGCGCCGCGGCCCTGCTGAGCGGGCCGGGACACACGGAACGGCCGGGACCCCTCAGGGGTCCCGGCCGTTCTCCGCCTCGCGGCAAGACCTGGGCGACAGCCGTGTCAGGCTTCCGATCCATGGGGACGGATGACGACGATGCTGTTGCAGGAGACCTCTCCTCCACCGGTGCAGGTCTGCGACTGGACGCAGCTGATGGTCTCGCCGTCGGCGACGCACGCGTCGGAACCGTCGTCGGCAAGGGCCTGCGAGGCACCGAGACCGACCAGGGCGAAGCTCCCCAGGATTCCGGCTGCCGCTGTCGCTGCGATCTTCTTCGAGTTGAACATTTACCTGTTTTCCTTATGCGGTCGGCCCTCCACCACGGGCGGGAGAGCCGTTCCGGTCAATGGGGTGCGGCCCGACAAGCCGAGGAGTCCCGGGGCTCGAACGACTGGGTTCGAGCCCCGAGACCTGCCTAGATCACTGGATCAGTGATCGTCAGCCAACACCGAGGATGGAGTTGCACTCCACGGAGGTGGCGCCCGCCGACGGGTTGCCGACGCCGATGACGTTGGCAGCGACGTTGGTGTCCTGCAGGCCGATCAGGGCCTGCTGGAAGTTGGCCTCACCCGTGCAGGAGTGGCTCTGCTCGCTGTCGAGCTTGAAGCTCGGCTCGTCACCGGCGTGGCTGACGCCCGCACCGAGGAAGCCAACGCTGCCGAGCATGGCCACCACAACGGCGGCCTTCTGGAACTTACGCATTACCTCTCCGTTTCTCGTTTGTGTCGGCACGGTCCGTTATGGCCCGTTCACCGACAGTCATGACTATAAGGGATGTTTTGCGGCGCTTCGCAACCGAAACGTCCAATTGCGTAATTTCCCTGTGAAGATGCAGGTCAGCGCGGTGCGAGGGGGTATCAGATGGCCGAACGGGAGGTGGGGGCGAGTCGTGTCACGCGTAGCGGTACGTCGCGCTGACGTCCTCCAGTTCGCCGGGGGTCACGTCCCACGGCGGCAGCCTCTCGTGGCGGGAGACGATCCGGCCGTGCTGCGCGTCGCCGGAGCCCGGCGCGGTCGCGGGCCGGTAGCGGGCTCCGTCGTGTCTGCGCTGCCAGCGGTACCACTGCAGGTCGACGAAGGCGTGGTGGAGCCAGAAGACGGGGTCGTTGACGGAGGCGGCGGTGAGCATGACCCCGCCGAC
Organism: Streptomyces sp. NPDC014676; assembly: GCF_043084105.1. Classification (NCBI taxonomy): domain Bacteria; kingdom Bacillati; phylum Actinomycetota; class Actinomycetes; order Kitasatosporales; family Streptomycetaceae; genus Streptomyces; species Streptomyces sp. NPDC014676. The sequence goes on along the minus strand of NZ_JBIBZI010000001.1, from coordinate 338,457 downwards.
CCAGCGGTGCACCCGGTTGTGGTTGCGCCACGAGACGCTGCCCCGGCCGGTGCCCCAGCCCTCCATCCGGTTGCGGAAGCCCCGCGTGACCGTCGAGTCCCAGGGCGCCACGTCGTAGGCGGACTCCTTCAGCGCCCACTCCAGGTCTCTCTTGCCCGGCAGGGCGATCGGGTCGGCCCGGCGGCCGAGGTCCCGGGTGAGGAACTCCGTGTCGGTCACGTTCACCCGGATCGTCCAGTTGCCCTCCCGGTACGCGAACGGACCCGTCGTCACCTGGCGGTCGGAGCGGCGCCCGTTGCCGCCGAGCAGGTCCGCGGTCCACGGCGCGGAGCGGGCCGTGCGGTCGCGGGTCCAGTCCCAGTACGGCAGGGTCACCGAGGAGTCCACCCGGCGCAGGGCCTCCTCCAGGTCGAGCAGGAACCGGCGGTGCCAGGGCAGGAAGGAGGGCGCCATGTGCGCGGTGCGCAGCCCCTGTTCGCCGTCGGAGGCGTAGTACGCGATGTGCGTGCGCACGAATTCGTCGTACTCGCCCCGCCGCTTGACCTCCAGCAGCGCGTTCACGAACCGGCGCTTCTCGGTCGCCGTGAGGGTGGCGGCGTCCTTACGCACGTACGCCATGCCGGCCTCCTCCGTGCCCGTGCCGCGGCTGCGTGCCCGCCTCGCGCAGCCGTTCGCCGGGGGCGAGGGCGTCCGCGGCGGCGCGGGCGGCGTCGAGCGGTGTGGGGTAGGAGCAGTAGTGGTCGACCATGCTCAGCCAGGTGCCGTCGGCCCGGCGCATCAGGTGCAGGGGGCGGCCGTCGAGGGTGACGTGCCAGTGGCCGTCCGCGGTCCGCGTCCCCCGGATGCGGCGGCCCCGGTGCGTCCGGTCGAAGGAGGCGCGGCCGGGGGCCTTCCCGGGAGCAGCGGGGCGCGGTGCGCGGAAGGCGGCGAGCAGCGGCGCCAGGGCCGCGGCGAGCGCGCCGGTGCGCAGTCCGCGGGTCACGTCCCGCCGTGTTCTGCCCTCCGGGACCGGCGCCGGTGGCGGTGATGACGGCGGCTGTGCGTCTTTCGGGGTTCCGTCGATGTCGATGACCATCGGTCCGACTCCCTTGTCCATCCGGTTGTCCATACGGTTCTCCGCGGCGGCAAACGGAATCCGGCCCCCAGTGGGAACTGGGGGCCGGATTGCGCGGGGGGTGCTTTTCAGGCGTGCAGCCCGAGGTCGCCGTGGACCGGCTTGGCGTCGTTCACCGTGGCCGCCGCTTCCTTCGTCGTGCCGAGCAGCGACGCGTCACCGGTGTCGGCGAGCGTCTCCGACTCGTGCGCCGGCATCAGCTCGAAGGGGACCGCGGTACGCAGGCCGGTGTCGACGCCGGTCTGCGCCAGGTCGATGGGCTCCGCGTACGCGGGCGCGGCGGCACCGGCGGCGATCAGGGTTCCGGCAAGGACGGCGGCAGCCTTCAGGGACTTCATCGTGTTCCTTTCTTCGGCGCCGCGGGGGCGGTCACCGGAGGGGAATTCTGTCGCCGTGCCTAACGATCCCCGGCCGGGGCGGAAACCGTGAAGCGGGAGATTGGCAAGTCCTCATATGAGAGTTTTTCGAGGACGGCGGGGTTTTACGAAGACGCCGCGGGCGGCAGCAGCAGCGAGGTGAACGCGGGGAACGTGGCGCCCGGGAGCAACGGCGCCGGCGCGGGGGCGGCCGGCGCGGGCAGGGTCGACACCTGGGACCCGGTGCCGAGCAGGGCGTCGACGAGGTCGTGCACCCGGGCCGCCAACTCGCCGCCCAGTGCGGGGGCCTCGGTGGTGCTTCCGTCCGCGTCGGTGTCGGGCCGGAGCAGTTCGAGGAGGTTGTCGAGGGCCTCCCGCAGGGCGGTCATCTCCTCGTTCGTGAGGTCGTCCACGGAGACGGTCAGTTGCGTGTCGTCCGTCGTGACCGACGGCGACGGGTCGGTCGTGGCGGTGGTCTCAGTGGTGGTGGCCTCGGTCGTGGCCTCGGTGGTGGCCACCGGGTCCTCGTCGGCCGCCTTCGCCAGGGCTTCCTTCGCCAGGGCTTTCCTCGCCGCGTCGCCCAGCTTCCTGACCTCGGCGGAGGACGTTCGGCCGTCGTCCGTCCCGAGCACGGCCTTCAGCAGGTCGACGACCGGGGTGAGTCCGCTCTCGTCCCCGTCGACGGTCCCGACCTGCGCGAGCAGTGCGGCGGAGGACGCCGCGCGGTCGTGCTCGGCGGTCGTGTCGGCCGCCATGGCGGCCGGGCCGGTGAGGCCGGCGAGAAGGGCGGCGCACAGTGCGCCGAGTGCGATGCGCCGGGCGGGCAGAGCGCGCATGGGGGTTCCTTTCACAGGCTTCGGATCTTGAAGCCCACCGTGGGAGCGCCCGGGGGCTCCCGCAACCGGAGGTGCGCCATTCGGTTCCCCGCGCCCGTCGCGCGTTCCGCCCGCCCCGCGCCCGTCACGTATTCCGCCCGGCGGGTCTCCGGGGAGGCGGCGGGCCGGGTCGGCCAACCTCTTCTCCTTCCCCTGAACAGGCTTCATGATTCCAACACACTTGCCGCCTTTCATCGAGTTTCGGAGAATTTGCCCGTTTGATGACTAGAGTTGCGAACCTCCGAAGCACCCTCACGGGTGGCCGCATCGCATTCGTCCCCGCTGCCTGCCACCGCCACCCTGTTCCGAAAGGCTCCGACGGTCATGCGTCAATCCCTGGGTCAGCTGCTTCGCCATGCGGCAGTGGGCGTCTTCTCCCTCGCGGCGATGTGGGTTCCCTGCGGCTCCGCGGCCGCCGCTCCGGTCGCGCCCTCCCCGGAGGCCGACGGCCTCGCCTTCTCCCAGCGGTACCGCGCGGTCCAGCACGGCGGCATCGTGCGGGCCGCCAACGCCTCCGCCACCTGCCGTGCCCAGGTCTCGTCGTGCCGGGACGTGCAGGCCGGAGCGCAGGGCGTGAACGGCGACTTCGACATGTTCTACATCGACGTCGACAGCGACCCGAACACGTACAACTCCTCCCGCGCGGAGGTCCGGCTGCCGGCCGGCTCCCGGGTGACGTACGCCCGCCTGTACTGGGGCGGCAACCTGCTCGCCGGTGAGCAGAAGCCCTGGCAGGACAACGGGCGGGTGCTGATCGCCGAGCCCGGCGGGGAGTACAAGGAGCTGCTCGCCGACACGGTGGTGGGGCACCGGGTGGCGGACGGCGCGGACGCCTTCCAGGCCTCGGCGGACGTGACGGAGCTGGTGCGGGACAGCGCGCCGGGCCTGTACACGGTGGCTCAGGTCAATGTGGCCATGGGCGGGTCGGCGGCCGGGACCTGGGGCGGCTGGACGCTGGTGGTGGCGTACGAGAACCCGGCGGAACCGCTGCGGCACCTCGCGCTCTGGGACGGCTTCGCCCCGCTGGGCGGCCGCTCGGGGGTCGAGATGCCGCTGCGCGACCTGCCGTTCCCGGCGGGCGCCGGGGGCCGGGCGGGACTGGTGGCGTACAACGGCGACCGCGGCACCGCCGGCGACTCGCTCGTCCTCACCGCCGGCCCCACCCCCACCGCGTTCACCGACCGGGCCAACCCCTTCGACGACGTCCTGAACTCCACCATCGCCGACCCCGGCGGCGCGTCCCCCGCGCGGGTGCCGGCGTACGCCAACACCCTGGGCTACGACTCCGACGTGTTCGACCTCGAAGGGGGCCTGCCGCACGCCGGTGACCGGGCGGCCTTCCGGCTCACGTCCGAGCGGGACGCGGCATGGGCGGGCGTGCTCTTCGCCGCCGTCGACGCCCGGCGGTGAACGCCGCCGGGCCGGGCGCCTCCGGGCGCGAGGAGACCGTGCCCGTGGAACCGCCGGCCGCCGGCCGCGGACCACGGGTCCTGCACCTCACCCAGCCGGTGGACGGCGGAGTGGCGCGCGTCGTGACGGACCTGGTCCGGGCCCAGCTCGCGGACGGCCTGGACGTGGTGGCGGTCTGCCCCGACAGCGCGCTCTCCGGCCGGCTCCGGTCGCTCGGCGCGCACGTACGGCACTGGAGGGCGACGCGTTCGCCGGGCGCCTCGCTGGCGCGGGAGGTACGGCAACTGGCCCGGCTGATCGACGAGGTGCGCCCCGACCTGGTGCACGCGCACAGCGCGAAGGCCGGGCTCGCCGGGCGGCTCGCGGTGCGCGGGCGCATCCCCACGGTGTTCCAGCCGCACGCCTGGTCGTTCGAGGCGGTGGGCGGCGGCACGGCGGCCCTCGCGCTGCGCTGGGAGCGGTGGGCGGCACGCTGGGCCGCGCGGGTGGTGTGCGTGAGCGAGGCGGAACGCGCCACCGGCGTGCACGCCGGGATCACCGGCCGCTGGACCGTCGTGCCCAACGGCATCGACCCCGACCGTTTTCGCCCGGCACCCGCCGGACCCGTACGGGCCGGGCTCGCGCCGCTGGCCGGGCCGGCCGCGCGGGCGCCGCTCGCCGTGTGCGTGGGCCGGCTGTGCCGGCAGAAGGGGCAGGACGTCCTGCTGCGGGCCTGGGACGCCGTACTGCGCCGGGTGCCCGACGCCCGTCTCGTCCTGGTCGGCGACGGCCCGGACCGGGACCGGCTGCGCGCGGCCGCACCCGAGTCCGTGCTGTTCGCGGGAGCCGTCGCGGACGCCTCCCCCTGGTACCAGGCCGCCGACCTCGTCGTCCTGCCGTCCCGCTGGGAGGGCATGGCGCTCGCCCCGCTGGAGGCGATGGCCTGCGGGCGGCCCGTGGTCGTCACGGACGTCGACGGCGCCCGCGAGAGCCTGCCGCCGTCCTTCGCCGCCTCGTGCGTGGTGCCGCCGGAGGACCCCCTGGCCCTGGCGGAGGCGGTCGGCGGGCTGCTGCTCGACCCGGCGCTGCGCGCGTCCCTCGGCGACCGGGGACGCCGGCACGTGCTGTCCCTCCACGACGTGCGGCACACCGCGCGGGCGGTCACCGACGTCTACCACGACCTGCTCGGCACCCGGCCCGCCTCGACGAGGGCCCGCCCGTGCCGGGCGGCCCAGGACGCCGAGGCCGACCGGACGTCATCGCGCGTCGAGCCCCTTGAGCACAGGGAGTCCATCCACTCGTGACCGCCGAACGCACCGTGGCCTCCCCCGGCGTACCGCCGCGGGACCACGGATTCCCCCCGTCCGTCTCCGTCATGCCGCCGCGCGGCACCGACACCGGCCCCCGGCTGCCCGCCGTGCCGCCCCGGACCGCCTCACCGCTGCCGCTGCTCGTCGCGGACGGCGCCGCCGTCCTGCCCGCCGCGCTGGTGCTGCCCGGGGCCCAACGCCATCCGCTGCTCGTCGCCCTGCTGATCGCGGTGTCGCTGCTGCTGCGCCCGCGTGACACCCGGCCGCCGGTGCCGGGGCTGCTGGAGGAACTGCCCGCCGTGTGCGGCCGTGTCGCGGTGGTCTGGCCGGTCTGCGCGGCGCTGTGGGCCGCCTACCGGCCGGAGCAGGCGCTGTCCGCCGGCACCGTGCTGGCAGGTCTCGCCGCGCAGGCGGCGGCGGCCTGTGCGCTGCGCGCGGCCGTGCACGGGCGGCGGCGGACCGCGCTGCTGCGCCGCCCGCACGCCGCGCTCGTCGTCGGACCGGCCGCGACCGCGCAGCGGGTGGCCGCCGCCGTGCTGCGCCACCCGCGCTGCGGGGTGCGGCCGGTGGGGATCGTCACCGGGCAGCAGGACGGCGCCGAGGGCGTGCCGGTGCTGCGCACGGACGAGGAGGTCGAGCGGGCGGTCATCCAGAACGGGGTGCGGGCGGTGCTCGCCGTCCACCCCTCGGTACGGGACGAACAGGGGCCGCTGCTGCGGGCGCTGGCCGCGTCGGGCTGCGCGGTCTGGGAGGTCGACGCCGGCCCGGCGCCGTACCCGGCGCGGGAGCGGCTGGCCGGATTCCCCTGCCGGCGGCTGGACCTCGCCCCGGTGCGCGGCGGCGGCCCCGGCAAGCGGCTGCTCGACGTCCTGGTCTCGGGGACGCTGCTGCTGCTGGCCGCCCCGCTGCTGCTGGTGTGCGCGGTGACGCTGCGGCTCTGTGACGGGCCGGGGGTGGTGTTCCGGCAGGAGCGCATCGGCCGGAACGGGGAGCCGTTCACGCTGCTGAAGTTCCGCACCCACCGCCCGGTCGACGAGCACGAGTCGGCGACCCGGTGGAGCGTGGCGGGCGAGCACGAGATGCGCTGGTTCTGCCGCATGCTGCGGCGCACCTCGCTGGACGAGCTGCTCCAGTTGTGGAACGTGCTCCGCGGCGACATGAGCCTGGTCGGTCCGCGGCCCGAACGGCCGTACTTCGTAGCCCAGTTCAGCCAGACGTATCCGGGTTACGCGGCCCGGCACCGGATGCGTACCGGCATCACCGGTCTGGCGCAGGTCCACGGGCTGCGCGGCGACACCTCGATCGAGGACCGGTGCCGGTTCGACAACGCCTACATCGACGACTGGTCGCTGTGGCGGGACGTCTGCATCCTGCTGCGCACCGCGGCCACGCTGGTCCGTCCGACGGGGAGCTGACGTCACGTGAGCCACGCCCTCGCCCCGCCGCCGCCACCGCGCCGGGCCGCCGCCGCTCTGGTGCCGGCCCTGCCGCCGGTGGCGGTGGTCGCCCTGGCGGGCCTGCCGCCGACGGGGGACGGGGCGGGGCCCGCCGACGTGGTGTCCGCGCTGCTGGTCGGGTACTGCGTGATCCGGCTGCTGCGGGAACGGCGGCGCCCGCTGTCGCCCGTCGCGGCCGTGGTGCTGGGGCTGCCGGTCGTGGGACTGGCGCTCGCCGCCATGGGGGCGGCCTCGCCCCAGGCGGCGCTCGACGGCCTCTCCCGCTATCTGCAGGTCTTCGTGCTCGTCCCGGCCGCCGTGCTGGTGCTGCTCCGTGGCCGGGCCGACTTCCGGGTGCTGGCCTGGTCGTTCGTGGGGCTCGCCCTGTGGCAGGGGGCCGTCGGGGTGCACCAGTACGTCACCGGGACCGGTGCCTCGTACCAGGGCGAGACCGTCCGCGCGGTCGGCACCTTCGGGGCCACGGACGTGATGGGCATGGCGACGGCGGTGTCGCTGGGCGTGGTGTGCGCGGCGGGGATCGCGCTGGGGCGGGCCCCGGTGCGGCAGCGGGCGGCCGCCGCCGGGTGCGCCCTGCTGCTGGTGCTGCCGCTGGCGCTGTCCTTCAGCCGGGGCGCGTGGATCGCGACCGCGCTGACGTGCGCGGTGCAACTGGCGCTGGCGGGGCTGCGGCGCGCGCTGAAGGTGGCGGCGGCCGTGGTCGCGGCGGGCGTCGTGCTGGTGGGCGGGTTCGGGGTCGGTACGGCGATGCTGCAGGAGCGGATCGACAGCATCACGGAGGTCACCGGCACGCCCGACCAGTCCGTCGTCGACCGGTACACCCTGTGGGCGGCGGCGGCCGGCATGTGGCGCGAGCACCCGTGGACCGGGGTGGGGCTGAAGAACTTCCCCGAGTACCGCGACGGGCACGCCACCCTGGCGCTGTCCTCGGGCAGCGACATCGAGGGCGCGGGCGAGGAGTACCACAAGCAGGCGCTGCTGTCGCCGCACAGCATGTACCTGCTGGTGCTGAGCGAGCAGGGTCTGGTCGGGCTGCTGGCGCTCGCCGGGGGCTGGCTCGCGCTGCTGGTGTGCGCGCTGCGGCGCCTGCTGCGGGCCCGCCGCCGGGGCCCCGGCCTCGACTGTGCGCTCGTCGCCGTCGGCCTGCTGCTCTGGCTGCTCACCGACTTCGTCTACGGCGACATCGGCGGCCCCTCGACCGTCCTGACCGGCGTGGCCCTGGGCCTGACGGCGTGGTGGGCGCTGTCCCGCGACGGCCGGCCGCACACCGCCCGGCGCGATGCGGCATCCGAGCGGGCCGAGGAGGCCGCGACACGATGACAGTGCTGCCGTCCCAGACTCCCGGCTCCGAGGCCGCCGGCTCCGAACCCGGCGGTCTCAGGACCGGCGCCCCCGGGCCGACCGGCCCCCACAGCGGCGGTCCCGCCCCTGACCGGCCCGCGGAACCCGGTACCGCCGGCCCCACGGCCGGCACACGTACGACAACCGGCGGTCCCGCGCCCGACCGGTCCCGGACCGGCGGTGCCGCCCCCGGCCGCCCCACGGACCCCGGACTCACCGGCCACGCGGCCGGCTCACGTACGACGACCGGCGATCCCGCAGCCGGCCGGCCCCGGACCGGAGGCCCCGTACCCGGACGGGCCACGGCAGGCACCTCCACGACGGACGGATCCCCGGTGGACGCCCCCGTGACGGGCGGGCCCCGGCCCACGGACCCCGGTCTCACCGGCCCCGCGCCCGGCGGATCCGGGCCCGGCGGGCCCGTCACCGGTGGGCCCGGGTCCGGCGCGGTCGAGCCGGTTGGGGCACCGGGCGGCGGGGGCGAGGACGCGGCCGGTGACGGGGGTGAGTCGGGCGGGGTGTCGCGGAGGTTTCTCGCGCGGGCCGCGCTGGGGACGGCGGTGCTGTCCATCGCCGGGTCGCTGCTCGGGCTGGTGCGGGACCAGTCGCTGGCGCGGTTGTTCGGGGCCGGGAGCGACACGGACGCCTTCCTGGTCGCGTGGACCGTGCCGGAGATCGCCGCGACGCTGCTGATCGAGGACGGGCTGGCGATCGCGCTGATCCCGGCGTTCAGCATGGCGCTGGCGCGCCGGGCCCGGGGCGTGCCCGGCGACCCGGTGCGCGAACTGGTCAGGGCCACCCTGCCCCGGCTGTGCCTGGCCTTCGCCGCGGTGACGGCGCTGGTCGCCGCCGGGGCCCCGTACCTGGTCCGCGTCCTGGCGCCCGGCCTGCCCGACCCCCGCCTCGCCGTCGACTGCACCCGGCTCACCGCGCTCAGCCTGCTGGCCTTCGGGCTCGCCGGGTACTGCAGTGCCGCCCTGCGGGCGCACCGCCGTTTCTTCGCGCCGGCGGCGATCTACGTCGCCTACAACACCGGCATCGTGGCGACGATGTTCCTGCTGGGCGGGGAGTGGGGGGTGCGTGCGGCGGCGGTCGGGGTCGCGGTGGGCGGCTGTCTGATGGTGGCGGTGCAACTGCCGTCGCTGTGGCGGCAACTGGCGTCGCGTACACCCGCGCCCGCCCCCGCCCCCGCCACCGGGCCGGCCGCCGAGGAGCGGCCGGTGCGCCTCGCCCTGATCGCCGCCGTGCTGCTGTTCGCGCTGTGCCGCCAGTCGCAGGTCCTCGTCGAACGGTTCCTGGCGTCGTCGCTGCCCGCCGGGTCCATCTCGCACCTCAACTACGCGCAGAAGGTCGCCCAGATCCCGATGACGCTGTCGCTGATGGTGTGCACCGTCACCTTCCCCGTGGTGGCGCGGGCGCTCGCCGACGGCGACACCCGCCGGGCCCGCGCCCGGGTGGAACGGGACCTGGTGCTGGCGTCCTGTGTGGTGCTGGCGGGCATGTGCGCGGTGATCGCCTGCGCCCCGCAGATGATCGAACTGCTCTTCCAGCGGGGCGCGTTCACCGCGGCCGACACCGCCGCGACGGCGAACGTCATGCGCGTGTACGCCCTCGGTCTGCTCGGCCAGACCCTCGTGGGCGCCCTCGTCCGCTGCTACTTCTCCGCGGGCCGCCCCAGCTGGTACCCCCTCGGCGTGATGGCGGCCGGCATCGTCGTCACGTCCCTGACCGGCGCCGTGACCGTGGGCCGCTGGGGGGTGGCGGGGATCGCCGCCGCCAACGCCTTCGGCATCACCGTCACGGCCGTCCTGCTGCTGACCGGCCTGCGCGCGACCCGCCACGGCGGCACGGCCGGCGAACCGGCCGGCGTCTCGGTCGGCGTCCGTGAGGTGCTGGGCCGGCTGAGCCGGCCCGTGCTCGCCTCGGTACTCGCCGTCACCGCCGGGACGTTCGCCGCGAGCCGCTTCGAGTCCCCGGTGGCCGCTCTCGCGGCCGGCTGTCCGGCCGTGGCCGCCGTCTTCGTGCCGCTCGCCCTGTCCGTCGCCCGGCGCTCCGTATCCGCATCCGCACTGCGCTCCGTACGCACCGTCACACGAAGGCTCACACATGGCCGCTCCCGTTGATTCCGTCGCCACCGGCAGCCCCTCCGCGCCCCGTCCGGGCCCCGTCCCCTGGGTGGCGATGTACCACTCGGTGGGCGACTGCTCGGACGATCCGTACCGCATCACCGTCACCCCCCGGCGGCTCGAACGGCAGCTGGCCTGGCTGCGCCGGCGCGGGCTGCGCGGCGTGTCCGTCGCCGAACTCCTCGCCGCGCGCGCCCGGGGCGAGGGCCGGGACCTGGTCGGCCTCACCTTCGACGACGGCTACACCGACTTCCTCACCGGGGCCCTGCCGCTGCTGCGCCGCTTCCGCTGCGGCGCCACCCTCTTCGTCCTGCCGGGCCGGCTCGGCGGCGACAACGCCTGGGACCCGCTCGGCCCGCGCAAGCCGCTGCTGACCGCGGACGGCATCCGGCGCGCCGCCGCCGAGGGCGTGGAGATCGGCTCGCACGGTCTCACCCACGTCGACCTGACCCGCGCGGACGACGCCACGCTCACCGCCGAGGTCGCCGGGAGCCGGGCCCGGCTGGAGGAGCTGACCGGCGTCCCGGCCGACGGGTTCTGCTACCCGTACGGCACGGTCGACGCGCGCGCCGTCGAGGCCGTACGGAAAGCGGGCTACACCTACGCCTGCGCCATCGACCCCGGCCCGCTGACCGGCCCGCACGCCCTGCCGCGGGCGCACGTCGGGCAGAACGACACGGCGTGGCGCCTGCACCTCAAGCTCCGGCTGCACCGGCTGCGCCGGCGCCCGGTGGAGGGCCTGTGATGAGGGCGCTGCACATCATCACCGGGCTCGGTGTCGGCGGCGCCGAACAGCAGTTGCGGCTGCTGCTGCGTCATCTGCCGGTCGACTGCGACGTGGTGACGCTCACCAACCCCGGCGCGGTCGCCGAGGGGCTCGGCACCGACGGCGTACGGGTCGTGCACCTGGGCATGGGCGGCAACCGCGACCTGGCCGCGCTCCCGCGCCTGGTCCGGGTGATCCGGGCCGGCGGCTACGACCTCGTGCACACGCACCTGTACCGGGCCTGTGTCTACGGCAGGATCGCCGCCCGGATCGCCGGGGTCCGCGCGGTCGTGGCGACCGAGCACTCCCTGGGCGACACCCAGATGGAGGGCCGCAGGCTGACGGCCGGGGTGCGCGCGCTGTACCTGGCGAGCGAGCGGCTCGGCTCGGCGACGGTCGCCGTCTCCCCGACGGTGGCCGACCGGCTGAAGCGCTGGGGCGTGCCCGCCCCCCGCATCGAGGTCGTCCCCAACGGCATCGACCTGGACCGTTTCCGCTTCGACCCGCAGCGGCGGGAGCGCACCCGGCGGCGTCTCGGCCTGCCTCAGGGGGCGTTCGTCGTCGGCGGTGTCGGCCGGCTCGCCCAGGGCAAGCGGTTCGACGTCCTGGTCCGGGCGCTGGCCCTGCTGCCGGAGGACCACTGGCTGCTGCTGGTGGGCGGCGGACCCGAGGAGCACGTGCTGCGCCGCACCGCCCGTGAGGCCGGGGTGGCGGGGCGGGTCCTGTTCACCGGCGAGCGTCCCGTCGTCCCCGACGGCTCCCCCGGCCCCGACCTGCCCTCGCTGACGGCGGCGATGGACCTGTTCGCCTCCCCGTCCGCGGAGGAGGCCTTCGGCCTGGCGGTCGTGGAGGCGCTGGCGTCCGGTCTGCCCGTGCTCTACGCCTCCTGCCCGGCGATCGAGGACCTGCCCCCCGAGACCCGCGCCGGCGCCCGGCGGGTGCGCGGCGGCCCCGGGGCGTACGCCCGCGCGATCGCCGAGGCCCGTACGGCGGGCCCCGGACCGCGCACGGCCGGCCGGGCCGCGCACCACTACAGCATCACCCGCAGCACCGCCCGCCTGATGGACGTGTACGCGGCGGCCGTCGCCGGTCCACCGCCGTCCGCCGCCGCACCGTAGGCCTCCGCCGTCGTCCGCCGCACTTCGCCCTACTTCGCCGCACTCCGCCGTACCTTCGAGGGAGCAAGCCCGTCATGACCGACACCCCGTCCCGTCGGCTCCGTCCGTCCCTGGACCGTGTCAGAAAACTGCCGGCCTGGTCCGCGCTGGTGGCGGGCACGCTCCTCGGCGGTCTGTCCGGCGGCGCGTACGGCGCGCTCACGCCTCCGGTGTACACGGCCACCAGTTACGTCGTCGCCGTGCCGACCGACGAGGCGACCCCGGACGCGGCCCGCGGTTTCGCGCAGGCGTACGGCCGGGTCGCCACCCAGCTCGCGGTCCTCGGCGACGCGCAGGTGTGGGCCGGTGTGCCGGTGCGCACCCTGCGGGACAGCATCCGCACGGCGACCTCGCCGGACGCGCCGATGGTCGCCGTCACGGCCACCTCCGCACAGCCCGAACTGGCCGTCGACATGGCCAACGCGGTCTCGCGCGCGCTGACCCGGCACGCCGAGGACACCAAGGGCAGCACCCAGGTCCGGCTGGTGCAGTTCTCGCGCGCGGTGACACCGGGCAAGCCGTCGTCCGCGACGTCGGAGGTGACCGCGCTGGTGGGGGCGAGCGCGGGCGGCCTGCTGGGCGGCCTGGTGCTGCTCGCCCGGCCGAGGCGGACCGCCCGGGACGGCGACTCCGCCCCCGCCGCCTCGGTGCCCGGCCCGGCCACCGCCGCCGATGTGCAGCGGTGACGCGGCCGGGGCGGCCCTAACGGGTGCGCGACCACCAGTCGAGGCGGAGGCAGAGCCTTCCACCGAGCCAGTACTCCACCCACTGGCCCAGGTCCAGCGGGGAGCAGTTCTCCGGCGGCAGCGGTGTCTCGGGCGTGGTCGGCGCGGGAGCGGGTGCCGGGGTCTCCGGCGTGGTGTCCGGTTCCTCCTCGTGGGTGCGGCCGGAGAGGACGGACCTGTAGACGCGGGACGATTCCGGATTGTCGTCGCACTGCCACACCCCGTGCGGACAGTAGTCGGTGAGCGTGTTGTAGAGCGGCTGGTGCTCGTCGATCCACGCGAGCATGCGCCGCATGTACTCGGGATTGTCGCCGTTGCGGAAAAGCCCCCATTCGGGATAGGAGATCGGTTTTCCGTGGGCCTTCGCGAAATCCACATGGGCCTGGAGTCCGTACGGTTCCTCCACCTGTTCGTCGAAGGAGTGCCCGGCCGGCTGGTCGTAGGAATCCATGCCGATGATGTCGACCGTGTCGTCCCCGGGGTAGCACCGGGTCCAGGGAACGGCGTCCCGGCCGCGGCTCGGTGTGAAGTCGAACCGGAATTCCTGTCCCGGTACCGCGCGCATGGTCCTGACGATCCGGTTCCAGTATTTCTTCCAGGATTCCGGGTCGGGGCCGCAGCGGTGGGTGTAGGTGACGCCGTTCATCTCCCAGCCGAGCACCAGGACCGTGTCCGGCACCTTCAGCTCGACCAGCCGCTCGGCGAGGGCACGGAAGTGGTGGTCGAACTCCCCGGCGGCGCCCCGCCGCAGCAACTGCCGGACCTCGTGGTCGGGGACGCCCTCCTCGTTGCGCTCCTGCAGGGGGACGTTGAGGACGAGCATCCGGTCGTCCTCGGCGTTGCGCCAGCGCGCCCACGACTCGAGGAAGCCGACGTCCCCCTCGATGTCGCTCCAGTGGTTGCCGGGCAGGTAGGTGTGGCCGACGCGCAGCTCGGCACCGCCCAGCCAGTGGCTGAGCTGCTCCATGCGGGCCACTCCGCGCGCGTCGGAGGCGAGGAAGGCGCCGAAGGCCGGGATGTCGCGGAGCGGCACCGGCGGGGCCGGCACGGGGACCGACGGGAAGCCGACGTCCGGGACGTCCGGGGCGACAGGGGCCTTCGGGGTCACGGGGACGGCAGGGACCGCGGGGACCGTGGGGGTGGCCACGGGTCCGTCCGGGGCCGGCACCGCCGGACGGGAGTCGTCGGTCGGTACCGGCCCCGTCGCGGGACCGGCCGCCAGGGCGGCGGACACGGCGAGCGCCGCCGCGCCCACGGCCATCCCGCGGGACCGGACCCGCCTGTGCTGTGGGGCCATGGGCTGCTCCTCTTTCTCATTCGCGTCCGCCTTCTGCCTGACGTCCGAGCTCTTGACGAACAGTCATATGAATTCAGGCACAGGACATACGGCGGTGCCAATGTCACTGCGGCTTTCGAGTGCCGGGCTCGCCCGTGCGGGTGAGCCGGTACCAGAGGAAAGTGAGTTTTCGTGTCGCTGCTCGACACCCGTGTCCCCGCCGTACTGCTGCGGACCGACCGGAATCCCTTTCACCACGGAACACTGGGGGCCGTACGGTCGCTCGGCAGGGCGGGAGTGGAGGTCCATGTCGTCGCCGATTCCACGGGAAGTCCCGTTCACCGCTCGCGTTATGTCCACCACATGCATTCCCCGCCGCCACCGGGGGCATCCGCGCAGCAGATCCTCGCCGTGCTGCGCCGGGTGGCCGGCCGGGTGGGGCGCCCTGCCGTACTGGTCCCGCTGGACGACGCCACCGCGATCGCCGCGGGCCGGCTGCGGGACGACCTCGCGCCCTCCTATCTGCTGCCCGAGACGCCGGCCACGCTGGCCGAACGCGTCGCCGACAAGGCGGAACTGGCCGCCGTGTGCGCCGCCGCGGACGTTCCGCACCCGCTCACGCTCGTCCCGGACAGCCCGCGGCAGGCCGCCGACGACGCCCACCGGCTCGGACTGCCGCTGGTCGCGAAGTGGAGCCGCCCCTGGCTGCTGCCGGCCGGCGGCGGACTGCGCAGCACCCAACTGGTGCACACCGCACGGCAGGCCCGGGAGCTGCACGCGCGCACCGCGGAGGCGGGCAGCCCGCTGCTGCTCCAGGCGTACCTGCCGCCGGGCGAGGACCGGGACTGGTTCTTCCACGGCTACGCCGACCGTACGGGCACCGTGCGCGCCGGCGGTCCGGGCCGCAAGCGGCTGTCCTGGCCGCGCGGCGCGGGACTGACCGCGGTGGGCCACTGGACCCCCAACCCCGAGGTCCGGGCGCTCGCCGAACGGATCACCGGCGAACTCGGCTACCGCGGCGTCTTCGACCTCGACTTCCGCCGCTGCGGCACGACCGGCCGCTACCACCTCCTCGACTTCAACCCGCGCCCCGGCGCCCAGTTCCGGCTGTTCACGGACAGCGCGGGACTGGACGTCGTACGCGCCCTGCACCTGGATCTGACCGGACGGCCGCTGCCGGAGGGGGATCCGGTGGCCGGGCGGTCGTTCGTGGTGGAGAACTACGCGCCGTTCGCCGCGCTGCGTACACCGCCGGGCGGACGCGAACTGGCCTGGTACGCCAGGGACGACCGCGCGCCCGGATGGGCGATGTGGGCCCTGTGGGCCCGCCATGTGTCCGGCCGGCTGCGGCAGCGGCTGGGCACGGCGATCTCCGTACCGGCGCCCCGCCCGGTCCCCCGGGCGGTCCCCCGGGCGGCCGCTCCCCCCTCGATCCCCCCGACCGACAACGAGAAAGCGAGCAGCTGATGATGTACGACCTTCTGGTGGTGGGCGCCGGTCCGTACGGTCTGTCGATCGCGTCCCACGCCGCGGACGCCGGGCTGAACCTGCGTGTGTTCGGCCGGCCCATGGCGTCCTGGCGGGACCACATGCCCGGCGGCATGTTCCTGAAGTCGGAGCCGTGGGCGTCCAACCTGTCCGATCCGGGCGGGCGCTGGCGGCTGGACGTGTACTGCGCCGAGCAGGGCCTGACGGCGCGTCACGCGCACCCGGTCCCGGTGGAGGCGTTCGCGTCGTACGGCCTGTGGTTCGCCCGCAACGCCGTGCCGGAGGTGGACGAGCGCGTGATCACCCGGATCTCGTCCGGCGCCGACGGGTTCACGGCGGTCACCGAGGACGGGCAGGCGCTGCACACGCGGACGGTGGCGCTGGCGGTCGGGGTGATGCCGTTCATCGAGGTGCCGCCGACCCTGCGCGGGCTGCACCCCACGCTGGTGACGCACAGCAGTCACCACAGCGATCTGGGGCACTTCCAGGGCAAGGACGTCACGGTGATCGGCGGCGGCCAGGCGGCCCTGGAGACGGCGGCGCTCCTCGCCGAACAGGGCACGCGGGTAAGGGTGCTGGCGCGGGCGGAGCGGCTGCGGTGGAACGATGTGCCGCCGGCCTGGGAGCGCCCGTGGTGGCAGTCGGTCCGCTCACCGCACAGCGGTCTCGGGCCCGGCTGGCGGAACTGGTTCTACGCCGAGCGCCCCGGCCTGTTCCGGCGGCTGCCGCAGACGTCCCGGTCGCGGATCGCGGCCACGGCGCTGGGTCCCGCGGGCGCGTGGTGGGTGCGGGACCGGGTGGAGCGGGCGGTGGACCTGCTGCCGGGCCAGGAGGTCACCGCGGCCGCCGCGGTGCCGGGCGGGCTGCGCCTGGACCTGACCGGCCGTGACGGCGCCCGGCGTTCCCTGGAGACCGAACACGTCATCGCCGCCACCGGGTTCAAGGCACACCGCGACCGGCTCGGTCTGCTCTCCGCCGAGCTGCGCGGGGCGCTGGCGGTGCTGCCGGACGGTTCCCCGGCGCTCGGCCACAGCTTCGAGTCGTCGCATCCGGGGCTGTTCCTGGCGGGCCTGGTGACCGCGTCCGGTTTCGGTCCGGCGATGCGTTTCGTGCACGGCGCGACGTTCACGGCGTCGACGCTGGTCCAGGGGGTGCGCCGGCGGCTGGGGTCGACGCCGGTGCGCGGGACGGTCCCCGTGCCGGGCGGCGGCAGCCGCAGCGGGGCGCCGTCGCCGGTGAACGGCTGACGGGCGTCGACGACGACGCGTCCCCCGGACCGGTCTCGGTCCGGGGGACGCGTCGTCGTACGGGCACGGCTGCCGGGTGGGGCGGGCCCGGCGGCCGGCGGCTCAGCGCCTCAGCGCCTCAGCGGCGGAAGGCGGTGCGGCTGCGGCGGTAGACCATCGCGCCGCCGGTGATCAGGACGGCGCCGGCCGCCGCGGCGGCGATCATGCCGTCGCTGCCGGTCTCGGCCAGGTGCGGCGGGTTGCCGGGCACTTCCGACTCCTCGGCCGGGGGCTTCTCGACCTCGTGGGCGGGAGGCAGCTTGACGTGGGTGGGCGGCGGAGGCGTCTCCTTCTCGGGCTCGTCCTCCTCGCCGTAGCCGCCGTAGCCTCCGTGGTTGACGCAGGTGTCGCCGTAGGCGTCGTTGAACAGCCCGATCACGTCGACGTCGTTGCCGCACGCGTTCACCGGCAGGTGGACGGGCACCTGGACGTTGTTCCCGGACGCCAGTCCGGACGAGTCCTTGGTGGCGCCCACCGCGTGCGCGCCGTAGTCGCCGTAGTCGCCGTAGGAGGAATCGGCGTGCGAGGAGTCGCCGTACGTGCTCTCCCCGTGCGGCCTGTCCGCGGACTTCTCCGTGCCGTCGTGGGAGTCGTGGGATCCGTAGGAGCCGTTGACGCACGTGTTGTCGGACGCCTCGTTGAACGCCCCGATCACGCTGACGCCGTTGCCGCACGCGTTCACCGGTGCGTGGACCGGTACCTGCACGTTGTTCCCGGACGCCAGTCCGGACGAGTCCTTGGTGGCGCCCACCGCGTGCGCGCCACCGTCGGAGTCACCGTGCGAGCCGTCCTTGGACGTGTGGGAGCCGTTGACGCACGTGTTGTCGGACGCCTCGTTGAACGCCCCGACCACGCTGACGCCGTTGCCGCACGCGTTCACCGGCGCGTGGACCGGTGCCTGCACATTGTTCCCAGCCAGCGCACCGGAAGAATCCTCGGCTTTGCCGGTCGCGTACGAGTCGGCGAGGGCGGGGGTTCCGTACAGGGACAGAATGCCCGTGGCGGCGGCGGCCGCCACGAACACTCCCCTGCTCAGGGTCTGTCGCAATGTGGTTGTCTTCCTGCTTGAAGAAATGGGAGCGGCCACGCGTTCTGGCCCTCCGCTGCCGCATGGCCTACTTCTTCATCAACCCGACTCGACGGAATCGGTTGCGCGGTTTCACCCGGTTGGCCCGCTCCGCACCCGGAAGGGGCCACCGGCTACGACACCACGTCCTTGCGGACGAACCCGCGGAACGCCAGCGCGAACAGCACCAGCGCGTACGTCACGGACACCGACGCGCCCTGGATCATGCCGGACCACTCCGGGGTCGGCTGGACGGCGTCCGCCCAGGCGAACTGCCAGTGCGCGGGCAGGAAGTGACGCCAGTCGCCGAGGGCGGTGACGGCGTCCAGGACGTTGCCGACGATGGTCAGGCCGACCGCGCCGCCGACCGCGCCCAGTGGGGCGTCGGTGCGGGTGGACAGCCAGAACGCGAGCCCGGCGGTGACGAGCTGCGACACGAACAGGTACGCCACGACCACCACGAGCCGCTGCGCCGCCGTGCCGGGGTCGAGCGCGCCGCCGGTGGGGATCCGCAGCGGGCCCCAGCCGTAGGCGGCCGTGCCGACGACGAGCGCCACCACCGGCAGCAGCACCATCGCGGCCAGGCTCAGCCCCAGTCCGACGATCAGCTTGGACCACAGCAGCCGCATCCGGGGCACCGGCGCGGCGAGCAGGTAGCGCAGGGAGGACCAGCCGGCCTCCGAGGCGACGGTGTCCCCGCAGAACAGGGCGACGGGGATGACCAGCAGGAAGCCCGCCGACACGAACAGGTTCACGGCGGCGAAGTTGGCGCCGGAGGCGGTGGCCGTGTCCATCAGGTTCACCCGGCCGCCCGGACGGTCGGGCTCGCCGCCGATCGCGAAGGCGACCACCAGCACGAACGGCAGGACGGCGAGGATCGCGCCCATCACGAGGGTGCGGCGGCGCTTGAGCTGGCGGACCAGTTCGACCCGGAGGGGCAGGGTGCGGCCCGCGCGGTAGCCGGCGGCGACCTCGGTCCGCTCGGTGGGCTCGGTGAGCGTGCTCATGCGGAACCTCCGATCAGGGTGAGGAAGGCGTCTTCGAGGCGGCGGTGCGGGCCCACCGACGCCACGGGCACCTCCAGCCGGACCAGTTCGGCGACCAGGCGCGGGGCGGTGCCGCCGGCGTCGAGCCGGACCAGCAGCCCGTCGTCGGTGCGGACCGCCGAGGCGACGCCCGGCAGCGCGGCGATCTTCTCGGCGACCGGCTCGTCCACGGGCTCCTCCGTCCCGACGAGCAGGGTGTCGCCGGAGCCGATGATCTCCCGCACCGGACCGGCCTGGACGAGCTGCCCGCGGTCCATGACCACGAGGTGCGTGCAGGACTGCTCGACCTCGGACAGCAGATGGCTGGAGACGATCACCGTGCGTCCGGCGGCCGCGTAGCGGATCATCACCTCGCGCATCTCGCGGATCTGCGGCGGGTCGAGTCCGTTGGTCGGTTCGTCGAGGATGAGCAGGTCCGGAAGGCCGAGCATGGCCTGGGCGATGGCGAGGCGCTGGCGCATGCCCTGGGAGTAGGTGCGCACCGCGCGGGCGAGTGCGTCACCGAGCCCGGCGATCTCCAGGGCCTCCTCCAGGTGGGCGTCCTCGGCCGGACGTCCTGTGGCCCGCCAGTACAGCTCCAGGTTCTCCCGGCCGGACAGGTGCGGCAGGAAGCCCGCGCCCTCGACGAACGCGCCGACCCGGGACAGCACCGGGGCGCCGGGGCGGATGGCGTGGCCGAAGACGCGGATCTCGCCGCCGTCGGGCTTGATGAGCCCCATCAGCATGCGCAGGGTGGTGGTCTTGCCGGCTCCGTTCGGCCCGAGCAGTCCGAGCACCTGCCCCTTCTCCACCCGGAAGGACAGGTCCCGCACGGCGTACCGGTCCGAGGAGCGGGCGTACCGCTTGCTCAGGCCGGTGATCTGGAGCGGGACGTCGGCCAGTTCCGGGTCGGGTGCGGGGGCGGTGGTGCGGCGGCGGCCGGTGAGCAGCAGCCCGAGCGCGATCACGGCACCGGCGACCGGCAGCCACACCACCCATGCGGGCAGCGGGGCCGCGGCGGTGGTCACCCCGGGTGCGGTGGGCACGGTGAGGTCGCTCTTCAGGGAGACGGTGTACGTCGCCGGGGCGGCCGGGGAGGCGTAGCCGAGGTCGGTGGAGGCGAGGACAAGGCGCAGCCGGTGGCCCTTCTGGACCTCGTGGTCGACGGCCGGGAGGGTGAGCGTCACGTCCTTGCCGGACCTGGCGTCCTCGACGCGGACGGGGGCGACGAGCTGCGAGGGCAGCACCTGTTGCCGTCCGTCCGGGCCGACGTCGTAGACCTTGCCGAAGAGGACGGCGTCGTCGCCGGTCGACTCGACGTGGACGGTGACGGTCGGTGATCCGGTGATCCGCAGGTCGTCGGCGACCGGGGCGGACTCGAAGCGGGCGTACTGGCCCGGGAAGTCCAGGGAGATGCCCACGCCGAGCGAGGAGAGCTGGGCGAGTCCGCCGGAGCCGCCGAGGCCGGGCAGGGAGGAGATGGCGGGCGGGTTGGCGCCTGCCGGGTTGGCGAAGCTCTGTTCGCGTCCGGTGAGGGGGAAGGACCGGCCGTCGTTCGTCAGACCCGGGTAGGTGTCGGCGCTCGCGCCGTTCAGCACGGCCTCACCGTCGGTGGAGTCGACTCCTCCGGTGCGGGTGACGCGGAAGGCGGGGCCGGTGTCGACGCCCTTGTCGTCCTTCAGGTACCGGTCGAACCAGGTCCGTACGCGCTGCCGCACGCGGTCCGTCTCCGGGTTGCCGCCGTCGTGGCCGCCCGCGATCCAGTCGACGTCGACCGGGGCGCCGTTGGCGCGGATCGCCTTGGCGGCGGCGTCGGCCTGGCCGAGCGGGAAGAGGGAGTCGGTCTGGCCCTGCAGCAGGAGCGTGGGCACGTCGATGCGGTCGGCGACGGCGGACGGCGAACGCGCCTCGAGCAGTTCGCGCGCCTCGTCGTCGGGGGCGCCGGACTCGGCGACCCGCTGGTACATCGCGCACAGCGCGGGCTCGAACTTCTCGCAGCCGCCGCCGGAGTTGACGAAGACACCGGCCCACAGCTTCTTGAAGACGCCGTTCGGGAAGAGCGCGTCGGCGAGGTCGAAGTAGGTGATCGCCGGGGCGATGGCGTCGACCCGGTCGTCGTACCCGGCGCCGAGCAGCGCGATGGCACCCCCGTACGAGCCACCGGCCATCCCGACCCGCGGGTCGCCGCCCTTGTCGAGCCGGACCTCGGGCCGGTCGGCCAGCCAGTCGATCAGCCGGGAGACGTCGGCGACCTCGCCCTCCGGGTCGTTCAGCCCGATCTTCCCGGTGGACCCGCCGAAGCCTCGCGCGGACCACGTCAGCACGGCATACCCGTCACGCGCGAGGTCCTCGGCCTGCTCCCGCACATCGTCCTTGCTGCCGCCGAAGCCGTGCCCGAGCAGGACGGCGGGGCGGCGGCCGTCGGGCCCGGCGGTGAAGTACGAGGTGTCGATGCGCACCCCGTCGCCCGTGCTCATGACCCGGTCGGCGCGGGTGACCGCGGGCGCGTCGTCGGAGGCGACGGCACTCCACGTACCGGCGCCGGCGAGCACGACGACGGCGGCCGCGGCGGCGACGGTCCGTCGCGGCCGCCGTGACAGCGGCCGTCGTGACCGCAGCCACCGCGATCCGGGCAGTCGAAGATCCATGCGTCAACGGTACGGGGTCAACCTGTCGCCGCGATGTCGACCGGAGACCGAACCCGGGCACCTCCCGCTGGTGTACGGGAGGGCCGCCGCGTACCGCGTCCGTGGTACGCGGACGGTTTGTCCGCCCCAGGGCTTGGGCGTAGCCGGTGGGCGTCCGTCTCGTGACCACGCGCGGTGAAGGGAGTGCGAGCGGACGGTTCCCGCCTCATGGCCCTTGCGCCTCGGTGGCCCGCGCCGCAATGCGCGTGACGCCCGCCGACCCCTCACGCTCCTCGGGCTCGCCTGAGCGCGAAGGGGACGTCACTTGACTGCGCCGAAGCCCTGCGGGCTGTCGCGGAACGACGTCAAGCTTTGGTCTTGGTCGGGCGGGCCGTCTCGCGAGGCCATCGAGTGGAACGGTGTTTCGGCGTTCCCTCAGGGCGAGACGGGAGGTGACTCCGCCTCAGATGGTCGGGGTGTCGTCAACGATCGGCTTGTGAATCTCGACGACCGGCTTCCATCCCGCGGAGAACTCGATGAAGTCCGCACGGGTGGGGTAGGTGTCGATCGCGCGACGGTCACGCTTGGGGCTGTCGCTCGCCTTGCGTCCCCGGGGAACCTGTTCCTCGAAGATGTCGACCTTCACGTCGGGGACCTCCTTGAGGCCCTGGCGCCAGATCTGCACGACGTCGGCGCCGAAGGCCTGCCGGACGGCGGCGTAAAGGGCCGTGAGGGACCCCTTGTCCCCACCGGGGACGAAAAGTGCCAGGTCCAGCACGACACCGGCGGACTGGAGGACCTCGATGGTCATCGAGCCGTTCTCGTCGGCCACGTAGATTCCGGCTTCGTTCTCGTCGTCGGGAAGGCAGGAGACCTCTTCCTGGAATACGGTTCTCGCCGTGACCGAGCCGCCCTCGAAATGCTCACCGGACTTGGTCAGAAAAGCAGGAACATAGCAGTCGGGAAGTTTGAGTTCTGCCGTATCGGCGGAAACGAAGATCCTGTCCTTCACGCCGAGGTTCGTCACCTCTTCCAGCGAGAGGCGGCGAGCGGCGATCTTCTCCGTGTTCACGATTTCCCTTTCAGGTCGCACTGTCCCTCCGAACAAGGACGCTATCACGAAACCCCGAGGTCAACTGCCCAGTAATCCTTGAGTAGATGGCCTCCGACGGCCCGCACGGGAGGATACTGAAGCGGGTGCCGCTCGGCCGGGAACACGCATCCGCGGGGCAGTGTCCCTCGCTATGGCGTCGGGGATCAAATGGCGGTTGCATTTCGGCACATCGGGTAGCACCGGGGAACTAAAATAAAGTTTACGGTAGATATCACCCATATCCCCTTCGGGGAGATGGCGGCGGGGTGAGGCGACCCATTCGTCACGCATCCCGAAGAGCATGACGGAAACCAACCGGGCCGTCCGGCAACGCGACAACTGCGGGACGGGACCCGTGCGGCCGGTCACGGCCGTCGGGAGATCCGCCGGCTGAAGGTGCGCACGGTCTCGAACAGCCTGCCCTTCCCCGGCGCCCGCCAGGCCGTCCACGCGGTCAGGGGCCGCAGGGGATCGCGTCCCGTCGGCGTGCTCCGCGGGTGAGCGGCCACGGCATCAGGCCATCGGGGAACGGGAGTCCTTGAGCCCGCTGAGGAAGGCCGTCCACGCGGAGGCGGGGAAGCGGAGGACGGGACTGTACGGGACCTTGCTGTCACGGACGGGGACAACGGCGGGGAGACCGTCGGCGACCTCGACGCAGTTGTTCTGGCCCCCGTCGCTGTAGCTCGACTTGCGCCACGTCACGGTGCCGAGTTCGAGGGTGTGGTTCATGATCGGTGTTCCTCCAGGATGCGCTCGATGAACGTCACCGATTCCGGCGGTGCCAGTGCCGCGTCTCGGATCCGATCGTAGGCCAAGCGATACTTGAGGAAGTCATCCGATTCTTCGATCAGTTCGCCCGACGCGCTGCCCTCCAGGTATGCGACGGAGCTGCCGTCCGGCTGCCACAACAAGGAGAGCGCGCCGTCGGGAACTGGCTGTACTCCCACACTGAACGGCAGCACCTGGACAGTGATCGACGGCTGTGCCGCTGCGAAGATGAGGTGGGTCAACTGGTCTTCCCGGATCTTGGGATCGGCCGGTGCGCGTCGTAGCGCCGCCTCGTCGATGATCGCGCGGACCGTCGCCCCGGCCGGCCGGGGTGACGGTCCGCGACGGGCTCAGTGGTTGCGCGGGAAGCCCAGGTCGACGCCGGCCGGGGCGTCCGCCGGGTCGGGCCAGCGGGTGGTGACGACCTTGCCGCGGGTGTAGAAGTGCGTGCCGTCGTTGCCGTAGATGTGGTGGTCGCCGAAGAGGGAGTCCTTCCAGCCGCCGAAGGAGTGGTAGCCGACGGGGACCGGGATCGGGACGTTCACGCCGACCATGCCGGCCTCGACCTCCAGCTGGAAGCGGCGGGCGGCGCCGCCGTCGCGGGTGAAGATCGCGGTGCCGTTGCCGAAGGGGGAGCTGTTGATGAGGTCCAGGGCCTCCTCGTAGGTCTCCGTGCGCAGGACGCACAGGACGGGGCCGAAGATCTCGTCCTGGTAGGCCTTCGACGTGGTCGGCACCTTGTCGAGGAGGGAGATGCCGATCCAGTGGCCGTTCTCGTGGCCGTCGACGGTGTAGCCGGTGCCGTCCAGGACGACCTCGGCGCCCTCGTCGGCCGCGCCGGCCACGTAGGAGGCGACCTTGTCGCGGTGGACCTTGGTGATCAGCGGGCCCATCTCGGAGGTGGGGTCGTTGCCGGGGCCGATCCTGATCTTCTCGGCGCGCTCGCGGATCTTCTCCACCAGGGTGTCGCCGATCGCGCCGACGGCGACGACCGCGGAGATCGCCATGCAGCGCTCGCCCGCCGAGCCGTAGGCCGCCGACACCGCCGCGTCGGCCGCCGCGTCGAGGTCGGCGTCGGGGAGGACCAGCATGTGGTTCTTGGCGCCGCCGAGGGCCTGGACGCGCTTGCCGTTCGCGGAGGCGGTGGTGTGGATGTAGCGGGCGATCGGGGTGGAGCCGACGAAGGAGACCGCCTTGACGTCGGGGTGGGCGAGGAGGCGGTCGACGGCCACCTTGTCACCGTGGACGACGTTGAACACGCCGTCGGGGAGACCGGCCTCGGCCAGGAGTTCGGCGAGGCGGATCGAGGCCGACGGGTCCTTCTCGCTCGGCTTCAGGACGAAGGTGTTGCCGCAGGCGATGGCGAGGGGGAACATCCACATCGGCACCATCGCGGGGAAGTTGAACGGCGTGATGCCGGCGACGACGCCCAGCGGCTGGCGGATGGACGACACGTCGACGCGGCTGGCGACCTGCGTGGACAGCTCGCCCTTGAGCTGCACGCTGATGCCGCAGGCCAGGTCGACGATCTCCAGGCCGCGCGCCACCTCGCCGAGCGCGTCGGAGTGCACCTTGCCGTGCTCGGCGGTGATCAGCTCGGCGATCTCGTCGCGGTGGGCGTCGAGCAGCGCGCGGAACCGGAAGAGGATGGTGGTGCGGGTGGCCAGGGAGGACTGGCCCCAGCTCAGGTACGCCTCCTTGGCGGCGGCGACCGCGGCGTCGACCTCCTCGACGGAGGCGAACGCGACCTTCGTGGTGACCTCGCCGGTCGCCGGGTCCGTCACCGGGCCGTACGTCCCCGAGGCGCCTTCGGCGGTCCTGCCGCCGATCCAGTGGTTGACGATCTTCGTCATGACCGGGAACTCCTTCACAGATGGCGGCGACGGGTGGAGACGTGCCGTTCGTACAGCTCGTGCGGTTCGGGTGGCTCGGCCACGGGTCCATCACACCAGGTGCGGGCGGCCGGACGGGCCCGACACAGTGTCGGCCGTTTCGGGGCCCGCATAGACACCCGGGGCTTCGGCGGAACCTCCGGCGCGGGGCCGCGGCGGGCGGGGAGTCGTCGCTCGCTCTTCGCTCCTGCCAAAGCGAAGCGGCCTCCCGCGCCGGAGGCGATCGGTGGGGTGGTGACGGTGGTGGCGGTGGTGGCGCACCGGGGGACGTACAGCGTTGTCATGTGACGGCCCCGGCGGCGAGTGCCGCGTCGATCTCGTCGGGGGTGGGCATCGCGGAGGAGCACTCCAGGCGGGAGGCGACGATGGCCCCGGCGGCGTTGGCGTGCCGCATGGTCTTCTCCAGGTCCCAGCCGGCCAGCAGGCCGTGGCAGAGCGAGCCGCCGAAGGCGTCGCCGGCGCCGAGGCCGTTGAGGACGGTCACCGGGAGCGGGGGGACCTCGGCCGACCGGCCGTCGCGGTCCATGGCCAGGACGCCCTTCGGACCCTGTTTGACCACCGCGATCTCGACCCCGGCGGCGAGCAGGGCGCGGGCGGCGGCGTGCGGTTCGCGCTCCCCGGTGGCGACCTCCACCTCGTCCAGGTTGCCGACGGCGACCGTGGTGTGGCGCAGGGCCTCGCGGTAGAAGGGGCGGGCGGCGTCGGGGTCGGTCCAGAACATGGGACGCCAGTCGAGGTCGAAGACCGTGGTGCCGGACCTGGCGCGGTGGGCGAGGGCGGCGAGGGTGGCGGTACGGCTGGGTTCCTCGCTCAGGCCGGTGCCGGTGACCCAGAAGACGCTCGCGTCGCGGAGGGCGTCCAGGTCGAGTTCGTGGGCGTCGATCTCCAGGTCGGGGGCCTTGGGCCGGCGGTAGAAGTAGAGCGGGAAGTCGTCCGGCGGGAAGACCTCGCAGAAGGTGACCGGGGTGGGCAGACCGTGGACGGGGGTGACCCAGCGGTCGTCGACGCCGAAGTCGCGCAGCGCCTCGTGGAGATAGGTGCCGAAGGGGTCGTCGCCGGTGCGGGTGATCACGGCGGTGCGGCGGCCGAGGCGGGCTGCGGCGACCGCGACATTGGTCGCCGAGCCGCCGAGGAACTTGCCGAAGGACGTGACCTGCGGCAGCGGCACGCCCGTCTGGAGCGGATAGAGATCCACCCCGATCCGCCCCATGGTGATCACGTCGTACGCCATCGCGTCCCCTTCGTACGGCTCCACGCCTGTGTGGTCCTCCCCGGTTTCTAGCCCCGGGCACGAAGCCCTGTCAATGTTTTGTCCGGACATTCGGACGAGACTTTGCCGGGGGCCTGTCCGGATGCGCCGCCGTGAGGTCCGGACCCGCTGTCGTGAGGTCCGGACCGGCCGCCGTGAAGTCCGGGCCGACTGCCGCGAGGCCCGGGCCGGCCGTCGCGAGGGAAGTCAACGCGCCTCGCCGACGGACCGGCGTGCGCCTGTGTGGCATCCCTGTCACAAACACTCCCGCGCTGTCACGGGCGTCACACGTGCGCGGGCCTTCCGTCACACCCGGCGCACAACCCCTGCCCTGCCGCCGACGGGCCTCGTTCACCGGGCACAACGCATGCCTGATCACCAGCGCACGCCCGGCTCCCCTGACGGCCGCCCCCGGCCGTCGCCGTGGTGCGCGCGGGGAGGTGCCACCATGACCGACCGATCGCTGTGGTCCTACAAGGACATCGCGGCCCACATCAAGGTGCAGCCGGACACCGTCCGCTCGTACCGCAAGCACGGGCTGCTGCCCCCGCCCGACCATGTGGAGGGGGGCAAGCCCTACTGGTACGCCGACACCGTCCGGGCGTGGGTCGCCTCCCGTCCGGGCAACCGGGGCCGTGGGAACGGCTGAGGTCAGCTCCAGGGTTCGATGACGGTCACGCCCGCTCCCGCTCCCGCCCCGCCCATGGCCGCGAGGGCGGGCGGGGCGGCGTCCAGGGTGATGGTGGAGGTCACCAGCAGGTCGGGGCGGAGCACGCCGGCGCGCACCAGTTCCAGCATCGGGGGATAGGTGTGCGCGGCCATGCCGTGGCTGCCGAGGAGTTCGAGTTCGAGGGCGATGGCGCGGGCCATGGGGACGGGTGTGGTGCCCGTGGGTGAGGGCAGCAGGCCGACCTGGACGTGGCGGCCCCGGCGGCGCAGGCTGTCGACGGAGGCGGCGCAGGTGGCGGGCGCGCCGAGGGCGTCCAGGGAGAGGTGGACGCCGCCGCCGGTGAGGTCGCGGACCGCCCCGGCGGGGTCCGGTACCGCCGCCGCGTCCACGCACCGCGCCGCGCCGAACCTCCGTGCCAGGTCGAGGGCGCCCGGTGACACGTCGACGGCGACGACGCGCGCACCGGCCGCCGCGGCGATCATCACCGCCGACAGCCCCACCCCGCCGCAGCCGTGCACGGCCACCCACTCCCCCGCCGCCACCCGGCCCCGCTGCACCACCGCGCGGTAGGCCGTGGCGAAACGGCAGCCGAGCGAGGCGGCCGTCGCGAAGGACATCCCGTCGGGGACCGCGACGAGGTTCACGTCCGCGTGGTCCAGCGCCACGTACTGGGCGAAGGAGCCCCAGTGGGTGAAGCCGGGCTGGGTCTGGCGCTCGCACACCTGCTGGTCGCCGGCCGCGCAGGCGGGGCAGGAACCGCAGGCGCAGACGAAGGGGACGGTGACCCGGTCCCCGGCGCGCCAGCCGGTGACCCGGGCGCCGACGGCCTCGACGGTCCCGGCGAGTTCATGGCCGGGGACGTGCGGGAGGGTGATGTCCGGGTCGTGGCCCTGCCAGCCGTGCCAGTCGCTGCGGCACAGGCCGGTGGCCTCGACGCGGACCACGACCCCGTGCTCCGCGGGCTCCGGGTCCGCGACCTCCCGCACCTCGGCCGGTTCCCCGTACCGCTCGAACACCACCGCCCGCATGACCCGTCCCGCCTTCCGCTCGGCCCGACCGTCGTGGATTTATACCCCCTAGGGGTATAAACTGGGTGACAGGAGGGTCTTGAGGTCCCCCGTGACCCGCGTGGGCCCGCACCACCCCCACCCATCATCCACACCTCGACGAGGAGCAACGACATGACCTCCCAGACCGACACCCAGGGCTCCGTCACCACCGTCTACAAGGTGAGCGGGATGAGCTGCGGGCACTGCGAGGGCGCCGTCTCCGGTGAGATCTCCCAGCTCCCCGGGGTCAGCTCGGTACAGGCGGTCGCCTCCTCCGGCGAGGTGACCGTCGTCTCCGCGGCCCCGCTCGACGAGGAGGCCGTCCGCGCCGCCGTCGACGAGGCCGGCTTCGAGCTGGCGGGCACCGCCTGAGCCGCTCCTGAGCCCCCGCGCGGCGTGAACCGGGCCGTACCGGCCACCCGTTCCCCGCGGCCCGGCACGCCACCGCCCCCGGAGCCCCGGACCTCGCCCCTGGAGATACGGACATGACCAGCACCACCGCCCCCGAGGCACCGGCCGCCGGGCAGCCGGCCCTCTCGGAGGTCGAGCTGCTCATCGGCGGGATGACCTGCGCCTCCTGCGCGGCCCGTGTCGAGAAGAAGCTCAACCGGATGGACGGGGTCACCGCCACGGTGAACTACGCGACGGAGAAGGCCCGGATCACCTACCCGCCGGGCACCGAGGTCGCCGACCTGATCGGCACGGTGGTGCGGACCGGGTACACCGCCGAGGAACCCGCGCCTCCGCGGTCCCCGCAGTCCCCGCAGGACGAGACGTCCGCCTCACGGGAGGCCGACTCCGAACCGGCCGCCCTGCGCCGCCGCCTCACCGTCTCCGCGCTCCTCGCCCTCCCCGTCGTCCTCCTGGCGATGGTCCCGCCGCTGCAGTTCGACAACTGGCAGTGGCTCTCGCTCACCCTCGCCGCGCCCGTCGTGGTCTGGGGCGCCGCCCCCTTCCACCGGGCCGCCTGGACCAACCTCCGGCACGGCGCGGCCACCATGGACACGCTGGTCTCCGTCGGCACGCTCGCCGCGTTCGGCTGGTCCCTGTGGGCGCTGTTCCTCGGCGACGCGGGCATGCCCGGCATGCGGCACCCCTTCGCACTCACCGTCACCCGCACCGACGGCGCCTCCACGATCTACCTGGAGGTCGCCGCGGGCGTCACCGCGTTCCTCCTCCTCGGCCGCTATCTGGAGGCCCGTTCCAAGCGCCGCGCGGGAGCGGCCCTGCGGGCGCTGATGGAGCTGGGCGCCAAGGACGTGACCGTGCTCCGATACGAGGGGGGCGAGCGCGAAGCGCTCTCGGTCGAGGGCGGTGGCGGGAGACGGGTGGGCGGGCGCGAGGTGCGGATCCCGGCGGAGCGGCTGGCCGTGGGCGACCTGTTCGTCGTACGGCCCGGGGAGAAGATCGCCACCGACGGCACGGTGGTGGAGGGCGCCTCCGCCGTGGACGCGTCCATGCTGACCGGCGAGTCCGTCCCGGTGGACGTCACCGTCGGCGACACCGTCACCGGCGCCACGGTCAACGCGGGCGGACGGCTCGTCGTCGAGGCGACCCGGATCGGCGCCGACACGCGGCTCGCGCGGATGGCGAAGCTGGTCGAGGAGGCGCAGAACGGCAAGGCGCGGGTGCAGCGGCTCGCCGACCGGATCGCCGGGGTCTTCGTCCCGGTGGTGCTGCTGATCGCGGCCGGCACCTTCGGGGCGTGGCTGGGCGCCACGGGCGACACCGTCGCCGCGTTCACCGCCGCCGTCGCCGTCCTGATCATCGCCTGCCCCTGCGCCCTCGGCCTGGCCACACCGACCGCGCTGATGGTCGGCACCGGGCGCGGCGCCCAGCTCGGCATCCTCATCAAGGGCCCCGAGGTCCTGGAATCCACCCACCGCGTCGACACCGTCGTCCTCGACAAGACCGGCACCGTCACCACCGGCCGCATGACCCTGCTCGCCGTCCACACCGCCGACGGCACCGACGAGACCGAGGTGCTGCGCCTCGCCGGCGCCCTGGAACACGCCTCCGAACACCCGATCGCCCGGGCGATCGCCGCGGGCGCCGAGGAGCGGGCCGGCGCGCTGCCTCGCGCCGAGCACTTCGAGAACGTCCCCGGCCGGGGCGTACGCGGGCGCGTGGAGGGCCACGAGGTGGCCGTGGGACGCCTCTTCGACGAGGTGCCGCCGGAGCTGGCACGGGCGAAGGAGGAGGCCGAGCGGGACGGGCGTACGGCCGTCGTGGCCGGCTGGGACGGGGTGGCGCGCGGTGTCCTCGCCGTCGCCGACGCCGTGAAGGAGACCAGCGCCGAGGCGGTGCGCGAGCTGCGCGCGCTCGGACTCACGCCGGTGCTGCTGACCGGTGACAACAAGGCCGTCGCCGAGGCGGTGGCGCGGACCGTGGGCATCGACCGGGTGATCGCCGAGGTGCTGCCCGAGGACAAGGCCGACGTCGTACGGCGGCTGCGGGACGAGGGACGCAGCGTCGCCATGGTCGGCGACGGCGTCAACGACGCGGCCGCGCTGGCCGTCGCCGATCTGGGTCTCGCCCTGGGCACCGGTACGGACGCGGCGATCGAGGCGGGCGATCTGACCCTGGTCCGCGGCGACCTGCGGGTGGCCGCGGACGCGATACGGCTGTCCCGCAGGACACTCGGCACGATCAAGGGCAATCTGGTGTGGGCCTTCGGCTACAACGTGGCCGCGCTGCCGCTGGCCGCGGCCGGGCTGCTGAACCCGATGATCGCCGGTGCGGCGATGGCGTTCTCCTCGGTCTTCGTGGTGACGAACAGCCTGCGCCTGCGGGCGTTTCGTTGAGGTCTCAAGTTGGGGTGTACCCCTGTCGTCCGGTACGACCCTCACATAAGCTCTTCACACGGCTCGCGCATCTTCCTTACGCTTGAGTCCCGTGAGCGGTTTGCGGGCTCTTGCGCACCTTGAGGTGATGTGCAAGAGACGCAGATCACAGTGATCTGAACGTAACCATCGAAGGGGTTCGAAGGTCTAAGTTGGCGATGTCGGGCAGCGTCTTGGGGGGCGCTTCCTGACATCTGGGGAATGTCTTGGGGGACTTTCTCCGGAGATTGCGTTGCCGGGGCACGTACCCAGCGGGGAGCTTTGAGCGGCCCTCCCGAACGTGCGCTGTCCCGGCAGACCGCACACACCGACGAGTGCGGCGGGTTCAGGTCCGCCCGCACTCACCCAGCGATTCAGGCGCTGTCCTCACAGACGCCCGGCCGGATCCCGTGGGGGGAATCCGCACCGGGACATGGGAAGGCGCCCCGGTTCGTCGGCCCGTGGGGGGACCGTCGGCCGGGGCGCCTTCTTCTTTGCGGTTGCGCAACACGCCTATAGGGACGCGGGCTCGTGTGTGGTTGTGCAACACACCTGAAGGACCGCGGGTTACGTGCGGTAGTGCGACACACCCAGGGGCGCGGGGAACTGCGCGACCAGCCGCAAGCCGGCCCGCAGTCGCCCACGCTCCTACAGTGACGAGCTATTACGCGCCCTCAAGGGCACGGCCCTCGCACCGGGCAGGTGTCAGCGCTCCTCGACCGGGACGAAGTCCCGCTCGACGACACCCGTGTAGATCTGGCGCGGGCGGCCGATGCGGGAACCCGGCTCCTTGATCATCTCGTGCCACTGGGCGATCCAGCCCGGGAGGCGGCCGAGGGCGAACAGGACCGTGAACATCTCGGTCGGGAAGCCCATGGCCCGGTAGATCAGACCGGTGTAGAAGTCGACGTTCGGGTAGAGGCTGCGCGAGACGAAGTAGTCGTCGGAGAGCGCGTGCTCCTCCAGCTTCAGCGCGATGTCCAGCAGCTCGTCGGACTTGCCGAGGGCGGACAGCACATCGTGCGCGGCAGCCTTGATGATCTTGGCGCGCGGGTCGAAGTTCTTGTAGACCCGGTGGCCGAAGCCCATCAGGCGGACGCCGTCCTCCTTGTTCTTCACCTTGCGGATGAAGGAGTCGACGTCACCGCCGGAGGCCTGGATGCCCTCCAGCATCTCCAGCACCGACTGGTTGGCGCCGCCGTGCAGCGGACCCCACAGGGCGGAGATGCCCGCGGAGATCGAGGCGAACATGTTCGCCTGCGAGGAGCCGACCAGACGCACGGTGGAGGTCGAGCAGTTCTGCTCGTGGTCCGCGTGCAGGATCAGCAGCTTGTCCAGGGCAGCCACGACGACCGGGTCGAGGTCGTAGTCCTGCGCCGGGACCGAGAACGTCATGCGCAGGAAGTTCTCGACGTAGCCGAGGTCGTTGCGCGGGTAGACGAACGGGTGGCCGACCGACTTCTTGTACGCGTAGGCCGCGATCGTCGGAAGCTTGGCGAGCAGCCGGATCGTGGAGAGGTTGCGCTGCTGCTCGTCGAACGGGTTGTGGCTGTCCTGGTAGAACGTCGACAGCGCGGAGACGACCGACGACAGCATGGCCATCGGGTGGGCGTCGCGCGGGAAGCCCTTGTAGAAGTTCTTGACGTCCTCGTGCAGCAGGGTGTGCTGCGTGATCTCGCCCTTGAACGCGGACAGCTCGTCGACGGTCGGCAGTTCGCCGTTGATCAGCAGGTAGGCGACCTCCAGGAAGGTGGAACGCTCGGCCAGCTGCTCGATCGGGTAGCCGCGGTACCGGAGGATGCCGGCCTCGCCGTCCAGATAGGTGACGGCGGATTTATAGGCGGCGGTGTTGCCGTAGCCGCTGTCCAGTGTCACCAGACCGGTCTGTGCGCGGAGCTTCCCGATGTCGAAGCCCTTGTCGCCGACGGTGCTGTCGATCACCGGGTAGGTGTACTCGCTGCCGTCGTACCGCAGTACTACAGAGTTGTCGCTCACGTCTTCCCTCACCGACCTAGTGCCTCATCTTCGAGGTGCCCTGACTGTCTCCACCATCCCCCACTCGGCGCAGGAGAGTGCACTCGGGGTCGACCATCGGGCCTATCGGCGGCACTGAGTGCCGCCAACTTGCCCATACTGCCCGCTGTGTCCCCCGTCCGGAAGGGCTCTGTGACCTTCGTGACTCATTTGATCGATCATTTTTTGATGACGGGCCGCTCACAGGGGTGACGCGGGGGCCGAGAGGCGGGATCCGGCGAGGCGGAAGTCCAGCGCCGTGCACCGGCGGCCCGCGGAGACCGTGCGCACCGCCTGTCCGATCGCCTTGCGGGAGCCGACGAGGACGACCAGCCGCTTGGCCCGGGTGACCGCCGTGTACAGCAGGTTGCGCTGGAGCATCATCCAGGCGCCCGTGGTCACCGGGATGACGACCGCCGGGTACTCGCTGCCCTGGGAACGGTGGATGGTCACGGCGTAGGCGTGCGCCAGCTCGTCCAGCTCGTCGAAGTCGTAACCCACCTCCTCGTCCTCGTCGGTCAGCACCGTCAGGCGCTGGTCGACCGGATCGAGGGCGGTGACCACGCCCACGGTGCCGTTGAAGACGCCGTTCTCCCCCTTCTCGTAATTGTTGCGGATCTGGGTGACCTTGTCGCCGACGCGGAAGACCCGGCCGCCGAACCGCTTCTCGGCGAGGTCGGGGCGGCCGGGGGTGATGGCCTGCTGGAGCAGCCCGTTGAGCGTGCCCGCGCCGGCCGGGCCCCGGTGCATGGGGGCGAGGACCTGCACGTCCCGGCGCGGGTCCAGCCCGAACTTCGCCGGGATGCGCCGGGCCGCGACGTCCACGGTGAGCCGGCCCGCCTCCTCGGTGTCGTCCTCGACGAAGAGGAAGAAGTCCTTCATGCCGTCGGTGACGGGGTGCTGCCCGGCGTTGATCCGGTGCGCGTTGGTCACCACGCCGGACTGCTGGGCCTGGCGGAAGACACGGGTGAGCCGCACGGCGGGGACGGGACTGCCGTCGGCGAGGAGGTCCCGGAGCACCTCCCCCGCGCCGACGCTGGGGAGCTGGTCGACGTCGCCGACGAAGAGCAGGTGGGCGCCCGGGGGCACGGCCTTGACCAGCTTGTTCGCGAGGAGGAGGTCCAGCATGGACGCCTCGTCGACCACCACCAGGTCGGCGTCGAGCGGGCGGTCCCGGTCGTAGGCGGCGTCGCCGCCGGGCTTGAGCTCGAGGAGGCGGTGGACGGTGGAGGCCTCGGCCCCGGTCAGCTCGGCGAGCCGCTTGGCGGCGCGGCCGGTCGGGGCGGCGAGGACGACCTTGGCCTTCTTGGCGCGGGCCAGCTCCACGATGGACCGGACGGTGAACGACTTGCCGCAGCCGGGACCGCCGGTGAGGAGGGCGACCTTCTCGCTCAGCGCCAGCTTGACGGCGGCCTCCTGCTCGGGCGCGAGGTCCGTGCCCGTACGCCCCTTCAGCCAGCCGAGCGCCTTGTCCCAGGCCACGTCCCGGAAGGCCGGCATCCGGTCCTCGTCGGTACGGAGCAGGCGCTGCAACTGGGCGGAGAGGGCCAGCTCGGCACGGTGGAAGGGAACGAGGTAGACGGCGGTGACGGGGTCGCCGCCCTGCGGGTCGGGGACCTTCTCGCGTACGACGCCGGGGTCCTCGCCGTCCTCCTCCGGCTCGGCGGCGAGTTCGGCGAGGCACTCGATGACGAGGCCGGTGTCCACCTGGAGCAGTTTCACCGCGTCGGCGATCAGCTTCTCCTCGGGGAGATAGCAGTGCCCCTGGTCGGTGGCCTGCGAGAGGGCGTACTGCAGGCCGGCCTTCACCCGGTCGGGGCTGTCGTGCGGGATGCCGACGGACTGGGCGATCTTGTCGGCGGTGAGGAAGCCGATGCCCCAGACGTCGGCGGCGAGCCGGTACGGCTGGTTCTTCACGACGGAGATCGAGGCGTCGCCGTACTTCTTGTAGATGCGCACGGCGATGGAGGTGGACACCTCCACGGTCTGGAGGAAGAGCATGACCTCCTTGATCGCCTTCTGCTCCTCCCAGGCGTCGGCGATCTTCTTGGTCCGCTTGGGGCCGAGCCCGGGGACCTCGATGAGGCGCTTGGGCTCCTCCTCGATGATCGTGAGGGTGTCGATGCCGAAGTGCTGCGTGATGCGGTCGGCGAAGACCGGGCCGATGCCCTTGACCAGGCCGGAGCCGAGGTAGCGGCGGATGCCCTGGACGGTGGCGGGGAGGACGGTCGTGTAGTTCTCGACGTGGAACTGCTTGCCGTACTGGGGGTGCGACCCCCAGCGCCCCTCCATCCGCAGGGACTCCCCCACCTGGGCGCCGAGCAGCGCGCCGACGACGGTGAGGAGATCACCCGCGCCTCTGCCGGTGTCGACGCGGGCGACCGTGTAGCCGTTCTCCTCGTTGGCGTACGTGATGCGCTCCAGCACGCCTTCGAGGGTGGCGAGCCGGCGTTCGCCGGGGGCGGCTGCGGACTGGTTGGGCATGATCCGACGGTACCCGTGGGGTGTGACAGGGGGTGCCCCGTCCGGGCGGCCCGCCGCTAGCAGCCCGCTTCGGCGCCGCTGTCCACGAACGAGTCGGCGTTGACCGAGTAGCCGGCCCCGGTGGTGAGATCGGGGCGGCTTCCGTGGCCGTCCTCCGCGAGGCCCTCGGCGGTGAGGAAGACGATCCGCAGGGTCATGTCCTCCTTGACGAAGCACGGGTCACCGGACGGGGCCTCGGGGTCCGGATCCCACCCGTCCCGTACCGCTGCCGTCCGGTAGTGGGCGGCGACTTCGGCCTCCGTGCCGGGGAAGGCGTAGGTCCGGCCGGCGTACACCGAGACGTCGCCGCTGTCCGCCCAGCAGCCGGCGTCGACCTTCTCGAAGCCACGGGCGACGGTGGCCCCGGCGGGCCGGGAGTCGAGGATGCCGAGCGCAGCCATCTCCTTCACCCTGCTGCCGGTCCCCTCGCAGTCCTTGGTGAGCTCCTGCAGCGCGCAGCCGGTGAGCGTTCCGGCCGCGAGCACCGCCGACAGGAGCAGGGGTATGGGGCGGATGGTCGTCCGTAAGGACAAAGCGGGCTCCAGGGTGAAAGCGCGGCGGGGGATCCGCCGGGCGGGACGGCTGTCCGTGCCGCTCCGGAGCGGCACGGCCTGGTTCCACGGGATCGTGTCCGGCAGAGACGTCGGCTGAGTGACATCATGCCAGTTTCCGCCGGTCCGGGTTCCTTCAGCGCCTCAAGGAAGCCGGCGGAGACGGCGGTTGGGAAGGTGAGGGCGGCCAGGATGGGGGCCTTGGAGTCGCGTACGGCCACGAGGGTGCGGGCGTGTGCGATCTCGAGGCGCGAGTTGCCGTCACCGGGGCCCGAGTCGGAGGACGGGCGGGGGCGCTGGTGCGGGCCTGTGCCGACGGGCGGGGGTGGCAGCCGCCGGCCGGACAGGGCAGCCGGGGCAAGTACGTGTGGTGCGAGCTCAGCACTGCGTGAAGACCGGCGCTGTCGGTGGTGCTCCGTAGGGTCGACGCACCTGATCAGCGAAGGAGCGCCGACCATGAAGTCCCCGGCCGAACTGGACGCCGTCCGGTGGCAGACACTGACCCACGCCTACGGCCCGGCCGTGGACGTGCCCGACCTGATCAGGGCGCTCCACCAGGGCGATGACACGGCCGTCGACGAAGCCGTTCACGAGCTGTACGGGAACATCCACCACCAGGGCACGGTGTACTCGGCGTCGGCACCCGCCGTTCCCTTCCTCGCGCACGCCGCCCGGCACGTTCCCCGCAAGCGCACCGAGTTGCTGATGCTGCTGGCGGCACTCGCCGACCACGCCCCCGCGGACACCGGGTCACCGCACTGGCCGCGCAGTCCGGTCGCCGAGGTCTGCAGGGAACTGTGCCGGGTGCTTCCGGAGCTGCTGCCCTGCCTGACGGACACCGAACGGCCGGTGCGCCGGGCGGCACTTCGCGTGGTCGC
Organism: Streptomyces sp. NPDC014676; assembly: GCF_043084105.1. Lineage (NCBI taxonomy): Bacteria > Bacillati > Actinomycetota > Actinomycetes > Kitasatosporales > Streptomycetaceae > Streptomyces > Streptomyces sp. NPDC014676. The sequence goes on along the minus strand of NZ_JBIBZI010000001.1, from coordinate 301,568 downwards.
GGCCGTGGCGGACGTGCTCCCCGTCGGACTGTGGGCCTCCGTCGAGGAGCGGGTCGGCGAGCTGTACGCCGGTGACGCGGTCCCGGCGGTACGGGCCGACGCACTGGTCGTCCTGAACCGGAGAGGGCGAAAACCGCTGCCCTTCGGCAGCCCGTGGTCCGAGGTCCGGCTGGCGGCGGCCACGCTCGCCGCCGAACGGTCCGGCCCGCCGTACCCGGCGGAGCTGGTGACGATCCTCGCCGAGGACGGGGCCGAACCCGACCCCGGGGAGGACGACTTCCCGTGGCCGGGCGCCGACACCCCGGAATCCCACCTCACCGGGCTGCTGACCGACGACCCGGACGCCGCTCTCGCCGTGGCGGCCCACTGGATCGACGCGGGAGACCTGGGCTCACGCGGATCATGGCTGGCCCGGGAGATCACGGAGGTCTGGCGCGACCGGGAACCGGAGGTACTGGATCTCCTGCTCGCCGCCCTGCCCCACCAGCGGGACACCCGCTCACTGGTCCACACGCTGGACGTCATCGGCCGCTGGGTCGGCCGTCTGCCCGAGCCCGGTGACGAGCTCCGGGACAGGCTGTACGACTACGCCCGTGCGGACGGGGAGACCGCGCGGCCGGCGCTCCTCGCCCTGGTCCGGTCACGTGATCCCCGTGCTGTGGACGTGCTCCTGCGCCGCCCCGACGCCGAGGCGGTCCGGGCCGCGGCGACGGTCTTCCCGGAGGCGGGCGACGAGCTCACGGCGGTGATCCGCGAGGAATTGTCGGCGGGCGCCACCGGGAACGCGGCCGCCGCCCTGATCGCGGCGCTGGAACCGCTCGGTGCTCCCGCCCGGCGGGCCCGGCCCGAACTGGTGGAATGTCTCCGGACCCGCCGGGCGGCCGTCGCCGCCGCCCGGCAGCTCGGCCTCAACGGCATCCTGACCGGGGAGGTCTCTTCCGCCCTGCGGGAGGCCGGGCGGAGCAGCGACGCCTCACTGCGGGCCGCGGCGGCCGTCGCCCACTACCGGTTGACCGGTGACCCCGTCCCGGCACTGCGCACCTTCGAGGAGCTGCTCTCGGCGGCGCAGGGCCCGGCGCACTGGCACCTGGGCCGCCTCCAGTCCCTCGGCAGTGCCGCCGCACCCCTGCTCCCCCTCGTCGAACCGATGCTGACAGCGCGATACGAATGGACGCGGGCGACCGCCGCCGAGGCGCACCACTGGATCACCGGCTCCCCGGACGACGCCGTCCCCGTCCTCGCAGAGCTGGCCGGTCCCAGTCCGGTCGGTCTTCACGCCCTCAAGGCCCTCGCCGCCATCGGCCGGACACCCGAGGAGCTGCGCCCGACCCTTCGGGCCTGCGCCTTCTCCCCGCGCCGCCTGCTCGGCGCCACACCCTTCTCCGAGGACCACGAGGACGAGGAACTCCGCGCGGTCGCCTGGAGCTTGCTCGCCCTCGCCTGAAAATCGGGAGCATCCCGGTCCGTGGTGTCCATGCTCCGCTCATCTGAGTGCGTATGGTGCATTCGTCCGCCGGATGCTCACCGTTTTCAGACGCTCGCCCCTTTCAACCGGGAGGCGTCCGCCGTCACTCAGCCCGTGATGGAGAAGAAGATCGTGTCCTGGGTGTACCAGTCGATGTTCTTCGTGGCGTACTCCCATTCCGCGTGTTCGAACTCGAGCTTCTCGGCCAGTTCCCCGAGGTCGTACCGGAAGTCCTCGTCCACCCGGTCCAGCACCGCGCGGTAGGCGTCGGCGGCCGGCTTGGCCCTGTCCAGCGGGAACATGCCGATGTGCGGCCCGTCCACGGGGAAGGGGACGGGGAAGGGGATCTCCTCGGGCGGCCCGGAGAACAGGCGGTCGTGCGGCAGGAGATCGGCGCTCACACCCGCGCGGCGCAGCTCTTCGTCGAGCAGGCCGAAGAAGGTGGAGGGCTTGGAGTAGACACCGAGTTCGGCGGGGTCGGAGGCGTTGCGGTCGATGATGTGCTGGAGCGCGCGGTAGTAGGCGCCCGCCGCGTACTCGGCTTGGGAGTCCGCGTGGCCGGCCACGAGGTGTTCCAGCGCGTCGGGGACGGTCAGGCCCAGGTCGATGCCCTGCCGCTCCAGTTCCCGCTGGCTCTCCCGCGCCTTCTCACGCATGACGCCCAGCCGCCGCACCTGATCGACTGTCAGGTCGTCCGCGGCTCCGATGAAGGCCAGGACGTCGGCTTTGTCGGCGGTGCTGTACGAGATGATCCGGCTCATGGTCGTCATACTGTCAGCGGCCACTGACACCGGGGACCGGCCCGCACGCCGGCCGACGGCAGGCCGACGGCCGGGGAGGCGACCGGCCGGACTCCGGCAGACGGAGCGGCCGGCGGCGCACCCGGAGTGAGCGACCACGAAGCGGCGGGTACCGCCGGGCGCCGGGTACCGCAGACCGGCTCCGTGGGACCTTGCCCCGGCCAGGGCAGCAGCGCGTCCCGTGCGGTCCTCTCCCGCCGCACACTCCTTCCCGACGACCGGGCCCCCGGTCCGGGGCAGGCCGGACGCCGCCCTTCCGCGTCGCCCCGGAAGAAGGCGGTACGCGGAACCCGGTCGCCCCGCGGGACACCACCGCCCCTGCGGTCACGATTCGATTTCGGACACCCCGCATCCTCTTGCCAGCCACCCGTGTAATCGATTCCAATCCTCCGTGTAATCGATTCCACGAGGAGGTGGAACGGCGATGGCGAGCATCAAGGACGTCGCTGCCGAGGCGGGGCTGTCCGTCGCCACGGTGTCGCGGGTGCTGAACGACCACCCGTCGGTCAGCGAGGACGCGCGCCGGCGGGTGACGGCCGCCGTCGAGGCGCTGGGCTACCGCCCGAACGCCGTCGCCCGCTCCCTGCGCACCGACCAGACCCGCACCCTCGGACTGGTCATCAGCGACGTGATGAACCCGTACTTCACCGAGCTGGCCCGCTCCGTCGAGGAGGAGGCCCGCGCGCTCGGGTACAGCGTGATCATCGGCAACGCCGACGAGCGGCCCGATCTCCAGGACCACCACGTCACCACCCTGCTGGACCGCCGTATCGACGGGTTGCTCGTCTCCCCCACCGACGGCGGCTCCCCGCGCATGCTGGACGCCGCCCGCGCGGGCACGCCCATGGTGTTCGTCGACCGGTGGATCCCCGGCGTGGACGTGCCCGTCGTCAGGTCGGACGGGCGTGGCGCCGTACGGGACCTGGTCGCGCACCTGTACGCCCTCGGGCACCGGCGGCTCGCGATCATCGCCGGGCCCGCCGCCACCACCACCGGCCGCGAGCGCGTGGACGCCTTCCGGGAGGCGCTCGGCGCGTACGGGCTCCCCCTCCCCGACGCCTACATCGGCCAGGGCGACTTCCAGGCCGACAGCGGGCGCCGGGTCACCGAGGGCTTCCTCGGCCTGCCCGAGCCGCCCGAGGTCGTGTTCGCCGCCGACAACCTGATGGCGCTCGGCGCGCTGGACGCCGTCCGCGCGCGCGGGCTGCGGGTGCCCGACGACATCGCGCTGGCCGCGTTCGACGACATCCCCTGGTTCGTGCACACCGATCCGCCGGTCACCGCCGTCGCCCAGCCGACCGGCGCGCTGGGCCGGGCCGCCGTACGCGCGCTCGTCGACCGGATCGAGGGCGGACCCGGCGAGTCCGTCACCCTCCCCGCCCGGCTCGTCGTACGCCGCTCGTGCGGTGAGCCGGCACCCCCGCAGTCCCCCGCACCACAGTCCCCCGTACGAAGGAGTACGTCGTGAGCAGCCCGGACGAGTTGCTGCGCATCGAGGGCATCCGCAAGACCTTCCCGGGCGTGGTCGCGCTCGACAGCGTCGACTTCGACCTGCGCCGGGGCGAGGTGCACGTGCTCCTCGGTGAGAACGGTGCCGGCAAGAGCACGCTGATCAAGATGCTCTCCGGCGCCTACACGCCCGACGCCGGCCGGATCACCGTCGGCGGCGAGGAGGTGCGCATCCACGGTGCGCAGGACTCCGAGCGGCTCGGGATCGCCACCATCTACCAGGAGTTCAACCTGGTCCCCGATCTGACGGTCGCCGAGAACATCTTCCTCGGGCGGCAGCCGCGCCGCCTCGGGATGATCGACCGGAAGAGGATGGACGCCGACGCCGAGGTGCTGCTGAAGCGCGTCGGGGTCGATGTGTCCCCCCGGGCGCGGGTGCGCGAACTCGGCATCGCGCGGCTCCAGATGGTCGAGATCGCCAAGGCGCTCAGCCTGGACGCGCGGGTGCTCGTCATGGACGAGCCGACCGCCGTGCTCACCTCCGAGGAGGTCGAGAAGCTGTTCGCCATCGTGCGGCGGCTGCGCGAGGACGGCGTCGGGATCGTGTTCATCACCCATCACCTGGAGGAGATCGCCGCCCTCGGCGACCGGGTCACCGTGATCCGGGACGGCCGCAGCGTCGGGCAGGTGCCCGCCGCCACGCCCGAGGACGAGCTCGTACGGCTCATGGTCGGGCGGTCGATCGAGCAGCAGTACCCGCGCGAGCGCGCCGAGGCCGGTGACGCGCTGCTGAAGGTGGAGGGGCTCACCCGGGACGGCGTCTTCCACGACGTGAGCTTCGAGGTGCGGGCCGGTGAGGTCGTCGGTATCGCGGGGCTCGTCGGGGCCGGGCGGACGGAGGTGGTCCGGGCGGTGTTCGGGGCCGACCCGTACGACGCCGGGACCGTGCACGTCGCGGGGGCCCCGCTGCGCCGGCACGACGTGAACGCCGCCATGGCGGCCGGGATCGGGCTGGTGCCCGAGGACCGCAAGGGGCAGGGGCTCGTCCTCGACGCCTCCGTCGAGGAGAACCTCGGCCTGGTCACCCTCCGGTCCGCCTCCCGTGCGGGGCTCGTCGACCTCAAGGGGCAGCACGAGGCCGCCGAGCGGATCGCCGGGCAGCTCGGCGTGCGGATGGCCGGGCTCGGCCAGCACGTGCGGACGCTCTCCGGCGGCAACCAGCAGAAGGTCGTCATCGGCAAGTGGCTGCTGGCCGACACCAAGGTGCTCATCCTCGACGAGCCGACGCGCGGCATCGACGTCGGCGCGAAGGTCGAGATCTACCAGCTCGTCAACGAACTGACGGCCGCCGGTGCCGCCGTGCTCATGATCTCCAGCGATCTGCCGGAGGTGCTCGGCATGAGCGACCGGGTGGTCGTCATGGCGCAGGGGCGCGTCGCGGGCGAACTCACCGCCGACGAGGCCACCCAGGACGCCGTGATGGCCCTCGCCGTCAGTACCACTCCCCACAGCAACGGAACGGAGGCCTCCCGTGGCCACTGACACGCTCAAGGGCACGCCGGGCGCGCAGGGCGGCGCCACGGCCGGCCTGCGCCGCCTGCTCCTCGACAACGGCGCGCTGACCGCGCTGATCGTCCTCGTCATCGCCATGTCGGCGCTGTCCGGGGACTTCCTGACCGCCGACAACCTCCTCAACGTCGGCGTCCAGGCCGCCGTGACCGCGATCCTCGCCTTCGGCGTCACCTTCGTGATCGTCTCGGCGGGCATCGACCTGTCGGTCGGCTCGGTCGCCGCTCTGTCCGCGACCGTGCTGGCGTGGAGCGCGACCGAGGCCGGGATCCCGGTCCCCCTGGCGGTCCTCCTCGCCGTCGCGACGGGCATCGTCTGCGGTCTGGTGAACGGCTTCCTCATCTCGTACGGGAAGCTGCCGCCGTTCATCGCGACGCTGGCCATGCTGTCGGTGGGGCGCGGTCTGTCGCTCGTCATCTCGCAGGGCTCGCCGATCGCCTTCCCGGACTCGGTCTCCCACCTGGGTGACACGCTGGGCGGCTGGCTGCCGGTGCCGGTGCTCGTGATGGTCGTCATGGGGCTGCTCACCGCCTTCGTGCTCGGCCGGACGTACATCGGCCGCTCCATGTACGCCATCGGCGGCAACGAGGAGGCCGCGCGCCTGTCGGGCCTGCGGGTGAAGCGGCAGAAGCTCGCCATCTACGCCTTCTCCGGGCTGTTCGCCGCCGCCGCGGGCATCGTGCTCGCCTCCCGGCTGTCCTCCGCGCAGCCGCAGGCCGCGCAGGGCTACGAGCTGGACGCGATCGCCGCCGTCGTCATCGGCGGCGCCTCCCTCGCGGGCGGCACCGGCAAGGCGTCGGGCACGCTGATCGGCGCGCTGATCCTGGCGGTGCTGCGCAACGGGCTCAACCTGCTGTCCGTCTCCGCGTTCTGGCAGCAGGTCGTCATCGGTGTCGTCATCGCGCTGGCCGTCCTCTTCGACACGCTGCGCCGCAAGGCGGGCGCGACCACCCCGGCGGCCGGGGCGTCCGGGGGCGGGAACAGGGGCAGGCAGGCACTGACGTACGTCATCGCGGCGGTCGTCGCCGTCGCGGTCGTCGGCGCGACCTCGCTGCTGCACAACGGGTCGTCGGCGGGCAAGACGCAGAGGATCGGCCTGTCGCTGTCGACGCTCAACAACCCGTTCTTCGTGCAGATCCGCGACGGCGCCGAGGAGGAGGCGAAGAAGCTGGGCGTGGACCTGACGGTCACGGACGCGCAGAACGACGCCTCCCAGCAGGCCAACCAGTTGCAGAACTTCACCAGCGGCTCGCTCTCCGCGGTCGTCGTCAACCCGGTGGACTCCGACGCGGCCGCTCCCGCGGTGCGCGGCGCGAACAAGGCCGGCATCCCGGTCGTCGCCGTGGACCGCGGGGTCAACGACGCGGACACGGCCGCGCTGGTCGCCTCCGACAACGTCGAGGGCGGCGCGCTGGGCGCGAAGGCGCTCGCCGAGAAGCTCGGCGGCAAGGGCACCATCGTCATCCTCCAGGGGCAGGCCGGCACCTCCGCCAGCCGGGAGCGCGGCGCGGGCTTCGCCGAGGGGCTGAAGGACTACCCGGGCATCAGGGTCGTCGCCGAGCAGCCCGCGGACTTCGACCGCACCAAGGGCCTGGACGTGATGACGAACCTGCTCCAGGCGCACCCCGACATCGACGGTGTCTTCGCGGAGAACGACGAGATGGCGCTCGGCGCGATCAAGGCGCTCGGCTCGAAGGCCGGCACGTCGGTCCAGGTCGTCGGGTTCGACGGTACGCCGGACGGGCTGAAGGCGGTCGAGGCCGGCACGTTGTACGCGTCCGTCGCGCAGCAGCCGTCGGAACTGGGCAGGATCGCGGTACGGAACGCGCTGCGGGCCGCCGAGGACGAGAAGGTGGAGAACATGGTGAAGGTGCCGGTGAAGGTGGTCACCCAGGAGAACGTGGCCGGCTTCGAGGGCTGACGCCGGGATCGGGGAGCGATTTCATGTACGACTACGACCTCCTGGTCGTCGGATCGGCCAACGCCGACCTGGTGATCGGGGTCGAGCGCCGGCCCGGCGCCGGGGAGACGGTGCTCGGTTCCGACCTGGCCGTCCACCCGGGCGGCAAGGGCGCGAACCAGGCGGTCGCGGCCGCCCGGCTCGGTGCCCGTACGGCCCTGCTGGCGCGGGTCGGCGACGACGGGCACGGCCGGCTGCTGCTGGACTCGCAGCGGGCGGCCGGGGTGGACACGGTGGGCGTGCTGGTCGGCGGGGCGCCCACCGGGGTCGCGCTGATCACGGTGGACCCGTCGGGGGACAACAGCATCGTCGTCTCGCCGGGCGCCAACGGCCGGCTGACGCCGGCGGACGTGCGGGCGGCCGGGAGCCTGTTCCACGCCTCCCGGGTGGTCTCCGCACAGCTGGAGATCCCGCTGGAGACGGTGGTGGAGGTGGTGCGGAGCCTGGTGCCGGGCAGCCGGTTCGTACTGAACCCGTCCCCGCCGCGCCCGCTCCCGGCGGAGGTGCTGGCGGCCTGCGACCCGCTGATCGTCAACGAGCACGAGGCGAAGGTGATCCTGGGCGACGACGCCGGGACGGGCGACGGGCCCGAGGAGTGGGCGCGGCTGCTGCTGGCGAGGGGCCCGCGGTCGGTGGTGGTGACGCTGGGTGGCGAGGGCGCGCTGGTGGCCTCCGCGGAGGGCGTCCACCGCGTCGCGTCCGTCGAGGTGCGCGCCGTGGACACCACCGGTGCGGGTGACGCGTTCACCGCCGCGCTGGCCTGGCGCCTCGGCGCGGGCGAGCCGCTCGCCGGGGCGGCGGCGTACGCGGCCCGGGTGGGCGCGGCGACGGTCACCAAGGAGGGCGCGCAGGTGTCCTTCCCGACGGCGGCGGAGGTCGACGGGCTGTGCGGTGCCGGTCCGGGGGACGACTCCCGGCCCCCCGGCCGGGGGCCGGGCAGCACGTCCGGGGTGGACCCGGAAGGCGGCGCCCGGTGAAGAAGCGCGGAATCCTGAACCGGCACCTCGCCGGCGCCCTGGCCGAGCTCGGGCACGGCGACGGGGTGCTGGTGTGCGACGCGGGGATGCCGATACCCGGTGGGCCGCGCGTGGTGGACCTGGCGTTCCGCGCGGGCGTGCCGTCGTTCGCGGAGGTGCTGGAGGGGCTCCTCGACGAGCTGGTCGTCGAGGGCGCCACGGCCGCGTCCGAGGTGCGGGACGCCAATCCGGCGGCGGCCGGGCTGCTGGCGGGCCACTTCCCCGGCCTCGGCCTGGTCCCGCACGAGCGGCTCAAGGAGCTGAGCGCGGGCGCGCGGCTCGTCGTGCGCACCGGCGAGGCACGGCCGTACGCGAACGTGCTGCTGCGCTGCGGGGTCTTCTTCTAGGAACGCCCGTTGCGAGGCGCGCACGAACTTCGAGGGGGCCCGGTCCGTCGACCCGGCCCCCTCGTCCCTCCCCCGTCAGAACCCCTCAAGCCCCCCGGGTCCCCTCCCAGGAGTCCTGACTCCACGTACGACCCGCGAGGAGCGGGGAGGGTTGCACGGTCTCTCCGGCATTTTTTCCGGCCCCGGTTCCCTACGATGTCCTCCTGGGCAGGATGCGGTCGTCCGGTACGCGTTGGGGGCGTATGACGATGCTGGTGCAGGAGTTCCGGACCGGAGTGGTGCCGCCCGCCGAGCGGTGGGACCTGTGGCAGGACGTCGCCACGCGGACGCACGTGCCCAACCTGCTGCGCAGCGAGCGCAGCGACGACTTCGAGGCCACGATGCGGGTCCTGCCGCTGGGAGACCTGCAGATCGCCGAGCTGGACCTGCCGCACCTGGACACCATGCGCACACCGCGCACCATCCGGCGTTTCGACCCCGAGGTCCTCCAGATCAACTGCCATCTCTCCGGCGACGGCATGCTGGCGCAGGACGGCACCGAGGGGGTGTTCGGGGCGGGGCAGCTCATCGTGGCCGACACCAGCCTCCCGTACGACGTCCGCATCAACAGGACGTCGCAGCGGTCCACGACGGTGGTCGTCAGCCTGCCCCGGGCCCGGCTCCCGCTGCCGCCGCGCGCGGTGCGCCGCCTGCTGGCGGTGCCCATACCGGTGGACCGGGGCATGGGCGGCGCGCTGTACCGCTGGCTGGCCGATGTCGCCCGGCGGGCCGACGAGTTCACCGACGCGGACGTGCCGGCGCTGGCCTCGGTGACCACGGATCTGCTCGCCTCCGTGCTCGGCCGCTGCGCGGACTCCGAGGACGCGCTGCCGCCGGAGTCCCGCCGGCGTGCCCTGCGCACCCGGATCCGGGACTTCATCGACCGGAACCTGGGCGATCCGTCGCTGTCCCCGGCGACCGTCGCGGCGGCCCACGGCATCTCGGTACGGCATCTGCACCAGCTGTTCGCGGCGGAGGGCGAGGCCCCGGCGGCCTGGATCCGCCACCGCCGGCTGGAACGGTGCCGCCGTGACCTGGCCGATCCCCGGCTGCGGGGCCGCTCCGTCCACGCGATCGCCGCGCGGTGGGGCTTCACCGACGCGGCCACCTTCAGCCGCGTCTTCCGCCGCGCGTACGGCATGACGCCGACGGACCACCGCCATCACCACACGGGCCGCAACTGGTAAGGACGGCCCGGCGTGTCCTGCCGGAATCGACAAGATCCCTGCACGGACGGTCAAGGATTCAAACGTTCGGTGGACGCATGCTGGTGCTCGTGCGCAGTGGGGGCTGTGCACGCACGGGGGAACCGGGGGAAGCAGCGTGCGGTGCCGGCGAACGTCGGCGTCCGATCCGGCACCGCACGGCTTGCGCTCCGCCCGGGACGGGACGACAGGGCACGGGAAGACCTCTCCCCAGAGCTTCTCCCGTGCCCCGCGCCTCGACGCGGCGCCTAGCCCGCGTGCTCCACGAACCGTGCCGCCGTCTCGGCGAGGACCTCGCGGCCGTCGCGGGACCAGAGGGCTTCGTTGAAGAGTTCGACCTCGATGGGGCCGGTGTAGCCGGCCGCCTCCACGTAGCCCTTCCACTCCCGCATGTCGACCGCGCCGTCGCCGATCTGGCCGCGGCCGTTGAGGACGCCCTCGGGCAGCGGGGTGGTCCAGTCGGCGAGCTGGAAGGTGTGGATGCGGCCCTGGGCGCCCGCGCGGGCGATCTGCGCGGGCGCCCGGTCGTCCCACCAGATGTGGTACGTGTCGACCGTGACGCCGACCTGGTGGGCGGGGAAGCGTTCCGCGATGTCCAGGGCCTGGGCGAGCGTGGAGACCACGCACCGGTCGGAGGCGAACATGGGGTGCAGCGGCTCGATGGCCAGTCTCACCCCGTGCTCCTGGGCGTAGGGGCCGAGTTCAGCGAGGGCGTCCGCGATGCGCTCGCGGGCGCCGCGCAGGTCCTTGGAGCCGGCCGGCAGGCCGCCCGAGACCAGGACCAGGGTGTCGGTGCCGAGCGCGGCCGCCTCGTCGACGGCGCGGCGGTTGTCGGCCAGGGCGGCGGCCCGCTCGCCGGGGTCGGTCGCGGTGAGGAAGCCGCCCCGGCACAGGGTCGTCACCGCCAGGCCCGCGTCGCGGACCAGTTTCGCGGCCGCCTCGACGCCGTACGCCTGGACGGGCTCGCGCCACAGGCCGACGCCGGGGACGCCCAGGTCCCGGCAGGCGTCGACGAGGTCCGGCAGCGACAGCTGCCTGACCGTCATCTGGTTGATGCTGAAGCGGGTGAGGTCGGCGGTCACGGGGTCACTCCGTACAGGTTCAGCAGGGTCCTCATCCGTTCCTCGGCCAGCTTGGGGTCGGGGAACAGGCCGAGGCCGTCGGCGAGTTCGTAGGCGCGGGCGAAGTGCGGCAGGGAGCGCGCCGACTGCAGGCCGCCGACCATCGTGAAGTGGGACTGGTGGCCGGCCAGCCAGGCCAGGAACACCACGCCCGTCTTGTAGAAGCGGGTGGGGGCCTGGAAGAGGTGGCGGGAGAGTGCGACGGTCGGGTCGAGGAGGGCGCGGAAGCCCTCCGTGTTCCCCGTGTCGAGGACGCGGACCGCTTCCGCCGCGAGCGGGCCGAGCGGGTCGAAGATGCCGAGCAGGGCGTGGCTGAAGCCCTGTTCGTCGCCGGCGATCAGCTCGGGGTAGTGGAAGTCGTCGCCGGTGTAGCAGCGCACGCCCTGCGGGAGGCGGCGGCGCAGGTCGACCTCGCGCCGGGCGTCGAGGAGGGAGACCTTGATGCCGTCGACCTTGTCGGGGTGGGCGGCGATGACCTCCAGGAAGGTGCCGGTGGCCGCGTCGAGGTCGGAGGAGCCCCAGTAGCCCTCGAGGGCCGGGTCGAACATCGGGCCCAGCCAGTGCAGGATCACCGGCTCGGCGGCCTGGCGGAGCAGGTGGCCGTAGACCTCCAGGTAGTCGTCCGGGCCCTGCGCCGTCGCGGCGAGGGCACGGGACGCCATCAGGATGGCCTGCGCGCCGGACTCCTCGACGAGCGCGAGCTGTTCCTCGTAGGCCGCCCGGACCTCGGCGAGGGTGGCGGTGGCGGCGGTGAGCTGGTCCGTTCCCACGCCGCAGGCGATGCGGCCGCCGACGGCCTTCGCCTCGGCGGCGGAGCGGCGGATCAGCTCGGCCGCGCCCGCCCAGTTCAGGCCCATGCCGCGCTGCGCGGTGTCCATCGCCTCGGCGACGCCCAGGCCGTGCGACCACAGGTGGCGGCGGAAGGCGAGGGTGGCGTCCCAGTCGACGGCGGCCGGCGAGTCGGGTGACACGTCCGCGTACGGGTCGGCGACGACGTGCGCGGCCGAGAAGACCGTACGGGAGGTGAAAGCGCTTCCCGGAGTGACGGCGAGGGGTTCGGTGCGGGGCTCGTGGGCGCGCAGGGTGCCGTTCGCGTCGGGGAGGTGGAGGGTCACAGCGCGATCTCCGGGACGTCGAGGCGGCGGCCCTCGGCCGAGGACCTCAGGCCCAGTTCGGCGAGCTGGACGCCGCGGGCGCCGGCCAGCAGGTCCCAGTGGTAGGGGGCGTCGGCGTAGATGTGGCGCAGGAACAGCTCCCACTGGGCCTTGAAGCCGTTGTCGAACTCGCCGTTGTCCGGGACCTCCTGCCACTGGTCGCGGAAGACCTCGGTGGCGGGGACGTCCGGGTTCCAGACCGGCTTGGGGGTGGCGGAGCGGTGCTGGACGCGGCAGTCGCGCAGCCCGGCGACGGCGGAGCCCTCGGTGCCGTCGACCTGGAACTCGACGAGTTCGTCGCGGTTGACGCGGACCGCCCAGGAGGAGTTGATCTGGGCGATGACGCCGCCGTCCAGTTCGAAGACGCCGTAGGCGGCGTCGTCGGCGGTGGCGTCGTAGGGCTTGCCGTTCTCGTCCCAGCGCTGCGGGATGTGGGTGGCGGTGAGGGCCTGTACGGACGTCACGCGGCCGAACAGCTCGTGCAGCACGTACTCCCAGTGCGGGAACATGTCGACGACGATGCCGCCGCCGTCCTCGCTGCGGTAGTTCCAGGACGGGCGCTGGGCCTCCTGCCAGTCTCCCTCGAAGACCCAGTAGCCGAACTCGCCGCGCACGGACAGGATCCGGCCGAAGAAGCCGCCGTCGATGAGGCGCTTCAGCTTGAGCAGGCCGGGGAGGAACAGCTTGTCCTGGACGACGCCGTGCTTGACGCCGGCCACGTTCGCCAGGCGGGCGAGTTCCAGGGCGCCGTCGAGGCCGGTGGCGGTCGGCTTCTCGGTGTAGACGTGCTTGCCGGCGGCGACCGCCTTCCTGATCGCCTCCTCTCGGGCCGAGGTGACCTGGGCGTCGAAGTAGATGTCGACGCCGTCGTCGGCGAGGACCGCGTCCAGGTCCGTGGAGATGTGCTCGAGTCCGTGCCGTTCGGCCAGCGCCCTCAGCGCGTGCTCGCGGCGGCCGACCAGGACCGGCTCCGGCCACAGCACGGTGCCGTCTCCGAGGTCCAGCCCGCCCTGCTCGCGCAGGGCCAGGATCGAGCGGACGAGGTGCTGGCGGTAGCCCATGCGCCCGGTCACACCGTTCATGGCGATACGCACCGTCTTGCGTGTCACGTCATTCCCTTCGTACGCGGTTCGCGCGCCGCGTACGCCCCACTGGTGAGCGTGTCAGCAAGCGCTTTCTATGTAGAGAGAAGCTAGCCTCTGGACGGCGGTGCGGACAAGACCACGGCGTACCCGAGTTGTTCGAGGGGGCGAACAACCGCGCGGATGGCCGTAGGGTCTGCTCGGAACCACGGGTGTGGGCGTGGATGTGTACGACGGCGTACGGCGAACGCGCGAGGCGGAGGACGAGACATGACGGTGACCCTGGCGGACGTGGCGGCTCGCGCGCAGGTCTCCCCCGCGACGGTGTCGCGCGTGCTCAACGGGAACTATCCCGTGGCCGCTTCCACCCGTGAACGGGTGCTGAAGGCCGTGGACGAGCTGGACTACGTCCTCAACGGCCCCGCGAGCGCGCTCGCCGCCGCCACCTCCGACCTGGTGGGCATCCTGGTGAACGACATCGCCGACCCGTTCTTCGGGATCATGGCGAGCGCGATCCAGGCGGAGATCGGCGGGCCGGGCGGGCGGGCCGGCGGGGAGAGACTCGCGGTCGTGTGCAACACGGGCGGCTCGCCCGAGCGGGAACTGACGTATCTCACGCTGCTCCAGCGACAGCGGGCGGCGGCGGTGGTGCTGACCGGCGGCGCGATCGAGGACGCGCCGCACAAGGCGGCCATGGACGCGAAGCTGCGGAAGCTGGCGGACGCCGGGACCCGGGTGGTGCTGTGCGGCCGGCCGCCGGCGGCGGAGACCGGGGCGATCGCGCTGACCTTCGACAACCGGGGCGGCGGGCGGGAACTCACCGAGCACCTGATCGGGCTGGGGCACCGGCGGCTGGGGTACATCGCGGGGCCCGTGGAGCGGACCACGACGCGGCACCGGCTCGAGGGCCACCGGGACGCGCTGGCCGCGCACGGCATCGAGGAGGACCCGCGGTGGACCGTGCACGGCCGGTACGACCGGCGGTCGGGGTACGAGGCGACGCTCGAACTCCTGCGGCGTGATCCGTCGTTGACGGCCGTGGTCGCGGCGAACGACTCCGTCGCGCTGGGGGCGTGCGCGGCGCTGCGGGACTCGGGTCTGCGGATTCCGGACGACGTGTCGGTGGCCGGGTTCGACGATCTGCCGTTCAGCATCGACGCGGTGCCGGCGCTGACGACGGTGCGGTTGCCGTTGGCGGAGGCGGGGGCCCGGGCGGGGCGGATCGCCATGGGGCGGGAGGAGGCACCGCACGGGGGGATCGCGGCGGTGCGGGGGGAGTTGATGGTGCGGGGGTCCACGGCGCGGCCGCGGGCCTGATCGGACCTCGGTCCGGGGTCTTGCACCGCCGGTGCGGGTTCGTTGGGGTTTTGCGCAGTTCCCCGCGCCCCTGGAGGGGGTGTCGTCAGGTGTGGGTCCGTGGGGGATTCGCGCAGTTCCCCGCGCCCCTGGAGGGGGTGTCGTCAGGTGTGGGTCCGTGGGGGATTCGCGCAGTTCCCCGCGCCCCTGGAGAGGCGCGTTGTCAGGTGCGGGTCCGTGGGGGGACTCGTGCAGTTCCCCGCGCCCCTGGAGGGGGTGTCGTCGAGTGCGGGTCCGTGGGGGGACTCGCGCAGTTCCCCGCGCCCCTGGAGGGGTGCGTCGTCGAGTGCGGGTCGTGGGGGGACTCGCGCAGTTCCCCGCGCCCCTGGAAGGGTGCGTCGTCGAGTGCGGGTCGTGGGGGTCGTTCAACGGATCCTCTGCTGCTCCGGTGCGGAGACTCCCGGGGGCGCGGGGAACCGCGCGACGAGCCCCCACGGATTCGCGACGCCGACACCAGGGTGAGGAAGAGGAGTCGGTCCGGGCCGTCGCGGGTAGGGTCCGATTCCATGAAGCTGGCGTTCTCCACCCTCGGCGTCCCCGGGCTGCCCCTCACCGACGTGCTGGGCCTCGCGACCGCGCACGGCTACCACGGTGTCGAGCTGCGCGCCCACCCCGAGGAACCCGTCCATCCGGGGCTCGGCCCCGCCGAACGTACCGACGTGGCCGCCGAGTTCAAGGCGTCCGGCATCGAGATCCTGGGGCTCGCCGGGTACGCCCGGGTCGCCGCGCCCGGCGAGGACGAACCCGTCCTCGCCGAGATCCGCGCCCTCCTCGACCTCGCCCGGGACCTCGGCGCCCCCTTCGTCCGCGTCTTCCCCGGCGGCGGCAGCGAGCAGAGCCCCGAGGAGGCGGACGCGACGGCCGCCCGCCGGCTGGGCACAGCCGCCGAGTACGCCGCCGACCTGGGCGTACGGATCCTGCTGGAGACCCACGACTCGCACCGTACCGGCGCCGACGCGATCAGGGTCCTCGGCCTGGTCGGCCACCGTCAGGTGGGTGCGCTGTGGGACGTGATGCACACCTGGCTCGGCGGTGAACAGCCCGCCGAGAGCTACGCGGCCCTCTCCCCGCACCTCGGCTACGTCCAGGTCAAGGACATCGCCTCCGCCGACGACACGACCCCGCTCCCGCTCGGTGCCGGTGTCCTCCCGCTGACCGACTGCGTGGAGGTCCTCTCCCGGCACGACTGGGACGGCTGGCTCTGCTGGGAGTACGAGAAGCGCTGGTACGCCGACGCCGCCCCGCTGCCCGGCCTGCTCACCCCCGGCCGGGAGCACCTGGCCCGGCTGCTCGGCGAATCGGCCTGACCGGACGGGAAATCCACTGGCCGGGGCGGGCGGCGGCCGGATAGCGTCCCCGCCGTGCCTCAGCCCGTGCCCCGCCCCGCCGTCCTGCCCTCGTGAGCCTGTCCCGCACGCTGATCGACGTGCGTCCCCTGCGTACCTCACCGGTCTTCAGGCGCCTGCTGATCGGGCGGACGGTGTCCGCGCTCGGCGGCTTCATGACCATGGTCACCGTCATGTACCAGGTCTGGGAGATGACACACAGCGCGGCCTGGAGCGGCGCTGTGGGTCTCGCGCAGGCGCTGCCGCTGGTCTGCTTCGGACTGTTCGCCGGCGCCTGGGCCGACCGGGGCGACCGGCGCCGGATCTTCCTGGCCGCGACGGTCGGCCAGGCGGTCTGCTCGCTGCTGCTGGCGGTCCAGGGGTTCACCGGGAACGTGCCGGTGGGCGGTGTGCTCGCCCTGGTCGCCGCCCAGTCCGCCTGCGCGGCGGTCGGCGGTCCGGCGGCCGGCGTGTTCGTGCCCCGGCTGCTGCCCAAGGAGCAGGTGGCCTCCGGACTCGCGCTCTACCAGGTCACCGGCCAGGCGATGATGTTCGTCGGCCCCGCGCTCGGGGGCCTGCTGCTCGGCTGGTTCGGCATCGGCGTCTGCTATCTGCTCGACGCGCTGAGCTTCCTGCTGTCCTTCTACGGCGCGTTCGGTCTGCCCGCGCTGCCGCCCGAGGGCGAGCCGTCCCGTGCCGGGCTGCGCGGGGTGCTGGACGGGCTGCGCTTCCTGGCCGGCCACCGGGTGGTGCGCGGCGCGCTCGTCACCGACCTCGCCGCCACCGTCCTGTCGATGCCGGTCAGTCTGTTCCCGCTGATCAACGACGAGCGGTTCGGCGGTGATCCGCGCACGCTGGGTCTGTTCCTGTCGGCGGTCGCGATCGGTGGTGTGCTGGCGTCGGCGCTGTCCGGGGCGGTGACCCACCTGGCCCGTCCCGGCCTCGTGATGCTGTTCGGTGCCGGTGTGTGGGGTGCCGCGCTGGCCTCGTTCGGGGTCATGAGCAGCCCCTGGGTCGGTCTGGGGCTGCTGGTCGTGGCCGGTGGGGCCGACGCGCTGTCGGTGCTCTCCCGCACCACGATCGTGCAGACCCGGACGCCCGACGCCCTGCTGGGCCGGGTCACGGCCGCCGAGCAGATCGTCGGGCAGGCCGGCCCGCACCTCGGCAACATGCGCGCGGGGCTGGTGGCCGGTGCGACCTCCGGTGCGACGGCCCTGGTGACGGGCGGGCTGCTGTGCCTGGTCGCGGTGGTGTACGTCGGCGCGAGTACGCGGGAGCTGCGCGACGACCGGACCGTGCCGGAGGCGCCCTGACCGTCGCCCCGGCCGCGAGCACCCGGCACGGCCGGCGGCCCTCCGGGGATTCGCGCGGCCGGGGCGGGGGGCGGCCGGTGGCGTCGGGCCGGGCCGGAGGGTGGCACCTGACGGCGCCTTGCACCATCATTGGTATGCAGCTTCCTCACGGGAAGAAGGCGCATCGGAGTGCGTGAGGCACCCACCAGGCGAGAGGAGCCGCAGATGGCGACGACGGCGGCCCGGCAGAGGGCACGGGCCGAGGTGGAGTACAACGCCTTCGTGGCGGCCTGCCCCAGCCGCAAGCTGCTCGACCGGATCTCCAACAAATGGGTCACGCTGATCCTGGCCGCGCTCGGCAGCGACAGCGCGCACCGGCCGGGCGCCGAGTGCGCCGGCGAGCCCCGGGCGATGCGCTACTCGGAGCTGGCACGCCTGCTGGCCGGCGTCAGCCAGAAGATGCTCACCCAGACGCTGCGCTCCCTGGAGCGCGACGGCCTGGTGACCCGCACCGTGGTGCCGACCGTGCCCGTCACCGTCTCCTACGAGCTGACCGATCTCGGCCTGTCGCTGTACGAGATGATGCGTGGCGTCAAGGCCTGGGCCGAGGCGCACATGGACGAGGTGCTCGCCCACCGCGAGGGGTACGACACCCGTGCGACCTGAGAGGGCACCGCGTCACCCGGCGCCCTCTCACCGCCCTGACGGAGGACGCCGACCAGGTGGCTTCCGGCTCCGGCTCCCGAACGCCGCCGTCAGCGGCCGATCCTGTCCAGTTCGGTGAGGTCTTCACCGGAGAGCCGGAGTCCCGCGCCCGCGACGTTCTCGCGCAGGTGCGCCACCGACGAGGTGCCGGGGATCAGCAGGATGTTCGGTGACCGCCGCAGCAGCCAGGCCAGGGCGACCGACATCGGCGTCGCGTCCAGCCGCGAGGCCACGGCCGTGAGTGCCGAGGACTGCAGCGGGGTGAAGCCGCCGAGCGGGAAGAAGGGCACGTAGGCGATGCCCTGCTCGGCGAGCTCGTCGATCAGCTCGTCGTCCTGGCGGTGGGCGAGGTTGTACATGTTCTGCACGCACACGATCGGCGCGATCGAACGTGCCTCGGTGACCTGTTCCGCCGTCGCGTTGCTCACGCCGAGGTGCCGTATGAGGCCCTGCTGCTGGAGTTCGACGAGCGTCTCGAGCGCCTCGGCGAGCGAACCGGGCTGGGGGCCCTGGGCGTCGCCGAGCCGGAGGTTGACCAGGTCCAGCGTCTCGAGGCCGAGGTTCTCCAGGTTGTGGTCGACGGCCCTGCGCAGGTCGTCGGGCCTGCGGGCCGGGGGCCAGCCTCCCTGCTCGTCCCGGGTCGCGCCGACCTTGGTCACGAGGTGCAGCGAGGCGGGGTACGGGTGCAGCGCCTCGCGGATCAGCCGGTTGGTGATGTGCGGTCCGTAGGCGTCGGCGGTGTCGATGTGGGTGATGCCGAGGGCGACGGCCTCGCGCAGGACGGCGAGGGCGCCGTCGTGATCGGCGGGCGGACCCATGACCCAAGGGCCGGCGAGTTGCATGGCCCCGTAGCCGAACCGGGTGACGGTCAGATCGCCCAGGGTCCAGGTACCGCCGGGAAGCGGGGCGGGGGAGGCGGGAGACGTGTTCATGACTGTGCCTTTCGTGCCGGGTCAGGAGTGGTACCTGACAGTGCCTTGCACCATCATCAGGAGGTAACTCTCCGGCAGGAAGAGGGCACTTCGAAGTGCGTAGAGCACTCACGGGTGGGCGGGAGGGCGACAGTGACGGCGGCCCGGCAGCGGGCCGTGTCCTCGCCCCACGGCCGGCGGGCTCCTCGTCGCCGTCCCGCCGGCCGTCGTCCTGTGGCCGGGGCGGCCCGGTTCAGACGCCTCCCGGCGTCCGGGCCGCCACCCTCCGCTCCAGCCGGCGGCGGCACTCCGGCCACTCCTCGTCCGTGATCGAGTAGATCGCCGAGTCGCGCAGGCGGCCCTCCTCGCCCGGCGCCCAGGAGCGGGACCAGTTGCGCAGGACGCCCTCGAAGCGGGCGCCGGTGCGCTCGATCGCGGCGCGGGAACGGGTGTTGCGGGCGTCGGTCTTCAGGTCGACGCGGGACACGGCCCACTGCTCGAAGGCGTGCCCGAACAGCAGGAGTTTGGACTCGGCGTTGACGCCCGTGCCCTGGGCGGAACCGGCGAGCCACGTGAAGCCGACCTCGATCGCGTCGAGCCGGTCCCCGCTCAGCCAGGAGCGGGGATCCCAGTACGCCGTGGCGCCCACCGCGCGCCCCGTGGCGAGGGAGACCTGCGCGTAGGGGGCGAGCCGGCCGGTCGCCGCGCGGGCGAGCTGCGCGTCGACGTACGCGCCGGCCTCGTCGGCTCCAGGCACCCACGTGTACGCGTACGTGCCCCGGTCCTCCTCCGCCGCCCGGGCCAGCTCGGCGGCGTGCCGGTGTTCCAGCGGTTCCAGCCGCACCAGCACGCCCTCGAGAACCGGCCCTTCCAGAACGAAACCCATGCGTGCTCTCCCTCATCCGCGGACCGGGGAGTCTTCCGTACGCGCCTCCGCCCGTCGAACGGGTTTCACGGCCGGCACCGCCGCCGGCCGCCGCGGCGTCACCGAGGCCAGCGCCACCCCGCCCACCAGCAGCGCCGCCGCGCACCACCGCAGCGGGGTCACCGACTCGTCCAGGAACAGCGCGGCCGACGACATGCCGAAGACCGGGACCAGCAGGGAGAAGGGCGCGACCGTGGAGGCGGGGTGGCGGCGCAGCAGCCAGCCCCAGGCGCCGAAGCCGAACACCGTGGCGACCCAGGCGACGAAGAGCACCGTGCCCGCGCCCTGCCAGTCCAGGCCGCGCAGCGCGTCCAGGTCCCGCGACGGGCCCTCGAGGAGCAGGGAGAGGCCCAGCAGCGGCAGCACCGGCACGGTGCTCACCCAGATCATGAAGTTCAGGGCGTCCGGGGGTGCCGCCTTGCGGGTGAGGATGTTGGAGACGCCCCAGCAGGCCGCCGCCGCGACGACCAGGGCGAAGCCGAGCAGCGGCCCGGAGGTGCCCTCGTCGACCGCGGCCACGCCGATTCCGGCCAGCGCCACCGCCATGCCCACCAGCCGTACGCGCGAGGGGCGTTCGCCGAGGAGCGCGAAGGCGAACAGGGCGGTGAACACCGCCTGGATCTGGAGCACCAGCGAGGACAGCCCGCCCGGCATCCCCGCGTCCATGCCGACGAACAGCAGCCCGAACTTGGCCACCCCCAGCGCCAGCCCCACCCCCACGATCCACTTCCACGCCACCTTGGGCCGCCCCACGAGGAACACCGCGGGCAGCGCCGCCACCAGGAAGCGCAGGGCGGAGAAGAGCAGCGGCGGGAAGTGGTCGAGCCCGACCTCGATGACGGTGAAGTTCACTCCCCACACGGCGGTGACGAGGACGGCGAGGAACAGGTGGGAAGGTCGCATACGTCGAGGATCACCGCCCACCACACTTCAGCACCAGCGATGATTCCTGCATGGTTGGATGAAGCATCACTAACCGATCGGGGAACCGTCATGCTCGACCTCCAGCGGCTGCGCGCCCTGCACGCCGTCTCCGTCCACGGCACCGTCGGTGCCGCCGCCGTGGCGCTCGGCTACACCTCGTCCGCCGTCTCCCAGCAGATCGCCAAGCTGGAGCGGGAGACGCGGACGGTGCTGCTGGAGCGGGAGGGCCGGGGCGTGCGGCTGACCGACGAGGCGCATCAGCTCGTGCGTACCGCGCGGGAGCTGCTCGCCATCGTGGAGCGGGCGGAGACCGAGCTGGAGGAGCGGCGCGGGGTGCCGGCCGGGCGGCTGACCGTCGCCGCGTTCGCGTCGGCGGCCCGCGGGCTGATGCCGCCCGTCCTGGCCGACCTGGCCCGCCGCCATCCCGCGCTCGACACGCGGCTCACCGAGATCGACCCCCATCTCTCCGTGGACCTGGTCGCCAAGGGCGCGGTCGACCTCGTCGTCGCGCACGACTGGGACATCGCGCCGCTGCCCGCCCCGGCCGGCGTGGAGCAGGCGGTCATCGGGGACGACCTGTGCGATCTGCTGGTGCCCGAGGACCATCCCCTCGCGGGGCGTACGGCGGTACGGCGGGAGGAGCTGGGCGGTGAGCGGTGGATCTGCCAGCCGCCGGGGCGGGTCTGTCACGAGTGGCTGGTGCGCACCCTGCGCACGGCCGGGCACGAGCCGGAGATCGTCCACCAGGCCGACGAGAACCCGACCCTGGTCGCCCTGGTCGCGGCCGGGCTCGGTATCGCGCTGATCCCCCGGCTGGGTCGCGGCCCGCTGCCCGCCGGGGTGGTGGAGGTGCCGCTGGACCCGATGCCCGTACGACGGCTGTACGCGCTGTGGCGCACCGGGGCGGCCCGCCGCCCGGCGATCGCGGAGACCGTCCGCACGCTGTGCGGGCACTGGCCCGAGGTGTCGGCGCACTCGCCCCGCTGACCCCGTCCGAACCCCCGGTCCCGATTTCGGGAAATCCGGTCCCGCCGGGGAACCCGTCCCCGCCTCCGTCCGTCCCATGGGCAGGCTGCCGGACGAGTTTCCGTGGTGCGGTGTCGGCCCTCGCTGCTGGCTGCGATCGCTGACCAACCCTCTCCGCCGTGCCGCGGCCGGCAGCACGCCGTCATCGGCGCGCCCCCCTCCCGTCGCGCCGATGACGGCCCCCAGGCCCTCAGCCCCCCCAGGCCTTCAGCCCTCCGCCCCCGCCCCTGAGCCCCGAGCCCCGAGCCCCGAGCCCCGAGCCCCGAGCCCCCGGAGTATGCGGATCCCACCCGGTCGCTGCGCATTCCCTTGACTGGCAGAAACTTCCCGGATATTGGTGACCTCCCGGCAGTTTCCTTCAAGGATGTCCTTCAGTGGATCCCCGGTCCCCGCGGATCACCTTCCAAAGGAGCGCACGTGCCCGACAGCAGCACCGGAAGCACGGGAAGCACCGCACGTCCGTCCAGACGTACCGTCCTCGCCGCGACGGCGGGCGTCACCACCGCCCTCACGGCCGGCGGCACCGTCCACGCGGCCGGCGGCCGGTCCGCGCACGACGACAGAAGGCTGCGCGCCGTCGTCTCCCGTATGACGCTGGAGGAGAAGGTCGGCCAGCTCTTCGTGATGCGGGTCTACGGCCACTCCGCCACCGACCCGGACCAGGCCGACGTCGACGCCAACCTGGAGGAGATCGGCGTCCGCACGGCCGCCGAACTGCTCGCCAAGTACCGGGTCGGCGGCATCATCTACTTCGCCTGGGCGCACAACACCCGCGACCCGCACCAGATCGCGGACCTGTCCAACGGCATCCAGAAGGCGTCCCTCGGTCTGGAGCGCGGGCTGCCCGTGCTGATCTCCACCGACCAGGAGCACGGCATCGTGGCCCGCGTGGGCGAGCCCGCCACCCTCTTCCCCGGCGCGATGGCCGTCGGCGCGGGCGGCTCCCGCTCCGACGCCCGCGCCCTCGGCCGGATCGCGGGCCGCGAACTGCGCGCCCTGGGCATCCGCCAGAACTACTCCCCGGTGGCCGACGTCAACGTCGATCCGGCCAACCCCGTCATCGGCGTCCGTTCCTTCGGCTCCGACCCGGAGGCGGTCGCGGGCCTCGTCGCGGCGGAGGTCGAGGGCTACGAGTCGTCCCGTGTCGCCTCGACGGCCAAGCACTTCCCCGGACACGGCGACACGGTCACCGACAGCCACGCCGAGCTGCCGTACATCCACCACACCCGCGAGCAGTGGGAGGAGCTGGACGCGCCACCGTTCCGGGCCGCCGTCGCCGCGGGCATCGACTCCATCATGACCGCGCACATCGTCGTCCCGGCCCTCGACGCCTCCGAGGACCCGGCCACGCTCTCCCGCCCCATCCTCACCGGCATCCTGCGCGAGGAACTGGGCTACGACGGGGTCGTGGTCACCGACTCCCTCGGCATGGAGGGCGTCCGCACGAAGTACGGCGACGACCGGGTACCGGTGCTGGCGCTGAAGGCGGGCGTGGACCAGTTGCTCAACCCGCCTTCCCTGGACATCGCCTGGAACGCGGTGCTGAACGCCGTACGCGACGGTGAGCTGACCGAGGACCGGCTCGACGAGTCGGTCCTGCGGGTGCTGCGGCTGAAGGCGGGACTGGGCCTGTTCGAGGATCCGTACGTCTCGCACGCCGGAGTCGACCGCACCGTCGGCACCCGTGCGCACCTGGCCGCCGCCGACCGGATCGCCGAGCGCACCACCACCCTGCTGGTCAACGAGGGCGGCCTGCTGCCGCTGTCCCGGCGCAGGCAGCGGAAGCTGCTGGTGGTCGGCGCCGACCCCGCCTCCCCGTCCGGTACGACGGGACCGCCGACCGGGGTCCTCGCGGACGCCCTGACCGGGCTGGGCTTCACCGTCACCGCCCTGTCCACCGGCACCGCACCGTCCGCCGCCACCATCGCCAAGGCGGTGACGGCGGCCCGGGACGCGGACGCGGTCGTCGTGGGGACGTACAACGTCACGGCGGCCGGCAGCCAGAAGACGCTGGTCGAGCGGCTGCTGGCGACCGGGAGGCCGGTGGTCGCGGTCACGGTCCGCAACCCCTACGACGTGGCCCACCTGCCCGGCGTGGCGGCGTGTCTGGCGACGTACTCCTGGACCGACGTCGAACTGCGGGCGGCGGCACGGGTGATCGCGGGCAAGGTGAACCCGCGCGGCACGCTGCCGGTGCCGGTGCAGCGGGCGGACGACCCGGCGACGGTGCTGTACCCGGTCGGGCACGGGCTGAGGTACTAGGCGCACACGGCGCCCCCTGCCGGACGTAGCACGCGTACGTCACACATCCGACGCGCCTTCCCCGATGTGGTGAAAGCTCACCACATGTCTGGCGTGCCCCGGCGGACCGGGTCACGCTGGGCGGGGGTGTCCGGGGGATGACGATGCACGTGCGAAGTGGGTGGGGGACGCGCGCCGCGTTCGCGGCGGCGGTCGCGGTGCTGCTCACCGGCTGTCAGGGCGCGCCGGGCGGCGCGGAGAAGGAGGGCGGGCCGGGCGGGCGGCGTACGGCGTCGCCGGCACCGGCCAGGCAGTCCGGGTACGGGGCGGTGTTCCTCGCGATCGACGAGTGCAGTTCCTTCGGCCGGACCAGTTTCACCGAGGTGTCCTGCACGAGCGAACGGGCGGCGGCCCGGGTCGTCGCCCGCCACGACGGGACCGTGCGCGACGGGCCGCGCTGCCCGGCCACCACCGACTTCGTGCTGCACATCAGCGAGCGGCGCCCCTCCTTCGACGAGGATGGCGACGGCGCGGTGCCGCGCGGCTACGCCTGCATGCGCCATCTCCAGCCGCCGCACCCCGGCGATCCGGGCGGCGGGGGCGGGCCGCGCACCATCGTCGGCGACTGCGTCTACGACCTGGGCGACGGCAAGGTCCGCGAGACCGCGTGCGACGGCAGCGAGCAGCGGGAACCGGAGTTCAAGGTGGTGAGGGCCGTGGACGACCGGTCCGAGTGCCCGGCGTCCACGGCCCTCTACGTGCGGCTCGGCGGCACGTCACCGGTGGGCTGCGCCCGCCCGGTGTAGTTCCGCCCCGCCCCCGTTACGGGCGCAGCGTCCGCTCCTGCTCGACGTCCCGCTTGTCCAGCCTGGCGTCGAACTTCGCCAGCGGCTTCGCCGCCGCCGGGTTCTCCCGCACCGTGCTCGGGGCGACGTCCGCCCAGTCCAGGATGCGGGCCGTGGCCAGCGCCTTCTCCTCGGCGACCAGACCGGCCACGTTCGCACCGTGGTTCATGCCGGGCGCGGTGAGGACGTACGCGTCACGCGCGCCGTGCCCGAGACGGAACCGCTCGGCGCCCCACGGGTCGTTCTCGCCGTACACGAACAGCATGTGCTCGGCGTTGTGGCGGACCCAGGAGTCGACGTCCCGCATCGCCCACGGCTCGAACTCCATGTCGATCGAGCGGGGCACGAAGTTGCGCGGCGGCTGGTAGCCGTAGCGGACGTACTTCCTCTCGATGTGCGGGAAGTGGATGGTCGGCGCGCCGAGCTGCGTACCGGCCTGGTAGTAGTACGGCGTGTACGGGCTCAGGCCCTGGTCCGTGTAGAACGAGAACCCGGAGATCGTGTCGATCGAGGTCCAGATCTCGTCGTCGGTGGCGTTCTCGGCGTCCGCCGGGATCTGCTCGCAGTCGGCGAGGGTGCTGTACTGCCAGAAGCCCCACACGTAGTCCAGGACCACGGCCTCGTAGGCGCGGTCCAGGCTGCCGATGGTGTCGAAGGTGTAGCCGTTCTCGGCGGCGTACGCCTCGTACTTCTTCTCCAGTGGCGCCCGGCGCACCAGCGCCTCGCGCTGTACGGCGTTCAGCCGGTCGCGGCACTCCTTGGTGCCGACGGTGCGGAAGAAGCGGTCGTAGGCCGAGTCCTCCTTGTTCACCACGTCGTTGGGGGCGACGTAGGCGACCACGCCGTCCATGTCGCGCGGGTAGAAGCGCTCGTAGTAGGTGGCGGTCATGCCGCCCTTGGAGCCGCCGGTGGAGATCCAGTTCTCGGAGTAGATCTCCTTCAGCGCCTTGAAGATGCGGTGCTGGTCACTG
This sequence comes from Streptomyces sp. NPDC014676, assembly GCF_043084105.1. Taxonomy (NCBI): domain Bacteria; kingdom Bacillati; phylum Actinomycetota; class Actinomycetes; order Kitasatosporales; family Streptomycetaceae; genus Streptomyces; species Streptomyces sp. NPDC014676. Next base: position 275,840 of record NZ_JBIBZI010000001.1, on the reverse strand, counting down.
GCGGCCTGCCAGATGTCCAGCTTCGACCAGTCGGCCGGCTCGGGCCGGGACGGGGTGAAGAAGCGGTACTCCATGGAGACCTGGTTGCCGTCCACGATCTGGGTCGGCTCGGCGCGCCGCGGCGTCGTGGAGACGCTGTAGCCGCCGGTGTAGAAGACGGTGGGCCGCGCGGTGTCCTTGTGCAGCACGGTGATCCGCTGCTGGAACGTGCCCTTGGAGGGCCTGCGGTGGTCGACCGGCTGGGTGTAGTTGAGGACGAAGAAGCGGTACCCGGTGTACGGCTTCTCCTCGACCAGGCTCATGCCCGGTACGGAGAGCAGTCTCTCCTTGATGTCAGTGGTGCCGGTGGCCTCCGGCTCGGCGGCGGTGGCCGCCCCGGCCGTACTCAGTGTGCCTATGAGCACCGTGAGCGCCAGCAGCCATCTGAGCGCCTTGCGCATGCGCACTCCCCTGTGAGACAGATGTGCGCCGGAAGCTACTGGACCAACTCCCCGCAGCACCAGGGGACATAGGGTTAACCCTCGGCCGGCGAGGGGTCAGCAGAGGATCCAGCCGGAGCTGACGGACCCCGAGCCGACTCTTCCCTTCACCCATACGCAGCGGCGGCCGGCGTGCACGGTCACCGGTCCGGCGTGGTGCTTGTAGGTGCCCTCGTCGACGACCGGGCGGCCGCCGCGCGCCCGTACGCTCACCGACATCTTCCGTTTGGTGCCGGGCTTCTTGGCGAGGGTGACGGCGCAGACGTAACCGCCCCGCTTGTAGACGACGACCGAGCCGGTGGAGAACGGCAGTGTGCGCACCTTGCGCCCGGCGCAGTACGTGGCGGCGTGCGCGTCCTTCGGCGCGGCGACGGCGAGCAGTCCCGAGGTGGTCAGCACCGCCAGGCCGAGCGCGAGTCGCCGGCGTATCGCTCCACTGCCCACAGTCGTCCTCCCGTACCGCGGCTGCCGCGCCAGGCGGCGTACGCGTGTACGGACGCATGACGTAGGTCGGATGGTTGCGCGCGCCCGCCCCATGGGGGCGGGGCCGCTCCTCATGCCGGCGCCGGCACGTCCTCCCCGACGAACGTCCGCCACAGCGTGGCGTACATGCCGCCACGCCGCAGCAGTTCGTCGTGCGTGCCGTCCTCCGCGACCCGGCCGTGGTCCATCACGATCACCCGGTCGGCGCGGGCGGCGGTGGTCAGGCGGTGGGCGACGACCAGTGTCGTACGACGTCCTGCCAGGCGGTCGGTCGCCTGGTTGACCTGCGCCTCGGTGGCCAGGTCGAGCGCGGCCGTCGCCTCGTCGAGCAGCAGCACGTCCGGATCGACGAGTTCGGCGCGGGCGAGCGCGATGAGCTGGCGCTGCCCGGCGGACAGGTTGCGGCCGCGTTCGGCGACCTCGTGGAGGTAGCCGCCGTCCAGGGTGGCGATCATCTCGTGCGCGCCGACCGCGCGGGCCGCCGCCTCCACCTCGGCGTCGGTGGCGTCCGGGCGGCCGTAGGCGATGGCGTCGCGGACGGTGCCGGGGAAGAGGTACGCCTCCTGCGGTACGACGCCGAGCCGGTGCCGGTAGGCGGTGATGTCCAGGTCCCTCAGGTCGGTGCCGTCGACGGTGACCCGCCCGCCGGTCGGGTCGTAGAACCGGGCGACCAGTTTGACCAGGGTGGACTTCCCTGCGCCGGTCTCGCCGACGAAGGCGACGGTCTGCCCGGCCGGGATGGTGAGGTCGATGCCGTCGAGGGCCTCCTCGTCGTCGCCGTAGGCGAAGCGCACGTCCTCGAAGGCGATCTCGCCGCGCAGGGACGGTACGTCGAGCGGTTTCACGGCGGTCCCCGTGGAGGCCGGCTCCCGCAGCAGTTCCTGGATGCGGCCCAGTGAGACGGACGCCTGCTGGTAGCCGTCGAAGACCTGGGAGAGCTGCTGCACCGGCGCGAAGAAGAGGTCGATGTAGAGCAGGTAGGCGACCAGCGAGCCGATCGCCAGCGTCCCGTCGTCGACCCGGCCCCCGCCCACGACCAGTACGGCCGCGGCCGCGGCCGAGGACAGGAACTGCACGAACGGGAAGTACACCGAGATCAGCCACTGGCCCCGTATCCGCGCCTCGCGGTAGTCGGCACTGCGCTCGGCGAACCGGCGTCCACCGTCCCGCTCGCGGCGGAACGCCTGCACGATCCGCAGCCCCGCCACCGACTCCTGCAGGTCGGCGTTGACCGCCGACACCCGTTCCCGCGCCAGCTCGTACGCCTTCACGCTGGCCCGGCGGAAGAAGTACGTGCCGACGATCAGCGGGGGCAGGGTGGCGAAGACGACGAGGGCGAGCCCGACGTCGAGGACCAGCAGGGCGGCCATGATGCCGAAGAAGGTGACCACCGAGACGAACGCGGTGACGAGGCCCGTCTGCAGGAACGTCGACAGCGCGTCGACGTCCGTCGTCATCCGGGTCATGATCCGGCCGGTCAGCTCGCGCTCGTAGTAGTCGAGGCCGAGCCGCTGGAGCTGGGCGAAGATCTTCAGCCGCAGCGCGTAGAGGACGCGTTCGCCGGTGCGTCCCGTCATCCGGGTCTCGCCGATCTGCGCCGCCCACTGGACGGCCACGGTGAGCAGGGCCAGCAGGGAGGCCGCCCAGACCGCGCCGAGTGCGGCCTGCGTGACGCCCTGGTCGATGCCGTGCCGGATCAGCACCGGCAGCAGCAGGCCCATCCCGGCGTCCACGGCGACCAGGCCGAGGCTGATGAGGAGAGGGGTGCGGAAGCCGCGCAGGAGGCGGCGCAGACCGTAGGAGTCCTCGGGCCGGACGGCCTGTTCCTCGTCGACGTCGGGGACGTCGTCCGCCGGGGGCAGCGCCTCGACCTGGGCGAGGAGTTCCGGGGTGGCCGGGGTGCCGGCCAGCGCGGTGTCCTTGGGTTCGCGGTCGCCGGTCCACAGCCGGGGGGTGACCCCGCGTTCGGCGTCGAACTCGGCGTCCAGCTCGGCGCGGACCGAGGTGTCCTCCTCCCGCGGTCCGGCGGGCGGGGTGTGGCCCGGGGAGACGGCGCCCAGCTCGTCGGGGTCGGTGAGCAGCCTGCGGTAGAGGGCGGAGCGCCGCTGGAGCTCGTCGTGGGTGCCGATGTCGGCGAGCCGGCCGCCGTCGAGGACGGCGATGCGGTCGGCGAGGTTGAGGGTGGAGCGGCGGTGGGCGATCAGCAGTGTCGTACGGCCCCGCATGACGCCCTTGAGCGCCTCGTGGATCTCGTGTTCGACGCGGGCGTCCACGGCGGAGGTGGCGTCGTCCAGGACCAGCAGGCGCGGGTCGGTGAGGATGGCGCGGGCGAGGGCGACGCGCTGGCGCTGGCCGCCGGAGAGGGTCAGGCCGTGCTCGCCGACGGTGGTGTCGTAGCCGTCGGGCAGCTCGTCGATGAACCGGTCGGCCTGGGCGGCGCGGGCGGCGGCGGTGATCTGCTCGTCGGTGGCGTCCGGGCGGCCGTACGCGATGTTGTTGCGCACGGTGTCGGAGAAGAGGAAGGAGTCCTCGGGGACCAGTCCGATCGCGGCCCGCAGGGACTCGGTGGTCAGCTCGCGCACGTCGTGGCCGCCGACGAGTACGGCGCCGTGGGTGACGTCGTAGAAGCGCGGCAGGAGCAGGGAGACGGTGGACTTGCCGGAGCCGGAGGCGCCGACGACGGCGAGGGTCTCCCCGGGGCGGATCTCGAAGGAGAGGCCGTCCAGGACCGGCCGGTCGGGGTCGTAGCCGAAGGAGACGCCGTCGAACTCGACGGTCGCCGGGGCGTCGGCGGGCAGTTCCCTGGTGCCGTCGGTCAGGGACGGCTCGGTGTCGATCAGCTCCAGGACGCGTTCGGTGCCGGCGCGGGCCTGCTGGCCGACGGTGAGGACCATGGCGAGCATCCGGACCGGACCGACGAGCTGGGCCAGGTAGGTGGAGAAGGCGACGAACGTGCCGAGCGTGATGTGCCCGCGTACGGCGAGCCAGCCGCCGAGGGCCAGCATCGCCACCTGGCCGAGGGCGGGTACGGCCTGGAGGGCCGGGGTGTACCGGGAGTTCAGCCGGATGGTGCGCAGCCGCCCGGCGTACAGCCGCCGTCCGACCTCGCGCAGCTTGCCGGTCTCCTGCTCCTCCTGTCCGAAGCCCTTCACCACGCGTACGCCGCTGACCGCGCCGTCGACCACCCCGGCCACGGCTCCCGCCTGTGCCTGGGCGTACCAGGTGGAGGGGTGCAGCCGGGTGCGGCTGCGTTTGGCGATCCACCACAGGGCGGGGGCGACGGCGAGGGCGACGGCGGTGAGCGGCAGCGACAGCCACGCCATGATCACCAGGGAGATCAGGAACAGCAGGAGGTTGCCGATGGTCATCGGCAGCATGAAGAGCAGGCTCTGGATGAGCTGGAGGTCGCTGGTGGCGCGTCCGACGACCTGCCCGGTGGACAGCTCGTCCTGGCGTCTGCCGTCGAGCCGGGTGATCGTCCCGTACATCTCGGTGCGCAGGTCGTGCTGGACGTCGAGGGCGAGCCGGCCGCCGTAGTAGCGGCGGATGTAGGTGAGGACGTAGACGGCGAGCGCGGCCCCGACGAGCAGTCCGGCCCAGGTCGCCATGGACCTGGTCTTCTCGCCGATGACGTCGTCGATGATCACCTTGGTGATCAGTGGGACCAGCGCCATGACGGCCATGCCGCCGAGGGAGGAGCCCAGCGCGAGGACGACGTCCTTGGGATGCCGCCACGCGTATGCGGCCAGTCGCCGTGCCCATCCCCGTTGCGGTGTCACGCGGGTGCCCTCCGATCGTCCTGATCTACCGGAAGGCACCAACGCGGTCAGCAGCGGATTTCATCCCTCCGCAACATTCAGAGGCGTACGCGGAGAGCGTAGAGGCGGGTGATCTGGTTCTCGTTCTGGTTGTCGTCGCTGACCAGGAGCACCTTCAGCCGGCCGTGGTCGCGGCCCGTGACCACCATGCCCTCGATGTTGTCGAGGAGCGGGTTGGGCTGGGGCTGTTTGGCGGTGGCGCCGAGGGTGGGGCAGTCGGCGAGGTCGGCGAGCAGGGTCTTGTCGTACGCGGTGCCGTGCCGGTCGGCCAGGTAGAGGCGGACGGTGTTGCCGACGCCGGAGGTGAAGCCGCGTTCCAGGACGAGCAGCCGTCCGTCGGGGGTGGCGGTGATCTCGGTGACCCCGAGCCCCCGGTCGGTCGTGTACGTGTACTGGGCACCGGGCCGGAAGTCACCGTGGGCCGTGCGCCGCCAGGTCTGGAGACGGACCTGGTCGGCGGGGTCGCCGGTGAGGGCGTACTCCATCGACGCGACCAGCGTGCGGCCGCCGGGGAGGAGGGTCAGGCCCTCGAAGCTGCCGTTGGCGCGGGCGCGGGTGCTGAGCTCCTCGGGTACGGAGAGCCGGTCGAGGATCTTCCCGTCACGGGAGTAGCGGCGCACGGTGGGCTCGGTCTCGGAGGAGACGAGATACGTGCCGTCCCGGTCGACGACCAGTCCCTCGGAGTCGAGCGCGGCCCCGCTCTCGTCGGCGAGCGGGATCACGCCCTCGGGCCGCAGGGTGCGGGCGTCCAGCCGGAACAGGGCGGACCGGTCGGAGAGGGCGGCGACCGTGCGGTGCCGGTCCGGGGCGAGGGCGGAGAGGTTGCCGACGTAGGTGCCGTCGTACGTCGTCTTGTCGAGCGCGTCGGAGAAGCGGTCGACGGAGACGGACGTGGAGCAGGCGTGGCGCGTCCCGTGCTGCTGGGCGCCGGCGGGTCCGGCGGCGGTCAGGCAGGTCGCGGCGGCGAGAGCGGCGGTGGTGGTGGCGAGGAGGGTTCTCAGGCGCATGCCGCCACCGTAGGACGGCCGGGTGACGGCCGGTCACCGCCTACCGACACACGACCGACACCTCTTCTTCACCCCCACGCATACATGTCCATGTCACTCTTCCGTTCGGCCGCTCAATCAACTCGCGTAGATCGGACGCCCCCATGCCCGTGACACCCATACGCCGCCGCTGGAAGAGCCTCGCCCTGGCCACCTCGGCCGTCCTGGTCGGGCTCAGCGCCCCCGCCCTCACCGCGACCCCCGCCGCGGCCACGACGACCGCTTACGACAGCACGTACTACAAGAACGCCGTCGGCAAGACCGGTACGAACCTCAAGAGCGCGCTGCACACCATCATCAGCCCCCAGACGAAGCTGTCGTACTCCGCCGTCTGGGAGGCGCTGAAGGTCACCGACCAGGATCCGGGCAACAGCAACAACGTGAAGCTGCTGTACTCGGGCATCTCCCGCAGCAAGTCGCTCAACGGCGGCAGCACCGGCAACTGGAACCGCGAGCACGTGTGGGCGCAGTCCCACGGCGACTTCGGCACCTCCGCCGGCCCCGGCACCGACCTGCACCATCTGCGCCCCGAGGACGTGCAGGTGAACAGCATCCGCGGCAACAAGGACTTCGACAACGGCGGCAGCGGCTTCACCAACTCCGGCGGCAGCCTGACCGACTCCAACTCCTTCGAGCCCCGCGACGCCGTCAAGGGCGACGTGGCCCGCATGATCCTCTACATGGCCGTCCGTTACGAGGGCACCGACGGCTGGCCCGACCTGGAGCCCAACGACACCGTCACCAACGGCAGCGTGCCGTACCACGGCCGGCTCTCGGTCCTGAAAGCCTGGAACGACGAGGACCCGCCGGACGCCTTCGAGGAGCGCCGCAACCAGCTCATCTACACGAACTACCAGGGCAACCGGAACCCGTTCATCGACCACCCGGAGTGGGTCGAGGCGATCTGGTAGGCCTCACCGCGGCCGGACTCCCTTTCTGGAAAAGGGAGTCCGGCCCGGCTCACCGGACATCACCCATCCAGAGCCGCCGCCCCAGCTCGTCGAGGTCCGCGCGCCGCCCCTCGTACTCGGGCAGCGCGGTCCGCAGCAGCCGCCAGAAGTCCTCCCGGTGCCCGGACACCTTCACGTGGGCCAGTTCATGGGCGATGACGTAGTCGATCAGATGCATGGGCAGCTGGAAGAGCGGCCACCCGAGACTCATCAGACCCTTGGCATCCGCTCCGGCCTGCGGCGGCCGGTACGAACCCCATCGGTCTCCCAGGTCCCGCACGTCGAGATCCGGCTCGGTCACCCCCATGCGGGCCGCCCAGGGCTGAAGCCGCTGTCCCGTCCAGTTCCGGCCGGCCCGGCAGTACCAGTCGACCAGCGCCGCCCGGCCCCCCTGCGGCCCAGGACCTGGTGCGGCAGGACGATCTTGGGGGTCTTGGCGTCCTGGGAGCCCCGCTGGAACGGGAGCCGCCCGGCCGCCCCGTCGCACACCCCGGCGAACGAGCCGCTGACCGGCTTGTAGTGGGCGAGGCGCCACACCTCGAAGCACGGATGCGAGAAGGCGACCCCGATGCCCGCCGCGTCCGCCTGGTCCAGTGCGTCGCGGACGTACGTGTAGTTGTCGTGGTCGAAGAGGCACCAGACCTGAGGCAGGTACTTCTCCTCCAGCTTCGCCCGCTTCGCCTTGCGGTCCTCTTCGCGCTTCAGCCTGATCGCCTGCTCGACGAGGTCGAGCGGCTTGCGCCCGCTGTCCGCCTTGCGGTTGGCGATGTGCATCTCCACCGGGACCTCGTCGGCGAGCGGGACGTCCTGGTCCTTGAGGATGTCGAGATACGAGGGCTCGGTCACCTTGTCCTCGGTGAAGATGAAGACCTGGCGCTTGCGCTGTCCGCCCCGCCGGGCCGGACGCTCCCACGAGTCCCTGCCCTTCTGCGCCCGCCCCATCAGTCGCGCCCCGTCCCGTCCGCTCGTTCGCCCGTCCCGTCGTACGTGCCGGCCTCGCGCGCCACCAGCAGCCGTCGCGCGATCTGTCCTTCCAGGAGAGCCGGAACCCCGCCGAAGGTCCCCGCGAGATAGGACTGCGTGAGGTCCTCGTCCTCGCCCGGCTCCGCATCGGTGAGCGGGTACAGCTCGGTCGCCCCGTCCTTGTCCTTCTCCGTCAGCCACACCTGCGCCGGGTCGAGGAGCCGCTCACCGCTCGGAGTGGTGAGCACGGTCGCGTCGTGCGACGTGAAGACCAGCTGGGCGCCCTTGGGGTTCGCGTACGGGTCGTGGAAGAGCCGGACGACCTCGGCCGCGAAACGGGAGTGCAGGCTGGCGTCGAGTTCGTCGACGAGGAGGACCGCGCCCTCGTCGAGGGCGAGGAGCAGGGGGCCCAGGAGGGCGAACCAGGACCGGGTGCCGTAGGACTCCTCCTGCCAGTCGAAGGACACGTCCCCGGCGGCCGAGTGGTGCGTCAGCTTCACCGTGTCCCGGCCCGGACCGTCCCGGACGACCGTCGCTCCGGTGATGCCGAGGTCGGCGACCCTCAGCAGCTCCTGGATCCTGGTGGCCCTCGGACCGGACAGTTCCTTCGTGGTGTACCGCGCGCGCTCGTCCCGCTCGACCTCCGGGCTGATCATCCAGAAGTTGCGGCGGAACCAGTGGAACAGCGGGGAGAGCTGCGGGTGGTTGTCCGTGCCGGCCGTGGAGAGCAGCAGGGCGTTCGGCCGGGTGCGGCGTACGAGCTGGGCCCGGTCCTTGACACGTCCACCGGGCCACTTGAAGACATCCGTCCGGGAGGCATCGCGGTCGAGCCATTCCTGACGGCGACCGCGCGGGTAGCTGTGCAGCCATTCGGACTCGACACGGGTGGCTCCGAGCTCGAAGCCGTACGTCCAGCGGACCCCGTCGATGACGACGTCGACCTCGAAGAAGGAGGGTTCGCTCCCGCTCTTGGGGTCCAGGGAGAAGACCTGGCGCGGGATGCCGTCGTAAGAGGCCCAGTGCGCGTAGGAGTCGAGGACCGCGTTGCGCATGTCGGTCATCGCGGTCAGCACGTTGGACTTGCCGGAGGCGTTGGCCCCGAAAACGCCGATCAGCGGGAGCACGGAAAGGGATCCGCCGCCCACGAGATCCACCGGGTTCGCCGATGCGTCCTGTCCGTCGCCGGGCGCGACGAAGGACAGCTCCTGTTCGTCTCGCAGGGACCGCACGTTCGCGACGCGGAATCTCAGTAGCAAGCTGCCCTCCTCTCCGTGCTCAGGGTAGTCGCCGCGTACGACAGCGACCTGGCCGGGAAGCCTGAGGCCTCGGAGAACATACCGTTCACCGGATCGCCTCCGTAGCCGATCGAATGATCAACATTTTGGGAACACCGTGTCACCCCTGCGCGGGCGGCTCCGCGCGGACCTCGGCGTACCAGGCGCGGGCCGCGACGGTCTCGGGGTGGTCCTCGCCCAGGATCCCGGCCCGCTGCTCGGCCACCTCTCGCGCGCTGTCGGCGGCCTGCTCCCGCTTGCCCTGCGCGTACTGGGCGCGGCTGAGCTGGATGAGCACCCCGAGGACCAGGGGGTGGTCGTCCCCGTATCCGGCCCGCTGTCCGGCGAGCACCCGGCGGAAGAGGTCCTCGGCCTCGGCGCCCCGGCCGGAGCGCAGGAGTCCCCGCGCCAGTGCGTCACGCGCCCACACGGTCACCAGGTGGTCGGGGCCGAGACGGCGTTCGCAGTCCCCCGCCAGTTCCTCGGCCGCCGCCGTGTAACCGTCGAACTCGTCCTGTGCGAGGCGGAGTTCCAGCATCTCGCAGCGGGTCTTGAGGGTGGCGACGTGGTTCTCGCCGAGCGCGTGGCGGCGACCGTCCAGGACTGCCTCCAGCAGCGTACGGGCTGGTGCCAGGTCGCCCAGGCGGTGCAGCACCCGCTGCAGTTCGTAGGCCGCGTCCAGGGTGCGCGCGTCATGGGGTCCGAACGTGCGCAGCGCGTCCTGGTGGACCGGCCGCAGGAGGCCGGCGGCTTCGGCGTACCGGCCGAGCCTGAACAGGATGGGCCCCTGACCCGACCGGGCCTCGATGGTGGCCGGGTTCTCGTCCCCCAGGTGCTCCGCGGCCGTCTTCGCGGCGGTGGCGGCCAGGGCCAGCGCGGCGGTCCAGTCCCCCGCCTCGTACACCAGTCGTGCGACACGCGCCACGATCCGTACGGATTCCGCCGTCACCAGGCCGTGGCGGTGGGACCGGTGCAGCAGACCGGTCGCGTGCGGCGCCAGGAGCCGCACCTGGGAGCGGGCCTGCGGCGACGCGGCACCCTCCGGCGGCAGTGCCGCCCGCAGCAGCCGGCCCGCCACTCCCGCCAGAAGCTCGCGCTGCGCGTCGGACACGCCTGCGGCGACGCTGTCCAGCAGAACCCCGTGGGCCTTCACGCAGCGATGCCCGTCCGTCTCGACCAGGTCGGCCAGCGAGTGGTCGAGGAGCGCGCGCAGGGCCGGTTCGACCCGGTCGGCGGTCAGCGGCGGATCGAGGTGTTCAAGGCCGTCGACCCTGCCCTGTGCCGCCGGCATCAGCAGCGACAGCGGGACGGGATCCGCCGCCCAGAAGGACAGCAGCCGCAACAGGGCCGTCGCCTCCGGCAGGCCGCCCGCCGCCAGGGTGTCCAGCGACAGCTGCCACGTGCGGCCCACGAGGCGGCGGGACTGTCCGCCGTCGCCGGTCGCCGACGCCCCACGGTCGACCAGGGCCGTCGACTCCTCGCTCAGTTTCCGGTCGTACTCGTCCATGGACCACGACTCCAGCAGCTGGTGGGCCAGATGTGCCCCGGCCAGAGTCAGTGCCAGGGGCAGGCAGCCCAGGCGCCGGGCGACCTTCCGCGCGGACTCCCGGGTACCCGCGTCCGGAGCCAGATCACGCAGGACCAGGGTCGCGTCCTCCAGGGGGAGCACACCGAGCCGGTGGCTGCTCACCTCCGGGGTGCGCCACAGCGGGGAGGCCGCGTGGCGGGTGGTCACCAGCACCGTCCCCGAAGGGCTCGGACGCAACCAGGCGCCTTCCTCCAGGATGCCGGGGTCGTCGGCGTTGTCGAGGACCAGTAGCCAGGGTTCCGTCGAGCGGTCCAGATAGTGCCAGACCAGGTCGGCCGCGGCGCGTTGGCCGCCGGCCGCGGCGGCCAGTTCGCCGTCGGTGGCACCGCGGTCACCGGCGACGGCGAGCATGCCGGCGCGCAGCGACACCCGTTCGGAGGCGTTGACCCACAGACCGACGCGGCCGTGGTCCCGTACGGCCTCGGTGAACAGGGTGTGGGCGACGGCCGTCTTGCCGCAGCCGCCCATTCCGTGCAGGACCTGGATACCGCCGCCGGGTCCGGCCACGGCCGCCCGTAAGCGCTCCATGGTGTCGGTGCGGTCCCGCAGGATGCCGGGCGCGCGACCGACCAGGGGCATGCGGACGGAGTCGGGAGCGGCCCGCCGGGGTTCGGCCGGGCCCGCCCACGGGTGCCCGAACAGCGGGGCCGAACCCGGGGCGTAGTGGTGGACGTGTTCTTCGATGTACTGGTCGCCACCGGTCTGGTAGATCCGGGCGCTGCCCGACGCGCGTCCCTCCATCGACCCCGGCACGCTCATCGTTCGGTGATGTGCTGGTCGCGTCCGGCCTGGTAGATCCGGGCGCTGCCCGACGCGCGGGCCTGCAGGTGGACCCGCCGCGTCTCCGGCTCCTCCGGAAGCGAAGGGTTCAACTCGTCCAGGATGCGCCGCAGTTCGTCGGCGGCCTCCGGCTGGGCGAGCAGGAACCGTCGTACGCGGCCCTGCCATTCGGCGGTCAGCTCGGCCTCGGCTTCGTCGTCACCGGCCCGGCGCGCGAGGAGCAGCTCCTCGCGGCCTGCTTCCAGCTCCTCACCGACGCTCTCGGCTCTGGCGGGCTGGAAACGGCGCCACAGGGCGACCATGCCCTCCCTCGCCGATTCCCAGGCGTTCGTCACCATCAACGTGACGACGGTCGTGCCCGCCGTCCCTGCCAGTGCGGCGATCTCCGGATCCACGGTCCCCCCTACGGCCGGCTCCCGATCCTAGATCCCTGGACCGCTCCCGGCGCAAGGGTTCGGGTCCCGGGCGTCGGCGCGGACCTCCGCGGGACCTCCGGGAGCACGACCACCCGGGGCCCGGTGTCGTCAGGGCCTTCGTGAGGTCCTGCTCCAGGGCCTCGACGCGGCTCCCGCCCACCTCGGACCCGTACGTCCGGCGGCCCCTCCGGGGACGAAGTCCGCCTCGAAGAAACCCGGTTCGTCCTTCGCCCCGGGATCGAGCGCGGAGACGGTGCGCGGAACGCCTCCGTACGAGGCCCGGCGCGCAGGGGGAAGACGGCCGCCCGGAGTGCGCCGGACCGATCCGGCGTCACCGGGCGCGCACGCCCCGCGCGTGCGGGCCCGGTGTCCGACGGGGGCCACGCCGCCGAGCTTCCGGTTCGCTCCATCCGGTGGTGTGGGCGGCGGACCGGGCAGGTCCGGCCCGCCCTGCCGTGAGCATGGAACCGCCCCGGCACGTCCGCCGGGGCGATCCGTCCCCGACACCTCACCGGAGAGTGCCGTGAAGACTCGTTCCTGGTCCCTCGCCGCCGTCCTCGCCCTGACCGCGCTCCTGCTGCCCGCCCACACGGCGTCCGCCGCGCCGGCCGCGCCCCCGTCCTGTCCCGACGGGTCCGTGTGCTTCTGGAGCAAGGAGGGCTTCGACGGCGACTACTGGGAGTGGACCGCGCGCAGCGGCTACCGCGACATGCCGCCCCGTCTCCACGACCACGTCGGCTCGGTCGTCGCGAGCACCCGGGCCTGCTTCGTGAACTGGCAGCCGGTCGAGAAGCGGGACGTCTTCAACGGCGACTGGCGCTCCCGCTACCTCGGCGACTTCGGCGGACGGATCGACGGGGTGGGCCCGGGCGGCTGCTGACCCGCCGGATTCAGCCCAGGTGCGTCGGCGCGAACATCCGCAGGACCGCCGGGAGCACGACCACCCGGGGCCCGGGCGTCGACAGCGCCTCGGCGAGGTCCTGTTCCAGGGTCTCGGGGCTGGTCCGCAGGCCCGGTACGCCGAAGGACTCCGCCAGGGCCACGTAGTCGGGGCGGGTCAGTTCCGTCGCCGTGGGTTCGCCGAAGGCGTCGGTCATGTACTCGCGCAGGATGCCGTAGCCGCCGTCGTCGACGATCAGCCAGGTGACGTCGAGGTCGTACTGGCGGGCGGTGGCCAGTTCGGCGACGGAATACAAGGCGCCGCCGTCACCCGAGACCGCCAGCACCGGACGGGTGGGGTCGGCGACCGCCGCGCCCAGGGCGGCCGGGAAGCCGTAGCCCAGGCCACCGGCGCCCTGGGCGGAGTGCAGGTGGTTGGGGCCCATGGCGTCGAAGGCGGACCAGGCCCAGTACGTCAGGATCGTCATGTCCCAGAAGGACGGCGAGCCGGTGGGCAGGGCGCGGCGGACCGCCGTCAGCACCTGCTGTTCCAGGGCGAGTCCCTGGGCGGCGAGGCGCTCGCGGACGCGGTCCAGCACTCCCCGTACGCGCTCGGGCGCGGTCGCGTCCTCGCGGGCCTCCACCGTCTCCAGCAGCGCCTGGAGGGCGAGGCGGGCGTCGGCGTGGATGCCGAGGGCCGGGTGGTTGGACTCCAGTTTGCCGAGGTCGGCCTCGATCTGGACGACCCGGCCGCGCGGCTCGAACGTGTGGTAGTTGGAGGAGAGTTCGCCGAGGCCGGAGCCGACGACCAGCAGGACGTCCGCGTCCTGAAGGAAGTCGGTGGTGTGGCGGTCCTCCAGCCAGGACTGCAGCGACAGCGGGTGCGTCCAGGGGAAGGCGCCCTTGCCGCCGGGGGTGGTGACGACGGGGGCCTGGACGCGCTCGGCGAGCTGCCTCAGCTTGCCGGAGGCGTCCGAGCGGACCACTCCCCCACCCGCGATGATCGCGGGACGGGCGGCGTTCGCCAGCAGGTGGGCGGCGAGCGCGGTGAGTTCGGGGCGCGGGGGCAACTCGTCGGGGGTGGCGTCCATCGCCGTCACCACCGGCAGGGCGGTCTCCGCGAGCAGGACGTCCTGCGGGATCTCCACCCACACAGGGCCGTGCGGGACGGTCAGCGCCGACTTCCAGGCCTCGGCGATCGCGGACGGGATCTGGGACTGCGTACGGACCGTGTGGACGGACTTCACCACGCCGCGGAACGAGGCCGACTGGTCGGGGAGTTCGTGCAGGTAGCCGTGGCGGCCACCGCCCAGCCCGGCCGTCGGGACCTGGCTGCAGATCGCCAGCACCGGCGCCGAGGCGGCCGCCGCCTCCTGGAGCGCGGCCAGCGAGGTGAGGGCTCCCGGACCGGTCGACAGCAGCAGCGGGGCGGCCTCGCCGGTGATCCGGCCGTACGCGTCCGCCGCGAACCCGGCGTTGTTCTCCACCCGCAGGCCGATGTACCGCAGGTCGGAGCGGCGCAGGGCGTCGAACACGCCGAGGGCGTGCTGGCCGGGCAGGCCGAAGGCGGTGGTCGCGCCGAGCCCGGCCAGGGTCTCCACGACCAGGTCTCCGCCGTTGCGGCCGGGGGGAGGATTCAGCGCGGCCTCCGTCTGCGCGGCGGTCGGGCGGAGCACCAGGTCGTGGTCGTGGGTCACTGCGCGCGGGCCTCCGCGATCTGACGGGACATGATCGTGGTCAGCTCGTACGCCGTGTGGGACGCGGCGACCGAGGTGATCTCGGCGTGATCGTACGCGGGGGCCACCTCGACGACGTCCGCCGAGACCAGGTTGCAGGAGGCCAGTCCGCGCAGGATCTCCAGGAGCTCGCGGGAGGTCATGCCGCCGGCCTCGGGGGTGCCGGTGCCGGGGGCGTGGGCCGGGTCCAGGCAGTCGATGTCGATGGAGATGTACAGCGGGCGGTCGCCGATGCGCTGGCGGAGCTGGTCGGCGACCTCGTCGGCGCCCCGGCGGTAGACGTCCGCGGAGGTGACGATGCCGAAGCCCATCTTCTCGTCGTCGGTGAGGTCCTGCTTGCCGTAGAGCGGGCCGCGGGTGCCGACGTGGGAGAGGGCGGAGGTGTCGAGGATGCCCTCCTCCACCGCGCGGCGGAACGGGGTGCCGTGGGTGTACTCGGCGCCGAAGTAGGTGTCCCAGGTGTCGAGGTGGGCGTCGAAGTGGAGCAGGGCGACCGGGCCGTGCCTCTTGGCGACGGAGCGGAGCAGCGGCAGGGCGATGGTGTGGTCGCCGCCGAGGGTCATCAGGCGGGCGCCGGTGCCGAGGAGGTCGTCGGCGGCGGCCTCGACCGTCTCCACGGCCTCGTTGATGTTGAAGGGGTTCACGGCGATGTCGCCGCCGTCCGCGACCTGGGCGAGGGCGAAGGGGGAGGCGTCCTGCGCCGGGTTGTAGGGGCGCAGCAGCCGGGACGCCTCACGGATGGCGTTGCCGCCGAAGCGGGCGCCCGGCCGGTAGGAGACGCCCGAGTCGAACGGTACGCCCACCACGGCGACGTCGGCGCGGCCGACCTCGTCCAGGCGGGGCAGCCGGGCGAAGGTCGCGGGGCCGGCGTACCGGGGGACGCGGGAGGAGTCGACGGGGCCGCGGGGCGTCTCGTTGCTGCTCATGGGACTGCCTTCTTTCCTGCTCTTCGCCTTGGCTCGTGCATCCGCCCGCACCCGCGGGCTGCCGGTCTGTCCCGACCCTAGAGCGGCGGAAAGCACCTGCGAAGTGTACGTTTCCTCCATTCCCGCCGCACGGAATGGAGGAAGTGTCCAGCATGTCGGACCCCATGGTTCCCCCCACACCGCCCGTGCGCCTGGACGCGCTCCTGGCACGCGAGGACCTCGGACTGCGCCGGGTCGCCGGGCCCGACGACCCCGGCACCGTCGTGCACTGGGCGCACGCCTCGGAGATGGCGGACCCGTACCCGTACCTGCTGGGCGGGGAGCTGCTGCTGTCGGCGGGGGTGCACATCCCGGAGGGGGCGGGGGCGGGGTACTTCGACGCGTACGTCTCCCGGATCGTGGCGGCGGGCGGGGCGGCGCTCGGGTTCGGCGTGGCACCGGTGCACGAGGCGGTGCCGGAGGCGCTGGCGGAGGCGTGCGAGATGCACGGACTGCCGCTGCTGGAGGTGCCGCCGCGGACCACGTTCTCGGGGGTGGCGCGGGCGGTCTGGCAGCTCATGGCGCAGGCCCGTCTCGCGGAGCTGCGCCGGGTCACGGAGGCCCAGCAGAGCCTCGCCACCGCGGCGTCCCGCCCGGACCCGGTCCGCCCGGTCCTCCACCAACTGGCCCAACGGATCGGCGGCTGGGCTGTCCTGTACACCCCGGACACCACCGAACTGGCCACCGCGGGAACCACCCCGCCCCCGAAGCCGAGGCAGTCCCTGGCAGACCTGGCCAGGGTGGTACGCCCCGACGCAGCCGCCCCAACCACGGACAGCCGCACCACCCCAGCCGCGGGCAGTCGCACCGCCGCAGCCACGGGCAGTCATGCCACCCCAGCCGCGGGCAGTCGTGCCGCTGGGGCGATGGGGGTCCCCCCGCTCGAGCGAAGCCGAGAGTGGGAGAGGGTGGGCGCGGCGGCACCCGGCGAACGCCGGCGAGTGACACCCACCCCCGGCGAGCACCGGCAAACGACACACGCACCCGGCAAGCACCGACAAGCGGCGCCCACCCCCACCTCCGCCAGTGACACGGTCGACGGCACCCACCTCGCCGCCTACGCCCTCGGCACCGGATACGTACTCGGTGCGGCCTCGCCGCAACGCGACCCGGGCAACCACACCATCGCCTCCGTCGCAGCCGTCCTGCTCACCCTCCTCACCTCCCAGCAGCAGAGCGGCACCACCGCGGCCCGCTCCTCCGCCCTCGTACGGCTCCTGCTGGGCAGCCCACCCCAGGACGTGGCCCCACTCCTGGGCGGAGAGCGGTGGCACGTGGTCCACGCCCGGCCGGACGGCCACACCGCACCGGACCCCCTGGCCACCTCCGCGCTCGGCACGGCGCTCGGCTCCCCCCTGGTCGACCCGGCCGGCGAGGTCGTCCGCGTCCTGGTGCCCGCCGACCGCCCCGTGGAGCCGCTTCCCGGCTGGACCCTCGGCGTCAGCGCCGCCGCCGCCCCGCCCGACTGGCCGGACGCCGACACCCAGGCCGCCCGCGCCCTGGCCCGGGCCCGCGCCACCCGCGCCCCGCTGTTCCGGCACGGCGACCGTCCCGCCCTCGCCGACCTCGTCCCGTCGCACGACGCGGACGCCCACGCCCGGTCGCTGCTCGCGCCGATAGCGGCCGCTCCCGCCCTCACCGACACCCTGCGCACCTGGCTCTCCCTGCACGGCAGTTGGGACCGTACGGCGGTGGCACTGTCCGTGCACCGCAACACCGTGCGGCAGCGCATCGCGCGCTGCGCGGCGCTGCTGGAGGCGGACCTGGACGACCCGGACGTACGGATGGAGCTGTGGTTCGCGCTGCGCCGGACATGAGCCGTACGGGCGGCACCGAGCGACTGAGTAGCCGTACGGAGCCGGCTGAGTACGTGACGCACGTCCCAGCGCGCGATACGCCAGGGACGCCCACAGGACGCTGCTCCACAATGGGGGCATGCCGATACCCGGGACACCCAGCCGCGCCGAACTCGTCGAACACCTGGTCGCCACGCGCATCGCGGGCGATGTCGCCACGCCGCGCGAGAACAACCTCTCCCACTACCGCAAACTGGCGAACGGCGACCGCCACTTCTGGCTCGGTCTGGAGCTCGGCGACCGCTGGACCGACGAGCAGGACGTGCTGGCGGTGATGGCGGAGCGGGTCGGCGTCAACGACGATCCCGAGTACCGGTACGGGCAGGACACCATCGACCCGGAGCTGACCGTGGCCGGGCTGGAGCGCATGGCCGGGCGGCTGCGCAAGGCGGCGGACGGGCAGCAGCGGGTGCTGTTCGCGACCGGTCACCCGGGCGGGCTGCTGGACGTGCACCGTGCGACGGCCGCCGCGCTGCGGGCCGTCGGCTGCGAGATCGTCGTCATCCCGGACGGGCTGACGACGGACGAGGGGTATGTGATGCAGTTCGCGGACGTGGCGGTGCTGGAGCACGGCGCCACGCTGTGGCACACCCATTCCGGTGAGCCGATGAAGGCCGTCCTGACCGCCCTGGAGCGCGAGGGCCGCCCGCTGCCGGACCTGGTCGTCGCCGATCACGGCTGGGCGGGTGCGGCAGGACAGTACGGCGTCGACTCCGTCGGCTACGCCGACTGCAACGACCCGGCCCTGTTCGTCGCCGAGGCGGAGGGCACCGTCCAGGTCACGGTCCCTCTCGACGACCACGTCACCAGCCCCCGCCACTACGACCCGATGACGGCGTACCTGCTGGCGGAGGCCGGGCTGGCTCAGTGAGAACGCCCTCGCCGGCCGGGCGCGGGGAACACGCCCGGCCGGCGAGGGCAGCCGGTGGACGCGCGGGTCAGCCGAGGAACGGGACGGCGTCGGCGGCGTCGGCGTGCCAGTTGGTGGCGATCGGCCGGTCGACCGTGGCGGTGTCGGGGAGACGGAGCGTGACGGAGTTCTCCTCGTCACCGGCGACCGAGAGGTGGAGCCGGTCGAACTGGATGCCGTCGTTGTTGTTGGTGGTCTTGGGGCTGATGCCGGCGTAGGCGGCGGTGGAGCCGCCGAGGACGATGTCGTCGCCGGCGCTCTGCTCGGCGGGCGAGACCGCGGTGTCGGGGGAGGAGCCGAAGGAGGCGGAGGGGAACACGCCCTCCAGGTGGCAGACGATGCCGGGCTTGGCCTTGGCGGTGATCAGGTAGTAGCCGCCCGCCTGCGTCTCGGACGTGACCTTGAAGTTCAGGTCGCTGGTCGCGCAGGGCCGGGTGGTGAAGCCGCCGCTGTCGGCGGTGGCCGTGGCCGTGGCGGCGCCGCCCAGGGCGAGCGCGGCGACGGCGGCCAGGGCGAGGCGGGCGGAGCGGGTGGCGAAGCGAGAACGCATGGTGGTCTCCATGGTGTGACGTGGTGGATCGGCCGGCGGGCTGCCGGGATGACCGCAGCTTGTGCCGTGATCCGTCCCACCCGCCACATCGAACGCCCGGCACGGGACGCCGGAACGCTGGAACGGCCTCTGACCAGCACGGATACCGGCCGCCTGGAACGGTCCGCTGGGACGCGGACCGCCGCCCGGCCCGTGCGGCACGGAGAGGAAGAAGGCGCCCGGAGCCGGCTCAGGAGCGCGGGACCCGGACCACGCCCTCCTGGATGACCGAGACCGCGAGGCGGCCGTCCTGGGTGTAGATGCGGGCCTGGCCGAGGCCCCGGCCGCCGTGGGCCGACGGGGACTGCTGGTCGTACAGGAGCCACTCGTCGGCGCGGAACGGGCGGTGGAACCACATCGCGTGGTCCAGGGAGGCGCCGACGACGTCGCCGACGGCCCAACCGCCGCGTCCGTGGGCGAGGAGGACGGAGTCCAGAAGCGTCATGTCGGAAACGTACGTGGCGAGGACTACGTGCAGCAGGGGGTCGTCGGCGAGCTTGCCGTTGGTGCGGAACCACACCTGGGAGTGGGGTTCGCGGGGCTCGCCGAAGCGGCCGTAGGGCGGCTCGTCGACGTAGCGCAGGTCGACGGCGGCGCGGGCCTCCAAGAAGCGCTCCACGACCTCGGGGTCGAGGTGGGCGTACCCGCGCAGGCGCTCCTGCGACGTGGGCAGCGTGGCCGGGTCGGGGGACGGCGGCATCGGGTCCTGGTGGTCCAGGCCCTCCTCGTACGTCTGGAAGGACGCGGAGAGGTGGAAGATCGGCTTTCCGTGCTGGACCGCGACCACCCGCCGGGTGGTGAAGGAGCGGCCGTCGCGGATCCGGTCGACGGTGTAGACGATCGGGGCGCCGGGGTCACCGGGGCGCAGGAAGTACGCGTGCAGGGAGTGGGCGGGCCGGTCCTCGGGGACGGTCCGCCCGGCCGCGACCAGTGCCTGCGCCGCGACCTGCCCGCCGAAGACGCGGGGGACGACGGCGCTGCGGGAGTGGCCGCGGAAGATGTTCTCCTCGATCTGCTCGAGGTCGAGCAGATCGAGGAGTTCCTGTAGTGCCTGACTCATGGGGTCAGTTGTATACGGCAGGGATTTCCGGGACCTTACAGCCCCATGTCCTTGGCGATGATCGTCTTCATGATCTCGCTGGTGCCGCCGTAGATGCGGTTGACGCGGTTGTCCGCGTACAGGCGGGCGATCGGGTACTCGTTCATGTAGCCGTAGCCGCCGTGGAGCTGGAGGCAGCGGTCGATGACGCGGTGGGCGACCTCGGTGCAGAACAGCTTGGCGCTGGCGGCCTCGGCGGGGGTGAGCTCGCCGGCGTCCAGGGCCTCGGTGGCGCGGTCGGCGACGGCCTCGGCGGCGTCCACCTCGGCCTGGCAGGCGGCCAGCTCGAACTTGGTGTTCTGGAAGTGGGCGACCGGCTTGCCGAAGACGGTGCGCTCCTGCACGTACTGCTTGGCGAACCGGACGGCGGCCTTGGCCTGCGCGTAGGCGCCGAAGGCGATGCCCCAGCGCTCGGAGGCGAGGTTGTGGCCGAGGTAGGAGAAGCCCTTGTTCTCCTCGCCGAGCAGGTCCTCGACGGGGACCTTGACGTCGACGAAGGCCAGCTCGGCGGTGTCGGAGGTCTTCAGGCCGAGCTTGTCGAGCTTGCGGCCCACCGAGTAGCCCTCGGACTTGGTGTCGACGGCGAAGAGGGATATGCCGTGGCGGCGGTCCTCGGCGGTCGGGGCGGCGGTGCGGGCGCAGACGATCACCTTGTCGGCGTGGACGCCGCCGGTGATGAAGGTCTTGGCGCCGTTGAGGACGTAGTGCGTGCCGTCCTCGCTGAGCTTGGCGGTGGTCTTCATGCCCGCGAGGTCGGAGCCGGTGCCCGGCTCGGTCATCGCGATGGCCCACATCTCCTCGCCGGTGACGAACTTCGGCAGGTAGCGCTTCTTCTGCTCGTCGGTGGCGAGCATCTTGAGGTAGGGCAGGGCGAGCAGCACGTGGACGCCGGAGCCTCCGAACTGGACGCCCGCGCGGGCGGTCTCCTCGTAGAGGACGGCCTCGAACTTGTGGGTGTCCATGCCCGCGCCGCCGAACTCCTCGGGCACGCTGATGCCGAAGATGCCCAGCTCACCGAGCTTGTAGTAGAAGTCGCGGGGTGCCTGGCCCGCCGCGAACCACTCGTCGTAGACGGGGACGACCTCGGCCTCGATGAAGGCGCGGATGGTCTCCCGGAACGCCTCGTGATCCTCGTTGAAAACCGTACGGCGCACTTCCCGCCACCTCCGAAACTGGGCATGTCTAAGCGCTTGCTCAGATCAAAGGTACCGGCGAGTATCCACAGCCGTCCAGAGTGGAGGCCCCGTAACGCTCGTCACTCCGCCGGGGTCAGGGAGAGCCCGCCGCCGCGAACGCGCCCCGGGCCATCCGGTGCAGCAGTTCGGCGGTGCCGGCGCGGCCGGGCAGGGAGCCGGGACGGGTCAGGTGGGGGGTGGAGTTGAGCAGGCCGAACACCGAGTGGACCGCCGAGCGGGCGGCCGGTTCGGCCAGCTCCGGGTACACCTCGCGCACCACCCCGACCCACAGCTCGACGTACTGCCGCTGCAACTGGCGCACCAGCTTGCGGTCGGTGTCCCGGAGGCGGTCCAGCTCACGGTCGTGCAAGGTGATGAGGGGGCGGTCGTCGAGCGCGAAGTCGATGTGCCCCTCGATCAGCGAGTCGAGGACCGCCTCGGGGGCCACCCCGTCGGCCTCCTTCAGGCGCCGTTTCGCACCGGTCAGCAACTGGCCGCTGATCCCCACCAGCAGCTCCGCGAGCATCGCGTCCTTGCCCGCGAAGTGCCGGTAGAGCCCGGGGCCGCTGATGCCGACCGCGGCGCCTATCTCGTCGACCCCGACGCCGTGGAAGCCGCGGTCGGCGAAGAGCCGGGCGGCCTCCTTGAGGATCTGCTCACGGCGGGTGGGGGCGTCGGTTCTGGTGGCCATGAAGACGATTCTAGACAGCACGGTTAGCGGTCGTTAACCTGAAGGAAATGCGTTAACGCTCATTAACAAGGTGAGGGGACCCGCAGGATGCATGAGGCACCGGAGCTTCACAGCGCGGCCGATCCCGCGTCGGAGGCCTTTCGGGCCAACGAGGAGGCGCACCGCGCCCTCGTCGGGGAGCTGCGCGGCAAGCTGGCCGCGGCGGCGCTCGGCGGCGGCGAGCGGGCGCGGGCACGGCACACCGCGCGCGGCAAGCTGCTCCCGCGCGAGCGCGTGGACACCCTCCTCGACCCCGGCTCGCCCTTCCTGGAGCTGGCCCCGCTGGCGGCCGACGGGATGTACGAGGGGCAGGCCCCGGCGGCCGGCGTGATCGCCGGGATCGGGCGGGTCAGCGGCCGGGAGTGCGTGGTCGTGGCCAACGACGCCACCGTCAAGGGCGGCACGTACTACCCGATGACGGTGAAGAAGCACCTGCGCGCGCAGGAGGTGGCCCTCGACAACCGGCTGCCCTGCGTCTACCTGGTGGACTCGGGGGGCGCCTTCCTGCCGATGCAGGACGAGGTGTTCCCGGACCGGGACCACTTCGGGCGGATCTTCTACAACCAGGCCCGGATGTCCGGCGCCGGCATCCCGCAGATCGCGGCGGTGCTCGGCTCGTGCACGGCGGGCGGGGCGTACGTCCCGGCGATGAGCGACGAGGCGGTGATCGTCCGCGGCCAGGGCACGATCTTCCTCGGCGGTCCGCCGCTGGTGAAGGCGGCCACCGGTGAGGTGGTCACGGCGGAGGAGCTGGGCGGCGGTGAGGTCCACTCGCGGGTGTCGGGCGTGACCGACCATCTCGCGGAGGACGACGCGCACGCGCTGCGGATCGTGCGGAACATCGTCTCCACGCTCCCCGCGCGGGGGACCCTGCCCTGGAGGGTGGAGCAGGCCGTCGAGCCCAAGGTGGACCCGGCGGGACTGTACGGCGCGGTGCCGGTCGACTCCCGCACGCCGTACGACGTGCGCGAGATCATCGCGCGGGTCGTGGACGGCTCCCGTTTCGCGGAGTTCAAGTCGGAGTTCGGGCAGACCCTGGTCACCGGTTTCGCCCGGATCCACGGCCACCCGGTGGGCATCGTCGCCAACAACGGCATCCTGTTCTCCGAGTCCGCGCAGAAGGGCGCCCACTTCATCGAGCTGTGCGACCAGCGCGGCATCCCGCTGGTGTTCCTGCAGAACATCTCGGGCTTCATGGTGGGCCGGGACTACGAGGCGGGCGGTATCGCCAAGCACGGCGCCAAGATGGTCACGGCGGTCGCCTGCACGCGCGTACCGAAGCTGACGGTGGTGGTCGGCGGGTCGTACGGGGCGGGCAACTACTCGATGTGCGGGCGGGCGTATTCCCCCCGGTTCCTGTGGATGTGGCCGAACGCCAAGATCTCGGTGATGGGCGGCGAGCAGGCCGCCTCCGTCCTCGCGACCGTGAAGCGGGACCAGCTGGAGGGGCGCGGCGAGGAGTGGCCGGCCGAGGACGAGGACGCCTTCAAGGCCCCGATCCGCGCGCAGTACGAGCGTCAGGGGAACGCCTACTACGCGACGGCCCGCCTCTGGGACGACGGCGTGATCGACCCGCTGGACACCCGGCAGGTCCTGGGCCTGGCCCTGACCGCGTGCGCCAACGCGCCACTGAGTGACCCTCAGTTCGGCGTCTTCCGGATGTGAGGGGACGGACAACGATGTTCGAGACAGTGCTTGTGGCCAACCGGGGCGAGATCGCGGTGCGCGTCATCCGCACGCTGCGGTCGATGGGCGTGCGCTCGGTGGCGGTGTACTCCGACGCGGACGCCGACGCGCGGCACGTGCGGGAGGCCGACACGGCGGTACGGATCGGGCCGGCGCCGGCCTCGGAGAGCTATCTGTCGGTGGAGCGGCTGCTCCGGGCCGCCGCCCGCAGCGGCGCGCAGGCGGTGCACCCGGGGTACGGCTTCCTCGCCGAGAACGCCGCCTTCGCGCGGGCGTGCGAGGAGGCGGGGCTGGTGTTCATCGGGCCCCCGGCGGACGCGATCGCCCTGATGGGCGACAAGATCCGCGCGAAGGAGACGGTGCGGGCGGCGGGCGTGCCGGTGGTGCCCGGCTCCAGCGGCGGCGGCCTCACGGACGGGCAGCTCGCCGAGGCCGCCCGGGAGATCGGTGTGCCGGTGCTGCTGAAGCCGTCGGCGGGCGGCGGCGGCAAGGGCATGCGCCTGGTGCGGGACGTGTCGGCGCTGGCCGACGAGATCGCCGCCGCACGGCGCGAGGCCCGCGCCTCCTTCGGTGACGACACGCTCCTGGTCGAGCGGTGGGTCGACCGCCCCCGGCACATCGAGATCCAGGTGCTGGCCGACGGCCACGGGGGCGTCGTCCACCTGGGCGAGCGCGAGTGCTCCCTGCAGCGCCGCCACCAGAAGATCATCGAGGAGGCGCCCAGCGTGCTCCTCGACGAGGGGACCCGGGCCTCGATGGGCGAGGCGGCGGTCCAGGCGGCCCGCTCCTGCGGCTACCGGGGCGCGGGCACGGTGGAGTTCATCGTCCCGGGCGGCGACCCGTCGTCGTACTACTTCATGGAGATGAACACCCGCCTCCAGGTGGAGCACCCGGTCACCGAGCTGATCACAGGGCTGGACCTGGTGGAGTGGCAGCTCCGGGTGGCGGCGGGCGAGCCGCTGCCGTTCGGGCAGGACGACATCCGGCTCACCGGGCACGCGGTCGAGGCCCGTGTCTGCGCGGAGGACCCGGCGCGCGGCTTCCTCCCCTCCGGCGGCACGGTGCTGCGGCTGCGCGAGCCGCAGGGCGACGGCGTGCGCACCGACTCCGGGCTGAGCGAGGGTACGGAGGTCGGCAGCCTCTACGACCCGATGCTGTCCAAGGTGATCGCGTATGGCCCCGACCGGGCGACGGCGCTGCGCAGGCTCCGGGCGGCGCTGGCGGAGACGGTGACGCTGGGCGTGCCGACCAACGCCGGGTTCCTGCGGCGGCTGCTCGCGCATCCGGCGGTCGTGTCGGGGGAGCTGGACACGGGGTTGGTCGAGCGCGAGGTGGCCGGGCTCGTGGCGGACGAGGTGCCGACGGAGGCGTACGCGGCGGCGGCGCTGCTGCGCCAGGCCGCCCTCCGGCAGCCCGCCGGCGGATCCGGCTGGGCCGACCCGTTCGCCGCCGCCGACGGCTGGCGGATGGGCGGCGAGCGGGCGTGGACGGCGCACCACCTGCGGGTGGCGGGCCACGACCCGGTGACCGTGCGCGTGCGCGGCACGGCGGACGGCGGGACGGAACTGCTGCTGCCGGGCGCCGGCGCCCCGGTGCGGGGGTCCGCGGGCCCGGTGGACGGGCACCGGTTCACCTGCGCGCTCGACGGCGTCACCCACACCTTCGCCGCCCTGCCGGACGGCACCTGGCTCGGCCGGGACGGCGACGCCTGGCACGTGCGCGACCACGACCCGGTCGCCGCGTCCCTCACCCGGGCGGGTCAGGCGGGCGCCGACTCGCTGACCGCGCCGATGCCGGGCACGGTGACGGTGGTGAAGGTCGCCGTCGGCGACGAGGTGGCGGCGGGCCAGAGCCTGCTGGTGGTGGAGGCGATGAAGATGGAGCACGTCATCTCCGCCCCGCACGCCGGCACGGTCACCGAACTGGACGTGGCCCCGGGCACGACGGTCGCGATGGACCAGGTGCTGGCGGTCATCGCCCCCGTGGAGGAGGAGACGGCATGAACGCCCCGGAACTGGGCCTGCCCATGACCGTACCGGCGGACGGACTGCCCGCCCGGGTGCGGATCCACGAGGTGGGCGCGCGCGACGGCCTGCAGAACGAGAAGGCGACCGTCCCGACGGCCGTCAAGGCGGAGTTCGTCCGCCGCCTGGCCGGCACCGGTCTGAGCACCATCGAGGCGACGAGCTTCGTGCACCCCAAGTGGGTGCCCCAGCTCGCGGACGCCGAGGACCTGTACCCGGCGGTGTCCGACCTGCCGGTGTCGCTGCCGGTCCTGGTGCCGAACGAGCGCGGCCTCGACCGCGCGCTGGCGCTGGGTGCCCGGCGGGTCGCGGTGTTCGCCAGCGCCACGGAGTCCTTCGCCAGGGCCAACCTCAACCGCACGGTGGACGAGGCGCTGGCGATGTTCGAGCCGGTGGTGCGGCGGGCGAAGACGGAAGGCGTCCACGTCCGCGGCTACCTGTCGATGTGCTTCGGCGACCCGTGGGAGGGCGCGGTCCCGGTCGCCCAGGTGGTGAGGGTGTGCCGGGCCCTGCTGGACATGGGCTGCGACGAGCTGAGCCTGGGCGACACCATCGGGGTGGCGACCCCGGGCCATGTGACGGCCCTGCTCACCGCGCTCGGCGAGGCGGACGTCCCGGTGTCCGCGCTGGCCGTGCACTTCCACGACACCTACGGCCAGGCCCTGGCCAACACGCTGGCCGCGCTCCAGCGGGGCGTCAGCACGGTCGACGCCTCCGCCGGCGGACTGGGCGGCTGCCCGTACGCGAAGTCCGCCACCGGCAATCTCGCCACCGAGGACCTCGTGTGGATGCTGCGGGGCCTCGGCATCGACACCGGAGTCGATCTCGGCCGTCTGGTCGCCACAAGCGTCTGGATGGCCGCCCACCTGGGCCGACCCAGCCCGTCCCGCACCGTACGAGCCCTCTCCCACCAGGAGCAGTGAACGACATGGACCACAAGCTCTCCCCCGAACTGGAAGAACTCCGCCGCACCGTGGAGGAGTTCGCGCACGACGTGGTGGCGCCGAAGATCGGTGACTTCTACGAGCGGCACGAGTTCCCGTACGAGATCGTGCGGGAGATGGGCCGGATGGGCCTGTTCGGGCTGCCGTTCCCGGAGGAGTACGGCGGCATGGGCGGCGACTACTTCGCGCTCGGCGTGGCCCTGGAGGAGCTGGCGCGGGTGGACTCGTCGGTGGCGATCACCCTGGAGGCGGGCGTCTCGCTCGGCGCGATGCCGGTCCACCTCTTCGGCACCGAGGAGCAGAAGCGCACGTGGCTGCCCCGGCTGTGCTCGGGCGAGATCCTGGGCGCGTTCGGCCTGACGGAGCCGGACGGCGGCAGCGACGCGGGCGCGACCCGTACGACGGCCCGGCTGGACGAGTCGACCGGCGAATGGGTCATCAACGGCACCAAGTGCTTCATCACCAACTCGGGCACGGACATCACGGGCCTGGTCACGGTCACGGCGGTGACGGGCCGCAAGCCCGACGGGGGGCCGCTGATCTCGGCGATCATCGTCCCGTCGGGCACGCCGGGCTTCACGGTGGCGGCCCCGTACTCGAAGGTCGGCTGGAACGCCTCGGACACGCGGGAGCTGTCCTTCCAGGACGTGCGCGTCCCGGCGGCGAACCTCCTGGGCGAAGAGGGCCGCGGGTACGCGCAGTTCCTGCGCATCCTGGACGAGGGCCGCATCGCCATCGCGGCGCTGGGCACGGGGCTGGCGCAGGGCTGTGTGGACGAGTCGGTGAAGTACGCCAAGGAGCGGCACGCCTTCGGCAGGCCGATCGGCGCCAACCAGGCGATCCAGTTCAAGATCGCGGACATGGAAATGAAGGCCCACACGGCCCGCCTCGCGTGGCGGGACGCGGCCAGCCGTCTGGTGGCGGGCGAGCCGTTCAAGAAGGAGGCGGCGCTGGCGAAGCTGTACTCGTCCACGGTGGCCGTGGACAACGCCCGTGACGCCACGCAGATCCACGGCGGGTACGGCTTCATGAACGAGTACCCGGTGGCCCGCATGTGGCGCGACTCCAAGATCCTGGAGATCGGCGAGGGCACGAGCGAGGTCCAGCGGATGCTGATCGCGCGGGAGCTGGGCCTGGCGGGCTGAGCCACCGCCCGCCCGAACCCCGGCGGACACCGGCCCCACGCCACCGGGCGCGGGGCCGGTCGGCGTGTGCGGGCGCCCGTGTGGCACCCCGTGACGCCCGACACGGCCTCCAGGCTGTGCACCATCCCCATTCCCCTTCGGTCACGGTTTCATCACGAACCTCCCTCCTCGACCACCCGAACAACACAGTCCGTCCATAGCGGACTTGACCGGACGTCAAGGCAAAAGCAAGATCACGAAGGTTGCCACGGAGCACGCGACCGGCGTGCCGGGCACAGAGCCGAGGGGGCGCCCGGTCCGCGCGACAGCTTCCAGCGACGCACGCCACCGTGCGGCGGCGTACACGGACACCCGGGGGCCCGCCCCACGCCGCCGCGCCACGATCCGGTGGCGGACACCCCACCGGCCCGCGCCCCTGAAGGGCGGAACCGCCGCCGGGCGGGGCGGCCGTGCGCCCGCGGCCGTCACACGTCCCCGCGCGCCGTCACCCCTCGCCACCGGGCGGACGAGGCCGCACCCGGCGCAGCCGCACCGACCACGAACGACCTCATGACCAGCGGGCCCCACAGAGCCCGTCCGTGCCGGACCGACAGGAGAAGACGGAGCCATGGCTGACGAGATGGTGCTTCGCGCCCAGAGATTCATCAACACCACGTACAACGACGGCGCGACCCTGGGCATATCCAAGCTGAGCGAGAACGGCCAGACCGGCTGGCCCGTGATGTACGCCCTGACCCGGGCGCTCCAGTACGAGATGGGCATCACCGCCCTGTCCGACTCCTTCGGCCCGACCACCCTCGGGAAGCTGGGGGAGCTGTACGGCAAGCTCGACGAGACGACCATCCCGTCGGCCAACTTCTGCCGCATCATCCAGTCCGCCCTGTACTGCAAGGGCTACGACGGCGGCGAGATCGACGGACAGTACAACGACCGGGTCAAGGCCGCGGTCGTGAAGCTCAACCAGAACATGGGCGTCTCGGGCACCTACCCGGGCAGCTCCCTGTGGCCCAAGGTGGTCAAGGGGCTGTTCAACATGGACGCCTACGTCACCGTCGGCAACGGCTCGGACACCGTCCGTTCCATCCAGCAGTGGCTGAACGGCCGGTACATCCTGCGCAAGGACTTCTACGTCATCCCCTGCGACGGCTACCACTCCCGTGACGTGGCCAAGTCGATGCTGTTCGCGATCCAGTACGAGCTGGGCATGGCGGACGGCGTCGCCAACGGCGTGTTCGGACCGGGCACCCAGTCGGGCCTGAAGAGCCACACCGTGTCGAACGGCACCACCGGCGTCTGGGCGCAGCTCTTCACCGCGGCCATGATCCTGAACAAGCGGAACGTCCCCTTCGGTGACTTCACCTCCACGGTGCAGGCCGGCGTGGAGACCTTCCAGTCCTTCAGCAAGCTCCCCGTGACCGGCAAGGGCGACTTCCAGACCTGGGCCTCACTGCTCGTCTCCTACGGAGACCAGTCCCGCAAGGGCACGGCCTGCGACGGCGTCACCAAGATCACGCCCGCGCGTGCGCAGGCCCTGAAGGACGCCGGCTACAGGTACATCGGCCGTTACCTCTTCAACCCCTCCGCCACGAGTCTGCCGGAGAAGCAGATCCAGCCGGGCGAGCTCGCCACCATCAAGGAGTACGGGCTCAGCTGCTTCCCGATCTTCCAGACGTGGAGCCGGTCCGCGGACTACTTCAGCCACAACCAGGGCACCATCGACGCGTTCCGCGCGATCGAGTGGGCCAGGTACCACGGCTTCAAGGCCGGCACCATCATCTACTTCGCCGTCGACTACGACGCGATGGACGGCGAGGTCACCGACTACGTCATCCCGCACTTCCGCGGCATCATGCGCACCATCGGCGAGAACTCCGGCTACCGCGTCGGCATCTACGGCCCGCGCAACGTCTGCCAGCGCGTCTCCGACGCCGGCTACGCGGTGACGAGCTTCGTCTGCGACATGTCCAGCGGCTTCTCCGGCAACCTCGGTTACCCGCTGCCCACCAACTGGGCGTTCGACCAGATCTCCACCATCACGGTCGGCTCGGGCTCGGGCTCGATCGAGATCGACAACAACATCGTGTCCGGACGGGACTACGGCCAGAGCGACTTCAACCCGGGCGCCGACATCAACGAGCTGGACACCGACCTGGACAAGGACGCCTACCGGGCCCCGCTGCTCCAGGACGTGAAGGCGTACCTGGAGTCGATCGGCGTCCCGGAGACCGGCGGCGACGGCTGGACCGACAAGGACTGGGCCTCCCTCGGCGGCATCTCCACCACCGAGGCGTTCAACGCGGTGATGGACGCGGACTGGCTGTTCACCTCGTTGGCCCGGTCGCTGCGGATGCGCAAGGCGCTCATCCAGACGCCGGTCCTGTGGGAGCTGCGCAAGCTCAACCCGCTCGACTTCATCGCCGACGCGGCGGTCAAGGCGGGCGAGAGGGACGACTGCAGCACCGGCTGGGGACAGATCTTCGCCGCGACCGCCATCAAGGCCCGCAACTACTGCATCGGCGAAGGCATCATCAACGGCGAGGGGATGGACTACAACTCCTCGGCCGACCTCCGCAAGGTCTGGTACCAGCTCCACGACGACCAGGAGTACAACGTCCGCACGGTCGCCTACGTGCTGATCTGGAACTCGGAGCTGCTCGGCATCGACCGGCCCGGCCTGAACAGCAGCGTCCACCTCACGGAGGCCGTGCTCGGCCAGTACAACGGCACCGGTCCGGACGCCGAGCAGTACGGCCGGGAGCTGATGGGTCTGTACAACGTCCTGGAGCAGTACAACGCGTTGTCGCGCGGCTAGTGGCGGCGGCGGACGAAGGAGGGCAGAACGCGATGACCGGACGGTGGCAGGTCGCCCTGGGTGTCAACGTGCTCCTCGGCATCCCGGGCGTGATACCGATCTGGCTGCTGTGGTTCCTCGCGGCGAGCTGGACGAGCGGTCCCGAACCGACGGACGACGACCCCATGGTGTTCTGGCTGCCGATCGTCGCAGTCATCGTCGTCCCGTACGTCATGCTCTGGCTCGCCGTGAACCGTTCCTTCAGGCGCCGCAGTCCGCTCGAACCCCGCACCTACTGGCTGCTCAGCGCCCTGGCCACCTTCCTGCCGACCACGGCGCTCATCATCTACTCACCGTGAGAAGGGAACAATGACGTGCACACCGAGAGGCGCGGCAGCGTGAACGGCATGTCGAGACGAGTCCTGGTGAAGTCCACCGGAGTGATCACCGCCGCGGTCACCGCGGGGTTCGTCACCCCCGGCACCGCCCTGGCCGGTTCCCGGGACGGCGCGACGACCGGGCCCGTGGCGGCGCCGGGGAAGAAGGCGCCCACGTCGGCGAACGGCTGGTCCCTGGAGAAGGAGGCCAACCACGTCTCCACCGTGTGGACGCGCCCGGTGTCCGGCACCGGGCTGGAGGTCGACGTCCGGATCGGCGACGTGGAGGCGATCCTGCTCCACGTCGTGCGGCGCTACCACTACGAGGTCGAGCAGCTTCCCGGCGGCGACCTCGCGGGCTGGCAGCCGATCGGCGGCCTGAAGAAGGACGCGCCGGAGTCGAACCTCGCCTCCGGCACCGCGGTGCGGATCCGTCCGGGCGCCGGCGCGAGCGGCTCGCTCTTCCCGTTGCAGGTGCTGACCGTGCGGGACATCCTCGCCGACTGCGAGGGCGTGGTGCGCTGGGGCGGCGACGACGACCCCGTCGACGAGTCGCTGTTCTACATCGGTCTCGGCCCGGACGACGCCCGGGTGCGGAAGGTCGCCGACCGGTTCCGCGTCCAGGAGGTCACGCCCGGTCTGGGCGCCGGCGTCACCGTGGACGTGCTGGCCCCGTCCCGGCGCGAGCGCGCGAAGCGCCTGCACCGGGAGCAGCGGGCGCACTGACCCGACGGCACGAGGGGTCGTCCCGTCACCGGTTCCGGTGACGGGACGGCCCCTCTTCGTACGCGGGCGGCGCGGTCAGCGCCGCAGTGCCTCGACCGGTTGGATGCGGCTGGCCCGCCAGGCGGGATACAGCCCGGCGAACAGCCCCGTGCCCAGGCCGATCGCCGGGGCGCCGGCGGCCACGGCCGGGTGGAGCACCGGCGTCCAGTCACGGACGACGGCGACGCGCTGCCGGTTCCGGCCGTGCCAGGAGTCGAAGGTCCGGCCCTGGGACAGGGTGGGGCCCGCGGCCCGGAGCGCCCCGGCGGAGGCGGCGACGACCTGCACGGCGCGTCCGGACGAGGCGCGGGCGACGGGCGCGGAGTGCAGGGTGTCGCCCTCCCCCGGTTCGACGGTCCAGTACACGCCCGCGTCCTCGACGCCGTTGAGGCGGCCCACCCGCGCGTCGGCGTCGGCGGGGAAGGCGAGGTCCACGAACTCGTTCTGCTCGCGGGCGATGTCCTCCACCACCACCTCGGTCGCGCTCAGCATGTCGAAGCGGTCGTCGATCTGGGCCGAGGCGGTCGCGGTCAGGCCGAGGACGGCGACGAAGGCGCCCACCCCGAGGACGGTGCCCAGGGAGGTGAGGACCCGAGCGCGCGGGGCGTTGCAGGACCCCGGCGAGGGCCTCGGCCAGCAGGTCGCGCACGGTGAGCCGGGACGGCGGGACGGGACGGTGCCGTACGGTCCCGCCGCGCGGCCGGCGGAGTCGCCCCAGCAGGTCGGTGCCTTTCACCGCTCCCCCTGTCCACCGGCGCCGCCGGGCTCGCTGAGGACGCCGTCCCGGATGGCCACCGTGCGGTTGCCGCGGGCCGCCACAGAGGGGTCATGGGTGATCAGCACGATCGTCATGCCGTCGGAGTGCAGTTCCGCGAGGAGGTCGAGAACGGCCGGGACACCAGCGCCCGGGCCTCGGTCAGCATCCGCTGCTGCTTCTCGTCCGGCATGTAGGACTGCAGCGGCAGCGTCCAGGTCTTGGGGTCGTCACCGGACGAGGCGCCCCGCGTACCGTCCTGTGCGTCCCCGCCCGGGAACAGGCGGGGACGCACAGGACGGCCGCGACGAGAACGCCGACGGCGCGCACCCGCCCCAGAACGCGATTCAACGGGACTCCTCAAGAACAGGATTATCAGGTACATGCCACAAGGTGCGGAGGATCCGGACAGCACCCGGCCCACCGAACGCGGCACAAGGAAAAGAGGAGGAGGGAGGGGGAGGTGAAGGATGAGCGCGGCACGGCCGGGGCGATCACACGTCTCGACACCGCGAACGAACGAAAAGAACCCTCTACGACCCCCTGAACAGCCTTGACGCAGTCCCGTCGAGGCGCCAGTCAGTACAGGAAGATCATCTTCCGCTCGACCGGGATCGTGTCCCACATCACAAGGATGGCCGCCTTCAGCAATCTCTTGAGGTTAGGCTAACCTAATCGCGTTTCAGGCCATCGGCCCCGCACGCACGAAAGCAGACCCACCCATGTCGAACGCCAGTACCGCCCGCTTCTCCCGTCGGGGACTGCTCGCCGCCGGTGGCGCCCTCGGACTCGGCGCCGTGCTCACCGCCTGCGGGGACGACGACGCGAAGAGCGGCGGCTCGGACGCGACGGGGTCCGGTGCGTCCAAGTCCGGCCCCTGGACCTTCAAGGACGACCGCGGCACCACCGTGAAGCTCGACGAGGTGCCGACGAACATCGTCGCGTTCACCGGTGTCGCCGCCGCGCTGTTCGACTACGGCATCGAGGTGAAGGGCGTCTTCGGGCCGACCAAGACGACGGACGGCAAGGCCGACGTCCAGGCCGGCGACATGGACGTCAGCAAGCTGACGATCTTCGGCAACAAGTTCGACAGCTTCAACGTCGAGCAGTACGCGGCCTTCCAGCCCGAGGTGCTCATCTCCACGACGTTCGACGAGGCCGGGACGCTCTGGTACGTCCCGGAGGCCTCCAAGGACAAGATCGCCAAGCTCGCCCCGAGCGTGGCCGTCTCCGTCTACGACCGCCAGATGCCCAAGCCGCTGCAGCGCATGGCCGAGCTGGCCGAGTCGCTGGGCGCCGACATGAAGGCGACGAAGGTCGTCGAGGCGAAGCAGAAGTTCGAGGCCGCCGCCGAGCGGCTGCGCAAGGCCGCGAAGGCCCGCCCGGAGATCAGGGTGCTGGCCGGTTCCGCCGCGCAGGACGTCTTCTACGTCTCCGGCTCGAACTTCTCCATCGACCTGGAGTACTTCAAGGCCCTCGGCGTGAACATCGTGGAGCCCCCGGAGGAGGCCAAGAAGGCGACCGGTGGCTGGTTCGAGACGCTGAGCTGGGAGAACGTCGACAAGTACCCGGCCGACGTCATCATCATGGACGACCGCGCCTCGACCATCCAGCCCGCCGACATCACCGAGGCGACCTGGAAGCAGCTCCCCGCGGTCAAGGCCGGCCAGGTCATCGCCCGCTCCCCCGAGCCGATCCTGTCCTACGACAAGTGCACGCCGCTCCTCGACAACCTCGCCGAGGCCATCGAGAAGGCCAAGAAGGTCGGCTGACCCCCTGACCGCCCGGACGAGGGCGGCGGACAACGGATGTGACGTCCGGTCACTCCCGGCTCGGGAGTGATCACGGTCACGGCGGAGTCCGGTGTCGCGGCGTGTTACTTAGGTTAGGCTAACCTAAGTAACACGCCGCCGGCCTTTTCCCCGCACCGGATCGTCCCCACCGGAGGACCCCCACATGCGCTCGCACCTGCTCAACGACACCACCGCGGAGCACTACCGCCGCTCCGTGACCGAAGGAGTCGAGCGGGTGGCGGCCAAACTCGCCACCACCGAACGGCCGTTCACCGGCGTCACCGTCGACGCGCTCTCCCCCCGCATCGACGGCATCGACCTCGACCGGCCGCTGCACGACACCACCGCCGCGCTGGACGAACTGGAGGACGTCTACCTCCGGGACGCCGTCTACTTCCACCACCCCCGCTACCTCGCCCACCTCAACTGCCCGGTCGTCATCCCGGCCGTGCTCGGCGAGGCCGTGCTCTCCGCCGTCAACTCCTCCCTGGACACCTGGGACCAGTCGGCCGGCGGCACCCTCATCGAGCGGAAACTCATCGACTGGACGACCGGCCGCATCGGCCTCGGCCCGGCCGCCGACGGCGTGTTCACCTCCGGCGGCACCCAGTCCAACCTCCAGGCCCTGCTGCTGGCCCGCGAGGAGGCCAAGACCGACGACCTGGCGAAACTGCGGATCTTCGCCTCCGAGGTCAGCCACTTCAGCGTGAAGAAGTCCGCGAAACTGCTCGGCCTCGGCCCCGACGCCGTCGTGTCGGTCCCCGTCGACCACGACAAGCGCATGCGGACCGTCGCCCTCGCCCGCGAACTGGAACGCTGCGCCGAGGCGGGCCTGGTCCCCATGGCCGTCGTCGCCACCGCCGGCACCACCGACTTCGGCTCCATCGACCCGCTGCCGGAGATCGCCGGACTGTGCGCGCAGTACGGCGTGTGGATGCACGTCGACGCCGCCTACGGCTGCGGACTGCTCGCCTCCCTGAAGCACCGGGACCGCATCGACGGCATCGAGCACGCCGACTCCGTCACCGTCGACTACCACAAGTCCTTCTTCCAGCCGGTCAGTTCGTCGGCCGTGCTGGTGCGCGACGCGGCCACGCTGCGGCACGCCACCTACCACGCGGAGTACCTCAACCCGCGCCGCATGGTGCAGGAACGTATCCCCAATCAGGTGGACAAGTCCCTGCAGACCACCCGCCGCTTCGACGCGCTCAAGCTGTGGATGACGCTGCGCGTGATGGGCGCCGACGGCATCGGGCAGCTCTTCGACGAGGTGTGCGACCTGGCCGCCGAGGGCTGGAGACTGCTGGCCGCCGACCCCCGCTTCGACGTCGTGGTCGAGCCGAGCCTGTCCACCCTGGTCTTCCGCTTCGTCCCGGCCGCCGTCACCGACCCCGCCGAGATCGACCGCGCCAACCTCTACGCCCGCAAGGCCCTGTTCGCCTCCGGTGACGCGGTGGTCGCGGGCACCAAGGTGGGCGGGCGCCACTACCTGAAGTTCACCCTGCTCAACCCCGAGACCACCACCTCCGACATCGCCGCCGTCCTCGATCTGATCGCCGGCCACGCCGAGCAGTACCTGGGAGAGTCCCTTGACCGCGCTTCCTGAAGCCCCTGACACCGCCTATGACTTCGTGGGCATCGGACTGGGCCCCTTCAACCTCGGCCTCGCCTGCCTCACCGAGCCCATCGACGAGCTGAACGGCGTCTTCCTGGAGTCCAAGCCGGACTTCGAGTGGCACGCCGGCATGTTCCTCGACGGCTCCCACCTGCAGACCCCGTTCATGTCGGACCTGGTCACCCTGGCCGACCCGACGTCCCCGTACTCCTTCCTCAACTACCTGAAGGAGAAGGGGCGGCTGTACTCGTTCTACATACGCGAGAACTTCTACCCGCTGCGGGTCGAGTACGACGACTACTGCCGCTGGGCCGCGGGGAAGCTGAGCAGCATCCACTTCGGCACCACGGTCACCGAGGTGACGTACGACGAGGGCGACGGGCTGTACACCGTGGCGACGGCGGCCGGTGAGACGTACCGCGCCCGGCACCTGGTGCTCGGCACCGGGACCGTGCCGTTCGTGCCCGAGCCCTGCCGCGGACTGGACGGGGGCCTCTTCCACAACGCGCAGTACACGCACCGCAAGGCGGAACTGCTGGACAAGGAGTCGATCACGGTCGTCGGCAGCGGGCAGAGCGCCGCCGAGATCTACTACGAACTGCTCTCCGAGATCGACGTCCACGGCTACCGGCTCAACTGGGTCACCCGCTCCCCGCGGTTCTTCCCGCTGGAGTACACCAAGCTGACCCTGGAGATGACCTCCCCGGACTACATCGACTACTTCCGCGCGCTGCCCGAGGAGACCCGCTACCGGCTGGAGAAGCAGCAGAAGGGCCTCTTCAAGGGCATCAACTCGGAGCTGATCGACGCGATCTTCGACCTGCTGTACCAGAAGAACGTCGAGAGCGGCGGCCGTGGCGTCCCCACCCGGCTGCTCACCAACTCCTCGCTCACGGAAGCCCGGTACGAGGACGGCGGTTACACGCTCGGCTTCCACCAGGACGAGCAGGGCAAGGACTTCGAGATCCGCACCGAGGGCCTGGTGCTGGCCACCGGCTACCACTACGAGCCGCCGGCCTTCCTCGACCCCGTCCGCGACCGGATCCGCTTCGACGGGCACGGCCGCTTCGACGTGAGCCGCGACTACGCCATCGACGTCACCGGCCGCGGCATCTTCCTGCAGAACGCCGGCGTCCACACCCACAGCGTCACCAGCCCCGACCTGGGCATGGGCCCGTACCGGAACGCGACCATCATCCGCGAGCTGCTCGGCACCGAGTACTACCCCGTCGAGAAGACCATCGCGTTCCAGGAGTTCTCCGTATGAGCATCGGTGCGTTCACCGTCCGCCCCCTGGACCCGCTGCGGGACGCCGAGTCGGTGCACCGCTGGGTCACCGACCCCAAGGCGGCGTTCTGGATGATGCAGGACGCGAAGCTCCAGGACGTCGAGCGCGAGTACATGCGCATCGCCGCCCACGAGCACCACCACGCCTATCTGGGCCTGCACGACGGCGAACCGGCTTTCCTGATGGAGAAGTACGACCCCCGGTACGTCGAACTGGTCGGCCTGTACGACCCCGAGCCCGGAGACGTCGGCATGCACTTCCTGGTCGCCCCCACCGACCGGCCGGTGCACGGCTTCACCCGGGCCGTCATCACCGCCGTGATGGAGGAGCTGTTCGCCGACCCGGACACCCGGCGGGTGGTGGTCGAGCCGGACGTGAGCAACAAGGCCGTGCACGCGCTGAACGAGGCCGTGGGCTTCGTGCCCGAGCGTGAGATCGACAAGCCGGAGAAGCGCGCGCTGCTGAGCTTCTGCACGCGCGAACAGTTCCTGGCCTCGCGAGGAGTAACCGTATGACCCTGTCCGACGCCGTGGCGCATCTGTCCCCCCACCGCTGGGCGCGGGCCAACCGCCTGCTGATCCGCAAGGCACTCGCCGAGTTCGCCCACGAGCGGCTCGTCACACCGGAGGCCACCGGCGACGGCGGATACGTCGTCCGCGGCGACGACGGCCTGACCCGGTACACCTTCACGGCGACGCTCCGCGCCCTGGACCACTGGGTGATCGACGCCGACTCGATCACCCGCCACCGCGGCGACACCGAACTCGAGCTCGCGGCCCTGGACTTCTTCATCGAGCTGCGGAAGTCGCTGGGTCTGAGCGAGGAGGTCCTGCCGGTGTACCTGGAGGAGATCTCCTCCACCCTCTCCGGCACCTGCTACAAGCTCACCAAGCCGCAGGTCCCGGTCGCCGAGCTGGTCGACGCCGGCTTCCAGGCCATCGAGACCGGGATGACCGAGGGCCACCCCTGCTTCGTCGCCAACAACGGACGGCTCGGCTTCGGCGTCCACGAGTACCTGGCGTACGCGCCGGAGACGGCGAACCCGGTGAGGCTCGTGTGGCTGGCCGCGCACCGCTCACGGGCCGCGTTCACGGCCGGGGCGGGGATCGAGTACGAGTCGTTCATACGGCAGGAGCTGGGCGAGGAGACCGTCGAGGGCTTCCACGCCGTCCTGCGCGAGCGGGACCTCGACCCCGCCGACTACCTCCTCGTCCCCGTCCACCCCTGGCAGTGGTGGAACAAGCTGTCCGTCACCTTCGCCGCCGAGGTGGCGCGCGGGCACCTGGTCTGCCTGGGCGAGGGCGACGACGAGTACCTGGCCCAGCAGTCCATCCGCACCTTCTTCAACACCTCGCACCCCGAGAAGCACTACGTGAAGACGGCCCTGTCCGTCCTCAACATGGGCTTCATGCGCGGACTGTCCGCCGCCTACATGGAGGCGACCCCGGCGATCAACGACTGGCTGGCCCGGCTCATCGACGGCGACCCGGTGCTGAAGGCGACGGGGCTGTCGATCATCCGGGAGCGGGCCGCCGTGGGCTACCGGCACCTGGAGTACGAGCAGGCGACCGACCGCTACTCGCCGTACCGGAAGATGCTGGCCGCGCTGTGGCGGGAGAGCCCGGTGCCGTCCCTGGAGGACGGCGAGTCGCTCGCCACCATGGCCTCCCTGGTCCACGTCGACCACGAGGGGAGGTCCTTCGCGGGTGCGCTGATCGCACGCTCGGGGCTCGCCCCGGCCGAGTGGCTGCGGCACTACCTGCGGGCGTACTACGTCCCGCTGCTGCACAGCTTCTACGCCTACGACCTGGTGTACATGCCGCACGGCGAGAACGTGATCCTCGTGCTGGAGGACGGGGTGGTGCGGCGGGCGGTCTACAAGGACATCGCCGAGGAGATCGCGGTGATGGACCCGGACGCGGTGCTTCCGCCGGAGGTGTCCCGCATCCGCGTCGAGGTCCCGGACGACACCAAGTTGCTGTCGATCTTCACGGACGTCTTCGACTGCTTCTTCCGCTTCCTCGCGGCGACCCTCGCCGAGGAGGGCATCGTGGCGGAGGACGTCTTCTGGGGCACGGTCGCGGAGATCACCCGCGAGTACCAGACGTCGGTCCCCGAACTGGCGGACAAGTTCGCCCGGTACGACATGTTCGCCCCCGAGTTCGCCCTCTCCTGCCTCAACCGCCTCCAGTTGCGCGACAACAAGCAGATGGTGGACCTGACGGACCCCTCCGGCGCGCTCCAGTTGGTGGGCACCCTGAGGAACCCGATCGCGGGGCGGTAGCGGCCCCCCTACCGATGGGCGTCCCGGAGTACGGTCCTCCGGGGCGCCCATCAGCACGAGCACCCGTGAACTCCGGTGTTCCACAAGGGAATCCGAACGAGGTACGGACCACTCTCCGGCAGTTCCGGTGGAACAATCCCCCCATGGCGGAAATCATCCAGAAGGACGGTACCTGGACCTTCGACGGGGACACCCTGCGGCTGACCCCCGGCCGGGACAAGAACGTCGGCCTGCTCCGCAAGACCCTGGGTGAACTGGCACTGCCCCTAAGGGCGTTGGCGGGGATATCGTTCGAGCAGGGCAAGAAGTCGGGACGGCTCAGGCTGCGGCTGCGCGACGGCGCCGACCCCCTGCTGCACGCGACCGGCGGCCGGCTCACCGAGCCGCACGACCCCTACCAGCTGATCGTCGACTCCGACCGCTACGGCGTCGCCGAGTACTTCACGGAGGAGGTCCGCACCGCCCTGCTGCTGGACCAGGTACCCGCCGACCCGGTCACCGAGTACCTGCTGCCCGGCCCGTCCGTGCCGCTGTCCGTCTCCGCCGGGGACGGCACGGTCAGCTTCGACGGCGAGCGCATACGGCTGGAGTGGAACTGGAAGACGGAGGACGCCAAGGCCGCCGCCGGCACCCGCACCCTCGCGCTGGCGGACCTGGCCGGCGTGGAGTGGCAGCCGGCGGTCGGGCTGGAGAACGGCCACATCCGCTTCCTCGTACGGCACTCCCCCACCAAGGCCCCCGCCAAGTACGACCCGAACTCGGTGGAGCTGTGGGGCTTCAAGAAGGACCCGCTGATGGCGCTCGTCGCCGCCGCCGTCCAGGCCCGTCTTCCGCACCCGGCCGCGCCCGCCGACGAGCGCCCGCGGGAGCTGGAGGCCACACCACAGCCCCTGGCGGCCCCGGCCGAGGACGACCACGACGCCCTGCTGCGCCGGCTGCGGGAGCTGGGCGAGCTGCACCGGTCCGGAGTGCTGACGGACGAGGAGTTCACCCTGGCCAAACAGGCGATCCTCAAGCGTATGTGAGTCGGGCCCGGGCCCGTCCACGAGCCGAGCCTGGGTCCCGCCTGTGAGTCCTGCCCGAAATCGGGCAGGTTTCTTGCGAAACCATGGCCGGTACCCCAGGATCATCAAGTGCACGACGAACTTGTTGATCATCTGACGCGGTCCACGCCCCTCAGCCGGGGCGAGGCGCTGCGCGTGGTCCAGGACGTGCTCGCCTACTTCGACGAGACGACCGAGGAGTACGTCCGTCGCCGCCACCGCGAGCTCCAGGCCCAGGGCCTGGTGAACGCGACGATCTTCGAACGGATCGAGGCGGACCTCAGATACCGCGCGGTGGCCCCGCCCGAGCTCTCGCTCCGGCAACTGCGCCGCATCGTCTACGGCTAGGAACATACAGATATGTGCGGAATCGTCGGATACATCGGCAGGCGTGAGGTCGCCCCCCTGCTGCTGGAGGGCCTGCAGCGCCTGGAGTACCGCGGCTACGACTCGGCGGGCATCGCCGTCACGTCGCCGAAGGCGTCCGGCCTGAAGATGGTCAAGGCCAAGGGCCGGGTGCGCGACCTGGAGGCCAAGGTCCCGGCGCGCTTCAAGGGCACCACCGGCATCGCCCACACCCGCTGGGCCACCCACGGCGCCCCCTCCGACGTGAACGCCCACCCGCACCTGGACGCCGAGGGCAAGGTCGCCGTCGTCCACAACGGCATCATCGACAACGCCTCCGACCTGCGCCGCAAGCTGGAGGCGGACGGCGTCGAGTTCCTCTCCGAGACGGACACCGAGGTCCTCGTCCACCTCATCGCCCGCTCGACGGCCGAGAAGCTGGAGGACAAGGTCCGCGAGACCGTGCGCCTCATCGAGGGCACGTACGGCATCGCCGTGCTGCACGCCGACTTCCCGGACCGCATCGTGGTGGCCCGCAACGGCTCGCCGGTCGTGCTCGGCATCGGTGAGAAGGAGATGTTCGTCGCCTCGGACATCGCCGCGCTGGTCGCCCACACCCGCCAGATCGTGACGCTGGACGACGGCGAGATGGCGACGCTGAAGGCCGACGACTTCCGCACCTACACCACCGAGGGCACCCGTACGACCGCCGAGCCGACCACCGTGGAGTGGGAGGCGGCGTCGTACGACATGGGCGGCCACGACACCTACATGCACAAGGAGATCCACGAGCAGGCCGAGGCCGTGGACCGCGTGCTGCGCGGCCGGATCGACGACCGCTTCTCCACCGTGCACCTGGGCGGCCTCAACCTGGACGCCCGCGAGGCCCGCCGGATCCGCCGGGTGAAGATCCTCGGCTGCGGCACCTCGTACCACGCCGGCATGATCGGCGCGCAGATGATCGAGGAGCTGGCCCGGATCCCCGCCGACGCCGAGCCGGCCTCCGAGTTCCGCTACCGCAACGCGGTCGTGGACCCCGACACCCTGTACGTCGCGGTCTCCCAGTCCGGTGAGACGTACGACGTGCTGGCGGCCGTGCAGGAGCTGAAGCGCAAGGGCGCGCGGGTGCTGGGCGTGGTCAACGTCGTCGGTTCCGCGATCGCCCGCGAGGCGGACGGCGGCGTCTACGTGCACGCCGGGCCCGAGGTGTGCGTGGTGTCCACCAAGTGCTTCACCAACACCACGGTCGCCTTCGCGCTGCTCGCCCTGCACCTGGGCCGCACCCGTGACCTGTCGGTGCGCGACGGCAAGCGGATCATCGAGGGCCTGCGCAGGCTCCCGGGCCAGATCGCCGAGATCATGAAGCAGGAGGAGGAGATCAAGAAGCTGGCCCTGCGGTACGCCGAGGCCCGCTCGATGCTCTTCATCGGCCGTGTCCGGGGCTACCCGGTGGCCCGTGAGGCCTCCCTGAAGCTCAAGGAGGTCTCCTACATCCACGCCGAGGCGTACCCGGCCTCCGAGCTGAAGCACGGCCCGCTGGCCCTGATCGAGCCGGCCCTCCCCACGGTCGCGATCGTCCCGGACGACGACCTGCTGGAGAAGAACCGCGCGGCCATGGAGGAGATCAAGGCCCGCAGCGGCCAGATCGTGGCCGTCGCCCACCAGGAGCAGGAGAAGGCCGACCACACGATCCTCGTCCCCAAGAACGAGGACGAACTCGACCCCATCCTCATGGGCATCCCCCTCCAACTCCTCGCCTACCACACGGCCTTGGCCCTCGGCAGGGACATCGACAAGCCGCGCAACCTGGCGAAGTCGGTAACGGTCGAGTAGGGCACCCAGGGGAGCGGGGCTGTATCGATATACGGCCCCGCCGCACGGGCGCGACCAGCCGCGCAACCTGGCGAAGCCGGTAACGGTCGAGCAGCACCCTGCTCTCAAGGGGCGCGGGGCTGCATCAATCTGCGGCTCCGCCGCGCGGGCGCGACCGGCCCCCACGCGCCCGCACAGGCCGGCATACGGGCACGGGCCCCGCGTGTTGCCAACCAACACACGGGGCCCGTGAACGACTTACGGGATGACGACAACCGGCCGCTTCGCCCGCTTGGCCAGCCTCCCGGCGACGGACCCGAAAACCCGCCCCACGAGCCCGTGGGTGGAACCCACGACGATCGCATCGGCGGCATACTCCCGCCCCACCTCCTCGAGCTCATGGCAGATGTCCCCACCACGCTCGACGAGGATCCACGGCACTTCGGCCAGATAGTCCGCACAGGCCAGCTCGAGTCCGAGCACCTCCGTGCGATGGTCCGGGACGTCCACGAAGACCGGCGGCTCGCAGCCCGCCCACACGGTCGTGGGCAGCCGGTTGGCGACGTGGACGATGATCAGGCCCGAGCCGAGGCGCCGGGTCATGCCGATGGCATAGGCGAGGGCCCGTTCGCTGGAGGTGGAGCCGTCGAAGCCGACGACCACACCGTGCCGGAACGCGGGGTCGCAGGGATGGCGTGGCTCCTCCGCCGCCAGGGGTTCGGCCGCCGTGGGATCGGCGACCGGCCGCTTGCGGTCCGCGGGTTCGAAGAATTCGTGACCGGCCATGGCTGTCTCGGGGTTGTGATCCTTTGTGGGGGACGACAGTGTGCGGCGGAGCTGTGTCCGGGAATTATCTTCCCAACCCCATACCCCCAAGGGTACGGCGGCACGCCTCCTGAGCCCAGATCCCGCACGTACCGGCAGGCGGGTTCCCCGGAGCATGCACGAGGGTCCGCCCGTCACGCAATGGTTGCTGTGCTGTACAGGTGATTTGCACAGGGTTCACTTGCCGGGGGGAGTGAACCGTCGCGGACCCACGGTGACCGACACCCCCCGGCCCCCGGGCCGGGCGTCGAGCCCCGTGAGCCATGCCGCGGAAGTACTCCGTGCCGGCCGCGGCCCGGG
The DNA here is from genome assembly GCF_043084105.1 of Streptomyces sp. NPDC014676. Taxonomy (NCBI): domain Bacteria; kingdom Bacillati; phylum Actinomycetota; class Actinomycetes; order Kitasatosporales; family Streptomycetaceae; genus Streptomyces; species Streptomyces sp. NPDC014676. The sequence goes on along the minus strand of NZ_JBIBZI010000001.1, from coordinate 232,313 downwards.
AGGATCCGGAACCTTTGCGGGGCCGGCACGGACGGTGGCGGGGATACACCGGTCAACTGACCGGTTTCCGCGCCCCCAACCGTATCTTTTCAGCCAACTTCCGGCCGGTACGCATCCCCCACCGCAACCACCCCCCAACCCCCGTTCGACCTGCACGAAAAGGGGTCGGCCGGCCCCGCGCACCCTACGTGGATTGGCCACTGCGACAAGGCGCACTTCCCCGCACGGCCCACGAGTGCAACGCTTCGTGATCGAATGCTTCACGCCAAGTTGCCAAGTCGACAATGCGCCGGGTGGCGAACCGGCCACCGGCGCGCGACGGGACGCAGTAGATTCGATCTTGATGTCTTACGGCGGGGGACTCGTGCAGGACCGAGGGGAAACGTGCAGGAGCGACACAACCGAGGAGCCGCGACCACCGAGGGGGGCTTAGCAGTATGAGCCACGACTCCACCGCCACGCCGGAAACGGCGGTCCGGAAACTCTCCGGCCGCCGCCGCAAGGAGATCGTCGCGGTGCTGCTGTTCAGCGGCGGCCCCATCTTCGAGAGTTCCATACCGCTGTCGGTGTTCGGGGTTGACCGCCAGGACGCCGGCGTACCGCGCTACCGCCTGCTCGTCTGCGGCGGCGAAGAGGGCCCGCTGCGGACCACAGGGGGCCTGGAACTCACCGCGCCACATGGCCTGGAGGCGATATCCCGGGCGGGCACCGTCGTGGTGCCGGCCTGGCGTTCGATCACCTCGCCACCGCCGGAGGAGGCCCTGGACGCACTGCGCCGGGCCCACGAGGAGGGCGCCCGCATCGTCGGGCTGTGCACCGGCGCCTTCGTCCTCGCGGCGGCGGGCCTGCTGGACGGCCGTCCCGCGACCACACACTGGATGTACGCGCCGACGCTGGCGAAACGCTATCCGTCGGTGCACGTCGATCCACGGGAACTCTTCGTGGACGACGGCGACGTGCTGACGTCCGCGGGCACCGCGGCCGGAATCGACCTGTGCCTGCACATCGTGCGCACGGACCACGGCAACGAGGCGGCCGGCGCGCTGGCCCGCCGCCTGGTGGTGCCGCCGCGCCGCAGCGGAGGCCAGGAACGCTACCTGGACAGGTCTTTACCGGAGGAGATCGGCGCCGACCCGCTCGCCGAGGTCGTCGCCTGGGCGCTGGAGCACCTCCACGAACAGTTCGACGTGGAGACGCTGGCGGCACGCGCGTACATGAGCCGTCGTACGTTCGACCGCCGGTTCCGCTCGCTGACCGGCAGCGCGCCGCTGCAGTGGCTGATCACGCAGCGGGTACTCCAGGCGCAGCGCCTGCTGGAGACGTCGGACTACTCGGTGGACGAGGTCGCGGGCCGCTGCGGGTTCCGCTCGCCGGTCGCGCTGCGCGGCCACTTCCGGCGCCAGCTGGGTTCGTCCCCGGCCGCCTACCGTGCCGCGTACCGCGCGCGGCGCCCGCAGGCCGACCGGAACCAGGACAGCGAGGGCACCCCGAGCGCCGTGGGAGCCCTCCCACCGGGCCAGCCGGGCCACGCGGGGCCCCAGGCACCGCCCGCCCTGCACCCGGACAACCCACTCCCGCACCAGTCCCGCCGCACGGCGGCGGCCAGTGCCCTGGGCCCGTCCCTGACGGCCTCGGCCCTCCCGGGCCAGCGCAGCGCGCCGTGAGCCGACCGTCGTAGGACGGCGAACGGGCCGGAGGCACCGGCTTCCGGCCCGTTCGTCATGTCCGCCGGCATGTCCGGCCCGTCCGGCGAGTGAGGACGAGGCCCGTCCAGGGCCGAAGCGGGGGTCCGGGGGCGGCAGCCCCTGTGACGTTCACACGAACACCGGCACGTCGCCGGAGGCACGACGCCCCGTAAGGTTAGACACATGAACGATCGCATGGTGTGGATCGACTGCGAGATGACCGGCCTCTCGCTGTCGGACGACGCGCTCATCGAAGTGGCCGCCCTCGTCACCGACTCCGAGTTGAACGTGCTCGGCGAGGGGGTGGACATCGTCATCCGCCCGCCGGAGCGGGCCCTGGAGACGATGCCGGAGGTGGTGCGGGAGATGCACACCGCGTCCGGACTGCTCGCCGAGCTGGAGGGCGGCACGACGCTCGAGGACGCCGAGCGGCGGGTCCTCGACTATGTGCGGGAGCACGTCAAGGAGCCCGGCAAGGCCCCCCTGTGCGGCAACTCCGTCGGCACCGACCGCGGTTTCCTGCTGCGGGACATGCCGGCCCTGGAGGACTACCTCCACTACCGCATCGTGGACGTGTCCAGCATCAAGGAGCTGGCCCGCCGCTGGTACCCGAGGGCGTACTTCAACAGCCCCGAGAAGAACGGCAACCACCGCGCCCTCGCCGACATCCGCGAGTCCATCGCGGAGCTGCGCTACTACCGCGAGGCCGTCTTCGTACCGCAGCCGGGGCCCGACTCGGACACCGCGAAGAAGATCGCCGCGAAGCACGTCCTGCCTGCTCAGTAGGCGGATCGGGGGGTCGTCGGGGGCCGCCGCGGAAAGCGTGCGCGAGCACCCCTTCGGACCCTGTACACTTTTTCTCGGCCGGTCGGAGAAGTCACTGACCTCGACCGACAAGGCCATGGTGGGTGTAGCTCAGCTGGTAGAGCACCTGGTTGTGGTCCAGGATGCCGCGGGTTCGAGTCCCGTCACTCACCCTCACCAGTCAGCCGGTGACCTCGTACGAGGTCACCGGCTGTACTCGTTTCCACCACCGGGATGTCAGTGGGCCGTCCTAGGGTCGTCGCCGGACGGGCAGGGGGTCTGCCCGTCGCGCCGCAGGGGAGGGCACGTGAGCGACGGTGTGCAGTGGATGGCCGGCACGGTGACGAGTTCCGGGTGGATGTTCGACGTGCACTTCGCGCGCGGCATCGACGCCGAGGAACTGGCGGTCCGCATGGGGGCGCGGCGCGGAGCGGCCGCCGGGCCGATGACCGACGACGAGATCGCCGGCCTCGAGGTCGACTCCTACGACGGACCGGACAGCGCCGTGGTCCGCGTCGGCGAGCACGCGGGCTGGACGTTCGCCGTCCTCTACGGCTGCTACCTCGACCGGCTGGAGGAGGTCTCGCGCGACGGCGTGGAGGCCGTCCACTACCACTACAACTCGGAGCACCCGCCCACCACCGTCCTGTACGCGCGCGACGGCCGCACCGTCTGCGGGTACGGGCTGTGCGAGGAGCGGATCCGCTGGGGCGAGGAGTGCGACCTGTTCCTGCCGGACCTGGTGGCCGCCGGAATCCTGCACCCCGACGGAGACACGTACCAGGACACCGGCGACTACGACTACGACGAACGCAGGCGCCGCGGCCTGGCCGTCTTCGAGAAGCGCCTCGGCCTCTCCCTCCCCCGCACCGTGCTCACCGAGGACCGCCTTCCCGTGTACGCGGTCGAGGGTTCACCGGCGGACGACTTCGAGGAGATCAGCGCATGGGCCGGGGCCAACGGCAGACCGCTGCCGGACCGGCGCCTGGGCCTGGTCCCGGCCGGTCTGCGCAGAGAGTACGAGCAGGCCACCGACCCCCGGTGGTGGGAGCGCAGAACATGGCACCACGTCGCCGCCCCCACGTTGCACGCCGAGGCGGTCCTGAAGGCCCCGGACCCCGACGGCACGGAGCACTGAGGCGTCACGACGAGGCGCGGCCCACCAGTTCCGTCGCCAGCACCATCTGGCGCCGCTCCAGTTCCCGGGACACCGACGGGCGGCGGTCGGCGACCTCGGCGAGGAGGAGGTCGATCATCGCGCGGCCCATCTCCTCTATCGGCTGGCGCACGCTGGTCAGCGGCGGGTCCATGTGGCGGGCGATGGCGGAGTCGTCGTAGCCGACCAGGGCCACGTCGTCGGGGATGCGGCGGCCCGCGTCGCGCAGGGCGTGCCGGGCGCCGGCCGCGGTGACGTCCGAGGCGGCGAAGACGGCGTCCAGGTCGGGGCGGCGCTCCAGCAGGGCCGCCATCGCGTGCCGGCCGCCGTCCTCGGAGAAGTCGCCCGGTTCGATCAGCAGCTCGTCCACCTCGTGGCCCGCCTCGCGCAGGGCGTCGCGGTAGCCGTCGACGCGCCGCTGGGCGCCGTACACGTCGAGGCGGCCGGTGATGTGGGCGATGGTGCGCCGGCCCCGGCCGAGGAGGTGCTCGACGGCCTGGCGGGCGCCGCCGTAGTTGTCGGAGTCCACGGAGGCGAGCGTCTCCGCGGCCGAGCGGGGGCCGCTGATCACGGCCGGGATCTCCAGCTGGGACAGCATGTCGGGCAGCGGGTCGTCGGCGTGCACCGAGACCAGCAGCACACCGTCCACCCGGTGGGCGGCGAGGTACTCGGCGAGCCGCTGCCGCTCCCGGTCGCTGCCCGCGAAGATCAGCAGCAGCTGCATCTGGGTGTCGGAGAGCGCCGCGCCGACGCCCCGGAGCATGTCGGAGAAGTACGGCTCGGCGAAGAACCGGGTCTCCGGCTCGGGTACGACGAGGGCTATGGCGTCCGTGCGGTTGGCGGCCAGGGCGCGGGCGGCCGTGTTCGGGACGTAACCGAGCTCGGCGACCGCGGCCTCCACGGCGGCGCGTGTGGCGTCGCTCACCCGGGGCGAGCCGTTGATCACCCGGGAGACCGTGCCGCGGCCCACACCGGCGCGCGCGGCCACCTCTTCGAGGGTGGGACGGCCGCCGCTCCGGCTCCGCGCTCCGTGGCTTGCCATCGGCCCCGCCTTCCGTCGTATGTCACGCTGGCCTGGAATCTAACAGCCCCGTCGGTGACGGTGGCCGCCGCCGGGAGGGCGGTGTGCGGACTGCGGACTTCCGGGGGTGGATCTCCGGCGTCAAGTTAACAGGCAGATAACTGAAGGCACTTTGCGTCGTCTGTTCCCTTGACACCCCCGCCCGGACCCGCGACTCTTCAACACATCACTTGTGGGAGCGCTCCCACAGTACCTGACACATACACAACCCGCACGTTCCCCGCCCGAGCCGCAGCGAGTCAAGATACGGGCCCAACAATGCCGTTGGCCGGGGGGTCGGCACGTCAGGGCAACAGGAGGACGCAATGCGAGCACGTACCCTCCCCCTCTCCCGTCAGCGGTCGGGCGGGGGGAAGCCCATCGCCCGTAAGGCGCTGGCCATCGCGGCCGTGGTGTCGCTGGGCACCGGGCTGCTGGCCGGCTGTGCCGACGACGGCGGTAGCGACGGCGACGGATCCTCGTCCGACAGCGAGGGCAAGACCAAGATCACGATGGGCCTGTTCGGCACCATGGGCTTCAAGGAAGCCGGTCTCTACGCCGAGTACGAGAAGCTGAACCCGGACATCAAGATCGAGCAGACGGTCGTCGAGCGGAACGAGAACTACTACCCCGCTCTGCTGAACCACCTCACCACCAACAGCGGTCTGATGGACGTCCAGGCCATCGAGATCGCCAACATCGCCGAGATCGTCGGCACCCAGGCGGACAAGTTCGTGGACATGTCCAAGGTCGAGGGCGTGGACAAGGCCAACTGGCTCGACTGGAAGTGGGCGCAGGCCACCACCAAGGACGGCCAGACCGTCGGTCTCGGCACCGACATCGGCCCGATGGCCATCTGTTACCGCAAGGACCTCTTCGAGAAGGCCGGCCTGCCGACCGACCGCGAGGAGGTCGGCAAGCTGTGGGCCGGTGACTGGAACAAGTTCGTCGAGACCGGTGAGAAGTACCAGAAGAAGGCCGGCAAGGACACCTTCTTCATGGACTCCCCCGGCGGCCTGCTCAACGCCGTCCTCAGCAGTGAGGAGGAGAAGTTCTACGACTCCTCCGGCGAGGTCATCTACAAGACCAACCCGGCCGTCAAGAACGCCTTCGACCTGACCGCCGAGGCCGCCGAGAAGGGCCTGGTCCAGTCGCAGACGCAGTTCCAGCCGGCCTGGGACACGACGATCGCCAACAGCAAGTTCGCCACCGTCGCCTGCCCGCCGTGGATGCTCGGCACCATCAAGGGCAAGGCGAAGCCGGAGGACGCCGGCAAGTGGGACGTGGCCGTCGCGCCGAAGTCCGGCAACTGGGGCGGTTCCTTCCTGGGCGTGCCGAAGAGCGGCAAGAACGTCGAGGAGGCGCAGAAGCTGGTGACCTGGCTGACCGCGCCCGAGCAGCAGGCGAAGCTGTTCAAGGTGCAGGGCAGCTTCCCGAGCACCCCGGGCGCGTACGACAGCCCCGAGGTGACCGGCGCGAAGAACGAGATGACCGGTGACTCCCCGATCGGTGAGATCTTCTCCGCGGCCGCCAAGCAGATCCCGACCCAGGTCATCGGCCCGAAGGACCAGATCATCCAGCAGGGTCTGACGGACAACGGCGTCATCCTGGTGACCAAGGGCAAGTCCGCCAAGGACGCCTGGGAGACGGCCACCAAGACCATCGACAACAACCTGGACCAGTGACCGAAATGGCCACCCGCCACGACACCGCCGCGCTCCCCTCCAAGGAGGGGGGCGCGGCCCCGGGCCGTCCGTCCAAGGACTCCGCGCCCATGGACAAGGAGCAGCGACGCCGGGCCAAGCTGTCCCGGCGCTGGCAGCGCGACATGCGCTGGAGCCCGTACGCGTTCGTCTCGCCGTTCTTCCTGCTCTTCATCGCCTTCGGCCTGTTCCCGCTGATCTACACGGGCTGGGCCTCGCTGCACCAGGTGGAGCTGACCGCCCCGACCGACATGAGCTGGGTCGGGCTGAAGAACTACACCCGGATCTTCGACGACGAGTTCTTCTGGAACGCGGCGCAGAACACCCTGACCATCGGCATCATCGCGACCGTTCCGCAGCTGCTGATCGCGATGGGCATCGCCCACATCCTCAACTACAAGCTGCGGGCCTCGACCTTCTACCGGGTCGCGATGCTCGCGCCGTACGCCACCTCGATCGCCTCCGCCTCCCTGGTGTTCGTGCTGCTCTTCGGTTACGACTACGGCATGATCAACTGGGGTCTCGACCTCGTCGGGATCGACCCGGTCGACTGGCAGGGCGACAAGTGGCCCTCCCAGTTCGCCGTCTCGGCGATCATCATCTGGCGCTGGACCGGCTACAACGCGCTGATCTACCTGGCCGCGATGCAGGCGATCCCGCAGGACCTGTACGAGTCGGCGGCACTGGACGGCGCCAGCCGCTGGAAGCAGTTCATCCACGTGACGCTGCCCTCGCTGCGTCCGACGATCCTGTTCACCGTGGTGGTCTCCACCATCGGTGCCAGCCAGGTCTTCGGCGAGCCGCTGCTGTTCGACGCCAACAAGGGCGCGTCCGGCGGCGCGGAGCACCAGTTCCAGACGCTCGGCCTGTACCTGTACGAGCAGGGCTGGGTCAACCAGCACCTGGGCCGTGCCTCGGCGATCGCCTGGACGATGTTCGCGATCCTGATCGTCATCGGCATCATCAACCAGCTCATCTCGCGCCGGCTGCGCGCCAGCAGTTAAGGAGTTGTGGCCGTGACGACGACTGTGACGCCCCCCGAGACCACGACCGCCAAGGAGTCCAGGCGCCCGCGCCTGCCGAAGTCGGCGCGGGCCGGCGGAACGCTGCACGGCGGTCCGATCGCGTACGCGATCCTGATCGTGTTCACGATCGTGTCGCTGTTCCCGCTGGTGTGGACCGCGATCGCCGCCTCCCGGGACAACCAGCGGCTGGCACAGAACCCGCCGCCGCTCTGGTTCGGTTCCAACCTGTTCAAGAACCTGGAGATCGCCTGGAAGGACGCCAACCTCGGTGAGGCCTTCCTCAACACCACGATCGTGGCGGGCATCTCGGCGGTGACCATCGTCGTGCTGTCGACGATCGCCGGGTTCGCCTTCGCCAAGCTGCGGTTCAAGGGCCGCAACGCGCTGATGCTGATCGTGATCGGCACGATGATGGTGCCGCCGCAGCTCAGCATCATCCCGCTGTACATGATGGTCGCCAAGCTCGACTGGTCCGACCAGCTCCAGGCGGTCATCTTCCCGTCGCTGGTGAGCGCGTTCGGCGTGTTCTTCATGCGGCAGTACCTGCTCCAGGCGCTGCCGGACGAGGTCATCGAGGCCGCCCGGGTGGACGGCGCGAGCAGCTGGCGCGTGATATGGCACGTGGTGTTCCCGGCCGCGCGGCCGGCGATGGCCGTGCTGGGCATGCTGATGTTCGTGCAGACCTGGAACGACTTCCTGTGGCCGTTCCTGGTGCTGACCCAGACCGGCAGCCCGACCGTGCAGGTGGCGGTCGCGGGCCTCGGCCGCGGGTACACCCCGGACCAGTCCCTGATCATGGCGGGTGCGCTGCTGGGTACGCTGCCCCTGCTGCTGGTCTTCACGATCTTCGGCAAGCAGATCGTGGGCGGCATCATGCAGGGCGCCGTCAAGGGCTGACACCCGCTGCACGTCCGTACCCCTGGGGGCCGGGTCACCGCCGCCTCGGCCCCTCTCCTCCCTCCTCTTTCCGTACTCGTCGGTCTTCCACGACCTCCTATGGGAGCGCTTCCATGTCTGACTCCGCAACGCCGGCGACCCCGGTGACCTTTCCTCCCGCCTTCCTCTGGGGCGCCGCGACCTCCGCGTACCAGATCGAGGGGGCGGTGCGGGAGGACGGGCGCACGCCTTCCATCTGGGACACCTTCAGCCATACGCCGGGCAAGACGGCCGGCGGCGAGACCGGTGACGTCGCCAACGACCACTACCACCGCTACCGCGACGACGTGGCGATGATGGCGGACCTGAACCTGAACGCCTACCGGTTCTCCGTCTCCTGGTCGCGGGTGCAGCCGACCGGCCGCGGCCCGGCCGTGCAGCGCGGTCTGGATTTCTACCGCAAGCTGGTCGACGAGCTGCTGGCGAAGGGCATCAAGCCGGCCGTCACCCTCTACCACTGGGACCTGCCGCAGGAGCTGGAGGACGCGGGCGGCTGGCCGGAGCGCGACACCGCCTACCGCTTCGCCGAGTACGCGCAGATCATGGGCGAGGCGCTCGGCGACCGCGTGGAGAACTGGATCACGCTCAACGAGCCCTGGTGCAGCGCCTTCCTGGGCTACGCCTCCGGTGTGCACGCCCCCGGCCGCACCGACCCGGCGGCCGCGCTGAAGGCCGCCCACCACCTGAACCTGGCGCACGGCCTGGGCGCCAAGGCGCTGCGTTCGGTGATGCCGGCCCGCAACACCGTCGCGCTCAGCCTCAACACCTCGGTGGTCCGGCCGCTCTCGCCGGGCGACCCGGCGGACGTGGCGGCGGCGCGCAAGATCGACGACTTGTCCGGCGGCATCTTCCACGGCCCGATCCTGCACGGCGCCTACCCGGAGACGCTGCTGGAGGCGACCTCGTCGCTCACCGACTGGTCGTACATCGAGGACGGCGACCTGGACCTGATCCACCAGCCGCTGGACGCGCTCGGCCTCAACTACTACACGCCCACCCTGGTCTCGGCGGCCGACCCGGACGCCAAGGGCCCGCGGGCCGACGGTCACGGGGCGAGCGAGCACTCGCCGTGGCCCGCCGCGGACGACGTCGCCTTCCACCAGTCGCCGGGCGAGCAGACCGAGATGGGCTGGTCCGTCGACCCGACGGGCCTGTACGAGCTGATCATGCGCTACCACCGTGAGGCGCCCGGACTGCCGATCTACATCACCGAGAACGGCGCGGCCTTCGACGACAAGCCGGACGCCGACGGCAAGGTGCACGACCCGGAGCGCGTCGCCTACCTGCACGGCCACCTCTCGGCGGTGCGCCGGGCCATCGCCGACGGCGCGGACGTGCGCGGCTACTACCTGTGGTCCCTGATGGACAACTTCGAGTGGGCGTACGGCTACGACAAGCGCTTCGGCGCGGTGTACGTCGACTACGTGACCCAGCAGCGGACCCCGAAGTCCAGCGCCCTGTGGTACGCGCGGGCCGCGAAGACCGGAGCGCTTCCGGAGCCGGAGGGCATCTGACCGGACCCGGTTCCGGAAGAACGAGGGCGGGGCGCGGCACCCTGGGGGAGTGCCGCGCCCCGCTTTCCCGCTCCGCCTACTCGTAGGCGGCGAACGCCTTCGAGAAGGCGAACTTGTCCTGGAGGATCGAGCTGCAGGTGGGGTCGGCGGCCGGCTTGGTGCCGCCGGCGCACTGCTGGTCACGGGTGCCGGACCACATGGACAGCCAGCCGAGGCCCTTGGACTTCGCGAAGTTCACCAACTGGGTGGCGTCGTCGACCTTGAAGACCTCGGTGACGACGTCGTTGACGCCGATCATCGGGGTGACGGCGACCGTCTTCCAGGCGTCGGCGTCGCTCAGCCCGAGAACACCCTTGATCTGGGCCTGGGTGGCGGTGGCGGCCTGCTCGGCGTAGGTGCCCATGTCACCGCTGTACGCCGGTCCGTAGTCCATCGCCATGATGTTGACGGCGTCGATCCGTACGCCGTTCTTCTTGGCGTCGGCGAGCAGGTTCACACCGTCCTGGGTGAGGCCCTCCGGCATCACCGGGAGGGTGAAGGAGACGTCCAGGCCCGGGTGGGCCTTCTGGAGCTTGGCGATCGCCTGGGCGCGGCGGGTGTTGGCCGCCGTGTTGGGCAGGGCGCCGCCCTCGACGTCGAAGTCGACCTTGGTGAGTTTGTAGGTGTCGACGACCTTGGTGTAGGCGGCGGCCAGCGCGTCCGCCGACGTGCAGGTGGTGCCGAGTTCGGAGCCGGACGCGCCGCCGAAGGAGACCCGGACGTCGCCGCCCTGGGCGCGCAGCGCGCCGATCTGGCCGGCGACCGCGTTGCCGCCGAGGTCACTGACGCCGCCCCACTTGGGGGTGCAGCCGCCGCCGTCCGTGATGAAGGCGAGGTTGTAGTTCTTCACGCCGGTCGCCTCGGCGCTCGCGGCCAGGTCGAAGGCGGGGAAGAGGGAGGTGTCGACGTAGGGCGCGAAGCCCGCGTCGGTGCCGGTGCCGGTGCCGGTGCTCCGGGTCGGCTCGGCGGTCGGCTCCTCGGTCCGTGTGGGCTCCTCGGTGGGGGTCGGCTGGGTGGTGGGGGTGGGGGCGTCGGTGGGACGGCCGCTGGGCTCGGGCGTGGGGGCGCTGTCCGTGCCGCACTTCGCGCCGTCGACCAGGCAGCCGGTCGGATCGCCGGTGCCCTTGGCGACGAAGCCGACGGTGACGGACTCGCCGGCGGCCAGTCCGTCGGTGTCCCACGTGGCGGACCGCACGGTGACGTGCCGGCCGCTCACACTGGATTCGGCGTTCCACAGCGAGCCGAGCTCGGTGCCGGCGGGCAGGTCGAACTCCAGCTTCCAGTCCTGGTTCCGCTCGCCGCTGTTGTTGGTCACCACGTACTGGGCGGTGTACCCGGTCGACCACTCGCTGGTCCTGGTGTACGCCGCGCCGACACCGGCCGCCTGGGCGGTGCTGGTGAACAGGAACGCCCCGCCGCCGGCCACGGCCGCGGCGGTCACCGCGCCGATCGCCTTGTTCCTGCCGCTGATCCTGCGCCGGTGCGTGCTCATCGCGTGCCTGCCTTCGTTGCCGTTCGGGGGTGTGCGGCAGCACGCTAGCGAGCCGGATTCGGACAAAGTTCCTGATCCGGGAGGCCGTCGATGATCTTAGGGTGCGCTTAAGGAAGGGATCGGGGGCGGTTAAAGGAGGCGACCAGCCTGCCCGGTCCGCGACGGCGGCGCACGGTCCCCCGGTGCCCGCGCCGCCGGGGCTCGCGCTCGCGTCCGTCGAGCTGGATCCAGATCCGCACCTCGGTCCCGCCGAGCACCGACGAGCCGATCCGTACGTCCCCGCCGGTCGACTCCGCGAGCCGGCGCACGATGTCCAGGCCGAGCCCGGTCGAGCCGTCGCTGCCGGAGCCCCGGCCGCGGGCCATCGCCGCCTCGGGGTCGGGTATGCCGGGGCCCGCGTCGGAGACCAGCACGATCACCGCGTCCTCGCCGTTGTGCACGTCGACCGCGAACGCGGTGCCCTCGGCGGTGTGCCGGAAGACATTGCCGAGCAGCGCGTCGAGGGCGGCGGCCAGGTCGGCGCGGGCCACGGGTATCCGCACCGGCCGGTCGGCGCCGGCCACCCGCCATTTGCGGCCCTCGTCCTCGGCGAGCGCCGACCAGAACGCCATCCTCTCCCGCACCACTTCGGCCGCGTCGCAGCCGGCGCCGGGTCCGGCGGCGGCCGTCTGCGGCTTGGCGTCGCGGGCGGTGCGGATGATGGTGTCCACCTCCCGCTCCAGCTGCTCGACCGCCGCCCGGGTCTGCTCGGCGGCCGGACCGTCGCCGAGGGAGGCGGCGTTGAGCCGCAGCACGGTCAGCGGCGTACGCAGCCGGTGGGACAGGTCGGCGGCCAGTTCCCGCTCGTTGGCGAGCAGTTGGACGACCTGGTCGGCCATGGAGTTGAACGCCACCGCCGCCAGCCGCAGTTCGGTCGGCCCGTCCTCGGGCACCCGGGCTCCCAGCTTGCCCTCCCCCAGTTCGTGCGCCCCCTCCACCAGCCGCTGCGCGGGCCGCACCATCCGTACGCCCAGCCGGTCGGCGACCGCGACCGAGCCGAGGATCAGCGCGACCCCGACCCCGGCGAGCACCGCCCAGGCCGTGTCGACGCCGTTGGTGACCTCGGACTCGGGCACGAACACCTCGACGACGGCGATCTCGCCGCTGCTCAGCGCGACCGGCTGGAGCAGGGCCGAACCGCCGGTGACGGGGGAGGTGGAGACACGTCCCAGTTCCCGCACGGTCGCGATGTCCTCCTCGGTGGCCCGCCGCTGCCCCATGTCGTGGGCCTCGCTGCCGTCGCCGGCCGGGATGTGCACGGCCATCGCGGCGTCGGAACCGACGGAGGCGACGACGCGTTCGAGCTGGTCGCGGTCGGTGGTGATGGACAGCGCGGGGGCGACGGCCGCCGCCTCCCGCTCGGCGTTGGAGAAGGCACGGTCACGGGCCATCTCCCGGATGACCAGACCGAGCGGCACCGCGAAGGCGACCACGACCATCACGGTCACCGCCAGCGACACCTTCACCAGGGCCCATCTCATCGCGGCGGCTCCGCTCCGGGTGTGTGCGGCGCCTGCGCGGCCGGGGGTTCCAGCTTCACGCCGACGCCCCGCAGGGTGTGCAGATAGCGGGGACGGGCGGCGGTCTCCCCCAGCTTCCGGCGCAGCCAGGACAGATGGACGTCGATGGTCTGGTCGTCGCCGTAGGACTGCTGCCACACCTCGGCGAGCAGCTCCTTGCGGGGGACGACCACGCCGGGCCGTCCGGCGAGGAAGGCGAGCAGGTCGAACTCGCGCCGGGTCAGGTCGAGCCGTATGCCGTCCAGTTCGGCCTGGCGGCGCAGCGGGTCGACGGTCAGGCCGCCGACCCGGATGACCGGGGAGGGTGCCGCCTCCCCTCCGCCGGCCCGGGCCCGGCGCAGCACGGCCGCCATCCGGGCCGAGAGGTGCTCCACCGAGAAGGGCTTGGTCAGATAGTCGTCCGCGCCGGCGTTGAGCAGCCGGACGATCTCGGTCTCGTCGTCCCGTGCGGTCGCGATGATCACCGGTACGTCGGTGATGCCGCGCAGCATCTTCAGGGCCTCGGAGCCGTCGAGATCGGGCAGTCCGAGGTCCAGGACGACCACGTCGAAACGGTGGTGGGCGACCTCACGCAGCGCCTCCAGCGCCGTGCCCACGCTGCGCACGGTGTGCGAGGCGTCGGTGAGCTGCCGGATGAGCGCCGAGCGGACGAACTGGTCGTCCTCGACCACGAGAACACTTGCCATGCGCCGCACCGTACGCCATGCCGGGCGGACCGGGTGCGGGCCTGTGGACAACTCCGGGAACCTCCGCGGCCGCGACACTCCTGAGGTGGATGAGGCAGTATGGCCCGACGATGCGCAGAGGACTCGTACATGTACTGGCCTGGCTGCTCGCCACGGGCGCGGCGGTCACGCTGTCGTGGTGGGGTGTCAGCACGGTGATGGAGGGCACCGCCTACGACCCGCCCCGCGCCCTGCCCATCGCGGCGGCCGGGGAGAAGTCGCAGGCGGTGTCGTCCTCGACGCGGCGGCCGGCGGAGGCGAAGCGGCGTTCGAAGGAGCCCGCGGAGACGCGGAAGCCGTCGGCGAAGCCCGACGGGGCGTCGTCCCCCGCACCGGATCCGAAGCCGTCCCGGACCGACACGCCCCCGCCCTCCCCCTCTCCCTCCTCCGCCGCTCCGGCCGCCTCCGGCCAGGTGAAGGGCTATGACACCAAGGGCGGCCGGGCGGTGTTCGACCTCGGCGAGACCTCCGCGTCGCTGGTGTCGGCGACACCGGGGGCCGGCTGGTCGATGCAGGTGTGGAAGACGGAGTCGTGGATCCGGGTGGAGTTCACCTCGGGCGCGGACCGGGTGTCGGTCTTCTGCACCTGGCACGACGGGCCGCCGCGGGTGGAGATCGGTACGTACTGAGGGGTTCCGTCACGGGTGACGCGGAGGGGTGGTCCCTGCCCCGTACGCACCTGTCTCCGTACGGACCTGTCCCGTCACCGGGCCTCAGGCGCACGCGACACCGAGGGCACGACCGGCCCGGGGCCCGTACGCACCGGCCGGCCCGGTCACCCGAACACGGACGCGGGTGGCGCCGGTGAGGCGACCGCCGACCGGTCCGTCACGGGGGTGGCCCCGCCGGTGAAGTCGATGAGGTCCCTGCCGTGCTGGACGCGGGCCGGGTGCGGGTCGGAGGCGGCCCGGCGGGTCAGCTCGGCGATCGGCAGGGGCGCGTCGGAGGCGACCAGGACGGCGTTGCCGAAGCGTTTGCCGCGCAGCACCGCGGGGTCGGCGATCAGCGCGAGTTCGGCGAACCGGGCGGCGGCGGTGGCGATCTGGCCGCGCAGATGTGCGAGGGGCGGCCCGTCGGCGAGGTTGGCGGCGTAGACCCCGCCGGGGGCGAGGGCCCTGCGGACGTCGTCGAGGAACTCGGCCGAGGTGAGGTGGGCGGGGGTGCGGGCCCCGCTGAAGACGTCGGCGACGACGAGCCCGGCCCAGCCGTCCGGCACCTTGGCGAGCCCTTCACGGGCGTCCACCGAACGCACCCGGACGCGGGCCTTCGGGTCCAGCGGCAGTTCCCGCCGGACCAGTCGCACCAGCGCCGCGTCCCGTTCGACGACCTGCTGGGTGGAGCGGGGCCGGGTGGCGGCGACGTACCGGGCGAGGGTGAAGGCGCCACCGCCGAGGTGCACGGCCTGCAGGGGCTTGCCGGGCGGGGCGGCGAGATCGACGACATGGCCGAACCGGCGCTGGTACTCGAAGGACAGATGCGCCGGGTCATCGAGGTCGACGTGCGACTGCGGCGCCCCGTCGATCAACAGCGTCCAGCCCCGCACCCGGTCCCGGTCCGGAACGAGCCGGGCGACCCCGCCGTCGACCTGCTCGACGAGACCCTCGACGGCTGTCTGTTTACGCCCGCTGTTCCTGGCCCTTCCCATTCCCCCATTGTCCCAGGCCCCGTTCCCAGCCCCTCCGGCGCTTGAGGAGCGGGGGTCCGGGGGCAGCGTCCCCGGGGCGGGACGGGTGAGGGCGGCGGGGGCGGAAACCCTCCCCGGACCCGGACCTCACGCACCCCCGTCCGCGGCCTCGATCATCCGCTGGGCCTCGTCCAGCGCCTCCCGCAACGCCTCGGGATCCGTCGCCGGTTCCACCTCCCCCGGAGGAAGCAGCCAGTCCGTCCCCGCCCCCGAGGGCTCCGGCGGCAGCGTCAGACCGCACCCGTCGGTCTCCGTACAGACACTGCCCGGCACGTCCCACGCGGCCGCCGTCCCCGGAGGCACCAGAAACCCCAGCGTGTCGCACCCGCCGTCATGCAGCACCGGCCCCACCGCGTCCCCCACCGCCCGCCGCAGGATGTCGACCGCCTCCAGACCCTGCCGCGCCGGAACCGTGACCACGTCACAGTCCGCACTCGGCGGCTCAGGCAGCTCTGCCGGCCCCGTCAGCTCTGAAGAATCCCTGCTCCGACTGGTCGTCATCCCGGCCTCCACCGCACGCATAGGGCCCCCGGTACACAGGGCCCAACGAGCCGCCACGTCAACGGCTACGACGAAAGTCCGCCGCAAAGGATGGCAGTTCATGGCAGATCGCGGATGACATATCCGGATTGTTGCCAAACTTCGCGTAGTGACTCCGTCACAACAGGTACGTTCTAGCCCGCCGGAAACAGGGCAGCACACGCACAAATCACCCCGATTCCGGCATGGTTCGACGGTTCGCAGAGAGGACCCGGCCATGGCGTCGTCAACGGTGCCCTCGTCCCAGCCCCCTCGGCCCCCGCGGCCGAACCTCGTCTTCCGGCAACTGCGCGGACCGCGCTCGCCGGCCGAGTTCGCCGCGGTGGTCCGGCGGGCCGCCCGCGAGATCGGCGAGCGGGTGAGCTGTGACGCGCGGTACGTGCACCGGGTGGAGGCGGGCGAGATCCGCTGTCCCAACTACGCCTATGAACGGGTGTTCCTGCACATGTTCCCCGGCCGCACGCTGACCGACCTGGGCTTCGCGCCCCGCTCGTCGGTGCGCGGGCGCGGAGCGCGGACCGCCGGGGGTACGCCCCCGGCCCCCACCGAGAACCCGGCGAACGCCACGACTGAGAACAGCGGGGCGTACGAGCCGTATGAGACGCAGGACCGGTACGACACGTACGACACGCACGACCACGAGGAGAGCGACGTGCTGCGTCGCGCATTCATGACCGGCGGGGGCGCCACCGTGGCCTCCGCCTCGCTGGGCCCGTACGGGTTCGCCCCCGACGCCTCGGCGCCACAGCGCGCCGTGCGCCGCGCGGGGGCGAGCGACGCGGGTGCCCTGGAGGAGGCCGTCCGCCGCATCCGGCTGCTGGACGACCGGCACGGGGCGGACGGGCTGTACCGCCGCGCGGCGGCACCCCTGCGCGCCGCCTACGCGCTGCTGGACGCGGGGACGACCCGGCAGCGGACGGCGGACCGGCTGTACTCGGGCGCCGGGGAGCTGGCCATCTCGGTGGGCTGGCTGGCGCACGACTCGGGCCGCTTCGACGACGCGCGCTCGCACTACGCGGAGGCGCTGGCGACCGCGCGGGTGACCGGGGATCCGGGTGTGGAGGCACACGCCTTCTGCAATACGGCGTTCCTCGCGCGGGACGCGGGCCGGCCCCGGGAGGCGGTACGGGCGGCGCAGGCCGCGCAGCGGGCCGCGCGCCCGCTCGGCTCCCCGCGGCTGATGTCGCTGCTGGCGCTGCGGGAGGCGGGCGGCTGGGCGGGGCTCGCCGACCGTACGGGCTGCGAGCAGGCGCTGGCCCGGGCGGGGGCCTACTTCGAGCGCGGGCCGTCGGAGGCGGACCCGGAGTGGATGAGCTTCTACGGGGAGGCCGAACTGGAGGGCCTGGAGGCGCAGTGCTGGTCGACGCTGGGCGACTGGCCGCGCGCGGCCCGGCACGCACGGCGGGCGGCGGAACTCCAGGACCCGCACTTCACCCGCAACATCGCGTTGTACACGGCGGAGCTGGCGGACGACCTGGCCCGCGGGGGCCGCCCGGACGAGGCGGCGGAGGCCGGGATGCAGGTCCTGGACCTGCTGACCGAGGTCCAGTCGTCCCGGGTCCGCACCATGCTGGCGGGCACGTCCCGCGTACTGCTCCCCCACCGCCGGGCATCGGGCGTATCGGCCTTCCTGGACCGCCACGAATCGTTCCCCCGCGCGGTGTGAACGATCCGACGCCCCCCGGCCAGTCCTGCCGCCGGGGCGACACCCCACCCCCGGCAGCTGCGGGCAATCGTGCCGCTGGGGCGGCACGGGTGGGCGCGGCGGCACCCCGTAAGCGCCGGGCAGCGCGACCCGCCCCCGCCCAGGCCTCGCACAGGGCCCCCTGTAGAGCACCGGGCCCCGCAGCCGGCCGTCAGGCAGCCGTCACGCAGCCGCCAGATGCCCCGTCTCGTTCCAGGACTCCACGGCCGGCTCCCCGTACGCCCAGCCCAGCACCGACAGGGAGGTCGGGTTCAGCCGGATACGCGCCGCGAAACCGATCGGCAGACCGAGCCAGCGCGCACCGATCGAACGCAGCATGTGCCCGTGCGCGAAGACCAGCACGTCACGGTCGGCGGACCGGGCCCAGGCCACCACCTCGTCCGCGCGAGCCGTCACCTCGGCCAGGGTCTCCCCCTCCGGGACCCCGTCCCGCCAGATCAGCCACCCGGGCCGCACCGCCTGTATCTCCGCCGGCGTCATCCCCTCGTACGCCCCGTAGTCCCACTCCATGAGCGTGTCCCAGTTCTCCGCGCGCTCACCGAACCCGGCCAGCTCGCACGTCTCCCGCGCGCGGACCAGCGGACTGGTGCGCACCTCGACACCGGGCAGCCCGTCGTACGGCGCCCGGCGCAGACGCTCGCCGAGCAGCTCGGCGCCCCGCCGGCCCTCCTCCATGAGCGGCACATCGGTCCTGCCGGTGTGCTTGCCGGACAGCGACCACTCGGTCTGTCCGTGCCGGGCCAGCAGGATGCGCGGTGCCATGGGAGACCTTCCGGGTGAAAATTCGCAGGCGGGACCCTCCCATCATCGCGCACCCTGGACACGGGCAACCCGGGGGGCGATCCGTGCGTCTCTCAGGGCCGAGGACGTGTCACGGGGGACGCGCGCACACCGTAGAGTGGCTGGCCGCTGAACGGAGCACCGCGCGAGAACAAAGGGGGAGCGATCGGATGCCGTACACCGAGACAGCAGGCACCGAGGCTGCCCCGGCGACCCGGCTGCGCTGGTGGACGGAACTGCCGCTCATCCTCCTGGTGTACGCCTGCTACTCGGCGGGCCGGCTGCTCGTCCGCGGCGACGTCTCCGACGCCGTCGACCACGGCCTGGCGATCCTGCGCATCGAGAAGGCGCTGTATCTCAACGCCGAGCATCCGCTGAACCGTCTCTTCACCCGTGAGCCGTGGCTCGGCATACCCGCCGACTTCTGGTACGCGTCGCTGCACTACCTGGTGACCCCGGCGATCCTGATCTGGCTGTTCCGCTCCCGCGCGGTGCACTTCCGTGCCGCCCGCACCTGGCTGATGACGTCCACCTTCATCGGTCTGATCGGCTTCACCCTGCTGCCCACCTGCCCGCCCCGGCTGCTCGACGCGGGCCACGGCTTCGTCGACACGATGGCGCACTACAGCTCGTACGGCTGGTGGGGCGGCGAGGCGAGCGCCCCGCGCGGGCTCGGCGGGATGACGAACCAGTACGCGGCGATGCCGAGCCTGCACGTGGGCTGGGCGCTGTGGTGCGGAGTGATCCTCTGGCGGTACGGGCGCACGCGCCTGACGAGGACGGCCGCCGTCGTCTATCCGCTGGTGACCACGATCGTGGTGATGGGCACCGCGAACCACTACTTCCTCGACGCGGCCGCGGGCGCCGCCGTCATGGGCGCCGGCCTGCTGCTCGCCCCGGTCGTGACGCGGTACGCGGACCGGGTGAAGGCCCGTCTCCTGCCCCGCGTCACAGCCGCCCCCGCGGACTCCTCCGCCACGGGTTCCCCGAATGTCAGTGCCGGATGCCACACTTCCGCGGGTGAGCAAATTCCACGGCAGCGGCACCCCGAGCCACGGTACGGAACAGGAACCGAACCGGGTGCCTCCCCCTCGGACGCGGGAGAAGGAGCTCCGGCACCGGCTCGCTGAGCTGCGCGGCCCGGAGGTCCCGGCCAAGGCGCTGGACGCGCGCGCCCTGGCCGCCCTCGCCGCCAACCCGGGCTGCAGACGGCGCGCGATCCTCGACGGCGCCGGGGTGAACAAGGCGGTGCTGGCCGACGCGTTGGGCTCACCGTCGGTCTTCGGCCAGTCCCAGTTCGCGTTCGTACGGGGCAACGCGTTCGAGGCGAAGGTCAAGGCGGACGGCGGTACGGAACTGCTGCGCCTCGCCCACGAGAAGCTGGACCGCGCGGCCGAACCGCCCGCCGGCGCGCGCGTGCCCGATCTGACCGCCCAGGGCCCGCGGGGCCGCACGGCCCGTACGGAGCTGGCGCTGCGCGAGGCCGGCGAGGCGCCCGGCACGTGGACGCTGCTCGACCACCCGATGCTCGCGCTCGACGTCGCGGGCTCCCCCGCCTTCCTGGAGCCGGACGCGGTGGTGGTGCACCCGGACGGCAGTTGGACGGTCGTGGAGATCAAGTCCTTCCCGATGCTGGACGGTGCCGCGGACCCGGCGAAGGTCGGCGCGGCGGCGCGCCAGGCGGCGGTGTACGTGCTGGCCCTGGAGCGGCTGGCCGCGCGGCTGGATCCGGCCCCGCGCGTACGCCACCGGATCCTGCTGGTGTGCCCGAAGGACTTCTCCAACCTGCCGACCGCGTCCGCCGTGGACGTGCGCAGGCAGCGCGCGGTGACCGCCCGTCAGCTGGAGCGGCTGACCAGGATCGAGGAGATCGCCGACACGCTCCCCGAGGGCACGTGCTTCTCGCCGGAGCTGCCCGCCGAGCGGCTGGCCGAGGCCGTGGAGGCGGTCCCGGCGACCTACGCGCCGGAGTGCCTGTCCGCGTGCGAGCTGGCCTTCCACTGCCGGGACCGTTCCCGCGCGCAGGACGCGGTGACCCGCCTGGGCCGTCCGGTACGGGCGGAGCTGGGTGGTCTGACGACGGTCGGGGAGGTGCTGGCGGCGGCCCGCGGAGAGGCCGGTGACCCCGACGACCCCGCGGTGGCGGCCCTGCGCAGGGCTGCGGCCCTGCGCGCGGAGGCACTGGAGGCGGCGGCCCCGCTGGAGGTGGCTCCTTGTCCCTGATCGCCACCCTCGCCCGTCTGGAGGCCGTCAGCACCGGCCGCGCCCAGCCCGCCGCCACCGTCCGGCACCGGCACCTCTCCGCGCGCCCCCTGGTGTTCGTGCCGCTCATCACCGCCGGTGAGGCGGGCGCCCCGCTCGGCGCGCTGGTGGGCACCGACCGGGACGCGCCCCGGCTGCTCGTCGTACCGCAGCCGCGCGACCGTGACCTCCGTTTCGCGTTCCTGGCCGAGCTGGCCGACGTGGTGCTGCCGTACGTCGACGGTTTCGCGGACGTCGTGGAGGCCGCCGAGCGCGCCGAGACCGACCCGGAGACCGGCAAGCGGGTCAAGGTCGAGGTGGAGCTGTGCGCGGACGCGCCCCAGCTGATCGTGCCGTCCCGGGCCGGCATCGACCTCGTACGGCTCCTGGGCCGGTCCATGCGGTTCCGGCGCACGGCGGAGCAGGATCCGGAGGCCCCGTTCCCGGCGCCGCCCCGGGTGCCGTTGCTCGGGCGGTGGCTGACGCACTTCGGGGAGCGGGCCCGGGTGCCCGGTTCCTCGCTGCTGCTGGCCATGAGCGACGTACTGGCCCGGCACTGGGCGACCGGGCAGTCCTCCCTGGAGGACCAGCACCTGGGGGCGCTGCTCGCCTGGATCGACCCGCCCGAGGGACGCTCGGGGGCGGAGGCCGCGCAGGAGGCGGAACTCGCGCGGGACGCGGCCGGCCAGCTGCTGTGCCCGCCCGCGGGCCCGGCGACCGACCCGGCGTTCGACAACAAGCTGCTCGCCCCGGCCATCGAGCGTTACGACCGGGCCCGTACGGCGCTCGCGGCGGCGGAGGACGGCCTGGAGGCCGACGACCGCCTCGGCGCGCTGACCGCCGCCGAGCGGGAGATCCGCGCGCTGGTGGAGAGCCGTACGCGCCCCACGTGGGACGCGGTGTGGCGGGGCCTCGACCTGCTGGCGGAGCTCCCGGAGGGGGCGCGCGTCGAGGAACGCTGGACGCGCGACCGCTGGTCGTTCACCGGCCACCGGGACCGGGTGGCGGCCGGTGAGCCACCGCAGCCGCGCCGCGACGACGCGGTCACCGCGGCGAACAAGCTCGCCACGCGCGAGCGGGAGCAGGCCCGCCTCGATGCGCAGGAGGCGCTCGACGACCCGCTGGCGATGGCGGCCCGGCGGCTGTCCGGGGAGGCGTTCGCGGGCGAGGTGGTCGACGTGGTGATGGCGTACAGCGAGAGCAGGCGTCCGAGCCCCCGCCCGCTGGTCACCGTCCGCACGGACGACCGCCCGCACCTCGGGGAGCGGGTGCGGGTGTACCGCTCGCTGGGCGGGAAACCGCAGACGGCGGAGTTCGTCGGTTACGAGGACGGCCCGGAGGGCGGCCTGGTGGTTCTCCGCGTCATGGACAAGATGGGCCGGGGCAAGGAGCCGGAGGAGGGCTCGGTCCCGGAGAAGGGCGACCGCGTGTGCTTCACGCTGTTCGAGCACGAACCGCGCGGCGGCGCGAAGTTGCCCGACCCGGAGGAGACGCCGTGGACCCATGGCGGACCCCCCGGTGAGGAGGCGGCCGTACCGGAGCCCGCCGACCCGGTGACCGAGGAGGACGTGCTGTGACCGCCCCCGCCCAGCAGGCCGTGTTCGACCCCGGCGCGGCGGCCGGCCGCGCCACCGACGCGATCCTCCGCGACACCCTGCGCGGCACCGCGCGCGGCGTGGTCGTCGACTCCCCGCCCGGCGCCGGCAAGTCCACCCTGGTGGTGCGCGCGGCGCTGGAACTGGCGGAGGCGGGCCGCCCCCTGATGGTCGTGGCGCAGACCAACGCCCAGGTCGACGACCTGGTCCTCCGCCTCGCCGAGAAGAACCCGGAACTGCCGGTGGGCCGGCTGCACAGCAGCGACACGGACCCCTACGACAAGGCGCTCGACGCGCTGGACCACGTCCGCACGTCGGCGAAGGCGGCCGATCTCGCCGGTCTGCCCGTGGTGATCTCCACGGCGGCGAAGTGGGCGCACGTCAAGGGCGTCGAACCGTGGGAGCACGCGATCGTCGACGAGGCGTACCAGATGCGCTCGGACGCGCTGCTCGCCGTGGCGGGACTGTTCGAGCGGGCGCTGTTCGTCGGCGACCCGGGCCAGTTGGACCCGTTCTCCATCGTGGGCGGCGAGCAGTGGGCGGGCCTGTCGTACGACCCTTCGGCGTCAGCGGTCACGACCCTCCTCGCCCACAACCCCGATCTGCCGCAGCACCGCCTCCCGGTCTCCTGGCGCCTCCCGGCGTCGGCGGCCCCCCTGGTCTCGGACGCTTTCTACCCGTACACCCCGTTCCGCAGCGGCACGGACCACGGGGACCGCCGTCTCTCCTTCGGTGTCCCGTCGGACGGTTCGGCCCCGGACCGGGTGATCGACGAGGCGGCGGAATCCGGCTGGGGCCTGCTGGAACTCCCCGCCCGTCACACTCCGCGCACGGACCCGGAGGCGGTGCGCGCGGTCGCGCTGGTGGTCCGCCGCCTCCTGGACCGGGGCGGAGCGGCAACCTCCGAACGCTCCCCGGACCCCACCCCCCTCACCGCCGGCCGCATCGCCGTGGGCACCGCCCACCGCGACCAGGCGGCGGCGGTACGGGCTGCCCTCGCGGAACTCGGCGTGCCGGACGTCACCGTGGACACGGCCAACCGTCTCCAGGGCCGCGAGTACGACGTCACGGTGGTCCTCCACCCCCTTTCCGGCCGCCCCGACGCCACCGCCTTCCACCTGGAGACGGGCCGCCTGTGCGTCCTGGCCTCCCGCCACCGCCACGCCTGCGTCGTGGTCTGCCGCGAGGGGGTGACCGACCTGTTGGACGACTACCCGTCCACGGAACCGGTCCAGTTGGGCACGCTGGTGAAGTTCCCGGACGGCTGGGAGGCGAACCACGCGGTCCTGGCACACCTGTCGGAACACCGGGTGGCCTGGCGGCCCTCGCCGTCCGCGTCCGCTTGAGCAGACGCGTCGTCCCCGGCGACGAGAAGGCGTCGTCCGCTGTCACAGGCAGGAGGACTTCAACACGTACGGGCGCGGATCCCCGAACGGTTGAAGTCCCTTGATGATCGATCCCGACTGACGGGGATTTTCGCCGACAATCCGACAGATGCCCCATCGGTTTTGTTTCCGGTGAGACATCTGGAATTCCCGGCAGATAGAGCACATTCCCGACGCCGGGTTCCACTTTTCGGCCAACTCTTGAACTTCATGGAACCCGGCTGTGGGGATCCCTTGAAGGGAAGATCATTCCAAGTGAAACTGTGAGCGCGTTTCACGTCCGGCCGACCGGAAGGGGTTTCCATGAACCTGGCCTCGCGCCCGGTCGGTCATCACTGTCCCCTTCCCATCTCCTCCCTGTGAGCCTCCGGCCCCTTCCTTGAGCTCGGGGAGGCGTCGGCCCCACCCGGAAGAACACTCCGCCTTCTTCACGAGCGAAAGGTCGCTTGCCGTAATGGCTGACGAAATGGTGCTCCAGGCCCAGAAGTGGGTCAACGCCACCTACAAGAACGTTTCCGGCTACAACCCGGTCACGGAGGACGGTAAAACCGGCTGGAACACCATGTATGCCCTGACCCGTGCGCTGCAGCACGAACTCGGCATCACGGCGCTGTCCAACGCGTTCGGCCCGACGACATTGTCGAGACTGCAGTCCAAGGGCGCCATCAAGGTCGGTGAGTCCAACAAGAACATCGTCAAGATCATCCAGTGCGGGATGTACTGCAAGGGCTACAGCGCGGGCGCCATCGACGGGGAGATGTCCCAGGCCACCCAGACGGGCATCAACACGATGATGCGGGACATGGGCCTTTCCGCGACCTATCTCAACGGCACGGTGCGCCCGAAGGTGTTCAAGGCCCTGCTGACCATGGACGCCTACATATTCCTGTCCGGCGGACTGGAACAGATCCGCTTCATGCAGCAGTGGCTCAACGGCCGCTACTTCGAGAAGTCGACCTTCTACATCGGCCCGTGCGACGGCTTCTTCTCCCGGGACGTCCAGCAGGCTCTGATGAAGGCCATCCAGTACGAGTCCGGCATCCCCGAGGACCAGGCCAACGGCGTCTTCGGCCCCGGCACCGTGGCTGGCCTGAAGGCCCACACCCTCTCCGAGGGCGACAGCGGCACGTGGGTGCAGCTCTTCACCGGCGCGTGCGTGGCGAACGGCCCGTCCAACGCGAGTGGTGACATCGCCACCTTCGGCAACCAGTTCGACGCGGACCTCACGGACTGGGTCAGGAAGTTCCAGAGTTTCTCCGCGCTCAAGGTGACCGGCCAGGCCGACTTCGACACCTGGGCGCAACTGCTCGTCTCCTACGGGAACCCCGACCGGAAGGTCACCTCCTGTGACACCCGGTTCACCATCACCCCCCAGCGGGCGGAAGCCCTCTACCGGGAGGGGTACCGCGCCATCGGCCGCTACCTGGACGAGCCGCCCGGGAGCACGCTGAACAAGGAGATCCAGCCCGGCGAGCTGGACGCCATCTTCTCCGCCGGCATGAACGTCATCCCCATCTGGCAGTACGACGCGCGCAGTCTCGCGGACTTCACGTACAGCAACGGCTACCTGCACGGCAGCCTGGCCCACGGCCGCGCCGCCGGGTACGGGTTCAACAGGGGCACGGTCATCTACTTCGCCGTGGACTACGACGCCACCTCGGCGGACATGGACCTGATCATCGATTACTTCGCCGGGGTGAACGACGCGCTCAAGAGCAACAGCAGCAAGTACATCGCCGGTGTCTACGGCTCGCGGAACGTGTGCGCCAGCGTCTCCGCGGCCACCTACGTCCCTTACGCGTACGTCTCCGGCATGTCCTACGGCTTCTCCGGGAACCTCGGCTTCCCGTTGCCGCAGAACTGGGCGTTCAACCAGATCAAGGAGTACACCTTCCCCAACGGTTCGGACAGCTTCGGCCTGGACGCGGTGGCGCACCGCCCCGGCGCCGACTCCGGGCAGTCATCGGTCAACGATCCGGACAGTTCGTCGGTCGACGAGTTCATCGCCTACGTGGAGAGGCTGTACGACGCCGCGGTCTCCTACGGCAAGGGTGATCCGAACGAGCTCTCGCTGCAGTTCATGCGCTGGGACAAGTACACCGACCCCCGGTGGAGGGCGCTGTTCGGCGAGGTCGACGACGCCTTCATCGGCTACGCCACCGACCGGGGGCTCGACGAGCCGAAGAAGCACACGTACACCGACCCGTCCATGGGCGCCCTCATCAATCCGGACCACCTCGCGGCGAGCGCCAGTGGTTACTTCCTCAAGGGCAACGCCGGGGCGGGCAAGGCGAACCGCGCCGACCTGGCGAGCTGGGGCGGGGACCTGCTCACGTTCTACGGTGAATGGAGCCGCTCGGACAACGCGTCGCCCCTGGACTTCTGCCGCAAGACGCTGTGCAGGCCCGATGTCGCGTCGACGTTCGCGCTGGGCGACCTCATCGAGGACATCGACGGGTTCCTGATCGCCGAGCGCCTGAAGAACGGCAACACGAACATCGTCCAGGAGCTGAGGAGGATCCTGATCGGAACGGGCCACCTGACGCGTTTCAGCGACTTCAAGCTCTACCGGTTCGGCGGCGTCACGAGCAACGTCCGGGAGACGGCGAAGGCGTTCCTGGAGGACCAGATGGACGACACGCTGCTGTCCTCCACCCGTGCGCTCCTCATCCAGAGGAACTGCCCGGTGGGCAAGGAACCGTGGAACGAGTCCGACTCCGTGATGAGCGAGTTCTACGCGGGTTTCTCCGAGACGCTGCAGAAACTCATCGACCAGCAGGTGGCGCGCCGGGCGAAGTTCCTCGACGCGCAGGAAGCAGAGAAGAAGTAGGTTTCACATGTTCCTGATGGGCGCGTTGCTGGCTGCGAGTCTGGTCACCGCGGCGGTGGGCGTCGTGGTGGTCCTCATCCTGCTGAACCACCCGCCGCTGCCCGTGCCCGGGGTCTACGCGCTCGTCGCCCTGATCCTGGCCTCCTCGGCGGTGGCGGTGTACTGCTACGGCTGGTTCTCCGTCACCATGGGCGGGCCTTTCCCCGAACTGTGCACGAACCGGAACGACGCCGGCGCCGACCTGGCGGCCATCGAGCATTCGTACTGGCCTCTTCGAAACGCCTGCGTGTACTCCGACGGGTCGACCGTGGAGTACGTCTCGACGTCGGTCACCGTCTTCGTGTGCCTGCTGGCGGGTGCCGCCCTCGTCTCGGCCGGCACCTCCGTACACCTGCGCAAGCGAGTCAGAAAAACTTCTGGAGTGATCTCATGAACACCGATTTCTCGCGCCGCACCCTGATCAGAGGAATCACCGGTGCCGCCGCCGGAGCCACACTGCTCACCACGGGGGAGGTCCTCCTCGCTCCCGGCACCGCCCAGGCCGCCGACGCCTCGTGGAAGGGGCCCAGATCGGCGAACGGCTGGGACGTCCTCACCGCGCGCTCGTCGGGCACCGCCCCCTACGACATACCGGGAACGGACCTCCGGGTCGTCCTGCGAGAAGGTGACGTGGGGACCGTCCTGACCTATGTGGCGCAGCGCTTCCATTACGACGTCACCCGGCTCGAAGCGAGCCGCGGGCAGGTCATCGGGTACAGCGACGACCGGCGGGTGGAGGCGGACTTCGAGTCCAACCACCTGTCGGGTACCGCGCTGGCGCTGTACCCGGACAACTACCCGCTCGGGGTCAAGGGCAACTTCTTCCCCCATCAGGTCACGGCGATCCGGGACATCCTCGCCGAGCTCCAGGGTGTCGTCAGGTGGGGCGGCGACACGAAGTCGCCCAAGGAGTCGGTCTTCTTCATCGACGTCCCGCCGGGTTCGGCGAAGCTCGCCCAGGTCGCACAGACCCTCAGGCAGTGGAGCGTCACCCCCGGCAAGGGGGCCGGAACCCAGATCATCGAGGCCCCCGAGCGCGTCAAGGCCGCGAAGAAGCTCGCCGGTCTACAGGCGGCCTGACACCGCGGAGGGCCCAGGCCGCCCCGCGCGACGCGTCACCGGAACTCCGGAAGGGCTTCCGGCGGCGCCGTCCGTGCCCCGGAGGCGGGCACACACGCCGCCGGCTGACGTCGTGGTGCCCGGACCGTGCGCGGTCCGGGCACACACGACGTCGGCCTTTACCGTGCGGAAGCCGCCATCTGCTTGCGCGCGGCGGCGATTTCCTTGCCGTGCTGCTCCTTGATGCCGGTCAGCCGGCTCTTGTTGTCGGTGATCTGCTTGTTCTGGATCGCGGTCTCCACCCCGAACCAGATCTTCACCAGGTCCGTCCGCTCCTTGCAGTCGATGTCGTCGACCGCCAGGGCGATGGACTCCTGTGACGGCTTCCCGTCGATCGTGACACCCTGGTCCATCGCCTTGTACGGATCGGCGAGACCCGGGTGTCCCTTGCCGTCCATGCACGACGACCACGCGGCGACGGCCTTGACGACCTTGTCGTCCTTCATCGATTCCATCAGGCTGTCCCCGGCGAGCTCCGCCACGGTGAGCGGGTCGGTTTCCTGCACGCCGAGTTGTTCCTTGGACCAGCCGATGCAGCCGCCCGTCCTCAGCTTCTTCCCGTTGTACTCCGCCCGCGCCGGCTTCACGCTCTGGCCGGGGGCGGCGAGCGGCCCCGCCGCCCTGGCCCCTTGAGGGGCCTCGGCCTGCTCGGGCTTGGTGTGGCCGGTCAGGACCTCGACCTCGACACCGGACAGCTCGCGCATGGGCTGCTCGGTGTGCTCCTGCAGCGCCGGGGGGAGCTCGTAGCCGTACTTCTCGGCCTGGGCCCGGTCGGTGAGGCCGTAGCGGCGTTCGATGTTGGCGTCGTTGTCACTGGGAGGCGGGTTGGCGCCGGCCCGCGGCAGCGTCAGGTCGATGCCGTAGTCCTTCATGCAGGACTGCTGGAGGTCGTTGGCGGCCTGCTCGACGGTGACCTGGTCCTCGTAGGAGGCCATGTACGCCTCCAGCGGAAGGGTCAGGTCCTTGGTCAGACCACTGGTGGGAACCTTCTTGGGCCAGTTCTCCTTGTTCACGACCGGTCTGTCGTCGGCCACGTTCTCCGCGGTCCCCCCAGTGGTGCCGGAGGAGCAGGCACTGACCAGGAGAGCCGAAGCGGCCAGGGCTACGGTGGTGGCGGTCCGCTTGATGCGCTTCACGGGGGTTCCTTCTTAAGCGAAGTGGGAGGACGCGTTGTTGTTCTTCAGCGCGGAGATCAGGTCGGTGATGTTGCAGTCCCCGTAGGGGCCGTTCTTCGCGAAGTACTGGGAGGTGCCGCCGTAACCGGAGTTGTAGTACACGCGGTAGTTGTCGTCCCGGGCGCAGTTCTGCACGGACGCCGCGTTGTTCTTCATGTACTGGCCGTTGCCGTTGCCGCCGCTGCCGAAGACGTACCGGTAGGTCGTCAGCGACGAGCCCTGGTACTGGCTCGTTCCCCAGTGGTCGGACACGTTGCTGTAGAACGTCGCGTACGCCGACTTGATGTAGCCGTCCTGGATGGCGATGTCCTTGGAGTTGTAGAACAGCCACAGGTCACCGTACGAGCAGGTGATCCACGGAACGTCACAGTTGTCCGTGACGGTGTACTCCGCCGCGTTCGCCGGCTGGGCGGTCGTCATCACGGCCGCCACGGCCGCGAAGGACGCAGCGAGGGCAGCGGCCCTTTTCGTCAAGCGGATGCTCTTCATCACATCTCCATCGATAGTTCGTCCGCATGAGGAGATCTCCACACCGCGCGGCCTCCCCGGCAATCATGTACGGGACAAGGGTGGGGCTCCGACGCGTGACAGCCGGTCCTGACCGGAGGAACTTTCCGACCCCCCGACCGCCTACCGGACGGCCCGCTTCACGAAAGCCCGAGGCGTGCCACCGCTTCGGCCTCCGTCATGCCATCGGCGTCAGAATCCGCCGCACTTCGAGGCGAGGCCGACACCACGCCCAACAGCCCCCAACAGGCTTGACCACGCCTTGACTTCGGCTCCACATCCTCGCCATACCCCGCCCACACCATTGCCTCCGGTAACCAAACTCACAGCAGAGCGACAGGTCAACGGGCAGCAAACGGACCATGACGCCACAAGATCCACTTAGCTCACGTGATGATCATTACGTTTGCCGATGGATATGTGGTTCTTGGTGACGGTTCACCAAGGAGTGTCACGTGCCACTCCCCGGACCGTCCTCGCGGCCGACCGCGAGGCCGAGCAGCCGCGGTTACGGCCCCGCGGCCGTGCGGATTTCGATTTTTCCTCCCGAAGGGCAACGCCGGGACGGGAAAGGCGAACCGCGCCGGACTGGCGAGCCGGGGCGGAGACCTGCTCACGTCCTACGGCGGATGGAGCCGCTCGGACAACACACATCGCCCCCTGGTACTTCTGCCGCAAGACGCTGTGCAGGCCCGATGTCGCGTCGACGTTCGCGCTGCCGCGCAGAAGGCAGGGAAGAGGTGGGCCTCATATGTTCCTGATGGGCGCGTTGCCGGCTGCGAGTCTGGTCACCGCGGCGGTGGGCGTCGTGGTGGTCCTCATCCTGCTGAACCACCCGCCGCTGCCCGTGCCCGGGGTCTACGCGCTCGTCGCCCTGATCCTGGCCTCCTCGGCGGTGGCGGTGTACTGCTACGGCTGGTTCTCCGTCACCATGGGCGGGCCTTTCCCCGAACTGTGCACGAACCGGAACGACGCCGGCGCCGACCTGGCGGCCATCGAGCATTCGTACTGGCCTCTTCGAAACGCCTGCGTGTACTCCGACGGGTCGACCGTGGAGTACGTCTCGACGTCGGTCACCGTCTTCGTGTGCCTGCCGGCGGGTGCCGCCCTCGTCTCGGCCGGCACCTCCGTACACCTGCGCAAGCGAGCCGGAAAGACTTCTGGAGTGATCTCATGAACACCGATTTCTCGCGCCGCACCCTGATCAGAGGAATCACCGGTGCCGCCGTCCCCTTGCTGCCGTAGCGGCGTTCACGGCTGCCGCGCCGCTCTTGGGGTCCCCAGCGGGGAACAGCAAGCCCATGCATACGGCCCGGACGGCTGGGAAGCCATTCACGCGGTGCCCGGGGACGTGGCCCTCAGGCCCTCTTGCGGGGACGCGGGACAATGGACGGTGGCCCGCCCGACATCGAGGGGGCGATCACGACGTACGAAGGAGAAGTCATGGCGGAGCACACGCCGCGCCGGGACCAGCCGCGGCTACGCCCCGCGCCCCTGCTGTTCGAGCCCGCGGAGGCGGCCTCCGACCCCGAGCACTTCTTCGACCTGGAGTCGATCGAGGATCCGCGTGAGCTGCTGGAGCGGTCGACGGAGCTGACGCTCGCGTTCCGTGCCGCGGCGGACCGGGCGACGGAGTTCCAGGCGGTGGCGGCGGCCCAGCTCGCCGACCCCCGCCGCTTCGACCGGCTGACGCCGGCGGACATCGCCGAGCGCGCCGAGTGGACCGAGGACTACGCGAAGAAGATGGTCGAGTTCGGCCGGGACCTGATGCGGGGCGGCGAGGGCGGCGGCTCCGGGCACGCCGATCCCGTATAGCGCGTACGGCCCGCCCAGTCCGTATGGCTCCTATG
Organism: Streptomyces sp. NPDC014676; assembly: GCF_043084105.1. NCBI lineage: Bacteria > Bacillati > Actinomycetota > Actinomycetes > Kitasatosporales > Streptomycetaceae > Streptomyces > Streptomyces sp. NPDC014676. The sequence continues at coordinate 201,165 of NZ_JBIBZI010000001.1, read as the reverse complement.
GCTCGTACGGCCTTGTGCAGACGGTGCAGTCGCGCATACGCATATGCCGGGCGGGCAAGATACCCCCTCCCCCGCCCCCGCGTCCCCGATTCCCGCAACCCTGCGGAAGCTTTCCCTCACTCAGGGTAGACCTGTCCGTCATGAGCAGCACACGGAATGCCTCCGACGTCAGCGGCGTCACCCCCGACGGTGCCGCCTGGCTCGCCTCGGCGGGTACGTATCCGCGCAGCACGCTCTCGCACTGGGGGGAGCGGCCGGAGGCGCCGGTCGTGCTGCCCTGCGGTGCGGTCTTCGACGTGGTGAGCGTGCCCACGATCTTCGGGCGGCGGATGCTGGACCGGATGTGGGACGAGGGTCCGGGGTCGGGGCCGGTCGCGGAGTTCCGGGGGCGGATGCTGCTGTTCGCCGCGCCCGGCACGGCCCAGCGGCTCCCGGCCCTCATGGAGTGGGAGGAGTGGGGCGCCCACGGCTCACGCACGGACGGTGTTCCGCCGCTGCTGTGCCACGGCACCGGCGACGCGGTGACCGTCCCCGCGCCCACCCCCCGTTCCGGCTCCCGCTGGCTCGTCGCCCCGGACACCCGTCACCCCTGGCTGCCGGGCCCGGAGGTGCTGCTGTGGGCGGCCGTGCGGGCGGCCCGCGAGGCCGTGCGAATTTCGATTTTTCCTCCCGCCGACCAGGATGCTAATGTCTACGACGTCAGCAGGCGCCGCTAGCTCAGTTGGTTAGAGCAGCTGACTCTTAATCAGCGGGTCCGGGGTTCGAGTCCCTGGCGGCGCACGACACGGTGAAGGCCTCTCGCGGAAGCGAGGGGCCTTCGTCGCGTCTACCGTGTGGTGATCCTCACCGTCCACGCCCCCGACGGCGTACGTCCCTCCACCTCCACCCGTACGGTCGTCCCCGGCACCGTGAAGCTCTCGCCGAGGGCCACCGGGGCGTCGGCGAGCGGCGGGTAGACCGAGTCCTCCCAGCACGCCTCGGTGTGCGGGTGGGCGTCGACGACCTCGATGGGGCCGCGTCCGGACCGGGTGCCGCTGCTCACCCTGTACACCAGCACCCCCTGCCGGCAGGCCCTCATGTCGTTGCCGACCGGCCCCCGGGCCTCGAAGGCGAGCGCGCTGTCGGAGCCGGTGCGCACCACCGCGAGCTTGGTGCCCCGGCCGAGGCCGAAGGAGGGCGCCCCGGCGGCGCTCGTCACCGGCGTCCCCGGTCCCGCCCCGAGCGGCTCCAGCGTCAGCCGTACCGGCCCCGCGTCCTGCACGCACCGCACCTGCCGGGACTCCAGCCAGCCCAGCTTCCACTTGTGCCAGCCGAAGAGGTCGGGGGCGAGGGCGAACTGGCTGCCCATGAGGTCCCAGTCGCCGACGTGGGTGTCCCAGTCGCCCTTGCCGTCCACGGGCCGGTGGTAGAGGTCGGGCAGGTCGAAGACGTGGCCGGTCTCATGGGCGAGGACGAGCCGGTCCGGGGGGTGGTTCTCGAACACGGTGACGACCCGGCGGATGTCGGTGTCGTCGGCGCGCAGCGGGGTGTCCAGGTTGACGACCTTCGTGGCGTCGGAGTCCACGCCCGGCGCGTCCGGGTCGGCGACGAAGTACACGATGTCGTAGCGCGAGAAGTCGACGTGCCGGTCGGTCACGGCGAGCGCGTCCCGCAGGTAGGCGGCCCGGTCGGTGACGGTCCAGTCGCGCTGTATGGCGTACTCCGTGGAGGGGCGGGGCATGCGGAACCACTGCCGCAGGGGGTGCGGGCGCAGGGTGAACCTGCCGTAGGAGGCCCGCTCGAAGAAGTGGCTGGTGGCGGGGAAGTGGTCGGCGACGAGTTCGGCGGGCGTGGTCAGGGGGTGGGAGTCGGGGAAGGAGAGGAAGACCATCACCGCGTCCAGGCGCCGGGCGGGGCGGGGGTAGGCGGTGTTCCAGGTGTCCAGGCCCTCGGAGTGGTGGGCGGTGGTGCGGGTGAGGGCGCAGGGTGCCGCGGAGAAGGGCTCGGCGACGGAGGGGACGTTCACCAGCGAGGTCGCCGCGAGCGCCGACATGGTGGTGCACATCGCGGCGGTGCTGCGCAGCCGGGGCCGTACGCCCGTGCCCCCCGACGTACTCGGTAGACCCGGTACACCCGATCGGCTCAGTCGTGCCGGCCTCCGCCGGAGAGCCTCACGGCCGAGTCCTCTCGGGGTGAGCTGACGCGGCACGGGGACCTCCGGGAGACGGTTCACGGGACACCGCACCCAGACTGTGCATATTTGTCGTACTACGCCCTGTTCGGCTGCACCGGACGAGTGAGAAACGCGGGTGTCCGGGCGGGACCGGGCGGGACCGGCACCCCGCGCACTCACGGAACGTCACAATCGGTCGGAGGGTCGCAGAAGCCGTCCGCCGGTGGGCGAAAACGGTCGGTCAGGGATGCGGATCCGCCCTGGAGACCGGACAGTGACTGGAAGGCCCCGGCGTGGGCCCTTATGATCGGCACACTTTCCTGAGACTCTGAGACTTTCTGCACGGACAGCGATCGAGTGCACTGCGGGAGCGAGCGGTGAGCGGAACGTCCGAAGGGCCGGCGCCCGCGGCGGAACTCAACCGGCCGACGGTCACGGAGAGTGAGATCACCACGTCTCCGCGTACGGAGTCCCCGCCCCCACCGTCCCCGTCGCCCCCACCGTCCCCGTCGTACCGCTCCGTCTTCACGGCCGCGCCGCTCGCCATGGCCGTCGTCGACCGTGAGGGCATGGTGACCGGCGCCAACGCGGCCCTCGCCACCCTGCTGGGCCGCGATCCGGAGACCCTGCCCGGTGCCGTCGCCGCCGATCTGGTGGACCTGGCCTCCGACGCCCGCACCTGGCACGCCTACCGGGAGCTGCTGCGCGGACAGCGCTCCCGGCTGCGCTGCACCCGCCGGCTGAAGCACCCGGAGGGGCACGCGCTGTGGGTGCGGGTGACGGTCGCCCCGCTGCCCGCCGACGACGGGGGCGTACTGCTGTCGGTCGCCGACATCGGCGACCACCACGAGCTCCAGGCGCAGTTGCGGCACCTGCGGATGCACGACCCGGTGACCCGGCTGCCCAACCGCACCCTGTTCTTCGAACGGCTGACGGCCGCGCTGGAGGCGGAGTCGTACGAGGAGGGCGGCACCGGCCGGATCGGGCTGTGCTACCTCGACCTGGACGGGTTCAAGGCGATCAACGACACCCTGGGCCACCGCGTCGGCGACCAGCTCCTTGCCGCCGTCGCCGAGCGGCTCAGGCACTGCGCGAAGGACGCGGCCAGGACCGGCACGCCGCTGGTCGCCCGGCTCGGCGGGGACGAGTTCGCGCTGCTGGTGGAGGACTCCACCGGCACCGAGCAGCTCGCCGACCTCGCCGAGTCGCTGCTCGACGCGATCCAGGCGCCCTTCGACCTCTCCGGGCGCAGGCTGTCGGTGTCGGCGTCGATCGGGGTGGTCGAGCGGCATGCCGCCGGGACCACGCCCACCGCGCTGATGCAGGCCGCCGACACCACGCTGTACTGGGCGAAGGCCGACGGCAAGGCCCGCTGGACGCTCTTCGACCCGGAGCGCAACGCCTCCCGCGTGACCCGCCAGGCCCTCGCCTCCACGCTGCGCCCCGCCATCGACCGGGGGGAGTTCGCGCTGGAGTACCAGCCGCTGGTGGGCATGGAGGACGACCGGGTGCACGGCGTGGAGGCGCTGATCCGCTGGAACCATCCGCGGTTCGGCACGCTGACGCCGAATCGGTTCATCTCACTGGCGGAGGAGGACGGCTCGATCGTGCCGCTGGGCCGCTGGGTGCTGCGCACCGCCTGCCGGCAGGCCCGCGACTGGCAGGTGGAGCACCCGGACGAGCCGCCGATCTTCGTCAGCGTGAACGTGGCGGTCCGCCAGGTGTGGGACTCCGACCTGGTGGCGGACGTCGCCGACACCCTGGAGGAGACGGGCCTCGCGCCGGAGCTGCTGCAACTGGAGCTGACCGAGTCGGCGGTGATGGGGTCGTCCGGTCGGCCGATCCAGGCCCTGAAGGCGCTCAGCGACATGGGCGTGCGCATCGCCATCGACGACTTCGGCACCGGCTACTCGAACCTGGCCTACCTCAGCCGGCTGCCGGTGTCGGTGCTGAAGCTGGACGGCTCCTTCGTCCGGGGCTTCCAGTACGAGGAGCGCGCCGCCGCCCCGCCGAACCCGGCGGACGAGGTCATCGTCGAGGCGATGGTGCAGCTCGCCCACCGGCTCGGCCTGACGGTCACCGCGGAGTGCGTGGAGACGTCGGCGCAGGCGACGCGGCTGCGCCGGATCGGATGCGACACCGGTCAGGGCTGGCTGTACTCCCGTCCGGTGTCGCCGGACCGTATCTCCGAGCTGCTGGGCACGCCCGGGGTTCAGGCGGGCGTGGGCAATCCGTAGGCATCGGCGATCAGTTCGTAGGAGCGCAGGCGTACGTCGCCGCCGTGGGCGTTGGCGGTGATCATCAGCTCGTCGGCGCCGGTGCGCTTCTGCAGGTCGTCCAGGCCGGTGCGGACCTCGTCGGGGGTGCCGTGGACGACGTTGGCGTTCCAGGAGTCGACGAACTCGCGCTCCATCGGGCTGAAGTCGTACGCCTCCGCCTCCTCGGGGGTGGGGACGAGGCCGGGGCGGCCGGTGCGCAGCCGGACCATGTTGAGCGCGGCGGCCAGCACCTGGCGGCGGGCCTCCTTCTCGTCGTCCGTGGCGAGCGCGGAGACGCCGATGAGGGCGTACGGCGCGTCGAGGACCTCGCTCGGGCGGAAGGTCTCGCGGTACAGGTCCAGCGCGGGGACGGTGTTCTGGGCCGAGAAGTGGTGGGCGAAGGCGAAGGGCAGGCCGAGCATGCCGGCCAGCCGGGCGCTGAAGCCGGAGGAGCCGAGCAGCCAGATCGGCGGGCGGTGCGGGGACTGCACGCCGCCGGGTGACGTCGCCTGCACCGGGCCGGGGACGGCGTGGATGCGGCGGTAGGGGTGGCCGTCGGGGAAGTCGTCGTCGAGGAAGCGGGTGAGCTCGGCGAGCTGCTGGGGGAAGTCGTCGGCGCCCTCGTTCAGCCGGTCGGAGCGGCGCAGGGCGGCCGCGGTGGCGCCGTCGGTGCCGGGAGCGCGGCCGAGGCCGAGGTCGATCCGCCCCGGCGCCATGGCTTCGAGCGTGCCGAACTGCTCGGCGATGACCAGCGGCGCGTGGTTGGGCAGCATCACCCCGCCGGAGCCCAGGCGGATGCGCTCGGTGTGCGCGGCGAGGTGCGCCAGGATCACGGCGGGCGAGGAGGAGGCCACCCCGGGCATGGAGTGGTGCTCGGCGACCCAGTAGCGGTGGAAGCCGCGGGACTCGGCGAGGCGGGCGATGTCCACGCTGGTCCGCAGCGCGTCGGTGGCGGTCCGGCCCGCGCCGACGGTCACCAGGTCCAGCACGGAGAGCGGGACGGGTGCGGTGCCGTGGGCGGTGCCCCGGATCTCCTCTGCGGCGTCTGCGGCCATGGTGGGGTGCCTCCTGTGGGGTGTGACGTTCGCTGCGCGACGTAACAGGAGACGGTCCCCGGTTATTCCCTCCCCTTTCCCGGCACCCGGCGAGGTGCGCGCCCGACGATCATGCGATACGATCATCTTGCTCGCTGAGGGGGTCGCCCCCGACAGTGGACACGCGTTGGTGGTCCAAGGAAAGACGCCCCACTTCCTGTGGGGAGATGCAGGTGCAAGGCCTGCCCGGCGCTCGAACAGAACCCCGGCCCGCGGAAGCGGGACCGGGGTTCTTCCGTGTCCGCCGCACGGCGCCGCCCCCGCGGGCCGGGACGGAAGCGCCACCCCGGTCCGCGGCGGGGCCCGGATCAGCCGAGCTTGGCCTCCTGCGCCTCGATGACGGCGGTCGGCTGCTCGAACGCCTCGCCCCGGGTGATCGCCGCGATGTTGAAGGACGAGAACGCGGCGAGCGTGGTGCCCTGACGGAAGACGACGACCTTCGTCTCGGCGGAGGTGTCGTCCAGCTTGGTGCCCACCGTCCAGGCGACCGCGTCCTCGCCGGCCGCGAGCTTCTCCTCGGTGATCTTGGTGACCTGCTGCTTCTCACCGTCGACCGACATGCTGAAGCCCCCGGCGCACTTCTTGCCGGCCTCCCGCAGCGCGGAGAGGGCCTGTTCCGCACCGTCGGCGTCGTAGGACCGGAGGGAGGTCATCGTCTTGGTGATGTCGAGGGAGTCGAGCATCGCCTCCTCGGCCTCCTTCTCCGTCAGCTCCGCGAGGTCCGGCATGCCCTTCTTCGCCGCCTCGGACTCCTGGGTGACGAGCCGCTGGGCACCCGCCGCCGGCTTGCCCAGCGGCACGGACGACAGCGCCTGGGCGACGGGCTCGCACTCGGCCCGCTCGACCGAGAGGGTGCCGGGGTCGGAGACGTCGTCCTTGCCCGGCTCGACGACCTTGTGGTCCTTGAGGTCGGCCGAGGCGATCACGAGCTTCTCCAATTCGGCGGCGGTCAGCGCCTTGGCCGCCGGAGCGCTCGACGCGGCGTCGCTCTTCGCCGCCTCGCCCCCGCCCTTCTCGTCACCGCCGCCACACGCGGTGGCCAGAAGGGCGAGGGCGGCCGCGGAAACGGTCAGGACGGTACGGCGGACGACGGTGGCTCTCATGGTGTTCACTCCCTGGTTCCGGCACCCCGCGCCCAGACGCGACACAGGGCTCACGGGAGTGGGACCGCCGCGAGTCGATCAAGGTTGTACCGAAGCGCCCTCAGACCTGGACGATCGGCTCCCGGGTGAACAGCGCGCCCAGTTCCGGGGCGTTCACCCTGCGGTCCGCCAGCCTCAGGGCCTCCCAGACCGTGACCTGGTTGGCGGTCAGGACCGGCTTGCCCAGCTCCTTCTCCAGGGCGGGGATGTGCGCCACCGTGTGCAGGGCCGTGTCCGGCAGCAGCAGCGCGTCCGCGTCCGGGGTGTCGGCCGCGCGGGCCAGCGCGAACAGCTCCTCCTCGCCCCAGGTGCCGACCTCCGCCGCCGTGACGCTCCCGGAGCTTCGCACCCCGGTCACCTCCACGCCGCCGGCCCGCAGGAAGTCCGCGAAGAGCACGGCCACGTCGTCCGGGTAGGTCGCGCCGACGGCGACCCGCCGCGCCCCGACCTCCCGCGTCGCGTGCGTGAAGGCGAACGACGTCGACGACGCCGGCATCCCCGCCGCCAGGGCGAGGCCCCGCACCTGCTCGTGGGCGCCCTCCCAGCCGTGCACGAAACCGCCGCTGGTGCAGGCCCACACCACCGCCTCGGCGCCCGAGAGACGCAACTGCTGCAGGCCCGCCGCCAGCCGCTCGGGCGAGCCCATCTCCCGCAGCGCGTCCACCCGGTGCGCGTCCTCACCGATGTCGGTGTGCACCAGGTCCACCCGGATGTCGCTGCCCAGCAACTGCTCGATACGCGGATAGTCGTCCTCTGCGGAGTGGCCCGGGTAGAGGAATCCCAGTGCGGTCATGTCCAGCCTTCCTGCTGCTTCTCTTCCGGCACGTCCGGCACATCCGGCGGTACGGTCCCGGAGCGCGCCGACGCGGTCCCACCGTCCGGGTACCCCATCGGCGCAACGCCGCCCCTCATGGCCACCTGGTTGGCCGAGATGAGTGGTGTGCGCGGTCCGGCTTCGAGCCGTGGGACGGCGTCGCGGGCCGGCCCGGGCTCCCGTGACCGGCCGGCGCCCGGATTCTTCCCGGAGGGGCTCGCGGGCCGCGGGGGGCGTAAGGGATTTCCGGACGGCTCCGCGGGTGAGCGGCGCCCGGTCGCCGGAGGGTGGGCCGTGCGGCCGGTCCCGCGCCCGACCAGGGAGATCCCGGGGAACCTGACTGCCGCGTCCCCCATCGTCCCGCGCCGGTCAAGACCGTCCGGCCGCCGAGCGGGGCCGAAACCGGCCGGAATAACTCGCATCGCTTCGGGTAGCCGCGCCGCCATGGCTCCACCACTACAACCACTGAGACGATTCCGGGATGCCTCCGGGCCCTCACGCCGGTCGCTGCTCGCGGGGGTCGCGGCGCTCGGCGCGCTGGGGGCCGCGGGCTGCTCCCGCGTGCCCACGGCGGCGGCCACGGGCGGTGGTGACCTGCTCGACCGGCTCAAGGCGGCGGGCGTCGTCCGGCTGGGCATCGCCGGCGAGATCCCGTTCGGTTACATCGACAGGAACGGCGATCTGACCGGTGAGGCGCCGGAGCTGGCCAAGGTCGTCTTCCAACGGCTCGGCGTGGACCGGGTGCAGCCGGTGCCCACCGAGTTCGGCTCGCTCATACCCGGGCTGAACTCGCAGCAGTTCGACGTCGTGGCCGCCGGGATGTACATCAACCCCGACCGCTGTCAGCAGGTCATCTTCTCCGACCCCGACTACCAGATGCTCGACTCGTTCATCGTGCGCAAGGGCAACCCGATGGGCCTGCGCGACTACCGGGACGTCGTCGAGAAGAAGGCGAAGTTCGCCACCGGCACCGGGTACGCGGAGATCGCGTACGCCGTCGAGGCCGGGTACGAGGAGAGCGACATCCTGATCGTCCCCGATCAGGTCGCCGGCCTGAACGCCGTCGAGGCCGGACGCGCCGACGTCTTCGCCGGGACCGCCCTCACCACCCGCGAAGTGGTGAAGAAGTCGGCCAAGGCCGAGGTGACGGAGCCCTTCAAGCCGATCGTCGGCGGGAAGCCGCACGTCGACGGCGGCGGTTTCGCCTTCCGGCCGAACGAGACCGGCCTGCGGGACGCCTTCAACGCCGAACTGCGCAAGCTGAAGGACAGCGGCGAGCTCCTCCGGATCCTCAAGCCCTTCGGTTTCACCGAGGACGAGATGACGGACATGACCGCGAAGGAGCTCTGCGGCGGATGACATCGGGACTCTGGGAACGCGTGCTCGACGGTGTCTGGGTCACCGTCCAACTGCTCGTGCTCAGCGCGCTGCTGGCGACGGCGGTCTCCTTCGTCGTGGGAGTCGCGCGCACCCACCGGCTGTGGATCGTCCGCTTCCTCGCCGGCTTCTACACCGAGGTGTTCCGCGGGACCTCGGCCCTTGTGGTGATCTTCTGGGTGTTCTTCGTGCTGCCCCCGGCCTTCGGCTGGCAGCTCGTACCGCTGTGGGCGGGCACGCTGGCACTCGGCCTGACCTACGGGGCGTACGGCTCGGAGATCGTGCGCGGCGCCCTCGCCGCGGTCGACCCGGCCCAGCGTGAGGGCGGTATCGCGCTCAGCTTCACGCCCTGGCAGCGGATGAGGCTGATCCTGCTGCCGCAGGCGGTGCCGGAGATGATCCCGCCCTTCTCCAACCTGTTGATCGAGCTTCTCAAGGGCACCGCCCTGGTGTCGATCATGGGCATGGGCGACCTGGCGTTCAGCGCCAACCTGGTGCGGCTGGCGCTGCAGGAGAGCGCGGAGATCTACACGTACGTCCTGCTGATCTACTTCGCGATCGCCTTCCTGCTGACCCGTCTGATGCGCGGTCTGGAGAAGAAGCTGAAGGCGGGGGCCGGCAGGACGCCGCGGAAGACGACCGCCGCCGTGCGCGTGCCCGAGGGAAGTGGTGTCTCGTGACGTGGGACTGGAGCGCGGTCTCCGACTTCATGCCGCACTTCTGGGACGGTCTGCTGGTCACCCTGCAGATCCTGGTCCTGGGTTCGCTGATCTCGTTCGCGCTGGGCCTGGTGTGGGCGCTGCTGACGCGGGTGCCGACGCGCTGGGTGACCTGGCCGGTCGGTGCGGTGACGGAGTTCGTCCGCAACACCCCGCTGCTGGTGCAGCTCTTCTTCCTGTTCTACGTGCTGCCCGAGTGGGGCATGACCTTCTCGGCGCTGACCACCGGTGTCTTCGCCATCGGGCTGCACTACTCGACGTACACGATGCAGGTCTACCGGGCGGGTATCGAGGCCGTGCCGGTGGGCCAGTGGGAGGCGGCGACGGCGCTGAACCTGCCGCTGCGCCGGACGTGGACCGCGGTGATCCTGCCGCAGGCCGTGCGCCGGGTGGTGCCCGCGCTCGGCAACTACGTCATCTCGATGCTGAAGGACACGCCGCTGCTGATGGCCATCACCGTGCTGGAGATGCTCGGTGAGGCGCGGCTGTTCTCGCAGCAGAACTTCCAGTTCACCGAGCCCCTGACGGTGATCGGCTTCGCCTTCGTCGTCATCTCCTACCTGGCCTCCCTTGCCCTGCGAGCCCTGGAGCGACGCCTTGTCCACTGACACCCACACCCCGTTCGGCAAGAAGCCCGAGAGCACGGTGGGCAGCGGTGAGCTGATCCGGCTGGAGCGGGTCACCAAGCGGTTCGGGGACCACACGGTCCTGGACCACCTGGACTTCTCCGTGGACGCCGGCAAGCACGTCACGCTGATCGGTCCGTCCGGTTCGGGCAAGACCACGATCCTGCGGCTGCTGATGACGCTGCTGAAGCCCGACGAGGGCACGATCACCGTCGACGGGGAGCGGCTCTTCCCGGCGCCGGAGAAGCAGGTCCGCGAGGTCCGCAAGAAGATCGGGATGGTGTTCCAGCAGTTCAACCTGTTCCCGAACATGACGGTGCTGCGGAACATCACCGAGGCCCCGGTCACCGTGCTCGGCATGTCCAAGGACGCGGCCGAGGAGCGGGCGCGGGAGCTGCTGGAGATGGTCGGGCTGACCGACCACCTCGACAAGCACCCCGCCCAACTGTCCGGCGGCCAGCAGCAGCGGGTGGCGATCGCGCGGGCGCTGGCGATGCGGCCGCAGGTGCTGCTGCTGGACGAGGTGACCTCGGCACTCGACCCGGAGCTGGTCGCGGGCGTCCTGGACGTGCTGCGGGACATCGCCCGCTCCACCGACATCACCATGCTCTGCGTGACCCACGAGATGAACTTCGCCCGGGACATCTCCGACCAGGTGCTGATGTTCGACCAGGGCCGGATCATCGAGGCGGGCGCGCCGGAGAAGATCTTCAGCGAGCCGGAGCACGGCCGGACACGGGAATTCCTCAGCGCGGTGCTGTGATCACGGGCCGTGAGCGGGGCAATACCCGAGGTCCGCGCCCTGGGTCATCCCCCTGGCATGTGCCAGGGGGCCGGCGCCGCAGATGAGGGGGCCGCGATCTTGTCAACACCCGCTTCCCCGAGGCCGTTCGGCGGCTATCGTGGAGGGGATTCGCTGACCGGATTGCGGCCCCATACGCGAGCGCAGGGGGAAACCGTGGCGCTGAGGCACGAGCCGACCGCGTCGTACCACTCGGTCCAGGACGCGCTGCGTGTCCTGGAGACGGTGGCGCGGCACACCACAGGAGTCACCGACACCGACATCGCCCGCGAGACCGGCCTCGGCACGGAGCGGCTGACCACGCTCCTGCGGATGCTGCGCCGAGAGGCCTACGTCGAGCAGATCGCCGACGGCGGGTACGTCACCGGAGCGGCCTTCGCCCGCCTGGGCGCCGCCGAGGGACACGAGGAGGCGCTGCGCGAGAAGCTCCAGCGCACCCTGGACCGGCTCCGCGACCGGGTGGGCGCCGCCGTCTACCTCAGCCGGTACGTCGACGGCGAGGTCAAGGTCACCCAGTACGCCGACGGCCCCACCACCCCGAAGGTCAACGAGTGGGTGGACTTCCGTCACTCCGCGCACGCCACCGCGATGGGCAAGAGCCTGCTCACCCAGCTCGACCACGACGCCCGGCGCGACCACCTCGCCCGGCACCGGATGGCCCGGCTCACCTCGCGCACCATCACCAGTGACACGCTGCTGCTCTCCCGGCTGGCGGCGCAGCCGCCCACCGTGCCCGTCCTCGACCTCCAGGAGTACGCGGTCGGCACGGTCTGCGCGGCCGTCCCGATCACGGCCGGCTCCTCGGTGGGCTGCCTGTCGCTGTCCCTGCCCCTCGCGCACGCCCACCGCCTGCGCCAGGCCGCCGAGACCCTCAACCGGAACGCGGCGCCGGTGCTGCTGTCGCTGACGATCTAGCGCGCCCGGGCGGCGGTGGTCCGGAGCACCCTCGGGGACCAGGTAGTATTTTTCTCGTCGCCGCCCGCGAAAGCGGACGGCGGGAGTCATGCGCCGCTAGCTCAGTTGGTTAGAGCAGCTGACTCTTAATCAGCGGGTCCGGGGTTCGAGTCCCTGGCGGCGCACCGAGAAGGGCCTCTCGTGGGAGCGAGAGGCCCTTTGGCGTGCCCGGGGATCAGAACGTGACGTCCGAGCAGGCGTAGAACGCGTTGCCCGTGTCGTGGACCGTCCACACCGCGAGGATCACGTGGTGTCCGCTGAGCCCGGACGGCAGCCGGCCGCTGTGCGAGAGGGTCTGCGGCGGACGCTGGCCGTTGTAGGGCACGGTGAGGAACGGCGTGAGGTTGAGGTCGGACCGGGACAGGTTGTGGTTCTGGTTCCAGCCCGGCTTGGTGACGTAGTACGTGAAGTCGGTGGTGGCGTGCATCGCCGTGAACTGCCACCGGAAGGTGTAGTTCTGGCCGCCGGACACCCGGGTCGTGGGCCAGGCGCCGCCCGAGGGGGTCTTCGGGCTGTCGAGCTGGGCGAACCGCGTGTTGCCCGCGGAACAGAGCTGCCCGTCGGCGGGGCCCGAGGCGGGGAAGCCCTTCGGGCCCTCGACGCTCTGCGGCTCCCACTGGATGGATCCGCAGTTGGCCACCGAGCCGTTCTGGCAGAGCTTCTGCCGGCTGACCGGCAGGTCGGTGTAGCCGTGTCCGCTGGCACCACCGGAGGAGAGCAGGAGTGCTCCGGTCGTGGCCAGCCCCACCGCGGCTGCGTACGTCTTGGTCCTTGTGCGCATGCTGCTGCTCCTGGTGAACGTGGGGGAGTTTCCGTGAGCCGTGCAGGTAGGTCTAGACCAAGTCTGAGATTATGGGCGCGGATTGAACATGTCCATACCAATCGCAGGGTCCGTTCCCCCGCCGTTCACGGCCCCGCCTCCCCCCGTCCCGCGCAGAACGCCACCGTCAGGTCCTTCACCAGCACCTTGCGTTCGTAGTCGTCCAGCTCCACCAGCCCCCGCATGGTCAGCCGGGTCACCGTGTCCTCCACCGAGTCCACGACCGAGCCGAGCACGCTCGCCCGGTGCTGGGCGTCCAGCGCGGCGATCCGGCGCCGGTGCATCGCGGCGGCCACCTCGGGCGCGTACTCCACCCGGACCGGCCGCACCGCGAACACCTCCAGCCCCACCGGTGCGGTGTCCGCCGCCACCAGCCGGGTCAGCGCGTCCTGCGCCGCCTCCACCGCCCCCTGGCCCGCGCCCGGCGCCGCCACCGGCACCCGCACCAGCGCCGCCTCGACGCAGGCGCGCAGGTACGCCTCGTGGTCCTCGACGCCCAGCGTCGCCCGCGCGGTGTCCCGCACCCGCCACACCACCAGGAGGGCCACCCGCAGCGCGACCCCGCTGCGGTCGGCCGCCCGCAGCGGCTCACCGCGCCAGTGCCGCAGCCGCACGTCGACCCGGCGGCGCAGCAGCAGCGGGTTGATCCACATCAGCCCGGTCCGCCGGACGGTCCCCCGGTAGCGGCCGAACAGGTCGAGCACCCAGGCCCGCCCGGTCCGCCCGCGGGCCAGCCCGCCGAACCCGAACAGGCCGAGCGCCCCGGCCCCCGCGTACGCCGCCCACTGCGCGGGGCCCAGCCCCGCCGCGCCGGCGTGCGCCGCCGGTCCGAGCGCCTGGGCCACCAGCGGCGGCAGCACTCCCGCCCACCACGAGGTGACCGCACAGCCGGCCGCCCCGCACACCCCGGCGAGCACACCCACGAGGCCGGGCAGCACCCGCGCGGGCCGCTCCACCAGCTCGGGGTCGACCCGCGGGACGGCCGGCCGGGCCCGCCGTCCCGGGCCCGCGCCCTGGCCCTGACTCCGCGGAGCCTTCCCGTCCGCGTCCGCCCGGCGGGCGACGACCGCCGGACGCAGCCGCACCGGCGCCGGCTCGGGGGCGTCGCGGAACAACAGGTGGACGGGGATCTCGGTGGTGGACTCGGTACGGATCAGCCGGACCGGCCGGACGGCCGCCGAGCCGTCCGGAGGACTGTCCGGGGGACCGGCGTCCGCCGGTCCCCCGGGCTCGGGGATGTTCTCGGGGATCGGGGATGTCGTCGTGGTCATGCGTGCCGCCAGCCTCCGCGCCAGATGCGTCACATCGGTCACTTCCAGGGATGCCGTGAAGGGACGTCATGAGAGGAAGAGCCGCCGCCAGGTCTCCGGGCCCGGAAAGCCGTCCGCCGCCCCGCCCCGCCAGCCCTGCGCCCGCTGGAAGGCCTCCACATTGCGTCGGTCGGCCTCGCCCCAGCGCGGGCCCGGTCCCTTCGTGTAGTACCGGCCGAACCCCTTCCTCACCAGTTGCCTCCCGAGCCGCGTGACGTGGTCGTTGACGGCGCCCGGCCGGAACGACGCCCGGCCCGGATAGCCCGGCACCCCGTGCGAGCCGGAAGCGGAACCTCCGTTTGGTACGTCCCGGCCCGCGCCGGTCACCAGCAGCTCCCAGGTCAGCGGCCCCGGCAGCCCGTCCGCCGCCGCGCCCCGCCACCCCTGGGCCTCCTGGAACGCCCGGGTCGCCCTGCGGTCCGCGTCCGTCCAGCGCGGTCCGGAGGGAGCGGAGTAGAAGCGCCCGGCACCGCGGGCGACGAGCATCCGGCCGAGCTCGGCGACGTACGCGTTCTCCGCGCCGGGGCCGAAATACGCCGCTCCGGGGAACGGGATCCGGCCCGCCGGGAGGGACGCCCCCACCCCCGCCGCGCCGTCGGTCACTCCCTTGTAGCGGTACGGGACATAACGCGCGGAGTTGTTCCAGTAGGCGTACGGGATGGTCTTCCGGCGGGTGTGCGGCGCTGTCTGTTCATAGGCGACGTACTGGGATCGGGTGATGTTCGTCCAGCCGCCGAAAAGGACCACATGTGATCCGCCGTACGGGTCGGCCGCATTGTGGAACAGCAGGATGTCGCCCGGCCGGAGTTCGTCCTTGGTGATTCTCTCGGCGTATTTCCCGAGGCTGCCGGTCCATTCGTTCCCGGGAAGCCGCCAGGCCATCGAGACATAACCCGAACAGTCCTGCCGGTAACCGTCGGACGAGTAGGAGTTCACACCGTACGGGACCTTCCGGGTGACCCAGTTCCGGGCCCGCTCGACGATGTCCGCGCGGGTGATCGCGGACACCCGCGCGGGGTGTGCGGGGCTCGCGGGCCGGGCCGCCTGACCGCCGGGACCGTGCAGCGGGGCCCGCCTCCCCTGCGGGGTGCCCGGCTCGTCACCTGCGGGAACGTCCGGACCGGCGGACCGCTGGGCCTGGGGGGCGGCGACCGCGGGCGCGGCCACCGCGGCCGACGCCGCGACGGCCACGACGAGAGCGGTCCGGTGCGCCGCCGCCGGATGGCCGGGAAAGCGGCCGGTCCGGGAATGCGGCAGAACGCGTCGCCAGTGCCCGCAGCCGGGGCAGTCGCAGTCGTCCGCCGGATCGATTTCCTCGAATACCGGAGACTCCATGCGATTCCCCTCACACTTCCGGTCGATTTCGTCACGTCCGTGCACGACGGCCAGTTTCGCAACTGTCCTCCGCACGCGCATGCTGACGGTCCGAATGATGTACGGCCGGCCGGACGGACCCCGCCGGAGGCGGCCGGACGGCCGGCGGTCGGGAGCACCCGCCGGGGTCCTGTAGAGTTATGCCGTCAGCGCGCGCCGCTAGCTCAGTTGGTTAGAGCAGCTGACTCTTAATCAGCGGGTCCGGGGTTCGAGTCCCTGGCGGCGCACCGACCCGACGGGCTCCTCGTGCAGACGAGGGGCCCGTCGGTTTTTGGCCGGATATACCCTCGCGGCCGTTGAACGCAACCCACTCGGCGCACGTATGCACCATCGGCCCCACGGCGCTCCCTCACCGTTCACAATGATCCCGTATGACCGGTGAACACCATGTTTCGCATCTTGCGATCATGATGGGCACCGTAGAACCTGGGTTCTTCAAGTTACCGCGGGTTCGCGGTGATTGAGGGGCAAGAAACCGGTTGCTGGTGATGCGGGGTGAGGGATCCCGCTTCATGAAGCGGTGCCGAGGGGGGCATCATGCAACCGGAACAGCGCTGTGCCGTGTCTATAAGGTGTGGGTGACGTGGTGACAGCGGTCTGCCACTGATACGTCTGTGACGGTCGAGGGGGACCGGACCGCACGTAAGGAAGCGACGAAAGCACGCGGCGACCGCCGTGTGTTGGGGGGATGACTCATGACGTCGACGCCGACGGGCGCCCAGAGGGACGACGACCCGTCCCAGACCACCCAGCTCAGGGTGCCCGGCCACCGGAACTGGAACACGGGCGCGTTCCGCCGGATCAAGAAGACGCTGCCGAGATACGACTACGAGCACTACAGCCGGCTCTCGGGCCCCCTCACCCAGCCCGATCCGAACAGACCGTACAAGGTGCAGTACCGCTCGCTGATCTCGCAGGAGCCGCACCGCATCCGGATCGCGCTGATGCTGGCCGCCGCCCCGGTGCTGTCGCTGGTGCTGCTGTTCTGGCTGCTCCAGCCCTCGCACTGGACCGAGCGGGACTACGTGGAGTTCGAGTGGCTGCCCGCCCTCGACATCGTCATGCTCGTCTCGATCGGTCTGATCGAGTTCTTCCGCTGCATGAACGTGCTGTCGAACGCGCACGCCACGCTGGTCGCCCGCGACCCGATCCCGGTGGTGCCCGAGACCGGCACCCGGGTCGCCTTCCTCACCTCCTTCGTGCCCGGCAAGGAGCCGCTGGAGATGGTGACGAAGACCCTGGAGGCGGCCGTGAAGATCCGCCACCGGGGCCTGATGCACGTCTGGCTGCTCGACGAGGGCGACGACCCGGAGGTGAAGGAGGTCTGCGCGCGCCTGGGCGTGCACCACTTCTCCCGCAAGGGCGTCGCGAAGTGGAACCAGCCCAAGGGCGCGCACCGCGCGAAGACCAAGCACGGCAACTACAACGCCTGGCTGGACGCGCACGGCGACGACTACGACTACTTCGCCTCGGTCGACACCGACCACGTGCCGCTGCCGAACTACCTGGAGCGGATGCTCGGCTTCTTCCGCGACCCGGACGTCGGCTTCGTCATCGGCCCGCAGGTGTACGGCAACTACGACAACTTCGTCACCAAGGCCGCCGAGTCCCAGCAGTTCCTCTTCCACGCGCTGATCCAGCGCGCCGGCAACCGCTACGGCTCGCCGATGTTCGTGGGCACCTCCAACGCCGTGCGCATCAAGGCGCTCAAGCAGATCGGCGGTCTGTACGACTCGATCACCGAGGACATGGCGACCGGCTTCGAGATGCACCGCCACAAGAACCCGGCGACGGGGAGGAAGTGGCGCTCGGTCTACACCCCGGACGTGCTCGCGGTCGGTGAGGGCCCCAACGCCTGGACCGACTTCTTCACCCAGCAGATGCGCTGGTCGCGCGGCACGTACGAGACGATCATCGGGCAGTACTGGAAGGGCTTCTACTCGCTCCCGCCGAGCAAGCTCTTCAACTACACGATGATGATCATCTTCTATCCGATGTCGGCCCTGAACTGGATCCTGGCGGCGATCAGCTGTGCGCTGTTCCTGGGCCTGGGCGCCTCGGGTGTGAACATCGACCCCACGGTCTGGCTGATGCTCTACGGCAACGCCTCCGCCCTGCAGATCGGCCTCTACGTCTGGAACCGCCGGCACAACGTCTCGCCGCACGAGCCGGAGGGCTCCGGCGGTGTGGCCGGCATGGTGATGTCCGCGCTGTCGGCGCCGCTGTACGCGAAGGCGCTGATCGACTCCGTCCTGCGCAAGAAGAGCAAGTTCGTGGTCACCCCCAAGGGTGACTCGGCCAGCCCGGACACCTGGTTCGGCACCTTCCGGTACCACTGGTACTTCATCCTGATCTTCGCCGGTTCCATCGCCGCGGGCTTCGTCTACGGGCACTCGCACCCGGCGATGGTGATCTGGGCGACCTTCGCCCTGCTGATCACCGCCGCGCCGATGTTCGCCTGGCGGCACGGCATGCGGCAGGACCGGAAGAAGCCCGGCGCCCACGCCGGGGGCGGGCAGCGGGACACCGGACAGGAACCCCCGCCGCCGCAGATGCCCCAGCAGCAGCACGCCCCGCAGGACCGGCCCCAGTGGGCCGCCTCGCACGGCGGGCCCGCCGCGGGCACCGGGGGCGCGGCCCCCGAGAACGACCAGACCATGCAGATCGCCCTTGGTGGACTTGGGGGACGTAAGGAATGAAGGACCGTGCAGGCCGCCGTCGGGCCCGTCGGATCGCGATAGGCACGGCGGTGGTGCTGGCGCTGGCCGGGATGAACGGGCCGTGGCTGTACCGCTTCAGCACCGAGAAATACCACCAGTACAAGATCGACCAGCCCGAGTACAAGGCCGCGAACGGCAAGTGGGAGATCGTCGAGTTCCCCGAGGAGTACCGGCAGAACACCATCCACGCGGCGCTGCTGCGCACCGGCAAGGTGCTGCTCGTCGCCGGTTCGGGCAACAACCAGGACAACTTCGACGCGAAGAAGTACGACACCCGGATCTGGGACCCCGTCAAGGGGACCATCAAGAAGGTGCCGACGCCCACCGACCTGTTCTGCACCGGCCACACCCAGCTCGCCAACGGCAACCTGCTGATCGCGGGCGGCACCAAGCGGTACGAGAAGCTCAAGGGTGACGTGAAGAAGGCCGGCGGCCTGATGCTCGTCCACAACGAGAACCCGGACAAGCCGATCACCCTGCCCGCCGGCACGAAGTTCACCGGCAAGGAGAACGGCAAGACCTTCGTCTCGAAGGACCCGGTGCTCGTCCCGCGCGCCGAGAAGAAGTTCGACCCGGCCACCGGCGCGTTCCTGGGCAACACCCCGGGCGTCGGCCGCATCTACGTCGAGGCGCAGAAGGAAGGCGCCAAGTACGAGACCGGCACCCAGGACAACTACAAGGTGCAGGGCCTGACCGGCGCCGACGCGCGCAACACGTACGGCATCGCCGAGAAACTCGCCCTGGACAAGAAGGACTTCCAGGGCATCCGGGACGCCTTCGAGTTCGACCCGGTCGCCGAGAAGTACATCAAGGTCGACCCGATGAAGGAGGCCCGCTGGTACCCGACGCTCACCACCCTGAGCGACGGGAAGATCCTCAGCGTCTCCGGCCTCGACGACATCGGCCAGCTCGTCCCGGGCAAGAACGAGATCTACGACCCCGAGACCAAGGAGTGGACCTACACCGACAAGGTCCGCCAGTTCCCGACCTACCCGGCACTGTTCCTGATGCAGAACGGCAAGGTCTTCTACTCGGGTTCGAACGCCGGCTACGGACCGGACGACGTGGGCCGCGACCCGGGCGTCTGGGACGTGGAGACCAACAAGTTCGAGAAGATCCCCGGACTGAGCGACCCGGACATGATGGAGACGTCCGGCACGGTGCTGCTGCCGCCCGCGCAGGACGAGAAGTACATGGTGATCGGCGGCGGCGGGGTCGGCGAGTCCCAGCTCTCCAGCGAGAAGACCCGCATCGTCGACCTCAAGGCCGACGACCCGGAGTTCGTCGACGGACCGTCACTGGACAAGGGCACCCGCTATCCGCAGGCGTCGGTCCTGCCGAACGACGAGGTGCTGGTCACCGGCGGCTCGGAGGACTACCGGGGCCGCGGCGACTCCAACATCCTCGAAGCGCGGATCTACGACACGGAGAAGAACACGTTCCAGCGGGTCGCCGACCCGCTGGTGGGCCGCAACTACCACTCGGGCTCGATCCTGCTGCCCGACGGCCGCGTGATGGTCTTCGGCTCCGACTCGCTCTACGCCGACAAGGCCAACACCAAGCCGGGCGAGTTCGAGCAGCGCATCGAGATCTACACGCCGCCGTACCTGTACGGGGACGACGAGCAGCCCGATCTGTCGGGCGGGCCGAAGACCATCGAGCGCGGCGGGTCCGGCACGTTCACCTCCGCGGACGCGGCGTCGGTCAAGAGCGTGCGGCTGATCCGGCCGAGCGCGTCCACGCACGTCACGGACGTGGACCAGCGGTCCATCGCACTGGACTTCAAGGCGGACGGCGACAAGATCACCGTTTCGGTGCCCGAGAACAAGAACCTGGTCCAGTCGGGGTGGTACATGCTGTTCGTCAACGACGGGGCGGGTGTGCCCAGCAAGGCGCAGTGGGTGCGCGTGCCGTAGCGCCGCGCGGCCCGGCCGTCGCTTCGTCCGCGGGCCCGTCGTGGCCGGCCGCAGGGTTCCCCGTGCCCCTCGGGCACGGGGAACCCGCCGTCACTCGGCCCCTTCGGCCAGTTTCAGGGCGTACTCGGGCCACCACTCGCCGGCCTTCGGGCCGCCCTTGCACTCGCCGTCCGACTCCCCCGGCCGCTTCACCCACAGGTAGGCGTCGACCAGGGGGTCGGCCGTCTTCGTCGTCGGGGTCTCGCCGAGGGCGCGGCCGGGCGGGTTGCACCAGCGTTCGTCCGCGGCGCCCTCGGTGTAGGGGCCGTTGCCGTTGCGGCTGGTGTCGATGACGAAGTGCTTGCCGCCGATCTTGGCGGAGAGCCGCTTGCCGTAGGCGATGGACTCCTCGGTGGAGTAGTAGTTGGAGACGTTCACCGAGAAGCCGTCGGCCCGGTCGATTCCGGCCCACTTGAGCGGCTCGTGGATCTGGTCGGGTTCGCCCCAGCCGGCGTTGCCCGCGTCCAGGTAGACCTTGGTGTTCTTCAGGCCCTTCAGCTTGGCGACGGCGCCCTTGAGGAGGTCGTAGCGCTCCTCGTGGAACTCGTCCGGGGTGCAGCCGTCCACCAGGTGCAGTACCGCGTCGGGTTCGAGGATCACGGTCGCCGGACGGTCCCCGATGCCCTTGGCGACGCTGTCGACGAAGTCGCGGTAGGCGTCGCCGTCGGCGGCGCCGCCCTGCGAGTACTGGCCGCAGTCGCGGTGCGGGATGTTGTAGAGGACCAGCAGCGCGGTGCGGCCCGCCTTCTCCGCGCCCTCGGTGAAGCCGCGGGCCTGTTCCTCGGGGTTCTCCGGGTTGATCCACTCGGCGACGGGCTGCTGGGCGATCTTGCGGATCCGGTCGGCCTCCGCCTTCTTGCCGTCCTCGGCCAGTCGGGCGACCTGCCGTGCGGCGGTACCGTCCGGGTTGACCCAGAACGGGGCGTACTCCTTCGGCTGCTGGGTGATCCCCGCGCCGGCGTCCGCACCCCCCTTGTCGTCCGAGGACGAACACCCGGTCATCAGTAGCGCCGCCCCCAGCACCACCGCGGACGCCCGCCCCCCGGTGAACGCCCCGACCCCCCTGCTGCCGTACATCAAGCCCCCCTTGGGTGCACTTGTTCCATGTGCTCCGAGCCCCAATCCTGACATACGTCCCGCGACACCCACGAGGCCGAACCGGAGCTTGTCCGCAGGCTGTTACAGCCCGGTGGCACGGGCGCGCCCGGCGGTGCGGCGCGACCCGTCGGCAGGCGTCACCTGCGGTGATCACCGGGCGGGAACGTGGCGTCGTCCACCCCTTGGGCCCGGCCGCCCGGGTGTCACCGCTCGTTTCCGGCACGGAGCCAGGCGAGGTAGTCGGCGGCAGCGGCGGCGGTGTCGTACCGGGGCTCGAATCCGGTGTCCTCGCGCAGCCGTGTGATGTCGAGCCAGCTCACGGGCCGCGCCGTGCCCGAGGGCAGCTCCCACCGGAAGCCGGGCTCGACGGACTCGAGCGCGGTGACGACGTCGGCGTTGCTGGTGGCCCGGCCGGAGGCGACGTTGTACGTCGAGTGGCGCAGCTCGTCGGCGAGTTGCAGGAGGGCGAGCGCGCGACCGGTGTCCTTGACGTAGAGCAGGTCGAGCGCGTCCTCGGCGTGCGGCGGTGCCATGAGCCCCGTCAGGTCGGGCTCGGTCAGCCGCGCCGCGGCGTGTGCGAGCGACGGGGCGGCGAAGAACGGGTCGGGCAGGTGTCCGCCCGGCCCCCAGGTGCCGGAGATGCGCGCGTTGACGACGCTCACGCCGGTCACGTCCGACAGGTGGCCGGCGAGCAGTTCGGTGATCTTCTTGAACGTCGGGATGACGTGGGAGTACGCCAGGGAGAGAGGCATGTCCTCGGTGAGCGCGCCCGCGGACGCGGTGCCGCCGTAGACGCCGATGGTGCTCGCGGTCACGACGCGGCGCACCCCCCAGGCCTGTGCGGCGCGGCCGATGTTGAGGAACGCGTCGAGTGCCCGTCCGGCCGCGCCGATCGGGTCGTCGCCCGTCACCGGCCAGGGCAGGGCGACGGCGAGGTGCACGATCCCGGTGATCGGGTACTTCCGCCCGACGGCGAGCAGGGTGTCGAGGTCGGCGACGTCGCCCTGGACGACGTGCACGGGCAGGTCCGCGAGAGAGGGCGGCACCTGCGGGCCGCGGCGCTGGAGGAGGACGCACTCCTCACCCGCTTCGGTGAGCGCGCGGACGGTGTGGGTGCCGATGAAGCCGGCCCCTCCGGTGACAAGGATCATGACGACACCTTTCGATGTGGAGCTGATTGTCAGCGTTACTGACGATCAGCCTAAGCGTAAGATGGCCGCATGTCCACCGAAGCGAGCACCTCCGCCGACCCGCACGACGTCCTGGGGTATCTCCTCAAGCACGCCACCTCGAAGTTCACGGCGCTGACGGACGCGGCGCTCGAACCGCTGGGGATCGACAGCAAGGACTTCGGGGCGTTGCGCGTGCTGGCCCACCGCGAACCGACGTCGCAGCTACAGGTGGCGCAGACGCTCGGCATCGACCGCACCACGATGGTGGCGCTGCTCGACGTGCTCGAACGCAAGGGCGTCGTCACGCGCCGGCCGGATCCGGCGGACCGGCGCAGGAACGTGGTCGAGCTCACCGAGGAGGGGGTGCGCACCTACGACGCCGCGCGGAAGGCGTACGAGGAGACCGAGAGCGCTTTCCTCGCGGCGGTCGGCCCGGACGAGGCCGGGCGGTTCCGCCGCACGTTGCGGGCCCTGCTGGAGGCCTGAGCCGGGCTTCGCGGGTCGCGTACGACAGGGGTCCCGGCGGCCGCTCACCGCCGCTCAGGTCACTTCGAGGAAGCCTGGTCGCGGCAGGGAAGCGGGACCGGCGCGGGTGTTCCTCTCCACCGCCGGCAAAGGAGCGCGGTGGAGGCGGGTGCGTACGGGGCTCAGGGTGCCGTCGTCGTTCCGGTCAGGTACGCCGAGACGAGCACACCGGCCGTGCGGGTGCCGTCGGCGCGGGCGACCAGCCGGAGTTCGGCCCGTCCGGCAGGGCCCGGCCGCTCGTGGACCCGCTGTACGCCGGGCCGTTCGGCGGTGACGGCCCGGACGTCCTCCACGGTGAACTCGGCGGTCGGGGCGTCCGCGCGCTGCACCTGGAGCGTCAGGCCGGGCCGGAGCGTCTCCACGTCCGGGAGCGGGACGGGTACCGTCATCAGCGCGGTGCCGGGTTCGCCCGGCGTCACCCCGTCCACGGACCAGGCGGCCGTGTCCGGCCCCTCGCGTCCGGCGGCCACCGGCAGATGGAGGCCGAGGGCGGGGATGTGGAGGCGCTTCGGCTCCGCGGCGGGCAACGGGCTGTGCGCGGGTGGCAGTCCGCCCCTGGGCGGCCGTCCGGCCGCCGCCATGTCGCCGGTCGCGGTCCCGGACGTCCCGGAGGGCACGCCGGTCCGCTCGCCGCCCCACAGCCACAGCCCGAGCAGCAGCACCACCCAGGCCACACCGGCGAGCAGCCGCCCGGTGCCGGACGGGCAGCGTTCCTCGTCGGAACCCATCGTGCACCTCCAGACATGTGGAGGGTCCCGCGCGGGTCCCGGCGCCGCATCCCCGCGGCCACGGCGACTGCTCCGTACGGGTGAACGACGTCAGATCAGGTCGACGAGGTCCGCGATGGAGTCCACGACCTTGGACGGCCGGTACGGCCAGTTCTCGACCTGCTCGGTCCGGGTCAGCCCGGTGAGCACCAGGAACGTCTGCATCCCGGCCTCGATGCCGGCCAGCACGTCGGTGTCCATCCGGTCGCCGATCATCGCGCTGCTCTCGGAGTGGGCCCCGATGGTGTTGAGCCCCGTGCGCATCATCAGCGGGTTCGGCTTGCCCGCGAAGTAGGGCTGCTTGCCGGTCGCCTTGGTGATGAGCGCGGCCACCGCGCCGGTCGCCGGGAGCGGGCCCTCGGCGGAGGGGCCGGTCTCGTCGGGGTTGGTGCAGATGAAGCGGGCGCCGTCGTTGATCAGGCGGACCGCCTTCGTCATGGCCTCGAAGGAGTAGGTCCGGGTCTCCCCGAGAACCACGTAATCGGGCTCGTGGTCGGTGAGGATGTAGCCGATGTCGTGCAGCGCGGTGGTCAGACCGGCCTCGCCGATGACGTACGCCGAGCCGCTGGGACGCTGGTCGTCCAGGAACTTGGCGGTGGCGAGGGCGGAGGTCCAGATGTTCTCGATCGGCACCTCCAGGCCCATGCGGCGCAGCCGGGCGTGCAGGTCGCGCCCGGTGTAGATCGAGTTGTTGGTGAGGACCAGGAAGGGCTTCCCGGAGTCGCGCAGCTTCTTGATGAAGGCGTCGGCGCCGGGGATCGGTACGCCCTCGTGGATCAGCACCCCGTCCATGTCGGTGAGCCACGATTCGATCGGCTTGCGGTCTGCCATGTGCGGGATCTCCTGCCGTACGCGGTCCTGCGTGCGCCTCAGCCTAAACAGGCCCGGATCTTGAGGGAATGCCGGATACGGCTCGGCTCGCGGGCGAACGGGCGGTTCGGTGGCGGCGGGGCGGGGGCGGTGTTCGCGCCAGGCGGCGCGAAAGTGGCGCAAACACGTGTTGCCGCTGTGTCGTGTGCGTCGCAGCCTGAGGTGGCGGGAGCGCTCCCACGACCTCCTGTGCTCCCACAGCCCCGCTCACCGGCCGTCGACAGCACACGGAAAGAAGGAGATCGTGGCTTGTCATATACATGCCCTTAGGGTGCGGTTCCGTCTGGCGTTCGTTCTGTGCGCGCTGCTCGCGGTGCTGCCGGCCCTCGTCCCGTCCGCCACCGCGGCGACGGAGGAGGAGGGCGCGTCCACCGTCCCCCTGCCCTCGATCGGCGCGACCACCACCCAGGTCGCCTCCGGGCTGAGGCGGCCCACCGCCGTCGTCGCCCCCGACGACGGCACGGACCGGCTGTTCATCACCGAGAAGTCCGGCACCGTCCGCGTCTACCACCCGGACACCGGCC
Source organism: Streptomyces sp. NPDC014676 (assembly GCF_043084105.1). Classification (NCBI taxonomy): domain Bacteria; kingdom Bacillati; phylum Actinomycetota; class Actinomycetes; order Kitasatosporales; family Streptomycetaceae; genus Streptomyces; species Streptomyces sp. NPDC014676. Next base: position 176,092 of record NZ_JBIBZI010000001.1, on the reverse strand, counting down.
TGGAGCGGACCCCGCTGATCGACATCACCGCGTCCGTCGACGAGTCGGGCAACGAGCGCGGTCTGCTCGGCATCGCACTGCCGTCCGACTTCGCCGACAGCCAGGACCTGTACCTGGCGTACACGGCGCTGCCCGACGGCGCGGTCACCCTCGCCCGCTACCGGCTCGACGACTCCCGTCTGGAGCCCCTGCTCTCCCAGGAGCACGCCGAGTACAGCAACCACAACGGCGGCCAGCTCGCCTTCGGCCCCGACGGCAACCTGTACTGGAGCATCGGCGACGGCGGCGGCTCCGGGGACCCCTTCAAGTCCGGGCAGCGGCTGGACACCCTGCTGGGTAAGATCATGCGGATCGACGTGAGCCGCGCGTGCGCCCCGCTCGCGTACTGCGTCCCCTCCGACAACCCCTTCGTGGACACGCCCGGCGCCCGCGCGGAGATCTGGCTGTACGGGCTGCGCAACCCGTGGCGGTTCTCCTTCGACCGGGCCGACGGCTCGATGTGGATCGGCGACGTCGGCCAGGGCCACTGGGAGGAGATCGACCACCTCGCCCCCGGCGCGGGCGGACTGAACCTCGGCTGGTCCTGCTACGAGGGCCTGGAGAAGTTCACGGACGGGGACTGCGGGCCCGGCGAGGAGTACACCGAGCCGGTCTTCACCTACTCCCCCTACACCGGCGGCTGTTCGGTCATCGGCGGGCACGTGTACCGGGGCCGGCAGTACGCCGGCCTGGTGGGCGGCACGTACATCGCCACCGACTACTGCTCCTCCACGGTCTGGGCGCTGCGGCCCGACGGGCGGGGCGGCTACGAGCAGGCCGAGATCGGCAGGACGCCCACGCAGGTGACGTCGGTCGGCACGACCGTCGACGGGGAGTTCTACATGGTCAACGACCTGCCCGGCGGCCTGCACAAGGTGTCCTTCGCGCGGGAGGAACCCACCTGCCGGGTGGACCGTACGGTGACGGCCTGGGGCACCGGCATGACGGTCGACCTCACCGTCACCAACACCGGCGGCACCCCGGTGAACGGCTGGACCCTGGAGTTCCCGCTGACCCTCGACCAGACGATCGTCTCCGACTGGAACACGAACCTGACCCAGTTGAGCAATGTGGTCAGGGCGTCCGACGCCACGCACAACGCCACGATCGCACCGGGCGCGAGCATCACCCTGGGCTACCTGGCGGAACACGAGGGCGACACGACACCACCGCCGAGGTTCATGCTGAACGGGGACGCCTGCGCGGTGGGCCGCTGACGCGTCACGACCACGCCCGCGCGACTTACGGGCGACCGCACCTGCGTAGCCGCGGGCGATCGCGCCTCCCTCCCCAGGGCCTCAAGGACCTGAGGGCCTCCGCGCGAGCGAAGTCGAGGGCGGGGGAGGCGCCCCGCGAACGCCGGTGAGGGAAACCTCCGCCCGCCGGCGGTACGAAGGCCGCACCGAGCCTGATACCGGAGGGGGCCGAAGCTCCCTCCGGTCAGGCATCCCCCCGCCCGAACAGCGGGGCGAGGAGCAACTGGGCCGCCCCCTCCGCGACCCCCTGCACCCCGCCGGGCGCGACCCGCACCGGCACACCCCCGTCGCCCCCTCCCTCACGCCGGGCCCGCGCGGCGAGAACCGCACCGACCCCCCGTACGAACTCCTCGGGCGCGGCGGCCACGGTGCGCCCCCCGAGGAGCACCAGGTCGATGTCGAGCAGTCCGACGAGGTTCGCCGCCCCCGCCCCCAGCACCCTGGCCGCCTCGGCGAGATCACCACGGGCGACGGCGTCCAGGCACAGCACCTCGACGCACCCGCGGGCCCCGCAGGTGCACGGCCGCCCGTCCAGTTGGACGACCTGGTGCCCGAACTCGCCGGCGCCGGTCCTGGCCCCCCGGTACACGCTCCCGCCGATCACCAACCCGGCCCCCAGCCCCGTACCGAGGTGCAGATAGGCGAAGGAACCCCCCTCGCCGCCGACCGCCAGTCCCAGCGCCGCCGCGTTGGTGTCCTTGTCGACGACCACCGGCACGCCGAGCCGCCGCGCCAGCGCGTCCCGGAGCGGGAAGCCGTCCCATTCGGGGAAACCGGTGACCCGGTGCAGCACGCCCTTCTCGTGGTCGAGCGGTCCGGGCAGCGCGACCCCCACCCCGAGCGGGGCCCGGTCCGTCCCGGCCGCCCCCGGCACCCGGAGCGCCTCGACGACCCCGGCCACCCGGGCCAGTACCGCCTCCTCCCCCGCGCCCAGGTCCAGCGGGGCCCGCCTGCGGTCCACCACCGCACCGTCCAGGTCGACCAGCACCGCCCGCAGCTCGTCCCGGTCCAGGTGGACGCCCACCGCGTGGCCCGCCTCCGGGACCAACCGCAGTACCGTGCGCGGCTTTCCGCCCGTGGACGCCCGGCGCCCCGCCTCGGCCGCGAGCCCGTCCGCCCGCAGCCGGGCCGTGATCTTGCTGACCGCCTGCGGGGTGAGCCCGGTCCGTTCGGCGAGTTCCAGCCGGCTGATCCCCTCCGTCCCCGCGGTCCGCAGCAGGTCGAGCACGAGCGCGGTGTTGTGGCTGCGCAGGGCGAGCAGGTTCGCTCCCAGCGGGGCCCCGTGCGCGCCGTACGCACCGTGCGCTCCGTACGCCCCGCCGATGCCGTCGTTCGTCCTCTTCACCCGCCCATTCTCTCCGCTGCTTGCACTTTGGCAACAGCGTTGCGAAAGTAGGGGGCATGACTGGCACCCCTCTCCGCGTCGGCCTCGTCGGCTACGGCCTCGCGGGCTCCGTGTTCCACGCCCCGCTGATCGCCGCGACCGAGGGCCTCGCGCTCGACACGGTGGTCACCTCGAACCCCGAGCGGCAGCGGCAGGCCCGCGCCGAGTTCCCGGACGTACGCGTCGCCGCGGCCCCGGACGAGCTGTTCGCCCGCGCCGGCGAACTGGACCTGGTCGTCATCGCGTCCCCGAACAAGACGCACGTCCCGCTCGCCACGGCCGCCCTCAAGGCCGGTCTGCCGGTCGTCGTCGACAAGCCGCTCTCCGGCACGGCGGCCGAGGCGCGCGGGCTGGCGGACCTCGCCGAGGAGCGCGGCCTGCTCCTGTCCGTCTTCCAGAACCGCCGCTGGGACAACGACTTCCTCACCCTGCGCAAGCTGATCGACGACGGCGAGCTCGGCGACGTGTACCGCTTCGAGTCCCGCTTCGAGCGCTGGCGCCCGCAGCTCAAGGGCGGCTGGCGGGAGTCCGGCGACCCCGCAGAGATCGGAGGTCTGCTCTACGACCTCGGCAGCCATGTCGTCGACCAGGCGCTGGTCCTCTTCGGCCCGGTGACCACCGTCCACGCCGAGGCGGACGTCCGGCGCGAGGGGGCGCGGACCGACGACGACACGTTCATCGCGCTGACGCACGCGAACGGCGTCCGCTCCCACCTCTACGTCTCGGCGACCACGGCCCAGCTCGGCCCCCGCTTCCGCGTCCTGGGCTCGAAGGCCGGCTACGTCAAGCACGGCCTCGACCCCCAGGAGGCCGCCCTGCGCGACGGCCTGCGCCCCGGTGCCGGCTGGGGCCTGGAACCCGAGGAGCTGTGGGGCCGCATCGGCGCCGGCGAGTCCCCGGTGACCGGCGGCGGCAGCCCCGTACCGACCCTCCCGGGCGACTACCCCGCCTACTACGCGGCCGTGGCGGAGGCCCTGCTGGCCGGCGCCCCCAACCCGGTGACCGCGCGGGAGGCGGCCGCCGCCCTGGACGTACTGGAGGCCGCGCGGCGCTCGGCCCTGGAGAAGGTGACGGTGACGCTGTGACCACCCCGAAGCAGTCCCCGGAACTCACCCCGAGCGTGGAGGAGCTGGAGGCGCAGGAACGCCGCCTGGTCTTCGAGCGGTTCACGTACGACGACGCGTGGGCGCTCGGCTCCCTGCTGGTGGAGATGGCGCGCGAGCGCCAGGCCCCGGTCGCCATCGACATCCACCGCGCGGGCCAGCAGCTCTTCCACGCCGCCCTGCCCGGCTCCGCCCCCGACAACGACGCCTGGATCGCCCGCAAGCGCCGGGTGGTCGAGCGCTACGGCTCCGCGTCCTACCTGGTGGGCGCCCGCCACCGCGCCAAGGGCACGACGTTCGAGGCGTCCTCCCGCCTGGACCCCGACACCTACGCGGCCCACGGCGGCTCCTTCCCCCTCACGGTGGAGGGCGTGGGCGTCATCGGCGCGGTGACGGTCTCGGGCCTTCCCCAGCTCCGGGACCACGAACTGGTGGTGGAGGCCCTGGAGCGGTTCCTGGCCGACCGCGGGTCCGCCGCGTCGGGCTGAGGCCCGCCCTGCCGTGAAGGGCCCTCGCCGCGACGCGGCGAGGGCCCGGTCCCGGTGTCCGCCCGGGACGGGGACGGCTCGGACGCCGGCGACCGGCTGGATCCAGGAGCGGTACGCCGTCACGTCGGTGTACGCCGTGGTCGCCCGGCGGTCGCCGGCGGAGGCGACGCCCGCCCGGACGCCGTTCGCCGTCATCGGGCCGCCGGAGTCGCCGCCCCGGCGAAGCGCTACGCGTCCTTCAGCTCCTGCCGCTGCCGCCCGAGTCCGGTGATCTCCAGCTCGACCACGTCCCCCGCCCGCAGATACGGCTTCGGCTCGGGCCGCCCCATCGCCACCCCCGCCGGCGTCCCGGTGTTGATGACGTCGCCGGGATACAGCGTCATGAACCGGCTGACGTACCGCACGACCTCCCCCACCGGGAAGATCTGCTCGGCGGTCGTCCCGTCCTGCTTCAGCTCCCCGTTGACCCACAGGCGCAGCGACAGGTCCTGCGGATCGCCGACCTCGTCCGCCGTCACCAGCCACGGTCCCAGCGGGTTGAACGTCTCGCAGTTCTTCCCCTTGTCCCAGGTCCCGCCCCGCTCGATCTGGAACTCCCGCTCGGAGACGTCGTGCGCGACGGCGTACCCGGCGACGTGCGCGAGTCCTTCCTCCGCCGTCTCCAGGTACCGGGCCGTACGCCCGATCACGACCGCCAGTTCGACCTCCCAGTCGGTCTTCACCGACCCGCGCGGCACCAGCACCGTGTCGTCGGGCCCGACGACCGTGTCCGCCGCCTTGAAGAAGATCACCGGCTCGGCGGGCGGCTCGGCCCCCGTCTCGCGGGCGTGGTCGTGGTAGTTCAGCCCGATGCAGACGATCTTCCCGATCCTCGCCACCGGCGGCCCGACCCGCAGTCCCTCCCCGTCCAGCGCGGGCAGCTCCCCGCTGTCGGCGGCGGCCCGGATCCGGCCGAGCGCGGCCTCGTCGGCGAGCAGCGTCCCGTCGATGTCGGCGACGAGACCCGACAGGTCCCGCAGGACCCCCTCGTCGTCGAGCAGCGCGGGCCGCTCCCGTCCCGCCGTACCGACTCGCAGCAGCTTCATGATTCCCGTCTCCCTCGATCGCGGGCCCGTCCGACGGGCGCGGCCCGGTTGCGGCGGGGCGCAGCCATCGGAGGACTGGTCGATCCTCCAAGCCCGCGCTCCCCTCCGCAAGACCCGGTTCACGTACTGGACCGCGCCCGCCCCGCGCTAGCGGTACAGCACGGACCGCTCCACCACGCTCCACGTCGTGCTGGTCACCATGTACAGCGCGGCCGCCAGCGGCATGACGGCGACGGTGACGAGCGTGAGGAAGGACATGAACGGCATCACCCGGGTCACCGCCCCCAGTCCCGGCACCTGCTCCCCCTCACCGGCCGCGGGCACCGCGGGGTTGGCTGCCATCATCCGCCGGGACAGCCGGTACCCGAACCAGGCGACCACGGTGACGACCGCGAACAGCCCGACGTACACGAGTCCGGGCCCGCCGAACACCCCGCCGTTCCCGAGCGCGTCCGCCCACCGGTCGCCGAGCGGCGCCTCGAACAGCCGGTGTCCGAGCAGTTCGTTGGCCCGTCCGCCGATCGTCTCGCTGGAGAAGAGGTGGTACAGCAGGAAGAACGCGGGCAGTTGGAGCAGGCCGGGCAGGCACCCGGACAGCGGTGACACCTTCTCCCGCGCGTGCAGTTCCATCACGGCCCGTTGCAGCTTCTCGGGGTCGCGGCGGTGCTTGCGCCGCAGCTCGGCGATGCGCGGCTGGAGCGCCGCCCGCGCCTTCTGTCCCCGCGCGGCGGCCCGGGACAGGGGGTGGACGAGGAGTCGTACGAAGGCGGTGAACAGGACGATCGCGGCGGCCGCCGCGAAGGCGCCGAACAGCGGCTGGAGCAGGTCGGCCAGGTGCTCGACCAGGCTGGCGAAGACGGACATGGGTGAGCCCTCCGGGGGGTCTCGTCGTGCCGGAAGTACGGAAAAGGCGGCATGACGACCCGCGGCGGGGCGTGGTGAACGTACGGAAGGAGTGCCCTACGCAGCGGTCGCCGTGAGGGCGTGTCCCGGTGCCCGGGGTCTGGTGCGCCCCTTGGCGTCGGGGTCGCGCTGGGGCAGGAAGGCCGTACGCCGGTCACGGTCGCGTATCGCCGTGCGCACCCGCGTGGGCGCCACGGCGGGCGCGCAGCGGGCGGCGAGGAGCACGCAGACGGTGAGCGCGGCACCGGCCGCGGCGGTCGCGGCGAGCGCGACGTCGGCCAGGGAGAGCCCGCCGGCGGCCGGCAGGAGGAACAGGAGCAGGACGGCCTGGAGCAGCGGCAGGAGCACGGCGAAGGCGGACCGCGCGGTCGCCCGATGACGGATCACTCGCCGCCCCCTCCTTCTCGTCCCCTCGCCCCTGCCCGTACCGGAGTCATACCGGATCGACCTCGACGGGCTGGAGCAGCCGCTTCGGCTTGAGCAGCGCCCGGCTGACCGGATCCGCCGGGTCCAAATTGAGTCCGGGCCCCGGCAGTACCTCAACGTCCGGCACGGGCACGATGGTTCCGCAGGCCGCGCATTCGCCGTACGGGCCGAGCTCGGTGCCGCAGCCGGCGTGCCGGAAGACGCGGAGTTGGACCCGCGTGATGTGTTCGCGCCCCCACAGGCCGAGCGCCCGCACGGTGGGCCACAGCGCGATCCCGCGGTCGGTGAGGACGTACTCGTCCCGGGGCGGCGACTCCTGGTACCGGCGCTTCTCCAGGATCCCCTGCTCGGTCAGCGCCCGGAGGCGGGCGGCGAGCACCGCGCGCGGGATGCCGAGGTGGACGAGGAAGTCGTTGTAGCGCCGCACGCCGTAGAAGGCGTCGCGGATCACGAGCAGGGTCCAGCGTTCCCCGATGACCTCGAGGGCGCTCGCGATCGAGCACTCCTGTGCCGCGTAGTCCTTGCCCAGTGCCATGCCGTCCACTGTAACCACTTTCCCCGCTATTGGTTCAATGACCGAACTCACGGTGCTACGGTGAGCCGTCCACTTAGGTTCAATGAACGAACCCACTCGACCCGGAAGCCCTCGTCCCGGCGAGCCGATCCCGCAGAGGACCCCTGACCGACATGACCGGCACCGACCCCTCCCCCGCGACCGCGGAAACCACCGCCCTCACCGCCGTACGGCCGAAAGCGGCCCCCCGCCGGGACCCGTCCGTCCCGCGCCCCGGCGCCACCCTCGCGCTGACCAGCGTCGCCACCGCCGTGGCGCTGATGACGTACACCGCGCCGATCATCACGCTCCCCGACACCGCGGCCGCCCTGCACACCCCGCTGTCCGCCCAGGCCTGGCTGCTCAACGGCACCCCGCTGGGCCTCGCCGCCCTGCTCCTGGTCGCCGGCAGCCTCGCCGACGACTACGGCCGCCGCCGGATCTTCGTCTCCGGCACGCTCGCCCTCGGCATCACCACGGCGCTCGGCGCCCTCGCCACCACCACCTGGCTGTTCACCCTGGCCCGCGTCGCCCAGGGCGCGGCCAGCGCGGCCCTCCTGGCCAGCAGCCTCGGCCTGATCGTGCACGCCTTCCCGACACCGGCCGGCCGGGTGCGGGCGACGGGGGTGTGGGGCGCGTTCGTCACCGGCGGCACCGCGGTGGGCCCGCTGCTCGCCGCGGGGATACCCGACTGGCGCGCGGTGTACGGCGTCCTCGGCGCCGCCGCGCTGATCGCCGCCGTCCTCGGCACGCGCGCCCTCACCGAGTCCCGCTCCCCGCGCGGCGGACGTCCGGACTTCGCCGGGGCCGTCGCCTTCGGCCTGGCCCTCGTCTCCCTGGTCGCGGCCCTCACCCTGGGCCGGGACGGCTGGCTGCGCGCACCGGTGTGGCTGCTGCTCGCGGCGACCGTCGTGCTCCTGGCCGCGTTCGCCCTGGTGGAGCGCCGGACGGCCACCCCCATGATCGACCTGTCCCTGCTGCGCCGCCCCGGCTTCCTGGCCTCCTCCGTCGGCGGCCTGTTCACGGGCCTGTCCGTGATCGGCCTGTTCAGCTTCCTGCCCGCGGTGCTCCAGCGCAGCCTCGGCATGTCCGCGATGGACACGGCCTGGCTGACCCTGCTGTGGGCGGGCCTCGCCTTCGTCGTCGCCTTGCAGGCCCGCCGCCTGGCCGGCCGCGTCCCCACCCGCGTCCAGCTGGCGATCGCCTTCGTCCTCCACGCGGTCGGCGTCCTGACGATGCTGGGCGCGGTCGGCGCGGGCTCCACGGCCCGCTTCGTCCCGGGCATGATCATCGCCGGGGTCGGCAGCGGCCTGCTCAACGCGGCGCTCCCGCTGCTCGCCGTCGCGTCGGTCCCGCCGGCCCGGGCCGCGATGGGCTCCGGCGCCCAGCAGACCTTCCGGTACATCGGCTCCTGCGCCGGCGTCTCCCTGACCATCGCCGTCGCGACCTCGTCGAGCGGCGGTCCGGCCCGGGGCACGGACATCGCGATGGCCGTCTCGGCGGTCCTGGCGCTGGTGGCGGCGGTGGCGGTCGTGGGCCTGCGGGAACGGGAGTGACGGAACGGAGGGGCGTTCCCGGCCGCACCCGTTCCGGCCACTCCCCCTTGACGCCGGCTTCGGGCCCCGGGGCGCCCCACGGCCGGTGGCCGTCTCACCTTTGTCACCCACCGGCAGTACGGTGTCCCCCATGCGCCCCGACACGCCTGCCGAAAACGTCGACCACACCACCGAAGCCGCCCGCCTGGAGCGGACCGCCGACCGCTACCCCGAGGACGCCGAGGCCCTGCTGCTGCGGGCCGCCGCCCACCGCGAGCTCTCCGGCGACCGCCCCGCCGCGACCGCCCTCTACGACCGCCTGCTGGCCTCCTCCCAGGAGCTGGACGATCCGTACCTGGTACGGGCCCTCAAGGCGTCGAACCTCTGGGAGTACGGCCACGAGGCGGAGGCCCGCGCGATCATCACCGGCATCCGCACCGCGGCCCCGCGCGACGCGGCCCCCTGGGTGATCGTCGCGGAGTCCCTGGAGGCGCACGACGAGCTGGAACAGGCGCACGAGACGTTCACGGAGGCGGTACGCCTCCTCCTGACCGGTGTCGAGAAGCCCCCGCGCGCCACCCACCCGCTCCTCTTCGGCCGCCACCGCGTGCGCAGGATGCTCGGCGCGGCGCACGACGAGTGGGACGCGCTCGCGGACACCGTCCACACCCTCCCGATCACCCTGGACGAGCTCCACGACCCCAAGCGGGTGTGGTCGCTCGGCTCGGAGAACCCGGTGGAGCTGGAGGCGGAGATCGTCCGCCTGCGCGCGGAACTGGGCGCGTACCGGGAGGCGCTGTCCCGCCCGTTCCCGGTGGCGGTGCTGCACTGGCCGGCCGGTGAGCTGGCGGAACTGCTGTCGGCGTACCCGACGCTGGCGGAGGAGTACCCGTCGCACGAGGAGCACCTGGCCTCGATAGAGGCGGCCCTGCGCGAACTGGCCGCGTCCGGCACCCCGAACCTGGGCGTCGTGACGGGCACGGTCCCCTCGTACGAGGCCTTCGCCGCCTCGGAGCTCGCCTCCCCCACCGACCCGGCCCTCCTCCCGCAGTACGCCACGATCCTGGCGGCCCGGGGCCGGGCGGTGGCGTGGCCCCCGGAGCGGCCGGCGGCGTGCTGGTGCGGCTCGGGACGGGCGTACGGGGAGTGCCACGGCGCGGATTAGCCGGGGCACTCCCCGGCCGTCTCCCGGCTCGTCGACACCCTCGCCGCCGGCGGGACACGGGCCCTGACCGCCCTCCGTGCCGCGGTACGCGAATCGCCGGAGGCGAGCCCGCGACGTCCGAAAACCGGTCGAGTGGACCTGTTGTGGGCCCACGCTCCCGACCACGCGACTCCTGTCGAAGAGATCAAGCGGTGTCTTCTACGGGTGTGCGCCCCTGGTCACCCGCGCTTCCGGTCTCCGCACACCGCCCGGTCCAGCAGGCGGACCGCGGCCTCCGTCTGCTCGAGGAAGCGCTTCTCGTCACCGAAGCGCGTGGTGAAGACAGCGGCCGCGGCCGACACCCGGCCGTCGGGCGTGACGGCGGTCTCGGAGGCGGTGCCGAAGGACGTGCCGCCGTGGTACCAGATCCCGCCCCCGCAGCCCTCGGCCGGGCGCCAGGCGAGGCCGAGCCCGTAGCGGGCCCTGCCGTCGGTGGCGTAGCCGGGCGCCGGGACGGTGGTGCGCATCTGCTCCAGCTGCTCCGGCGGCAGCAGCCGGCCGCCCATCAGGGCGCGCAGGAAGGTGTTCATGTCGCGGGTGGTGCTGATGATGCCGCCGTCCGCGCCGCCGCCCACGGCCAGCGTGGTGTCGGTGAGGTCGTCCCGGCCGGGGAACTGCGTGTACCCGGCGGCCGTCGGCATCGGCACGTACGGCGAGGTGCCCGGTATCAGCGTGTGGCGCAGCCTCAGCGGCTCGATGATCCGGTCGTGCACCTCCTGCGCCCAGGTGTTGCCGGTGGCCTTCTCGATGATCATCCCGAGCAGCACGTAATTGGTGTTGGAGTACGCCCACTGTGTCTCGGCGCCCGGATCGTCCGCGTCCGGCAGCCAGCCGGGGGCGCGCTTCATCGCCAGGGCGACCTGCTCCTCGGGGGTCTGCGAGCGGAACCGCTGTGCGTGGAAGCGCTCGGGCGTCAGCTCCGCCGGGTCCTCGAAGGCGACGTCCGTGTAATTGGCCAGGCCGCTGGTGTGCTGGAGCAGGTTGCGCAGGGTGATGCGGCTGCCGTCGTTGCCGTTGCCGGCGACCACCCCGGGCAGCCACTGCTCGACGGTGTCGTCCAGGCTCAGCGTGCCCTCGCCGACGAGCTGGAGCGCGGCCACGGCCGTGAAGGTCTTGGTGTCGCTGCCGATGCGGTAGTAGGCGTCGAAGGGCACCCGGCCCCCGTCCTTCAGGCTCGCGGTGCCGGACCGGGCCTGCGTCTCGCGCCCGGCCGAGTCCCGGGCGAGCACCGTCAGCCCGGTGGCTCCCGTGTCCCGTACCGCGTCCGCGTCCCGCTGCAGCCGCGACCATGCGTCCCCGCCGCCGGCGCCCATGGCCTCGGCCGTGGTGCCCGGCCCGAGAAGCGATGTGGTCCCGATCACGGCGAACCCGGCCACGGCCAGCCCCGCCCGCCACCGTCCGGACCGGCCCCACCGCGCACTCTTCGTCATCTCCATGGCCAGAACGCTACGGAGGGCCGGCCCCGCGGACCATCCGGCTGGCTCCCCGGACGGGGGTGGTGCTGACACCCCTACCACCCGGCGGCCACCGCCCTCCTCGCCGCACCCCCTGCTGATCGTGCCGGCGAGAAGCAGCAACGCGTGATGGTGAGTATCGCCTCGCGTCCTACGCCCGCCAGGCCCCCCCACAGGAAACCGATGTCATGAAACGGCACAGTCAGCCGTACACGCCGGACCCGCCGGACCGGTGGGCACCGGCCCGGCACCGGCGGCCTCGTCCGGCGTCCCCCTCCCGCCGGAGCGCCCGGAGAGCACCACGGGAACCGCCGCACGACCGCATTCGTCTCCGTGAAGACCTGAAGTCGGCCCCGGGGGAGGCCACATGGACCAGCCGTGGCTCACGATCATGCTCATCATGGCCGCCGGCGCGCTGGCCCTGGGCGTCGCGATCCTGCGCGACGCCCTGCGGCAGCGCCGGGCCCTGCACCGCCTCGGCGTCCGGGGCGTCCGCACCCACGGTGAGGTCGCCCGCGGCGCCCGCCGCGAGGGCCCGGTCGTCCACCCCCCTCAGGTCCGCTACCAGGCCCCGCCCGTGAACAACCTCGACGCCCCGCCCACCCAGACCTACCGCCGCACCCCCCTCAACCACGAGTCCCACCCCCTCCACGCCGGCGTCCCGGTCGTGCTCCGCTACGACCCGAGGGACCCGCGCAGGGTGGTGGTCGTCCACACCAAGGACGGACGGCCGGGGAAGGTGTCGTACTCGGCGACCGCCAACATGACCTGGGGGATCTTCTTCGTGCTGTTCGGGATGGGCATGGGGGTGGCAGCGTTCCTCTAGCGACGGCGACCGAGGGGGCGTGCGGTCAGGCCACCGCCCGGTCGCCGACGGTCACCCGCTCACCCGGGGCGCACCGCACCAGACGCGCCCCGTGGCCCCGGCGCCCCGCCTCCGCGAGGAAGTCCTCCAGCGGGGAACGGAAGACCGTGTAGTCGCTGTGGTGCACGGGCAGCGCGCGTCGCGGGCGCAGCAGGTCGAGCAGGTCGGCGCCCTGCCCGGCGTCCATGGTGACCACCAGACCCCCGGGCAGGGTCGTACCGCCGAGGTGCAGGACCGCCAGGTGGATGTCCGGGTACCGCACGGCGATCTCGCGCAGCCCGTCGTACATCAGGGTGTCGCCGGACAGGTAGAGAACCAGCCGGACCTCCCCCGAACGGTCGCCGAACTCCAGCAGGCTGCCCATCACGGGCGGCAGCAGGACCCGCAGCGGGCCGGGCGCGTGGCGGCCGGGCAGCGAGGTGACGCGCACGGAGGAGTCCCCGTGCCGCAGGGTGCGGCTCTGCCAGGTGCGCAGCCCGGTGGCGCGGCGGAACCCGTACAGCCCCTTCAGCAGGCGGGCACCGTGCGGGGTGGTGACGAACGGCAGGCCCCGGTCCAGCCCGCGCCGGGCCACCCGGTCGAAGTGGTCGCCGTGCAGGTGCGAGAGCACGACCGCGTCCAGGTCCTCGTGAGGGAGCTCCGCCACGCCGACGGCGGGCTCGGTCAGCCGGCGCGAGCGGAGCCCGTAGCCGAGGTGGGCGAACTGCCCGCGGTGCAGGAAGTTCGGATCGGTCAGCAGCGTCAGCTCTCCGTAGCGGATCAGCAGGGTGGCGTTGCCGATGAAGAGGATCTCCGCGGTGCCCTCGGGCGGATGCTGCCGCACGGCCGGCTCCCTCCGTCGTTCACGGGTCCCGTGGGGGCCGGGTGAGCGGTGGGGGCGGTTCTACACCTCCCGGGGCGTGCGGTCCTCCGGGCCCGGTCAGTCGCCCGCGCGCAGCACCAGCCGCACGATCCCCTTGACCCCTCGCCAGAGCCAGCCGAACAGCCCTGCCGCCGAAGCGAGGTCAGCGGCATCCGCGGCGGGCTCCGTCCAGTCCCTCCCCGAGCGGCACCGGGAGCAGGAACGGGGCCAACTGCGCTTGCGCGCACCGCACTTCTTGCACATCGCCATGCCCTCATTCTCCCCTGCCGCCGCACCCCCTCCCGCAACGTGGCCGGCCTCGCGCCCCTCAGCCCGGCTGTCCGTGGGAGCCCGCCTCGAGGGCCGCGCGCAGGGTGGCCAGGGTCGAGGCGACGCGGGCCAGGTCGTCAGGGGGCACCGCCCCGGTCAGCGAGGCGAGTGCGCTCTCGACGACGGGGCGGGAAGCGGCCAACTGCTCCTCGCCCTCGGGTGTGAGGCGGAGGACGGACGAGCGGCGGTCCCGGGGGTGCGCGACCCGCAGGCACCAGCCCGCGGCCACCAGCCGGTCGACCGCCTTGCTGACGGCCCCCACGGTGATCGCCAGCTCGCCGACGAGGTCGAGCACGCGACACCCCGGCACGCGGTCGATGACCTCCAGGAACTCGAACTGCCCGAGCCCCAGGCCCCGTTCGGCGCGCAGCCGGGCGTTCACCGCGTTGTAGAGCCGGGTCTCGACACGGACGAGATCGACGAAGGCAGAAGTGACGTGGCTCATACCAACCTCCAATGGATTCCTGGGAATCATCTTCCTCGGAATCTGGTTGGGGTCGGACAGATGGATTCCCAGGAATCCATCCTCGCATCCGACCCGTGGAGGCCCGCATGTCCCGACAGCAGCGCAAGGCCCTGGACGCCGTACTCCGTTCCGCCCCTCGCGGCGAGACGCGTCCCACCCCCGAGGAGCAGCGCGACGATTTCAACGCGGCACTCACCCGCCCCGCGCCGGAGGGCGTGATCACCCGCGAGACCGTCCTGGGCGGGCGGCCGGCCCTGGAACTGGAGCCGGCCGAAGCCTCCGGCCGCGGCCGACTGCTCTACCTGCACGGCGGCGGCTACGTCGTCGGCTCACCGGACACCCACGCGGGCCTGGTCGGCGAACTGGCCCGCCGTGCCGGGTTGCGAGCGCTGTCGGTGGACTACCGGCTGGCGCCCGAGCACCCCTTCCCCGCGGCCGTCGACGACGGGCTCGCCGCCTACCGCGCACTGCTGGCGGCGGGCACCGACCCACGGGACCTCGTCATAGCCGGCGACTCCGCCGGCGGTGGCCTGACCCTCGCCACGCTGCTCGCGGCCCGGGAGGCCGGACTGCCGCAGCCGGCCGCCGTGGTCGTCTTCTCCCCCTGGACCGACCTCACCCTCTCCGGAGAGAGCATCCGCTCCAAGGAGGACGCCGACCCCCTCTTCACCGAGGCCGACATACGCGCCTACGCCGATCTCTACGCCGGCCCGGGCGACCGGACGCACCCCCTGGCCAGCCCGCTCTTCGCCGACCTCACCGGACTGCCCCCGCTCCTCGTCCAGGCCGGGGCGAACGAGGTCCTGCTCGACGACGCGGTCCGGCTGGCCGGCCGCGCGGGCGCCGCCGACGTCGAGGTCACCCTCGAGATCGGCCCCGGCCTCCCCCACGTCTTCCAGCACCACTACGGCCACCTCGACGAGGCGGACGCCGCCCTCGACCGCGCCGCTCGCTTCCTCACCACCCACCTGAACGCCGACCACCCCGAACCGGCCCACTGACACCGGCCCCGACGACCTCCGCACGGATGTCGGCGGCGGCGCCGCCGACATCACGCGTCCCATCCCCGTATCCGTGCGGCCCCTGTCCCCATGGGACCGACAGCGCAGGACCTCAGTCCCCGACGTCGTCCAGGGCCGACCGCGCCGCCGCGGTGAACTCGCCGATATGTGCCGTAAGGACGACCCGAAGGGCTTCGGCTGGCAAGACTTCCGCAACCTGGTAATCCGTGCTCGCATCCAGCTCGGCGGACCGATCGTGCTGGTCTAGGACAACACCCACCTCCACCTGACCGCCGACATGAGGGAGTTCATCGAGGCAAGCGCCGAGTGGCTCACCATGTTTCAGTTGCCTACCCGCGCTCCCGATCTGAATCCACAGGAGGGCCTTTGGCCGCTGGCCAAGCGCGACATCGACAACCTCACTGCGGCCGACCTCGGCCAAATCACCCAGACGGTGAAACGCCGACTCAAGCAGATCCAGTACCGCCCCGATGTGGTCGATGGCTGTCTCGTCGGCACCGGCCTGAGGGATAGATCCAGCCCCTGACGGACGCGGTGACGCAAATACCCAACCGCTGACGGCGCCAGGCATGGCAGCATCATCGACATGTCTTTGCTGACCTGGGACTACGACGGCGATCTGTTCTGCGCCCTCACCACCGAGACAGGTGCCGGCGAGGGACGGATGACACATTTCGAGCTCAGCGAGGCCCGCATGGGACCCGGTGGAGCCTCTTCTACGCCCGTTCCACCGGTTCCAGGACCGACAGCGGTGACGGTGATTGCCTACGCGCCCGAGGAGGAGAAACCAGCAGAGGTCTACTTCGACGCAACTCAAACGCTGCCGTTCGCTGTCCTCCAACACTTCGTAGCGCTCGTCGCCTCACACATGGCAAGCACGGGATCGTAGAGCAGCCGTTCTAGCGGCAGGGCGAAAGTCTGGGTCGACATCACGAGTCCAAGTTCAGCATCGGAAGGGGCGACACCTCACTAAGGACTACGAATCAGCGCGACAACCTCAGATACACAGCGCAGACGCGACAGTTGAAGCCTTTCTAGGCACATGGCAGGGTGTGCGCATGGCTTTGATCACAGAGTTCCAGCAGGTTCCCTCCGACTCCCAGAGGATTCACGGTCCGGTTACATGCGGTTACCGAGCGTTCACGGTCGAAGGCCACCGCATCCTTCAGCTAGACACCTACGGATCCACTGACCGCGCAATCCCTAACAAGATCAGTCAGAGTGTTCAGCTTGACGCCGAAGGCGCCCGCACATTGATCGACATCATCACCGAGGCCTTCCCCGGCATCACCCGCTGACCCTCCCCTAAGGCGCTCACACTCCAGGCTGAAGCGCAACACCTCACCTTCCAAATCAATACCGCGTCAACTCTTGAGTGGGCGGCCAGCCACCCCTTCACTTCCCCAGAGGGGGCGAACACCCCGGTCACCACACGGAAAGTTTCACTTCCACAACGCGGCAGCGGCCTTCTCGTCGCACCCGGTGGCGAGAAGGCCAGCACCTACAAGCCACAGCATCTCCGACGCCCAGCCCATGGGATTGGTCTACAACCAACGAAGGCAGTGAACTCCACCGCTACGAACGGCTCGCTCCCGTCCAAATAGCACATGGTTCACAACACCCAAGACACCTAAAAAACCCACACTTTCACTCAAACTTGGACAAAGGTTCTCATTTTTAATGATTCCGGCCTCGTTAAACCCTCAACTCAAGGGCGTGTGTCTCACTTTGACAACTCGCTCCCCAAGTGAACCAGTTGTCCGATAGTGTGATCATCGCCCAGTCGCCGTCTCCCGCATTCGGGAGCTGACATGTGTCGCCGTCGCCCCCACTGGGGTGCTGACACAAGAGGAGATGTCTTGCCCAGCAAGAACTACAGCTACGACATTCCGGACCACTCGATTGAGTACGTCAAGGTGGATCCGAGGACTATTAAGTTCGACCATCGTGCGCAGCGCAACCTCAACAAGGCCCGTGCGCAGACCATCGCCGAAAAGCTGGTTCCGACCGCCCTCGGAACTCCGATCATCTCGCAGCGTGAGGACGGTTTGTACGCGGTGGACGGCATGCACCGCGTCTACGCCTGCCAGCTCATCCTGGCTGGGAAGGTCTCGGTCTCGGAGGACGTCCGCGAGGCTATCCAGACCATCACCTGCGAGGTCCACTCCGGCCTCTCGATGGCTAACGAGGCGTCGCTGTTCATCATCAAGAACAAGGAGTCCTCGAAGGTCGGCCCGAACGACGAGTTCAGGATCGGTGTGTTGGCTGGGCACCCGCTCTTCCAGGACACCAACACCGTCCTGGAGAAGCACCAGCTTAAGGTTGGCAGCAGCAGCGTCAACGGTGTGCGTGGCATCAAGGGGATCCTCAGCATCGTCATGGATCACGGACCCGACATCTTGGACCTGTCGCTCACCATCGCCGAGGACGCCTGGGGCCGGACCCCCGACACCTGGCACTCCGTCACTATCGGAGGTATTGCCACGGTGATGTCCAAGCACTCCGATGTGGTGAATCCCCAGGAGTTGGCGCAGAAACTCAAGCGCCAGGGTGATCCCACGTCCTTCAGGGCCAAGATCCAGACCACCGCCACCAACAACAACACACGTCACGATGGCACGAAGGGCCGCCTCAAGGCCGCTCACTTGGCGGTTGCCTCCGCTTGGAACGCTCATCGCCGCACCAACCGTATCCCCGTCCCGAATATCTTCGAGTAGCCACAGGAACGCGCAGTGCCCCGCGCCTTACCGCAACGCGGGGCACTCCACCCT
This sequence comes from Streptomyces sp. NPDC014676, assembly GCF_043084105.1. Lineage (NCBI taxonomy): Bacteria > Bacillati > Actinomycetota > Actinomycetes > Kitasatosporales > Streptomycetaceae > Streptomyces > Streptomyces sp. NPDC014676. The sequence goes on along the minus strand of NZ_JBIBZI010000001.1, from coordinate 158,367 downwards.
CTTTTGTTAAGCGTTGCCCCATAGAAATCTACGGGGCAACGCTTACGCGGCCTCGGCCTCGTAGTGCATCTGCGCCCGGTCCAGCAGGTCATCCGGGTCCAGGCCTCGTGCGGACGTCCAGTGCAGCAGGTCGGCGATCAGCTCGACCGCTGACTCCTCCAGGGCGGTTTCGCACCGCCCGTGCAGGACGGACCCGCCGCGCTCCCGGTAGCCCTCCAGCGCTTCGATGGCCCGCTCCATGCGCAGGCACACGGCGTCCGAGCCCAGCTCGATCTCGCACCACACCGCCTTGCCCAGCGCCGTGACGGCGGTCCCCCAGTCCACGGCCATGGCGGCGAGCATGTGCAGGCCGCGGCCGCACTCCGCCTCGCAGCCGGCGGTACGCAGTGCGGGCAGCGAGCTGCTCTTGTCGTGCATCTCGACGCGCAGACGCTCGCGCTTCCACTCCAGGATGAGGGTCGCCGGCGAGCCCTCACCCACGTGCTTGATGACGTTCGTCGCCAGCTCCGTCACGACGAGCTGCGTCGCGTCGCAGGCGGTCGGCACGCCCCACTGGCCGAGCTGCGTGGCGGCGGCCCGCCGCAGCAGGCGTACTTCCGTCGGCAGTGCCTCGAAAGGCAGGACACAGCGGCGCTGACGGTCCTTGATGCCGGTCCCAGGCATAAGCGGTTCTCCCTCCCGTGCCACGCGCATGCTGCGCCTGCCGTATCCGAACGGCTGCATTGCGTAGCTGTCCGTCACCGAGAATGACACAGAGAACTCTCGCCGTGTAACTTCTCATGAGCCTCGATCGAGTGAATCGCATAGTGAGCCGACTGCCGCGCTACCTAGCCTGTTCACACCCCGAGCGCCTGCCCGGGTGATCGCCTGAGGAGTTCCATGTCCGTACGGACCACCACACGTCGTCGCCAACTCGGCGCGATGCTGCGCAAGTTGCGTGCTCGCAAAGGGATGACCCTGGAGGAGGCCGGCGGCCTGGTCGGCGTATCGAAGGCGACGGTCAGCCGGTACGAGACACAGGCGGGGCCGGTGAAGTGGATCGTCGTGGACGCGCTGTGCCGTGAGTACGGAGCCACGGATGCCGAGCGGGAAACCGTGGTGCGCCTGGCGAAAGACGCCAAGCAGCAGGGGTGGTGGAGTTCGTTCGCCGACTCCATCCCGGAGAGCATGAACCTGCTGCTCACCCTTGAGGACGAGGCCGTACGCGAGGACCACTTCTCCTGCGTCTACGTGCCTGGCCTTCTCCAGACGCGCGCCTACAGCACCGCTCTGCAGAAGGCCAACGAGATCCCGCTGGAACCAGCCGAGATCGAGCGGCTGGTGGACATCCGCATGAAGCGCCAGGAGATCCTCACCCGGCCGAAGCTCTTCCGGCTGTGGGCCATCCTCGATGAGTCCGTGATCCGCCGGGTCGTGGGCTCGCCGGAGATCATGAAGGAGCAGCTCGGGCGGCTTCTCGAAGTCAACGAGTCACCACACATCACACTGCAAGTGCTGCCGTTCTCGAACGGAGCCCATGGCGCCGCTCTCGGCAGCTTCGTGATCATCGGCGGTACGGAGTCAGCCCTCGACGTGGTCTATGTGGACTTCCACACCGGCTCCCTCTTCCTGGAGAAGGACGAGGAGTTGGAGCGATACAGACTTGCGTTCGAGTACCTCCGCGCACAAGCGTTGGACATGGAGGCTTCCTCCGCCTTGATCCATCGCGCACGCAAGGAGCTGTAGATGCCCGCCCGTTCTCTTGTCCCTCGTGAGCTGGCCTGGTTCAAGTCGTCTTACAGCGGCGCGAACACGACCGAGTGCGTGGAGTGCGCCCATGTCACGCACGGCGTGCTCATACGCGACTCCAAGAACGCGGACGGCTCTGTCGTCTCCGTTGAAGCCGGTGCGTGGCGTTTCTTCGTGGAGGGGTTGAGACGGCAGCAGCCGACCGTGCCCGCGTGATGCTCCCGACCCCTTACCCGTCTCATCCTCGTGTCGTGCCTACGGCCCTTCATCCCTAGTGGGACGGGGTGGTGTGTCCCTCCGGGTCGGCGGTCCGATCATTCCGAACAGCCTCATGCTGTGGCGCGCATGACTCGGGCGACGTGCTCTGCGCCGAAGCGGCACGGCGGACTCCCCTTCGCGCGCCGGCCGCCCAGGCCAGGAGGAAGCCCATGCCGAGATTTCGGATGATGTTGAGCCACAGGGGCATCAGTTCCGCAGTGTCGGACACCGCCTCCCACACCAGCATCGGCACTACCGCGATGGAGATGCCCGCGGCCAGCGCGATCCGCCTGGCTGTCGCCAGCCGCCTCCGTCCCTGGACCGTGCTGGGTGAGAAGGCGCGACCGCACAGCCAGCCCGTGACCACCGCCACGACGAAAACCGAAACGATGACGGACAGGTACGGCTGCTCGCCGTTCTCCGATATCAGCGAGGCGAGAATCATGGCGGTGGCGAGAATGCCGAAGCACCCCCACGCGCCACAGGCCGCGTTTGCCTCCGTCGGCTTGGCCGATGTGGTCGTCGAAGCTTTCGGTGAGGGGGATCGCGTCGGAACGCGTCGTGCCGATCCTGTGGAGCGTTCCGGCCTGCGCACGGCGAGTGGGGGCTTCCGCCCGGTCCAGTAGGTCCGGGTGTGCCGACGTACGTACGTCGTTCTCCCGTTGGGCAGGCGGCGCTTGTGGCCGCGTACCGACACGGGGGTCCTGCGTTTTCTCGCCACTCGGTTCTCCCCGGGCCGGACCATGGTCACGGCTCCCGGTGGGGCCGTTTCTCCCGAGAGGTACTTTATATCGCAACGATTTCGGAGATATTCGCAGGTCATGCCCTATCGACGGCACGGCCTCGGCGGCCCTGCCCTCCGCCCGGTCGAGTGTGCCGAGGTGGCGGACGCTGGTCGCGTGGCCGAAGCGTTCTCCGAAGCGGAAGATCTCAGCAGGTCGGGTGACGTGCGGAGTTGGACAACGTGCTCAGGTCAGCCCGGTCCGCAACGGCCAAGGGCGGTGCGTACGTGGTTGAGGCCCTCGACTCGCCAGTGGGATCGGTCGGGCATCTGGTCGGCTGCGCGCCAGCGCCAGGCTGAGAACATCGCCCAGTTCAGGGCGCGGCAGCGGTGGATCAGGGTCTGGTCGGCTCCCGGGTAGTGGGTCGCCACTTCTTCGGGCGCGTGGGCCAGGTCGAATTCGATCGGGCCGCGGCAGCATGTGGCGAGGTCCACGAAGAGGGGGCCTCGCCTTGTGTTCAGGAGATTGCCCGGATGGGGTTCGCCGTGCAGCAGCTGGTCGGCGACCGTGTCGGAGCTGATGGCGGCGCTCAGGTCGGTGAGGGTGTCGCTGAGGAGTGTGCGGTCGGGGTCGGGCAGGTCGGGGGACTGCTCGCGGTCGTTCACCGCTCTCAGTGCCGCGGTGACCCGGTCGGTGAAGTGCGGTGCGTCCAGATCGGTGCGGCGCAGGGCGGCGTGGTGCCGTAGGAACGCGGCCGCGTAGGCGGCCGGCGCGATCTCCGGTCCCATGGGTTCGTAGTAGGTCCAGAGGGAGACGGCGAAGGTGTCGCGTACGTGGACCCTCGGGGCGACGCGGGGGTCGAGTTCGGCCACCGGAGCGCCGGTTCCGGTGAGGCGGCGGGCGACCTCCACCTCGAACTCGGAGTCGGCCAGATGTCCCGGGGGTGCGACCCGGGCCAGGGCGTCACAAGGGAGCAGGCGCAGTGCGACGCGGTCCGAGTTGTGGATGACGACCACGTCGTCGACCGCGAGGCCCAGGTCCGACGCCGTAGCCCGTGCCGCTTCAACAGCTCGGCGGAGTTCCAGCGGTTCCATCCGGTCCCCCTCGTGAGCCCTCTCGCGTTTCCGCGGGAGATCTTCCTCCGGCCCGGCGGGCCCCGGCAACGCCTTTTGGGCCGACCGGGCGCCTGGGGCACCGCATGCGGTGTGTGGACGGGCAGGGCAGTGCCGTTGTCCTGGGACTCCCGTACGGGTCGCATCAGTGCGTCCAGTTCGGCACCGCGGTCGGTGAAGGCCGCCGTGTCACGCGGTGATGAGCGCGGGACCAGGGCTGCTCCGCGGAGTCGGTCGTCCCCGTCGTGATCCGTACGGCCTTCCCTCGGCTCCGCCTACGCGTCAGGGCCTGAGCAGTGCGTTTGCGGGGCGTCCGCGCGTCTCGTCAGGTCCGCCGCGATGTGGTCCCGGTCCGGACCGTGCAGCCGCAGGCTCTCGGCGGCCTCGCGCATCAGGGGCGCGTCGTCGGGGCGTTGCGGCGGCGCCGGTCGGTGGGCGAGGTCGCGGATCCGGACGGGCGGGTGGCCGTCGACGAGGTGGGGCAGAGTGCGTGCAGCATGGTGAGGATCGCGTCCGCGTCGGCGAAGGCCAGTTCCTCGGCGAAGTGGCGCTCGTGGTGGTCGAGGTCGCACTCCGGTGCGGGGCGGTGCTCGTCGCCGTAGAGGCACCGGGCGTGCTCCGTCAGGGTGCTGTGCATGAGACCCGGCCCTACGGTCCCCGGTCCCCGGTTCCCGGTTCGCCGGGTGGAAGCCGGTGCCGTGACCGGGAGGGTCCCGCGTTTCCGGAAAAGGGGCCGTAGGACGGACTTCGCCGCGGACGGACTGGTATGACTGGCACATGCATGAAGAGACCGCGCAGTCCGCGATCGACACGTTCCTCTCCGCGTTCAACGCCTCGGACGACAGCTATGTGACGGGGCTGCTCTCCCAGGCGCTGACCTCGGACGTCGTCTTCTGGGGGCCGTTGGGGCGCAGTGAGGGGATCGAGGCGGTCGAGCGGTTCGTGCTGGACATCCGGCGGCACCCGGCGGGCACCGGCACGATGGTGCGCTGCTCGGCGGTGGACATGCCGGACGAGTGGGCCCGGTACCAGTGGGTCTTCACCACTCCGGACGGTGGCCCCCGCCTGGCGGGAACGGACGTCGTCCATCTGAGGCGGAGCCTCATCGACCAGGTCATCGTCTTCGCGGGAGAGATCGGGCCCTCCGCGTCCTGAGCCGTCCTCGGCCCGGTCCGCTCCTGTCCGCAAGGGCGGCCCTCGGCCGCACTGATCGCCGGCGGCGCCCGGGCGTCTACTCCACCATGCGCTCCGCGTCCTCCGGAACCCAGGGAAACGGCACGTCGGGCCATCGTGCGGAGGCCCACGCGTCGGCGCCGCCAACCTGGCGGCACGGCTGAAGCAGGAGGATCCACGCGCGTGAGCGGTGTGATGGCGGCCGTCACCATGCGGGCTGCCCGGTGAGCGAGGGGGGCAGGAGAGGCGGCGCCGGCTGACGGAGCCCGCGAAGAGCAGGAACGGTCGCGTCACACCGCCCCGGCGTCCACCCGGTACACGATCTTCCCGTCGAACTCGGTGAAGCCCAGCGTCCGGTAGAAGGCGCGGGCGTGGGGATTGTCCCGGTCCGTCATCCACTCGACCCGGCTGCACCCGGGCCGGGCCGCCGCCAGGGCGCGGAGTTCGTTCATGAGGCGGGAGCCGACACCCTGGCGGCGGAGCGTGTCACGGACGTAGAGCTCCTTCAGGAACAGTGAGTGGGAGGAGCCCGCGGCCGGCCAGAGGAAGGAGTAGGCGGCGAGGCCGACCAGTTCACCGGCCGCGTCCTCCACCACCAGTGCGGACGCGAGGGGCGGCGAGCCGAACAGCGCCTCCTCCACCTGTGTCCGGCGTTCCTCCAGCGGCTGGATGTCGGTGGATCCGTAGAACCGCTCGATCTCCTCGATCAGTTCGGCCAAGGCCTCGACGTCCCGCTTGTCGGCGGGGCGGATCGTCACGGTCATCGACAGCTCCTGTTCCTCGGTCTCTTCATTCGCCCGCATCCACGGATGGTTCCGGCACGGTGGCACGGTCCGGGCTCAGGTGCCAGCCATGGTGCCGCAGGGAGCCCTGGACATGGCGGATGAGGTACTCGAGGTCCGCGCAGTAGACCGACGGGTTGCGGTAGCCGCGGGCCGTGCTGAAGCGGTGCGGGAGGTAGCCGCCGCCGCACACCTCCAGCAGTGGGCACGCCCGGCACTTCTCGGCGAGCGTGGCCGTTCCGGTCCTGCGGTGTGCGAGCTTCGAGTGCCGGCGTACCGCGTCGAAGGAGTGCCGGTGCACGTCGGCGTCGAGCCGGGAGGCGCCTTCCTCGACGGACCTCAGGGTGTCGACGTCCTCGATGGTTCCGTCGGACTCGATGACGACGCTCGCCGACGGGGCCAGCCCGAGGGTCTCCACCGAGCTCCGCACCCCGGAGCTCAGGGCCACGATGTCCTCCAGCATCCGGACGCTGTGCCGGTTCCCGTCACCGGCCAGCCAGGCGTCGTACACGCGGCTCATCCAGATCCCGTACTCGGGCAGGCCCGGATCGTTGCGGTGCGGCGGTTCGTCGTGGGTGGCGTGCGGCAGGTTGAAGTCGATCACCGGAGGCTCGAAGGAGGCCAGGTGGTCATGGACCTCGCCCGGTTCGTTGGCCAGGTCGACGACGGCCAGCAGGCCCGCGAACAGGTGCGGGCGGGAGCGCAGCAGCTCAATGCCGCGTACGGCGGAGGAGGCGCTCGAACGCTGTGAACGCGTCAGCCGGTGGCGGTCGTTGGCGGCCTGCGGCCCGTCCAGGCTGACGCCCACGACGACCCCGTACTCCTCGAAGAGATCGAGCCACTCCTCCGTGATCAGTGTCCCGTTGGTCTGGAGCTCGAAGTGAACCGTCGTGGCGGTGGGGATGCCCTCCCGTACGGCGGCGAGCAGGGCGGCCGTATGGCGGGGGCCGGCCAGTAAGGGTTCGCCGCCGTGCAGGATCACGTGTACGGCGGACAGGCTGTGCGCTGCGGCGTGTTCGCCGATCCGGTGGGCGGCGGACCGGGCCACGGCCGTGCTCATCCGGGCGGGCAGGTGCCGCCATGCCTGGTCGGCGGAGTTGAAGACGTAGCAGTAGTCGCAGTCGATGTTGCAGCGGTTGGCGACCTTGAGGATGAAGGCCGTGAAAGGCGCGGCGTCTTCGCTGTGAGCCTTCAAGCGGGTGTGCTCGCAGCGGGCCACGGTCGGGTGAGGGAGGCGGCGTGGCCGCTGTCGGCCGTCCGTGCGGCTGCGGCGGCCCGCTCCGTTTCGAGCCGCTGCCGCACACGGGACTCGACACGGGCCAGAACGGCACTTCCCTGCGGGGGGTCGCCGTCCGGTGATGTCGCGGCGTGCGGGGCGGACGCTGGCGGCATACGGCGCTCCTCGGGGCGTGACCACCGGTGGGTGGCGAAGGGCGGTATCAGCTCGAAAGGTAGCAGCGGCGGGGATGTCCGGGGCACGGAGAATCCGGCCATGGTTCCCGGTCAGCCCGTTTGCGCGGTAAGCAGCGCCTGTACGGTGTCGGCCGCGGTGTCCGCGCCCAGGCGCCGGAAGATCTCCAGTGCCTGGCGCAGTGATTCCGCAGCACACGCGGGTCCCTCGGTCATGCGGTCGCAGCGGCCCACGCCTTCCAGCGCCCGCCCTTCCTCGAGGGGACAGCGGACCTCCCTGGCCAGGCGTAAGGCGTCCGTGTAGTGGCTGCGGGCGGCCGTCGGGTCGCCGGAGGCGCGCAGCAGGTCTCCGTAGTGGTTCAGGACCTGGGCCTCACCGCAGCGGTCACCGAGGGCGCGCAGGATCACAAGGCTCTGCCCGAACGCCGTGGCGGCGCCTTCTTCCTCTCCTGCCAGCGCGCGTGCTGCCCCCAGTTCTCCCAGGGTGGCTGCCTCTCCGCCGCGGCTGCCGAGTTCGCGGTAGGCGTCCAGTGCCCGTTCGAGCAGGGTGACGGCCTCGGTGGCCCTGCCCTCCGCCCGGTCGAGTGTCCCGAGGTGGCGGACGCTGTTCGCGTGGCCGAAGCGTTCTCCGAGCTCCGTGTAGTACTCCAGGGCCCGGGCGTGCATCAGGCGTGCCTGGGCGAAGTCGCCGGTGAGCCGGTGTACGACGCCGAGTTCGTTGAGGGCGTAGGCCTGGTGGACGCGGTCGTCGAGGGAGCGGTAGATCTCCAGCGCCTCGTGCTGGCAGCGCGCCGCCGCCGCGTAGTCGCCCATCAGGCCGTGCACGATGCCGAGGTCGCGCAGCGAGTTGGCTTCTCCGTAGCGGTCGCCCAGCTCGCGGTAGAGCGTCAGGGCTTCGCTCTGTGCCTCCACGGCCGCGTCGAAGCGGCTGCTCTGCCGGTGCACCATACCGAGGTCGGCGAGGGCGTTCGCCTGACCGAGCCGGTCGCCGGCCTCACGGTAGAGGCTGAGGGACTCGGTCTGCGCCTCGGCCGCCGCCTCGTTGTCGGCGATCATGTACCGGACGATGCCGAGCTGGTTGAGGGCTTCGGCCTTGCCGCGTTTCTCGCCCACCGCCTCGTACTCGGTGATCGCCTGCTCCAGGGCTTCGATCGCTTCGGGGTAGGCGGCCATGAAGCGCCGGATGACGCCCGACTCGGTGAGCGCCGCCGCCAGTGCACGGCGGTCACCGGTCTGCCGGGCGGCCTCCGCTGCCGTTCGGTGGAGGCCGACGGCCTGGTCCCACGGTCCGGCCTGCCGCAGGAACGGTGCCATGGCCGCGGCCATGCGGACCACCAGTTCGTGCAGTCCCAGCCCGTTCGCACGGCGGATGCAGGCCAGGACATTGGCCCGCTCGTCCTCCAGCCAGCCCAGTGCCTCGGAGCGGGACGTCAGAGGCGGCGTCTCCAGGCGGGCGCCGCCGTCGGGGACCGTGGGTGCGGGGGCGCCGCCCCGCAGGATGTGCCGGTTGGCCGCGGCGAGGGCGGTCAGGTAGTAGGTCCCCACACGCCGCACTGCCTCGGTGTGTTCCATGGTGCCTTCCTCGTCGGCGAGAGCGCGGGCGTAGTCGCGCAGCAGATCGTGCAGCCGGTGACGGTTTCCGGGGTGTTCGTCGATCAGGTGGGCGTCGTACAGGGCATCGAGGTGCTCCCGTGCGGTGCTCACCGGGACCGCCGCGAGTGCCGCCCCCGTAGGGGCGTCGAGGTCGGTTCCGGGATAGCAGCCGAGGCAGCGGAAGAAGTGCTGCCGTCCCGGTTCCAGGTCCCGGTACGACAGCTCGAAGGTGGCCGCGATGCCGCGTTCCCCAGCCCTGAACTCGCCCAGCCGGTCACCGGCGGCCACCAGCCGTGAGCGCAGGTCCCGCACACTCCACGACGGGTGGTGACGCAGTCGCGCCGCGAGCAGCGAGATGCCGAGGGGGAGGTGTCCGCACTGCGCGGCCAGCTCCTGGAGCACCACGCGGTCGAGTGATTCCGGCGGCCGGCCGCTGAGCCGTACGAAGAGGTCGACCGCGTGGTCCGGCGGCAGGGCGTCCACCGACACGACCACTTCCTCGTACGCCGCCAGCCGTTTCCGGCTGGTCACCAGGACGAGACAGTCACGGCCTCCGGGGAGCAGCGGTTCCAGCTGGCGGTAGCTGACCGCGTTGTCCAGGATGAGCAGTGCTTTCCTTCCGGCGAGGCGGCTGCGCCACATCGCGGCCCGTGCCTCGGTGACCGCGCCCTCGTCGTCGCCCACGGGGATCTGCTGCGACGGCACGCCGGTCGCCGCCAGCAGCGAGGCCAGGGCCTCGGTGGCCTGCACCGGAGCGCGGCCTGTCGTGTGCCCGTTGAGGTTCACGAAGAGCTGCCCGTCCGGGAAGCGCTCGGACAGCACGTGCCCCGCGTGGACGGCGAAGGTCGTCTTGCCGACGCCGGGCATCCCGTCGATCACATGGACGGGCAGGGCGGTGCCGTTGTCCTGGGACTCCCGTACGGATCGCACCAGTGCGTCCAGTTCGGCACCGCGGTCGGTGAAGGCCGCCGTGTCGCGCGGCAATGAGCGCAGGACCAGGGCTGCTCCCGGGGGCTGTGTTCCGTCGTCCGGTCCTGGTGAGGGAGCGCGTGGTGCTCCTGTGGGTGTGCCGGTCTCCGAGAGGGCCGCCAGGAGCACGGACAACCCGACCATGGCAGCGCCGAGTACGACGAACGACAACCAGGCGTGCTCCTGCAGCCATCCGAGCCAGCCCGGCCACTGCGACTCGGACACCGCGTTGGTCACGAGCCCCACGAGCATCGTCGTCACGGCACCGCCGGCGGCGACGACGGCGATCACCGCCCCGCGCCGCGCCCTCATCCGCGGGCCGTCCACACGTCCGCGCCCGGCCCGGACAGCTTTGCGATCACCTGTTTCCCCCGATTTCCAGCGCCCAACGGGCCCAGAGCATCAGGCAATACGGAGACGGGTCAAGGTCGCCATCGCGCCATGCTGCTGGAAGTGTCTCGGCCCGGTCAGGACATCACCCGCAAGGGGGCCGGCCAGGCGATGTGTTCGAGGAATCCATGGCCGTGGGGTGCGGCTTCACACAGCCGCTGGACCTGTACCTGTGCTCCCGGCCCGTCCCGGCACAGGCCGGGAGCGCCTGGCCGGCTCGCAGCAGGCACGTTGATCATCTGCGCGGTCTCGCAGCACGACGGTTCTCCCGCACGCGGTGACGGTGTTCGTGGGGTCGGGCAGGTCGAACGGATGATCAACCGCCTGAAGAACTACCGCGCCGTCGCCACCCGCTTCGGCAAACGGACCTGCGTCCGTCATGGCATTGTCCCGGTAACCGAGCCCCTGCTTCGGCCGCGAACGTGATGTGCCGACGACACTCAGCCTGTGAAGGGGTCTTCCACCGTCGGGATGCAGGGGGACAACAGCGCCTCCGTGTGCTGCGTGACCGTGCCTCGTACCAGCTTCAGCACGCGCACGTCGTTCTCGTGACCCTGTTCCTCGTCGTCGCGTATGTGCAGGAGTCCGTAGGAACCAGGGGCCACCGCGGCCACGTGCTCGAACAGTTCGGCCACGTCAGGCAACGATCGGTGATTGGAACAGCCGCCGAGGTGGATGAACGGCTCGCCGTTCATCCACCTGAGGTCAAGCAGGTACGGGCTGTCCATCCGGGCGATGTGAAGACGTAACTCGTCGACGATCCGCCGCAGTCGGGGCTCGTCGTCGTCACCGGCCGCGGTCTCCCTGACCGTGATCCATCCGTGGTACTCGAACATCCCACGATCGTAGTGAGACGGCCCGCTTCACCGCCCCGGCGGCAGCACGGTCCGCCGGACACTCCTTGGCCCTCGATGTCGAGCGCCGTCCCGTACGGCCAGTCCGCCTTCAGGCGGACGGCCGGCCGGCGAGCGGTGTCCCGGGGGCGGCGCGGTCCACGGCTTCGGTGAAGCAGGTCCAGCCGTCCACTTCGAGATCCCGCACCGACGGCGAGCTCTCCAGGACCGGCGCCGCGGCGTCGAGCAGGCGCCGGACCGTTCCAGGTTCGTAGAGGTTGAGCCAGGCACGGTCGGAGAGGCGTACGACCGTACCCGCCTCGAAGTACGCGTTCGAGATGACCCTGTCCGGGCCCGGGGCGAAGACCAGGGACAGCCGGCGTCGCACGCCGTGCGCCGGCGCCTCCGGGAAGAGGGAGAGGGTCACCCGGCAGTCGGGGTAGTCGGGTCGCACCCGCTGTCGGACCGTCCAGTGCCAGACCGTCCCGTTCGCCACGAGGCGGCGGACACGTCGCTCGTTCCCCATGGAGCCACCGTAGGGCACCGGCCCGGCCGGGCGTACGGGGGGCGGCCGTGCGGGGGCCGGCTGTCAGCTCGTGCCGGCCGGCGGGCGGTCGGCTGCCCGCTGGAGGCGGAGTTGGCCGATTTCCGCGACGTTCTTCATCAGTTCGGCGTTCACCCAGGCGACCATGTCCGCGACGGTGTACCGGGGGTCGTTCCGCCACGGGAACGGGGCGGCCGAGTCCAGGTCGGCGTCGGTGAGCCGGTCCAGTGCCTCCAGCCAGTCGGCGCGCAGACCGCGCAGCCACTCGGCGGTCGGCTCGCCCGCACCCGGCCAGGTGATGTCGCCCCGCTCCCGGGGCGTCCTGCTCCGGGCGTGGTCGATGGCCACGCTCCACCACCAGCCGATGTGCCAGCTCAGCCAGCCGATCGTCGGTACGGGAACCGGGTCGGGCTCGCTCTCCGCCCAGTCCGGCGTCCACGTCCCGTCGTCGGCCCGGCGCACCGTCCAGCAGGTGCCGACGGGCTCCCACAGGAAGTCGTCGGGTTCGAGCCTTTCCAGGTGGTACTCGAACAGCGACCACGTCAGGTCGAACTGCCGGCGCAGCAGGTCGAGGGCGTACCGCGAGGCGGGTTCGTTTCGGGAGACGGACACGGGCCGACCCTCGCACACCATCGGTGCCGCCGGGAATCGAATAAACGGGCCTTCCGGGTGACGGAGTCCGAGGGACGGCCGTACCGGCGTCTCCTGGCCGTCAGCGGTGGAGGCTCTCCCCGGAGACGCCACCAGCCGTGGGCCGGGGACACCCGTCCCGCTCCGGTGCCGCCGGAAACGACGCCTCGCTCGGGGCGGTCACCAGCAGGGACTGCCGTCGTCCTCACGCCAGGCGATGTCCGTGACGTACATGGGCATCGTGAAGTAGCTGCCGTGGTTGCTGGAGACGCATGAGGTCTGGGGCCCCTGATCCTCGTGGCCGACGATGACGTACGTCATCGTGACGTCCTGGGACGTCCTGTTGTAGAAGATGTGGCCGAGAGCGCTGCCGGACCATTCGTCGTCGGTCACCAGCGACGGCTCCATGTCCGTGTCGCCGTACCAGTACTCGGGCCAGACGCAGAACGTACCCGTCTCGCAGTTCCCGGTGGACCACGCCGACGCGCTGGGCGCGGATGCCATGACACCGAGGAAGGCCGCGGGTATCGCGGCGAAGGCGAGGGACTTCAGACGCATGGAGGACTCCGATCTCAGGACGTCACTGCATGCTCACAACAAACATGTTGAAACGTCAAGCATCGCTTTTCGGCCTCCCCGGCCGGTCGGGAGCCGCCTCGACGTGATCCCGCTGGCCGGTACGGGGTGTCAGGTGGTGCGGTGGCGCTGGTAGTGGCGGGCGACGCGGGCGCGGTTGCCGCAGCGGGCGGCCGAGCACCAGCGGCGGCGGGGGTGGGCCGGCAGGAACAGCAGGGAGCAGTCCTCGGCCGCGCAGGGGCGGACCGTGGTGATCGCCGGGTCGGTGAGCAGGTCGGTGGCGGCTTCGGCCAGCCAGGCCGCCAGCCGCGCGGCGGTCGGGCCGGTGCGGCGGGGAGTGGCGGTGACGGCCGTGCCGTTCCAGTCCAGTTCGCGGACGGCGGGCGCGGCGCCCTGGGCTCGGGTGAGGGCGTCCAGCGCTTCCGGTGGGGGCCGTTCGCCGACGCGGGCACGGTCGAGCGCGCGGGCCGCATGTGCGCGGACCTCACGCACGGCCTCCAGGTCGGCGTCGGTGAGTTCGGCGGCGGCGAACTCCCGCGCTTCGGGGGACCGGCCGGCCTGCAGGAGCAGCCAGGCGCGCAGGTCGTCCGGGCCGGTCAGCAGGTCGCCGACGGACGGATGGGTGTTGACCAGGTCCAGAGCCAGCGGCTCCCCGGTCAGGGGGACGGGACCACTCATGTTCCTAATGGTACCGGCAACGTTTGACACGTTAGCCAGTCGGACGGTACATCTAACATGTCATCAGCCAGAGAAGGAGTTAGTCATGGTTCGCTTACCGGTGGCCCGCATCGTTCACCGTCATCTCGAGGTCGACGGCGTCCGCGTCTTCTACCGCGAGTCGGTTCCCGAGCGTCCGGACGCCCCCGTGCTTCTGCTGCTGCACGGCTTCCCGTCGGCCTCGCACCAGTTCCGCCGGCTGATCGACGTCCTCGGCTCCCGCTACCGCCTGGTCGCCCCCGACTACCCCGGCTTCGGTCACACCCAGGCCCCGCACGACTTCGTCCACACCTTCGACCGTCTCGCCGACATCACCGAAGGCTTCGTACGGCGGCTCGGCCTGACCCGCTTCACCCTGTACATGTTCGACTTCGGCGCCCCGGTCGGCTTCCGCCTCGCCGAGCGGCTTCCCGAGCGGATCGCCGGCCTGGTCGTGCAGAACGGCAACGCCTACCAGGAGGGCCTGTCGGACGCGGCCCGCGACTTCATCGCGCTGCGCCCCGAGACCCCCGGTGCCGAGAAGACCGTCCGCGACCTGCTCACCTTGCCCGGCACCCGCGGCCAGTACGAGACCGGGGTCCCCGTCCCGGAGCTGCTGGCCCCCGACGGCTGGACCCTCGACCAGCATTTCCTGGACCTCCCCGGCCGCAAGGACGCTCAGGTGGCGCTGGCCTTCGACTACCGGTCCAACCTCGAACGCTACGACCGGTGGCAGTCCTGGCTGCGTACGCACACCCCGCCCGCCCTCATCACCTGGGGCGTCGGCGACCCGTTCTTCACCGAGGCCGGCGCCCGGGCCTATCCGCGCGACCTCCCCGACGCCGAGCTCCACCTGTTCGACACCGGCCACTTCGCCCTGGAAACACACCTGCCCGAGATCGCCCCGCTGATCGCCGACTTCCTCGACCGCACCTGGAGCACCGGCGATCCCGCCGTCCCCCTGCTGGGGTGAGGGCCCGGAGTGACCCCCGCACAGCGAATCGGGCCCGGGACCGGACCGGTTCGCCCATCACCGCCCACCGGAGCGTGCGGCGCCTTCCCGTCCCGACGCGGGGACGGACCTCGACGCGGTCGCCTACGGGTGCGTGTCCGTGATCGCGATGACCTCGTCGAGGCGGTCCAGGGCGGCCTGCAGGTCGTCGACCTTGGCCTGGATGCGGTCGCGCTCGGCGCGCAGCATGGCTCGTTGGTCGGCGTCGGTGTGCCCGGAGTCCCAGCACGGAAGGAGTTCCGCGATCCTTCGGCTGGTCAGGCCGGCGGCGAACATCTGCTGGAAGAAGCGCACCAGGGTGACGGCGTCCTGCCGGTAGAGGCGCTGGCCGGAGGGGCTGCGCTCCGAGATGAGCAGCCCCTGCTGCTCGTAGTAGCGCACGGCGCGTGTCGAGACACCGGCGGCCCGCGCCACCTCGCCGATGCGGACGAGCCGATCGGCCCCGGTCTCCGTGACGGTCATGGTGACGCCTCCCACCCCGGTCCTGACGATCAGCACTTGCCTTTGACGTTGACGTCAACTTTTAGCGTACCGGGCATGGACATCAACAACTCAGTCGCCCTTGTCACCGGAGCCAATCGCGGCCTGGGCCGCGCCTTCGCTCAGCGCCTGCTCGAACGGGGCGCCCGCAAGGTCTACGCGACGGCCCGCCGACCGGAGTCCGTGGACCTGCCCGGGGTCGAGGTGCTGCCCCTCGACATCACCGATCCCGCATCCGTGCGGGCCGCCGCCGAGGCGGCCCCGGACGTCTCGCTGCTCGTCAACAACGCGGGGATCAGTACGGGGACCGACCTGGTGACCGGTTCGCCGGCCGCGGTGCGGCACGAGATGGAGACCAACGTGTTCGGCCACCTGGGAATGATCCGGGAGTTCGCGCCGGCGCTCGCCGGGAACGGCGGGGGCGCGATCGTCAACGTCCTCTCCGCCATGTCGTGGTTCGGGGGCAGAGGCGCGGGCGCCTACCACCTGACCAAGGCCGCCGCGTGGGCCATGACCAACGGCGTCCGCCTGGAGCTGGCCGAGCAGGGCACGCTCGTCACGGCGGTCCACCTCGGCCTGGCCGACACCGACATGGCCGCGGGCTGGCCCGTGGACAAGATCGCGCCGTCGGACCTGGCCGACGCGGCGCTCGACGGTGTCGAGGCGGGCTCCGCCGAGGTCCTCGCCGACCAGTGGAGCCGGGACGTCAAGTCCCGGCTGCCGCTGACGCCGGAGGAGTTCAACGCCGCGATGGGCCGTGCCCTGGCGGCGCTGACGGCGGCCTGACGGAACCTGCCGGCAGGAGCGTGTACTTCGGTACCTGGGCCGGGCAGGCCGGTTCCGAGGAACCGATGACGGGTCCGGCAGGTTCACCGGAGGAAGGGTGGAGAGGTACGTCTCCTTGTCGGTGACGGCCGGAGCGTGCGGCGGAGCGCGGGTGGGCTTCCCGTTCCGCTTCTCACTCGGCGTCGAAGGCCTCCCGTGCCTCTTCGATCCGGGGCATGTACGTCCGTACCCAGTCCAGGAGGACATCGACGGGAGGGCGCATGGTCTTCCCCAGGGGAGTGATCCGGTACTCCACCGCGACGGGCCTGGAGCTCACGACCTCGCGTTCGATGATGCCGTTGCGCTCCAGCCTGCGCAGGGTGGCGGTCAGTGACTTCTGTGTGACCGAGGGGATGGCGCGGCGCAGCTCGTTGAACCGGCGCGGTCCCTCGCACAGCTCGCTGAGCACGCTCAGCGACCACTTGTCCAGCACTTGGTCGAGCAGTTCACGGTGCGGCGCCGGGATGCTCAGCTCGTCGTCACGGGGAGCGGCGGTATCGGTCATGAAACCTGGTCTCGTTGAAGTGTCCTGCGTCTCCTAGGTATCAAAGCTATACCAAGTCCGTCACCGGCAGGAGATCACCGTGCCCGTCCAACGTTTCACCCCTGAGGGCTTGTTGCAGCCCGCGCCTTACCATCACGTAGCCGTCGGCACCGGAAGTAGGCATGTCTACGTCAGTGGGCAGACCTCCAGTGTCGCGGACGGGACACCCGTCGCGGCAGGAGATCTCTCCGGACAGGTCGCACAGGCGCTGCGGAACACCGCACGCGGTCTCGCCGGGGCCGGGGCGACGTTCGACGACGTGGTGCGGCTGACGATCTACGTCACCCAGTGGGAGCCGGAGAAGATAACCGCCTTCATGGCGGGCGTCGAGAGCGTCGCGGACGAGATCGGGCTGCCGCAGCCCCTTCCCCCCTCGTCGCTCATCGGCGTCGACTGCCTCTTCGAGCCGGGCGTCCTCGTCGAAATCGAGGCCACCGCCCTCGTCGACTGACCGCCCGCTCGCACAGGCCCGTCCGCCCGGGGCAGGTGAAGGGCTCGCGCTCTTCGGCGGCGCGCGTTCGTGGACTGCGCGTGCCCCGGCCGGGCGAGGACGTCCGGTTCCGTTCTCCCGGTTCGTCTCCCGGAGACCCGCCCCATCGGTGGAGCGCCCTTGCGGCGCCCGACCAGCCGTTGCCGAAGCCCTCCGGCGGCCGGGGCCGCCGGAGGTGACGGAGCGGACGAGGAGCCGCACTTCAGCCGTCCCCGGGCCGCCACCCCCTACCGGTGGCGGCCCCTGGGCGTTCGGCGACCAGCCGTTCCGGGAACGCCTCCTCGTCCTCGGGTCTCGCGGATTCCGGGAGCATGCCGAGGAACTCACGGCCGACCGCGTCACCGGGAACCGCCGTGATGCCGGAGTTCTCGGCCTCGCCCTCGGCGACGGCGGACGATCACACGTCACCGCCCTGTACGTGCGGCGCCGCACGCGGGTCGTGCCGCGGGCGGATGGTCCGTCCGGTGTGCCGGGCCGCTCCGCCCGGGTCAGGGCACCACGCGCAGGTGGGTCGGCCAGCCGATGCGGTCGAGGAGGCGGAACAGTTCCTCGATGTCCGTCGGGTCCAGCTTCACGCAGCCGTTGGACGCGTAGTCGTCCGGGCCGTCCCAGCGGCGGGCTTCGGACGTGCCCTCGCCGCCGTCGCGGTTCGTCTCGGAGTGGATGAACAGCTCCGTGCGCGTCACCGTGCCCCGGGAGCACGTCATGTCCTGGAGACGGACGGCGTATCCCTTGATGAGGTCGCCGTCGTAGGTGCGGGTGCGGGAGCGGATCTCCCAGTTCCCGTCCGGCAGCCAACCCTTGGCGCGGGCGCAGTCGTCCTGGACGCCGAGGCCCGATCCGGCCCGGTAGGTGGCCTGGAGTCTGCCGCCCCGGTGGACCGAGAGCGTCGAGTCGGTGGGGCCGTCGGGGTTCTTGTCGAAGACCAGGGTGGTCGCCGGCGCCGCCGCTCCGGGCTCGGCTCCGGCTCCGGTTCCGGCGGGGGTGCCCGCGAGGGCGGGCGGGGTGAGGGCCAGGGCGGTCATCACCGTCCACGCCGTGAGGAGGTCGCGCAGGGAGCCCTTGTCCGCGTTCACGTGCCTGCCTCGTTCCTCGTTCTTTCCTCGCGGCCGGTTCCGCCGGTCGTGCAGGGACGGGGTGCGCGCCCGCCCGGGCTCCCCCGCCGGGCGGGTGCGCACCCCCGGACGTTCCGGGGCGGGCGTCACCGCCCGCCCCGGAGCGGGGTTCAGGCGATGGCCAGGCGCACCTGGGCCGAGTCCGTCCCGGCGAAGGTGAAGTCGAACTGCTCGCGGACACCGGAGCCGCAGGCCTGCTTCGTGCGGTACTCGCCGTTGCCGCCGACGATGCGGACCATGGCGCACTTGTTGTCCATGCGGGTGTCCTCGAGCCAGCCGGACACCCGTACGCCGCCGCCCGTGCAGCTCAGGGACCAGCTGGCGATCGCGCCGTCGATCTTCGGGGACGCCGTGGACGGGCAGGTGGCGGCGCTCGCCGTGCCGGCGGCGCCGAAGGCGAGCCCACCGGCGAGGACGATCGTCGAGAGCGCGGACATGACGGACTTGCGGACAGCGGACATGGAGGTACCCCTTCAGGTGGAGAGTGGTCAGGAAGCGCACCGGCGCCACGCCCCGGGCACGCCGTCCGCCGACGAGGGCGGATCGGGGTGGCCGGGGAGCGCCGGGCACAGCAACCAGACTGACCGTGGGAACGGGGTGCGGGAAGACATTCCGGGGGGTCTGCACAGGCGCATCCATGCAGGCTCCGTGCAGCGCCTGGGAAGGGAGTCTGACCTGCCGTTATGACGGTCGGGAGAGGAAGTCGCGCATCATGCGGCACGGGGGCGGGCTGCGTGCATGCGGACCGTCCGCCCCGGGTCCGGACCCAAGGCGCGGTCACTGCCCCCCACGACGGTCCGGGGCGTCCGCCTGTCTCGCTTTCCTCCGCTTCATCCGCCCACCGTGGCGTAGAGCAGTCCCAGGATCACCAGGACCGTCCCGACCAGACGGAAGGCGAGCACGTTCGATGCCTCGAACCGGCCGCTGGACCGCCCGCTGAGCGTGCTCGCCACGCGCGGGCCCACGAGAGCCAGGGCCAGCCCGAACAAGGCGATGAGAACACCCACGACGATGGTCATACCGGCATCTCCTGACTGTCAGCGGTGGAGGCCTCTCCGACGGAGAGACCTCCACCCGTGTGGTCGACCGGTCAGCGCCGCCGCTTGGCGTACATGACACCGACGAAGATCATGGCTGCGACGAACAAGCCGATGGCCAGATAAGGCGACCAGGACGGCCCGTCGGGCCGGTCACCGGCGACTTGGATCAGAGCGAGCATGCATGGTCTCCCGAGGGGCCAGAAGGTGTACTCGATGGAGTTCAACGTGCCCCGGGTTCCCGGTTGAATCCCCCGTCGGAGAAGTGGACGGCGGGCGTGCGGGCCGCCTCCCGTAAGGACGACTCACGCGGGCGGGCCGCCCGGTTCGCTCACGCCGGTGTGGACGGTGGCGGGCTCGTAGGGCTCTGGTAGGTGGGGGCGGCGGACGGCGGGCGCTGGAACACCAGCAGGGCCAGCCAGGTGTCGACGTCCGCCCTGCCGCTCGGCCGCAGGCCGTGGTGGCTGTGGTGGCGCTGGAAGTACTTCAGGTCCTCGGCGGTCGCCGCGGTGAACTCCCCCGACACCTCCGTGCCTCCCTGGCCCGTGTTGTGCAGGAGTTCCTGGAGGGCCAGGACCGCGTGCCCGTCGGCTCCGCGCCCGAGGGGGATCACCAGTTCGGGCCAGGTGTCCTTGCCCACCTTGCCGTCGGACGACAGGTTGTTCCTGCGCTGGAAGTCCATGACGGCGTCCTGGGTCTCGTCCCCGAAGAACCCGTCCGTCCTCACCTCGTAGCCGTGTGCCCTCAGCAGGTGCTGCAGGGCGCGGCCGGGGGTGAAGTGGTCCTCCTTCCGCTTCTTCAGCAGCGGCCACTCCAGCGGCGCGCCGCTCACCGGGACGGCGCCGGCCGCCACGCTGTCGGCCGCGGTCCCGGGGCGGGGGGCGTACTGGTCGCGCACGACCGCCCCGGCGACGAAGGCCAGCACCGTCACTGCGGCCACCAGGGCCGGCAGCGCCCACCGGGACCGTCCCGGCCGGCCCGGGGTGCCGCGCCCGCCCGTGCCGTCCGCGGCACCGGCCGCGTCGGCGGGCTCCGGGCCGTTGCCGACGGCCGCCGCCTGGCCGCTGCTCTCCTCCAGCACCGCCCTGCACAGCTCCCGTGCCTGTTCCAGCTCCGCCGCCGGGGCGCGCAGGTGGGTGTGGAGCGCCTCCACCACCCTCGGTGGCGCGGTCGACGCGTGCTTCGGGTTGAGGTAGCGGGAGAGCGTCGTCTGGTCGATGCCCAGTTTCGAGGCCAGTGCCTGCTGTGTGGGCCGTGTGCCGCCGGGCGCGGTGCTCCCGGCCTCCTCCCACCAGCGTCGCAGCAGTCGCGCCAGCCGCTCCCCCGGCCGTTGCCCCTGGTCCTGGACCTCCGGCTCGTGCGCCATGTGTCTCTCCCCGTGGTCGTGCGGAACGGCCGGGCGTCCACGCCGCCTGCATCGCTGCATAACGGCAGGTCGATCGCGTGCATGGCGGTGAGTGCGGAGGCATCGGCCCACAGCGGCGCAGATCGTAGCGATGCCGGGCGAAGCGTCCGGCACCTCCGCCGCGGGCCGTCCGCGGCTCCGCGCGGCCGTCGGACGTTCCGCGGCTCCGCGACAGGGCTGCCCACGGCCCCTGCGGGGAGCCGCGCCGAACACCGGCACGGAGCGTACGCGTTCACCCGGACGTGTGCCGGTGCGGCACCCGCCGCTCACCCACAGGGAGGACGGCCGTGCAGCGGCGGGGAGGACGATCCGGTGTCGTCCCGCGCGTCGTGTCACATGTGCGGCGGCCGTGTCGTCGTATCGCTGAGGCAGTGTCCAGCAGAGAACAGGGGTGAGTCCGTATGCCGGCAGCGAGCAACGCGGCGGTGCTCGACCGTTTCCACTCCGCCGTGAACAGCGGCGATCCGGAGGTCATCGCGAAGGCCGTCGACGAACTCGTCGCGCCCGACCTGCTCTTCCACGCGCCGGTACCGATGGGCGTGACGGGTGCGGAAGCGCTGAAGCGGGTGTGGGAGGTGCTGTTGCGGGCGTTCCCCGACCTCCATGTCGCCGTCGAGGAGACGATCGCGGAGGGGGACAAGGTCGTCTGCAGGAACACGGTGACCGGGACCCATCGAGGCGAGTACCGGGGGCTGCCGCCCACCGGGAAGTCCGTCGTCTACGGCGAGATCTTCATCTTCCGCTTCGCGGACGGGCGGATCACCGAGCTCCGGGGGGTCGTCGACGTCCTCACGCAACTGCGTCAGCTCGGCGCCCTCCCGTCCTGACGGGGCCCGGGGCCCGGGGGCTCGTCCGTAGGGGCGGCCCCCGGCCGGAAGCCGGTTACGTGTCCGCGGTGATACGGGAGACCGCCTCGCGGGTCAGTGCGCGGTCGGGCGGGGTGTCGTCCAGGGCCTGGTGGAGGGTCAGGCCCTCGATGAGGGCGTCCAGTCGGCGGGCCGTGGCGGCGTCGAAGTGCTGTTCCAGGAGGGTGCGGCTGCGGCGCATCCAGCGGGCGCACAGGGCGCGGTACGGCTCGTGGCGGGCGGCCAGGGTGTAGAGCTCCTGGACGAGGATCAGGTCGCGGCGGGGGCCCTCGGAGAGGGTGTGGATCAGGTCGGTGACCGCTTCCCGGGCCCGGTCGGGGGTGGTGGCGCCGGTGAGGTGGTGCTCGAAGAGGGCCACCACGTGGTCGGCGTAGCCGGTGAAGGCCTGGAGCAGCAGGTCGTCGATGCCGGTGAAGTGGTACGTCATCGAGCCCAGCGGCACCTTCGCGCGGGCGGCGATCTTGCGGTGGGAGACGCCCGCCACGCCCTCCTCGGCGATCAGGTCGAGCGCCGCCGCGAGGATGCGCTCGCGGCGGCGGGGGTCGGTGTGTCCGGTGGCCATGGCTCGTGGTGGGGCTCAGACGGTGCGGACCGGGCGGGCCGGGTTGCCGACGGCCACGACGTTCGCGGGGATGTCCTTGGTGACCACCGCGCCCGCGCCGATGACGGAGTTGTCCCCGATGGTCACGCCGGGGCAGATGATCGCGCCGCCGCCGAGCCAGACGTTGTCGCCGATGGTGATGGGCAGGGCCGCCTCCAGCTTGTCCCGGCGGGGCCGCGGCTCCACGGGGTGGGTGGGCGTCAGGAGCTGGACGTTCGGGCCGATCTGGCAGTCCTCGCCGATGGTGATCCGCGCGACGTCCAGGGCGGTCAGGTTGTAGTTGACGAAGGTACGGGCGCCGATGCTGATGTTGCTGCCGTAGTCGACGTACAGCGGGGGGCGTACCTCGACGCCCTCGCCCACCGAGGCGAGGAG
The DNA here is from genome assembly GCF_043084105.1 of Streptomyces sp. NPDC014676. Taxonomy (NCBI): domain Bacteria; kingdom Bacillati; phylum Actinomycetota; class Actinomycetes; order Kitasatosporales; family Streptomycetaceae; genus Streptomyces; species Streptomyces sp. NPDC014676. The sequence goes on along the minus strand of NZ_JBIBZI010000001.1, from coordinate 136,201 downwards.
CTCGGTCAGGATCGGCCTCGCCTCGGTGGGGTTCTCGGGGTAGGCGGCCTGGTAGCGGGCCGCGAGCCGCATCGCGCGCTGCTGGCGGTGGGCGATCTCCGGGTCGTCGGCGATGTAGAGGTCGCCCGCGAGCATGCGCTCCAGATTCGTGCGCGGATCGTTCGCGAAGTAGTCGTCCGTCGGCATGCGTACGATCGTACACTCTCGGATGTACGAACGTACGCTTCGGCCGTCGGGCCCCCGGTTCAGTCCAGGTCGCCGCGTTCCACGCAGAACTCGTTTCCCTCGGGGTCGGCCAGGGTGACCCAGCCTCCGCCGTCGGGGCGGGTGTGGTCGGCCAGTTGACGGGCGCCGAGCCCGATGGCGCGGGCGACCTCCTCCGCGCGGGTACGGCCGGTCGGCCTGAGGTCGAAGTGGAGGCGGTTCTTGGCGGTCTTGCCCTCCGGTACGCGCACGAAGAGCAGGCCGGGTCCGCCGGACGGGTCCGCGATCAGGGCCTCCGGGTCACCGGGCTTGTCGTCGTCGGCGAGCGGGTTGCCCAGCATCGTGCTCCAGAACGTGGCGAGGTCGTAGGGGTCACCGGCGCAGTCGAAGGTGACGTGACGGATGGTGGGGTTCAACGGTCCTCCGGGGACGGTCGGTCGGTGTGATGTCCGGCCCACAGGGTGGCGGGCGGGGAGGGGCGGCGTCGAACCGTTTTGCGGGCGGTGGCGGGATCCGGACGTGAGCCGGCCCCGGACATGGGTCCGGGGCCGGCTCACGTCGGGCGGTCTTCTCCTGTGCGGGGGTGTGCGGGGGCCGTGGCCCGGCGGTCACGCCGGGGACAGCTCCGCGCGGCCGAAGAGCAGGGCGTAGCCCGGCGGCAGCTGGGCCAGGACGCGGGTGACCAGGGCGTCGCCGACCAGTCCTGGCAGGACGCTCAGGACCGAGCTGACGTCCCAGCGGGCGGTCGCCGGGGTCGCGCCCTCGATGCGGGCGGCCACCGAGTCGACGAACTCCGCGGCGGTCAGTCTGCGGTTCACCGGGATCTGCGAGGCGATCACTCTGGCCGCCTCCTCGGGCAGGGCGCGGGCCAGGTCGACGCGCTCGTCGCCGACGACGTGGCCGCCGAGGGCGGAGAGGACGACCCGGGTGACGCTCTCCGCCTGCGAGCGTGTCGGGTACTGGCCCGACTCCTTCACCGCGTCGATCAGTTGATGCCAGCTGTCGTTCCGGGGCGCTGCGGCCGGGGCCGGGACGCCTCCGGCCGGCTTCGAGGTCGCGGGCTTCTGCGGTGTCAGCGTGGTCATCCGGTGTTTCTCTCCTTCTCCGGTTCTCCAGTGCCCCGGTCTCCGGTTCTCCAGTGCCCCGGTTCTTCCCGGGCATGTGCCGCCCTGCGGGTCGGATGTGCGCGGGGGCGCGTCCCGCGGACCGTGCGGGTCCGCGGGACGCGTGGGGTGAGCGGGGTGCGCGGGCCCCGCGAGGGGGTGTCAGCCGCCGATCTGCTTGCGGCTGTCGCCGCCGGTGATCTGGATGCGGCGCGGCTTGGCCTGTTCGGCGACCGGGATGCGCAGGGTCAGGACACCGGACTCGTACGAGGCGTCGATGCGCTCCGTGTCCAGGGTGTCGCCGAGGAAGAGCTGGCGGGTGAAGGTGCCGGTGGGCCGCTCGGCGACCACGGTCTCCGCGCCCTCGGGAGCCGGGGAGCGGCGCTCGGCGCGCACGTTGAGGACGTTGCGCTCGACGTCGAGGTCGATCGTCTCGGGGTCGATGCCGGGGAGGTCGAAGTGGACGATGAAGTCGTCCCCCGCCCGGTAGGCGTCCATCGGCATCGCCGTGGGGCGGCCGGTGGCGGTGGCACCGAAGACCTGCTGCGCGAGTCGGTCGAATTCGCGGAACGGGTCGGTACGCATGAGCATCACGGTCATCTCCTTCCGTGGGTGTCCTCTGCGATGCCCTTACGGTCTTGCCTTCTTATATAGCTCGGGGGAGGAAAGTTGACAAGCCCGGACTCAGGTTGTGTCACACGAGTGGCTGCGGACCTGGGCGCGGGGACCGCCTCCGGGAGCGCTAGCCTCGGAGTCCGGACGACCCCGGCCCGGTGGGCCGGGGGCAGTGGCAGGAGGCAGCAGGCATGACGAAGGTTCCCAGTTCCGTGGTGGCCGCGAGTGGACTCGTCGGCGGGTACGGCGTGGCCCGCTGGACCCGGAAGCGGCAGCTCGGCGGGGTCGTCCTCGCCGCCGCCGGGGCCGCCGCCGCGCAGCAGTGGCGGGAGCGGGCCGGGGGCCGGGCGGCCGGGGCGCTGTCGGTGGCGTACGTCGCCGCGTTCGCCGGGTCGCACCCGCTGGCGAAGAAGGTGGGCGCCTGGCCCGCCGTGTTCGGGGTGGCCGGTGCCGTGGCGCTCGCCTCGTGGGCGGTGGCGGACCGGCGGGGCTGAGGCACCGGTTCGCCACCGCCCGGCTCACGGTGTCGTCGGCTGCGGGCCCTGGCCGGGGTCCGTGGGGGTTTTGGCCTTTGCCTTGGACGCCGCCGCCGCGAGCGGCCTGGCGATGTCCTCCAGGGAGCGGCCTTCCGCCTTCACCGCGAGGAACACGGCGACCAGGCCCGCCGCGCACATCAGCCCTGCGCCGATCTGGAAGGCGAGGACCGTGTCGCCGACCACGCCCGATTCCGTGAGCTTCGCGAACAGCAGGGGGCCGCTGATGCCGCCGGCGGCGGTGCCGAGGGCGTAGAAGAAGGCGATGGACATGGCCCTGGTCTCCATCGGGAAGACCTCGGAGACCGTGAGGTAGGCGCTGGACGCGCCGGCCGAGGCGAAGAACAGCACCGCGCACCAGCAGGCCGTCATCGTGGCGGCGCTGAGCGAGCCGCGGTCGAACAGCCAGGCCGTGCCGAAGAGGAGCAGGCCCGAGAGCAGGTACGTGCCGGAGATCATCACCCGGCGGCCGACCGTGTCGAAGAGCCTGCCGAGCAGCAGCGGGCCCAGGAAGTTGCCGGCCGCGATGACGGCGAAGTAGTAGCCGGTGCTGCCGGACGGGACGTCGAAGAACGTGGTCAGGATCGCGCCGAAGCCGAAGGTGATGGCGTTGTAGAGGAACGCCTGGCCGATGAAGAGGGAGAAGCCGAGGACGGAGCGCTTGCGGTACTCGGCGAAGACGGTGCGGGCGATCTCGGTGAACGTGACGTTCTCGCGCTGGTGGATCGTCAGCTCGCCCTCCGCGCGGGGCAGCGGCTCGTTCCGCTCGGCCTCGACTTGGCGCTCGATGTCGCCGACGATGCGTTCCGCCTCCTCGTCGCGGCCGTGGATCAGCAGCCAGCGCGGGCTCTCGGGGACGTGACGGCGTACGAGGAGGATGACCAGGGAGAGGACGGCGCCGAGGGCGAAGGTCAGGCGCCAGCCGACGTTCGCCGGGAAGACGTCGGTGTTCAGGGCCAGGATCGACAGCAGGGAGCCGCCGACCGCGCCCAGCCAGAAGCTGCCGTTGATCAGCAGGTCGACACGGCCCCGGTACTTCGCCGGGATCAGCTCGTCGATCGCGGAGTTGATGGCCGCGTACTCGCCGCCGATGCCGAAGCCGGTGAGGAAGCGGAAGAGGAAGAACCACCAGGTGTCGAAGGCGACCGCGGTGAGGGCGGTGGCACCGAGGTAGACCGCGAGGGTGATCATGAAGAGTTTCTTGCGGCCCCAGACGTCGGTCAGACGGCCCCAGAACAGGGCGCCCGCGCAGGCGCCGGCGACGTAGAGGGCGGCGGCGATGCCGGTGACCTCACCGGAGGTGATGGGCAGTCCGCTGCCCGGTTCGGACAGGCGGCTCGCGATGTTGCCGACGACCGTGACCTCCAGGCCGTCGAGGATCCACACGGTGCCGAGGCCGATGACGACGGTCCAGTGCCAGCGGGACCACGGGAGGCGGTCCAGACGGGCGGGGATGCGGGTGGTGATGGTGCGTTGTCCGGTCCCGGGGTGCACGGTGGTCATGGGCTCCCTCCCTGACGAAGCGAACCTCCGTATGCCCCTGGGTGGGGGTTTTCACGCCGCCCGCTTTTACGCCGGGGCGTGCGGTGCGTGGTGCCGCTGCGGGTGCGTTGTGGTTGATCGCGCAGTTCCCCGCGCCCCTTGGGGGGCGTCCCGCCGTGGGTTCCTGCGGGTGCGTTGTGGTTGATCGCGCAGTTCCCCGCGCCCCTTGGGGGCGTTGCGGTCGCCGTTGGCCGGGAACGTGAGGGGGACGGGGGAACCCACGGTGGGGGCGCTTCCCAGAGGCGTGGGGAACTGCGCGGGCAACCGCTACGCGCCCAGGACCCGTGACACCGTGTAGATCAGCAGGCCGGCGAGGGAGCCGACCACCGTGCCGTTGATGCGGATGAACTGGAGGTCACGGCCGATGTTGGCCTCGATCTTCTTCGTGGTGTGCTCGGCGTCCCAGCTCGCCACCGTGTCCGTGATCAGGGACGTGATCTCCTTGCGGTAGGTGGTGACCACGTACACCGCCGCGCTCTCCAGCCAGCCGTCGACCTTGCCCTGCACCTTGGGGTCGAGCGACATCCGGGCACCGAGCGAGAGCAGCGAGGCACGCACGCGCAGGCGCAGTTCGCTGCGCTCGTCCTCCGCCGCCGAGACGATCATGGATCGTACGGCCGTCCACACGGAGGCGATCAGGTCCTGCACCTCGCCCCGGCCGAGGATCTCGCTCTTGAGGCGTTCGACGCGGGCGCGGGTGTCGGTGTCGGACTGGAGGTCGGAGGCGAAGTCGGTGAGGAAGCGGTCCAGGGCACCGCGCGCGGGGTGGGTGGGCATGTCGCGCATCTCGGTGACGAAGCGCAGCAGCTCCTTGTAGACGCGCTCGCCGACCTTGCGGTCGACGAATCTGGGGGTCCAGCCGGGCGCGCCCCCGTGGACGGCGTCCATCACGGTGTCGCCGTGCAGCACCAGCCAGTCGTGCGCGCGGCTGACGATGACGTCCACGGCCCGTTTGTGGCCGCCGTCGGCGACGATCCGCTCCAGCAGCTTGCCCGTGCCGGGCGCGATCTCCTGGGCGTCGGCGCGGCGGGTGATGGCCTCGCCGACCACCGCCTGGACGTCGGAGTCGCGCAGCACGGTCAGCGCGCCGCGCAGGGCCGCCGACAGTTCGGCGGTGACCCGGTCGGCGTGCTCCGGGACGGAGAGCCAGGCGCCGAGCCGGCTGCCGATGCCGACGGCGCGCAGCCGCTGCCGTACGACGTCCTCGGAGAGGAAGTTCTCACCGACGAACTCACCGAGGGAGACGCCGAGCTGGTCCTTCTTGGTGGGGATGATCGCGGTGTGCGGGATGCGCAGGCCGAGGGGGTGGCGGAAGAGGGCGGTGACGGCGAACCAGTCGGCGAGCGCGCCGACCATGCCGGCCTCGGCCGCGGCGGCGACATAGCCCGCCCAGGGGCCGGCGCCCTGGTGGGAGGCCCACTTGGCGAGGACGTAGACGACGGCGACGAACAGCAGCAGGCCGGTGGCGGTGAGCTTCATCCGGCGCACCCCGCGCCGCTTCTCCTCGTCCGCTGGGCTGAACGTGTTCATCGCGCGGTTGGTGAAGGCTCCGGTGCGGGCATGCTGGCCTTCGGCGCTCCGGCCGCCGCTTTCCGCCGTTACCGCCGCTTTCGCCGCTTTCGCTTCTTCTGTCGTTCCGGTCCGTTCCATCCGCTCCACCCGTCCGGTGATCCCTCACACATTGTCCCTTCCTGACCGACTCCTGGAACGCGGCAGGAGTTCCCGGCGTCCCTCCGGAGGGGGTTTGTCCAGGGGGTCACCCAGGGGGATCACCCAGGGGTTCCGCAGCGGTCCCTCGTGTCAGCCTTCCCCGCCCGTGGATCATCATGGGTTCATCAGATCGGAGCCTCCCGCTCCCGTCGTCCGAGGAGAACAGAACAGCATGACCCGGGGTCGTGACGGGGGCACGCAGGCGCCTCCCGCCAAGCAGCGTGCCCTGCTCGCCGCGGTCGTCGCCGCGGTCCTGGCGGTCTCCGCCGCCATCTACACCGGTGCCGGCATCGGAGACGGCGACGGTACGCGGGAGCGCGGCACCGTCGCCGGTGGCCGTGGTACGCAGAACGGCCCGGCCGCGCCCGCCTCCACCGGCACCTGGGTCGGCTCCTGGGCCACCTCCCCGGTCGGGGGCGAGCCCGGCACCGAGATGACGGGCCTCGCGGGCCGCTCGGTGCGCAACGTCGTCCACACCAGCGCCGGCGGTACGAGCGCCCGCGTCACGCTGTCCAACCTGTACGGCCAGTCACCGCTGACCCTCACGCACGCCTCGATCGCGGTGTCCGCGGACCCGGACACGGCGGCGGCGCTCGCGGAGACCGTGCGGCCGCTGACCTTCACCGGGAGTCCGACGGTCGTCATCCCGGCGGGCGGGCAGGTGGTCAGCGACGTCGTCCGCATCGCCGTCCCGCACGACGGGGACGTCCTGATCACGACGTACTCCCCCACCCCCTCCGGGCCGGTCACCTATCACCCGCACGCGCGCCAGATCTCGTACGTCGCCGACGGTGAGCACACCCGGGACGCGACCGGGACCGCGTACACCGGGCAGAGCACGTTCTGGCGGTACGTGACCGCGCTGGACGTGCTGAGCAACGAGGCGGACGGGACGGTCGTCGTCCTCGGTGACTCACTGACGGACGGCGTCACCTCGACGACCGGGGCGAACAACCGGTGGCCGGACGTGCTGTCCGACCGGCTGCGGTCGGCTGCCGCCGACGGACGGGACGTGCCGCGGTACAGCGTCGTCAACGAGGGGATCAGCGGGAACCGGGTGCTCACGGACGGGCTGGGGCGGCCCGCGGAGAATCCCAGTGGGCTGAACCGGTTCGAGCGGGACGTGCTGGGGCGGACGAACGTCGAGGTCGTCGTCGTCGCGCTCGGGATCAACGACATCCTGCGTCAGCCGGGGGCGGCCGATCCGGACGCGATCGTCGCGGGGCTGGAGGAGCTGGTCGCGCGGGGGCACGCACGGGGGGTGAAGGTCGTGGGGGCGACACTCATGCCGTTCCGTGGGCACCGGGGGTACACCGACGCGCGGGAGGACGTGCGGCGGGTGATCAATGCGGAGATCCGGGCGGGGCGGGTGTTCGACGCGGTCGTCGACTTCGACGAGGCGGTTCGGGATCCGTACGATCCGCGCCGGCTCCTTTCGGAGTACGACTCCGGGGATCATCTTCATCCGAGTGACCGGGGGTACGCCCGGATGGCGGAGGTGTTCGACCTGGACGATCTGAAGGGTGGGGCTCCGGCGCGGTTGTAGGGGGCCGGGGGGTGGGTTTTTCACCCCCGCCGCCCCTTCCCGTCCCGACCCCGGGGCTCCGCCCCGGACCCCGCTCCTCAAACGCCGGAGGGGCTGAGTTTCTGCCGGACGAGCCGGGAAAGCCCGACGGGCCGGCTCAGCGCCCGACAGGCCGGCTCAGCGGTCGTCGCGGCCGTGTGGCTCGTGTTCCTCCCGGCGGGAGTGGAGGTTCAGGTGGTCCCGGTGGGAGCCCTCCAGTTCCCGGCGGCGTTCCTGCCTGCGTTCCAGTTTCTCCCTGCGGCGTTCCTCGCGCAGGCGCTGCTTCTCCGCGCGGGGGAGTTTGCGGTCCACGCCCACCCCGCCCCAGAAGGCGAAGCCCGTGACGATCACGCGCGGGGCGCCCGGCTCGCCCGGTACGCCCTCCTCGCGGTGGTCGAAGCCGCCCATGACGCCGATGCCGCGCACGACGACCTCGACACCGGGCGGGACGACGACCTCCACCCCGCCCATGATCGCGACCGCGTTGATGACGATCTCACGGTCCGCGAAGTACGCCTCCCGCAGGTCGATCTCCCCGCCGCCCCAGAAGGCGAAGCAGTTGAAGCGGCGCGGCGCCGTCCAGCGGCCCTTGCGCTGGAAGCCCGACATCACGGCCACGGCCCACGACGACGTGCCCGCGTCGTCGCCCCCGACGATCCGGTCCCCCCAAGTGCCGCTCCGCTCCGGCTGCTTGGTGAGGGACACGGCCGGGACGGACGTCCCCTGGTCCGGCAGGTCGCGGGTGATCGGCGTCAGGTCCCCGTACGTGCGCGCCTTGTACGTCGCGTCCAGCCGCTCCTCGAACTCCTCCATGTCGAGGCGGCCCTCCGCGAGGGCGTCCCGCAGGATCTCGGCGACCTGTTCACGGTCGGCGTCGGAGGCGCGGAGGTCCGGGACGGCTGCGTCATCGGTCATACCAGCAGCCTACGAGTTGTCTCCGCCGCCCGGCTACGAGAGGACCCGCATGGCTACGAGAGAGCCCGCATGGCTACGAGAGGGCCCGCCCGGCCCGCTCCTCGTACATTCTCGCGATCACCGCCTCGATGTCCGGTTCCCGTACCGACAGGTCCACCAGCGGATACCGCTCCGCGACCCGCGCCACCAGCTCGGCCGCCGACGCCGACGCCGGGAACGCCAGCCACTGCCGGGGCCCCTCCACCCGCACCACCCGCGCGGGCGGCGGCACCTCGATCGGCGGGAGTTCCCGCTCCAGGTCCACCACCAGCGTCCGCTCGCTCTCCCCCACCTCGTGCAACCCGGTGAGCGGACCGTCGTACACCAGCCGGCCGTGGTCGATGACCATCACCCGTGAGCACAACTGCTCGATGTCCTGCAGGTCGTGGGTGGTCAGCAGCACCGTCGTGGCCCGCTCGGCGTTCAACTGCCGCAGGAAGTCCCGCACCCTGGTCTTGGAGACGACGTCCAGGCCGATCGTCGGCTCGTCGAGGTAGAGCACCTCCGGATCGTGCAGCAGCGCCGCCGCGATGTCCCCGCGCATCCGCTGCCCGAGCGAGAGCTGACGCACCGGCACGTCCAACAGCTCCCCCAGGTCCAGGAGTTCGGTCAGCCGGCCGAGGTTCTCCCGGTACCGGGCGTCCGGGATGCGGTACATGCGGTGCATCAGCCGGTACGAGTCGATCAGCGGAAGGTCCCACCACAGGGTCGTACGCTGCCCGAACACCACCCCGATACGGTGCGCCAGCCGGGTCCGCTCGCGGGACGGGTCGATCCCGGCGACCCGCAGCCGGCCACCGCTCGGCGTGAGGATCCCCGTCAGCATCTTGATCGTCGTCGACTTCCCGGCACCGTTCGGACCGATGTAGCCGACCATCTCCCCCCGCGCCACCGTGAACGAGATCGAGTCGACCGCCCGCACCCGGTGCCGCTCCCGCCTCAGGAAACCGGTCTTCCTGTGGACGTCGAAGACCTTCTCCACACCGTCGAGTTCGATGAAAGCGTCGTCCATGTCCCGCTAACTCCCCGTGCTCCGGTACGACCTGAGACCCGTCCGCCACGCCAGACCCGCCAGCACACAACAGCCCACCGCCACCAGCGGCGACACGAAAACCGCCCAGCCCGGCAGACCGACCGGATACGGCCGCTCCAGCACATAGGCGGCCGGCACCCAGTTGACGAAGGCCAGCGGCAGCACGAACGTCACCCCGCGCACCAGATCCTTCCCGAACACGCTCGGCGGATACTGCAGCAGCGTCGTCCCCCCGTACGTGAACGCGTTCTGCACCTCCGCCGCGTCCTGCGCGAAGATCTGGAACGCCGCGCCCGCCACGAACACCGCCGAGAAGATCGCCGCACCGCTGACCACCATCACCGGCACCAGCAGCACCTTCACCACGCTCCAGTCGACGTCGACCGCGGCCAGCGCCCAGCCCAGCACCACCGCGCCCTGCGTGACCCGGCCCAGCCGGCGCAGCGCGAAACGGTCCGCGCCGACCTGCGCCAGCACCGGCACCGGACGCACCAGCAGCACGTCGAACGAACCGTCCCGCATCCGCCCGCCCAGCACATTCATCGAGCCCAGCAGCAGGTCGGCGATCCCGAACGCCGTCACCGACAGCCCGTACAGCAGGGCGATCTCCGGCAGCGACCAGCCGCCCAACGAGTCGACCTGCGAGAACATCAGCAGGATCGCCACGAAGTCCAGGCCCGTCATCAGCAGGTTCCCGAACACCGTGAAGACGAACGACGCGCGGTAGGTCATCCCGGACCGCACCCACATCCCGGCGATCAGCCCGTAGGCCCGCAGCCCCTCCACGACCGCGCCCCGCTCACCCACCCTGCACCACCACCCGCCGCGTCGCCACCGACTGCAGCAGCCGCCCCGCCGCCAGCAGCACCACCGCCCACACCGCCTGGAACGCGAACGCCCCCCACGGATCCCGCTCCCCCATCAGCACATCCGCCGGCACCTGGATCTGCGCCGCCCACGGCAACACCCGCACGACGTCACCCAGCCCGCCCGGGAAGGCGTTCAGCGGCAGCACCATGCCCGAGAAGAACACCCCCGTGATCATCAGCACCTGGTTGACACCCATGCCGTCCATCAGCCAGAACACACTCAGCGCCGCCAGATAGCGGATCGCGAAACTCACCACCGCCGCCAGCAGCAGCGTCACCGCGAACGCCAGCCACGGCACCACCCCCGCGGGCAGCGCCATCGTGAAGAACAGCGAACCGAACACGAACGGCACCACCCCCCGCCCCAGCAACTGGAACGCCGCCCGGCCCACGTCACCCGCCAGCCACCACACCTGCAGATCCACCGGCCGGTACAGATCGACGGCGACCTCACCCGTACGGATGCGCTCCATCAGATCCTTCTCGGCGCCCCCGCCCTGGATCGCCAGCGTCGCGTACAGACACTGCCCCAGCCACACATACGTCACCGCCTGCGCCTGGTCGTACCCGCCGAGACCCGGCCGCTCCTCCCACAGCGCCAGATACGTGTACACGAGGATCAGCCCGAACACCGTGTTCGTGAACACCCCGGCCGCCGTCGCCACCCGGTACGACGCGTACCGCCGGAAACCCCCCACCGCGACCGCCAGATACAAGCGCGCCGAGCCCACGCCCCGCCCTCCTCCCGCATCCGGCACCGAAGCGCAGGAGCTTAGTGCGCCCGCCACACCCCCGGCCACGCATTTTCGTTGGGGCCATGTGTGTGACAAGCCGCGTACGCGCGCCACGCGCGGCGTCGGCGGAGACGCGCCGCCGGATGGGACAGTCTTGAATAAGAGGCACACACCACGGCGTAGTGGAACAAGCCAGGCGAAACAGGAGTCCGTGCACGACATGAGCGACGAGCCGCAGCCGCAGCCACCCGGGAAACAGCCCGGAGAGCAGTCCGGGAAGGGCTGGGCACCGAGAAAGCCCCGGACGGCCGCCGCCACCAGGAGACCCGAACGCACCGGATGGCGCCGGCTGCTCCCCACCTGGCGCATGCTCCTCGGCGGCCTCCTCATCGCCGCCGCGGTCGTCACCGGCGGCTTCTTCCTCGGCTACCACCTCGTACAGATCCCCGCCGCCAACGCCCTCGCCACCCAGCAGGCCAACGTCTACCTCTACGCCGACGGCTCCGTCATCGCCCGCGACGGCGAGGTCAACCGCGAGAACGTCACCCTCTCCCAGATCTCCGAGGACGCCCGGCACGCCGTCCTCGCCGCCGAGGACCGAAACTTCTACACCGAATCCGCCATCGACCCCCAGGCCATGGTCCGCGGCGCCTGGAACACCCTCACCGGCAAGGGCAGACAGTCCGGCTCCACCATCACCCAGCAGTACGTGAAGAACTACTACCTCCGCCAGGAACAGACCGTCACCCGCAAGGTGAAGGAGTTCTTCATCGCCGTCAAACTCGACCGCGAACAGACCAAGGACCAGATCCTCGAGGGCTACCTCAACACCAGCTTCTTCGGCCGCGGCGCCTACGGCATCCAGTCCGCCGCCCACGCCTACTACGGCATCGACGCCTCCGAACTCGACGCCGCACGCGCCGCCTACCTCGCCGCCCTCGTCAACGCCCCCAGCCAGTACGACGTCATCACCCACCCCGAGAACCGCGACACCGTCGAAGACCGCTGGAACTACGTCCTCGACGGCATGGTCGACGAAGGCTGGCTCACCCCCTCCGAACGCGCCCGCCTGACCTTCCCCACGCCCCAGCGGACCACCGTCTCCACCAGCCTGTCCGGACAGCGCGGCTACATCGTCAACATCGTCAGAAACCAGCTCGTCCAGAACGACATCGTCGACGAGAACACCCTCGACGCCGGCGGCTACCGCATCACCACCACCCTCCAGAAGGACAAACAGGACGCCTTCGTCGACGCCGTCAACGACAAACTCATGGACCGCCTCGACAAGAAGAACCGCGAGGTCGACACCTACGTCCGCGCCGGCGGCGCCTCCATCGACGTCAAGACCGGCAAGATCGTCGCCCTGTACAACGGGATCGACTACGTCAAGCAGTACACCCCCAACGCCACCCGCCGGGACTTCCAGGTCGGCTCCAGCTTCAAACCCTTCGTCTTCACCGCCGCCGTCGAAAACGGCTCCCGCACCCGCGACGGCCACCCCATCACCCCCAACACCCTCTACGACGGCACCAGCGAACGCCCCGTCCAGGGCTGGCCCGGCGACCGCTACGCCCCCGAGAACGAGGACCACCGCGACTACGGCGACATCACCGTCCGCGAAGCCACCGACAAATCCGTCAACGCCGTCTACGCCCAGATGGCCGTCGACGTCGGCCCCGACAAGGTCCGGCAGACCGCCATCGACCTCGGCCTGTCCGAGGACACCCCCAGCCTCTCCGACGCCGGACCCTCCATCGCCCTCGGCGTCGCCACCGCCAGCGTCCTCGACATGGCCAAGGCCTACGCCACCCTCGCCAACCACGGCAAACACGGCGACTACACGATGATCGAGAAGGTCACCCAGAACGGACGCACCATCGACCTGCCCGACCGCCACACCCGCCAGGCCGTCACCCGCCAGGCCGCCGACACCACCACCTCCGTCCTGCGCGGCGTCGTCGAGAGCGGCACCGCCACCGCCGCCCAGACCGCAGGCCGCCCCGCCGCCGGCAAGACCGGCACCGCCGAGGAGGACACCGCCGCCTGGTTCGCCGGCTACACCCCCGACCTCGCCACCGTCGTCGCCGTCATGGGCCAGGACCCCGTCACCGCCGGCCACAAACCCCTCTACGGCGCCATGGGCCTGCCCCGCATCAACGGCGGCGGCGCCCCCGCCGAGATCTGGGGCCAGTACACCCACGAAGCCCTCAAGGACGTACCCGCCACCCCCTTCACCCTCCGCCTCCAGCCCGGCGCCTGGAAGACCCAGCCACCCCCCGGCGACTCCAGCACCGGACCGTCCTCCCCCAGCGACCCGAACGGCGACGGCAGCGGCAGCGACGAGGCACCGGCCGAGGAACCCACCGGCCAGGACACAGCGGAACAACCCCAGGAACAGACCGACGGCGGCGACACCGGGACCGACGACGGAACGACCGACGGCGGAACGACCACCGACGACACCGGGGATACCGGGGACACCGACGAAGGCGACGCCAACGGGGACGACAGCCCCGTCCCGGACGGCCTGACCGGCGCACTCATCCAGAACAGCCGCTGGAACTGACCGGCCGGCCCACCCCTCAGTGCCCGGACGTCGCCTTCAACCCCACCACGGCCACCAGCAACAGACAGATGAAGAAGATCCGCGCGGCCGTCACCGGCTCACCCAGCACCAGCATGCCCAGCACCGCCGCTCCGGCCGCACCGATCCCCACCCACACCCCGTACGCCGTACCGATCGGCAGCGTACGAGCCGCATACGACAGCAACAGCATGCTCGCCACGATCCCCGCACCCGTCAGCACACTGGGCACCAACCGGGTGAAACCGTCGGTGTACTTCATCCCCACCGACCAGCCGACCTCCAGCAGACCGGCGACCACCAACAGAACCCACGCCACGACAGGCACCTCCGGGACACGAACGGGAAACGGGGGTGCGTCGTCTTTGCCTTCACCCCGGTACGGCGCGTCTCGTCGGGGCCCTCACGGGTCCCCCCACCCTAGCCCGAAAACAAGAAAAGAGCTGGTGACCACAGCCACCAGCCCCTTCCCACCACCGATCTACAGGTACAGGCCGGTCGAATCCTCGGAACCCTCGAAACGGTCCGCGGCCACCGCGTGCAGATCACGCTCCCGCATCAGCACGTACGCCGTCCCCCGCACCTCGACCTCCGCCCGGTCCTCCGGGTCGTACAGCACCCGGTCACCCGGCTCCACGGTCCGTACGTTCTGCCCCACCGCGACCACTTCGGCCCAGGCCAGCCGACGACCCACCGCCGCCGTCGCGGGAATCAGAATGCCGCCCCCCGAACGCCGCTCGCCCTCACTCGTGTCCTGCCGCACGAGCACGCGATCGTGCAGCATCCGGATGGGCAGCTTGTCGTCCTGGGAACCCTGCTCGTGTCTCTTGGCGCTCACGTCCTGAAACCTACCTGCATCCGCCCCGAACGCACGCGGTCGGGGTCATCGCCTGCGCCGACGGGACCCCAGGGCCAGCAGCCCCACGACCCCCACCACCAGCACCGCCACCGGAACCACCCGCTCCAGCCGCGGCGCACCCTCCTCGTCCACGAACTGCGCCTTGACGTCACTCACCACACCGTTGACCCGGACGTACGCCCGCCCCAACGTGTGATCGACGTTCGAGACGACCCGGGCCCTGGCATCCCCCACGATCGTCTTCGGATGCACCCGCACACCGATCTCGTCCAGGGTCTCGGCCAGCACCGCACGACGGTGCCTGATGTCCGCCTCGATCTGCGCCGGGGTCCTGGGGTCCGCCGTGTCCGCCACCGTGCCGCCTCCGAAATCCACTGATACCCGTGTACCTGTGTACCTGTGCCGGACAGTCTGTCAGCTCCACGCCGCCGCGCACGGCCAGGACCCCCGGTTACCCTCGATCCCGGCACCCGATCCGCGCAGCGCGTACGTACGAGGAGACCAGACCGATGAGCGACCGCCTCCAGCCCGGGGACGAGGCCCCCGCCTTCACCCTGCCCGACGCCGACGGCAACGAGGTGTCCCTGGCCGACCACAAGGGCCGCAAGGTCATCGTCTACTTCTACCCCGCCGCCCTCACCCCCGGCTGCACCAAGCAGGCCTGCGACTTCACCGACAACCTGGAGCTGCTGGCCGGCGCCGGCTACGACGTCATCGGCATCTCCCCCGACAAGCCGGAGAAGCTCGCCAAGTTCCGCGAGGCGGAGTCGTTGAAGGTCACCCTCCTCGCCGACCCGGAGAAGACGGTCCTGGACGCGTACGGCGCCTACGGCGAGAAGAAGAACTACGGCAAGACCTACATGGGCGTCATCCGCTCCACGATCGTCGTCGACGAGCAGGGCAAGGTCGAACGCGCCCTCTACAACGTCCGCGCGACGGGCCACGTGGCCAAGATCATCAAGGATCTGGGCATCTGACCCCGCCCACCTGCGGAACGGCCCGTACCGGATTGCCGGTACGGGCCGTTCCGTTTTTCGTACGTGACCGTCCGATATCCGGTTCGTTACTCCGTACGAGGCCACGAACGGGCGGCCGGGAGACGGAGGGGCTCGATGGGGGCCAGTGCATACACCAAGGAGCGGCTGGAAGAGGCGGCTCGGGGGGCGCGGACGCTGACGGAGGCGTTGGTGCGGTTGGGGGTGGATCCGAGGAGTTCGACGCGGCCCTACATCAGAGAGCGGATGAGGAAACTCGGTGTCGGCACCTCCCACTTCGAGCGCGACGGCGTGAAATGGACAAGGGAGGCCCTTCAAGCTGCGGTGTCAGCTTCGACGAACATGTGCGAGGTGCTGCGTCATCTCGGCCTCGACATGGTCGGTGGGCATCACACGCACATCAGTCGCAGGATCAAGGCGCACGGCATCGACACGTCGCACTTCCAAGTGCCGAACCAGCGCCGTAGGTCACAGGGGCTGCTCATCGAGCAAGCACCCGCCACCGCCCGACGCATTCCAAGCGATCGCCTCAAGCGAGCCATGCTCAAGCACGGAGTGCAAGAGCGCTGCGCCCTGTGCGGCATTGAGGCAGTCTGGCTGGGAGAGCCGCTGCCACTTGAGGTCGACCACATCGATGGCAACTGGCGGAACAACCGAATCGAGAATCTGCGGCTGATCTGCCCCAACTGCCACTCCACAACCGACAGTTACCGTGGCCGAGGCAAAGGGCGTGCCTCATGACCAGCGGCATGCGATACGCACGCGAACGGCTGGCCGAAGCAGCCGAGAAGTGTGCCGACATCGATGAGGTCATCGCATTCTTCGGCACTCGGCCTTACCCGAATCTCGATCGCTACCTCATGAGGCGCTTCGCTCACTTCGGGATCGACATCTCGCACTTCGGCCTCCGCGGCAGGCTGCCACGTCCTACGACCGATGAGCTGCGCACGGCGGTCGCCGAGTCGGCATCGATAGCGGGAGCACTTCGCCACTTGGGCCGGCCCGACAACGGTGGCCAACGCGCAATGCTGCGACGGTGGATCGCCGAGGATCATCTCTCGATCGCGCACTTCCTGGGCCAGGCGCATCAGCGAGGAAAGCCAAGCCCGAACCCGCCCAAGTGCGCTGATGACATCCTCGTCCAGCACAGTGGCAAGCAACGGACGAGGACTCCGCAGTTGCGTCGTGCGCTCCGCGAGATCGGCGTACCGGAACGGTGCGCCATGTGCGGCACCGCCCCCGAGTGGCTCGGCAGGCCCATGACGTTGGAGGTCGACCACATCAATGGGAACTGGAGTGACGACCGGCGCGAGAATCTGCGGTTGTTGTGCCCGAACTGTCATGCTATTACCAGCACCTGGTGTAGAGGCGGGAACCGGCGTAAACGATCAGCTCAGCCCGGGTAGCATGGCCTGGCACGCGGCCGTTGCTGAATGGTATAAGCAGAGGTTTTAGATGCCTCGGGGCATTTGCCCATGTGGGTTCGACTCCCATCGGCCGCACCCGCAGAGGGGTCGCCGTATAGGCGACCCCTCTCCCGTGCTCAGCCCAGCAGTTCCCGGACCACCGGTACCAGTGCTCGGAACGCCTTGCCTCGGTGGCTGATCGCGTTCTTCTCGGACGGGGACAGTTCCGCGCAGGTGCGGGTTTCGCCCTCCGGCTGGAGGATCGGGTCGTAGCCGAAGCCGTTCGTGCCGGCGGGGGTGTGGCGGAGGGTGCCCATCAGGCGGCCCTCGACCACCCGCTCCGTGCCGTCGGGGAGGGCCAGGGCCGCCGCGCAGGCGAAGAAGGCGCCCCGGTGTTCGTCGGCGATGTCCGAGAGCTGGGCCAGGAGCAGGTCCAGGTTGGCCTTGTCGTCGCCGTGGATGCCGGACCAGCGGGCGGAGAAGATGCCGGGGGCGCCGCCCAGGACGTCCACGCAGAGGCCGGAGTCGTCGGCGACGGCGGGGAGGCCGGTGGCCCGGGCCAGGGCGTGGGCCTTGAGCAGGGCGTTCTCGGCGAAGGTGACGCCGGTTTCCTTGACGTCGGGGATGTCGGGGTAGGCGTCTGCGCCGACGAGTTCGTGGGGCAGGCCCTCGTCGGCGAGGATCGCGCGCAGTTCGGTGATCTTCCCGGCGTTGCGGGTGGCGAGGATCAGGCGGGTCATGGGCCCAGTATCCCCGGGCCCATGCGCGGGTCCTTACGGCGTGCAGACCTTGGTGAGTTCGCCGGCCGCGTCGGTGACCGGGCTGATGTCGGGGGTCTCGTCGCCGTTCTCGACGGAGGTGCGGACGTTCTGCACGGCCTTCTCGAGGTCGTCGACGGCCTTGCCGACGTCGGCGTTGTCGGTCTTGTCGCCGAGGTCGGCGAGGTTCTTGTCTATGGACTCGAGGGATTCCTCGAGCTGGGTGACGTCGTTGCCGGCGTTCTCGACGGCCTGCTGCATGTCGGTGACGCTGTCGGCGATGGCGTCGGCGGTCTGGACGCAGTCCAGTGCCTTGTCGACGGCGTCGCAGCCGGTGGTGAGTCCGGCGGTCAGCGCGACGGCCGCCAGGGTGGCGGCGACGGCTGCGGTGCGGCGTCGGCGGCTCGCGGCCATGGAACGGTCCCTCCCCTTGTCGGGCCGCGCGGCGGCCCTGGTCGTTGGCCGGGCGCCCGGGGTCGATCCGTGCGCCCGTACTCCTTCAGACGCGGCGGCGGCCGGCGCGGTTGCCCGCGTCGGCCGACTGCCTTGGTGTTTCTTTTACCTTTCGAGGACGGTGTCGAGCGCGGCGCGCTGGGCGGCGGCGAGTTCGGTGCAGCCGGTGACGGCGAGGTCGAGGAGGGCGTTGAGTTCCTCGCGGGCGAAGGGCTCGGCCTCCGCGGTGCCCTGGACCTCGACGAAGCGGCCGTCGCCGGTGCAGACGACGTTCATGTCGGTGTCGGCCTTGACGTCTTCCTCGTAGCGGAGGTCGAGGAGGGGGACTCCGCCGACGATGCCGACGGATACGGCGCTGACGGTGCCGGTGAGGGGCTGGCGGTTCGCCTTGATGAGTTTCTTGCCCTGGGCCCAGGCGACGGCGTCGGCGAGGGCGACGTAGGAGCCGGTGATGGCGGCGGTGCGGGTGCCGCCGTCGGCCTGGAGGACGTCGCAGTCGAGGACGATGGTGTTCTCGCCGAGGGCCTTGTAGTCGATGACGGCGCGCAGGGAGCGGCCGATGAGGCGGCTGATCTCGTGGGTGCGGCCGCCGATGCGGCCGCGGACGGATTCGCGGTCGCCGCGGGTGTTGGTGGCGCGGGGCAGCATCGCGTATTCGGCGGTGACCCAGCCCTCGCCGCTGCCCTTGCGCCAGCGGGGGACGCCTTCGGTGACGGAGGCGGTGCAGAGGACCTTGGTGTCGCCGAAGGAGACAAGGACGGAGCCTTCGGCGTGCTTGCTCCAGCCGCGTTCGATGGTGACCGGGCGGAGTTGTTCGGGGGTGCGGCCGTCGATTCGAGACATGGCGCTGAGCCTAGCCGTACAGGGGAAGGGGCCCCTTCCGCAGGTGCGGGAGGGGCCCCGAAGGTGTGGCCGCGGCTCACATCATGTCTTCGATCTCCGCCGCGATGGGGTCGGCGTCGGTGCCGATGACGACCTGGATGGCGCTGCCCATCTTGACGACCCCGTGGGCGCCGGCGGCCTTGAGGGCGGTTTCGTCGACCTTGGCGGGGTCCACGACCTCGGTGCGGAGGCGGGTGATGCAGCCTTCGACCTCTTCGATGTTGTCGATGCCGCCGAGCCCGGCAACGATCTTCTCAGCCTTGGTGGCCATGTTCGTTCTCCCTGATCCGAACCGCTTTGTCGCAGTAACCCACAGTTGGCCCATCTTTGCGAGCGGTCCTGTCGTGGGTGCCGGATGATGGCGTCACGACAGCGGAACCGTCCCTCGGACTGGTCTACACCACCGGGTGGACTGCCGCCAAACCCGTCGTCACCGCTTTCGTCGAGGGGGACCGGATGAGTGCCGAGAGTGCCGCCGGCGCCGGGAGTGCGGTCTCTCCCGCGCGGGAGCGCTGGAACCGGTTGTTCCAGGGTCTGCAGAAGATGGGGCGGAGTCTGCAGCTGCCGATCGCGGTGCTGCCGGCGGCGGGCATCCTGAACCGGCTGGGGCAGCCGGACGTGTTCGGGGACGAGGGTCTGGGCTGGACGAACGTCTCCAAGGTGATGGTGGGCGCGGGCGGCGCGCTGCTGGACGGTTCGCTGGGGCTGCCGCTGCTGTTCTGTGTGGGTGTGGCCATCGGGATGGCGAAGAAGTCGGACGGGTCGACGGCGCTGGCGGCGGTGGCAGGGTTCCTCGTCTACTTCAACGTGCTGCGGCAGTTCCCGGAGGACTGTCCGGAGGGGTCGGAGGCGGTGCCGCAGGTCGGGTGCCAGTTGACCGACGGGGCGAGGACGGTGACGTCGTTCACGTACCAGAATCCGGGGGTCTTCGGCGGCATCGTCATGGGGCTGCTGGCGGCGTACTTCTGGCAGCGGTTCCACCGCACCAGGCTGGTGGACTGGCTGGGCTTCTTCAACGGCCGCCGGCTGGTGCCGATCATCATGGCGTTCGTGGCGATCCTGTTCGCGGCGCTGTGCCTGTGGATCTGGCCGCCGATCGGCGGCGCGCTGGAGGGTTTCAGCGACTGGCTCAACGGTCTGGGCGCGTGGGGCGCGGGCGTGTTCGGCGTGGCCAACCGGGCGTTGCTGGTGATCGGGCTGCACCAGTTCCTGAACGTGCCGATGTGGTTCCAGTTCGGCAGTTACACCAGGCCGGACGGCACGGTGGTACACGGCGACATCAACATGTTCCTGGCGGGTGACCCGACCGCGGGCCAGTTCACCACCGGTTTCTTCCCGATCATGATGTTCGCCCTGCCGGCCGCCGCGCTGGCGATCACGCACTGCGCGAAGCCGCACCGCCGCAAGGAGGTGGGCGGTCTGATGCTGTCGGTGGGGCTGACGTCGTTCGTGACCGGCATCACCGAGCCGCTGGAGTACTCCTTCCTCTTCATCGCGCCGGTGCTGTACGCGCTCCACGCGGTGCTGACGGGGGTGTCGATGGCGGTGACGTGGGGGCTGGGGGTGAAGGACGGGTTCAGTTTCTCGGCGGGCCTGATCGACTACGTCATCAACTGGAATCTGGCGACCAGGCCGTGGCTGATCATCCCGATCGGGTTGTGTCTCGCGGCGGTGTACTACGTGATCTTCCGCTTCGCGATCGCGCGGTTCGATCTGAGGACTCCGGGGCGGGAGCCGGAGGAGGAGGTGGAGGACGCGACGAAGGCGTGATCTCGTAGGCTGGAGGTGGCTGTTCGAGCCCTCGGACGTTGTGGTCCGGGGGCTTTTCGGTGTGCCTGCGGGGGTTCCGTTTAGAGGTCCTGGGCGGGCACCGTGTGTAGCCCGGCGGTAGCAGGAATCGTGGGTTCCTTATGCGGCCTTCATCGTGCTACAACAGGTCTACACCACTAGTGGTGTAGACCACCACCGATGGAGGAAGTATGAGCACCGCCACCGCCTCGGCGGCCCCCGCGAAGAAGCGGGGATCCGGCCTGTTCCAGGGCCTGCAGAAGGTCGGCCGCAGCCTTCAGCTCCCGATCGCCGTGCTGCCGGCGGCGGGTCTCATGGTTCGGCTCGGACAGCCGGACGTCTTCGGGGCCGACGGCCTCGGCTGGGACAAGGTCGCGGCCGTCTTCGCGAACGCGGGCGGCGCCATCACCGGCAACCTGCCGATGCTCTTCTGCATCGGCGTCGCCATCGGCTTCGCCAAGAAGGCGGACGGTTCCACGGCGCTCGCCGCGCTCGTGGGCTTCCTGGTCTACAGCAAGGTCCTCGAGGCCTTCCCGGTCACCGAGGCCAAGATCCAGGACGGCGCGGACATAGCCGCGACCTACAACAACCCCGGTGTCCTCGGCGGCATCATCATGGGTCTGCTGTCGGCGGTCCTCTGGCAGCGGTACCACCGCAAGAAGCTGGTGGACTGGCTCGGCTTCTTCAACGGCCGCCGCCTCGTGCCGATCATCATGGCCTTCGTCGGTGTCTTCGTCGGTGTCTTCTTCGGTCTGGTGTGGGAGCCGATCGGTGAGGGCATCAGCTCCTTCGGTGAGTGGATGACCAGCCTCGGTGCGCTCGGTGCCGGGCTCTTCGGCGCCATCAACCGCGCGCTCATCCCGATCGGCATGCACCAGTTCGTGAACACCGTGGCGTGGTTCCAGCTCGGTGACTTCACCAACGCCGCCGGTGAGGTCGTCCACGGCGACTACGGCCGCTTCCTGGCCGGCGACCCGTCCGCCGGTATGTTCATGTCCGGTTTCTTCCCGATCATGATGTTCGGTCTGCCCGCCGCCGCGCTCGCCATGGCGCACACCGCTCGCCCCGAGCGCCGCAAGGCCGTGCTGGGCATGATGACGTCGCTGGCCCTGACCTCCTTCGTCACCGGTGTGACCGAGCCGATCGAGTTCTCGTTCATGTTCATCGCGCCGCTCCTGTACGTGATCCACGCGGTGCTCACCGCGGTGTCCCTCGCGGTGACGTGGGCTCTGGGCGTGCATGCGGGCTTCAACTTCTCCGCCGGTCTGATCGACTACGCGCTCTACTGGAAGCTGGACACCAAGCCCTGGCTGATCATCCCGATCGGTCTGGTCTTCGCGGCGATCTACTACGTGGTCTTCCGCTTCGCCATCGTCAAGTTCAACCTGACCACCCCGGGCCGTGAGCCCGAGGAGGAGGTCGAGGACCTCACCAAGGCGTGAGCGGTCTCCGTGCGAAGGGGAGGGCCCCGGAACCGACTCGGTTCCGGGGCCCTCCCCTTCGCGCCGGGCGTGCTCAGATCTCGTACGTCGCCCCCGGCGCGGCCAGCCCCACCGGGCCGTCGTACGCCGCGCGGGCGTCGGTGAGGTTGACCTGCGGGTCGGTCCACGGGGGGATGTGGGTGAGGATCAGGCGGCGGGCGCCCGCGCGGGCCGCCGTCTCACCCGCCTCGCGGCCGTTGAGGTGCAGGTCGGGGATGTCCTCCTTGCCGTGCGTGAAGGCGGCCTCGCACAGGAAGAGGTCGGCGTCGCGGGCGAGGTCGTCGAGTGCGGGGCTGACGCCCGTGTCACCGGAGTACGTCAGTGTCCTGCCGCCGTGTTCGATGCGGATGCCGTACGCCTCGACCGGGTGCGCGACGCGCTCGGTGTGGACGAGGAACGGGCCGATCTCGAAGGTGGACGGCTTGACGGTGTGGAAGTCGAAGACCTCGCTCATGGAGGAGGCCGAGGGGGTGTCGGCGTAGGCGGTGGTGAGCCGGTGCTCGGTGCCCTCGGGGCCGTAGACCGGCAGGGGGGCGCAGCGGCCGCCGTCGTGCCGGTAGTAGCGCGCCACGAAGTAGGCGCACATGTCGATGCAGTGGTCGGCGTGCAGGTGGCTGAGGAAGATCGCGTCGAGGTCGTAGAGACCGCAGTGGCGCTGCAGCTCGCCCAGGGCGCCGTTGCCCATGTCGAGGAGCAGCCGGAAGCCGTCGGCCTCGACGAGGTAGCTCGAGCAGGCCGATTCCGCGGACGGGAACGACCCCGAGCAGCCGACGACGGTGAGCTTCATGAAGCAGAAACCTCCGCTGGCGGGTGTGGAGAGACGGGGGTCGTGCGGTTTGTCGAGCGTAAGGCGCAAAACCTGTGGTCGCTCCTCCGCCAGGGGTCGTTGTGGGCGAACTCACCTGTGGTGTCACCGGTTCGGCTGGAAGCGGCGCACGGCGGGACCGGGAGGGGCGCGGGGCGGGGGCTCGCGCCGGTACGGTCGGGGCATGGACACGGCCTGGTGGCTCGCCCTCGTCGCGGTGGTACTGCTCGCGCTCGTCACCGCGCTCGTCGACGGGTGGGGGCGGGGGCACCGGTCCCGGAGGCGGCGGGGGTCCGGGAGGGGTGAAGGCCGGCGGGAGTGATCTCCTGCGGGGGCATGCGAAAGGGGCCGGAGTCGGGCTCCGGCCCCTTGTCGTGGCTGTGGGGCTATGCCCAGAGCTGGCCTTGGAGGGTGGCGATGGCCTCTTCGGTGGTGGCGGCGGTGTAGACGCCGGTCGAGAGGTACTTCCAGCCGCCGTCGGCGACGACGAAGACCACGTCGGCGCTCTCGCCGGCCTTGAGGGCCTTGTTGGCGACGCCGATCGCCGCGTGCAGGGCGGCACCGGTGGAGACGCCGGCGAAGATGCCCTCCTGCTGGAGGAGTTCGCGGGTGCGGGTGACGGCGTCGGCGGAGCCGACGGAGAAGCGGGTGGTGAGGACGGAGGCGTCGTACAGCTCGGGGACGAAGCCCTCGTCGAGGTTGCGCAGGCCGTAGACGAGGTCGTCGTAGCGCGGTTCGGCGGCGACGATCTTGACGTCGGGCTTGTGCTCGCGCAGGTAGCGGCCGACGCCCATGAGGGTGCCGGTGGTGCCGAGGCCGGCCACGAAGTGGGTGAGGGAGGGGAGGTCGGCGAGGATCTCGGGGCCGGTGGTGGCGTAGTGGGCGCCGGCGTTGTCCGGGTTGCCGTACTGGTAGAGCATCACCCAGTCGGGGTGTTCGGCGGAGAGCTCCTTGGCGACGCGTACGGCGGTGTTGGAGCCGCCGGCGGCCGGGGAGGAGATGATCTCGGCGCCCCACATGCCGAGCAGGTCGCGGCGTTCCTGCGAGGTGTTCTCGGGCATCACGCAGACCATGCGGTAGCCCTTGAGCTTGGCGGCCATGGCGAGGGAAATGCCGGTGTTGCCGGAGGTCGGCTCGAGGATGGTGCAGCCGGGGGTGAGGCGGCCGTCCTTCTCCGCCTGTTCGATCATGAACAGGGCGGGGCGGTCCTTGATGGAGCCGGTGGGGTTGCGGTCCTCCAGCTTGGCCCAGATCCGGACGTCGGCGGACGGCGACAGCCGCGGCAGGCGCACCAGGGGGGTGTTGCCCACCGCGGCCAGCGGGGAGTCGTAACGCATCGCCGGTCAGGCCATGCCGCCGGCGACGGCCGGCAGGATCGTGACGTTGTCGCCGTCGGACAGCTTGGTGTTGATGCCGTCGAGGAAGCGGACGTCCTCGTCGTTGAGGTAGACGTTGACGAAGCGGCGCAGCTGCTCGCCGTCCACGATGCGGGCATGGATGCCCGTGTGCCGGGTCTCGAGGTCGGTGAAGAGCTCGGCGAGGGTGTCCCCGGTGCCCTCCACCGCCTTCTGACCGTCGGTGTACTGGCGGAGGATGGTGGGGATGCGGACCTCGATGGCCATGGCTGAGGGCTCCTGTCGGAAGTGTCTGTCGTGGGTTCGTCGGGGCGCGCGGTGGCGCGCGGCAGTTCGCCGCGGCTCACGGGCCCACGGCGTCAGCGGAAGATCAACAGATGGCGCTGTTCAGCCTGCACAGGTCGACGTGCAGCCGCGCCACGAGCAGTGTGCCCGGCGCTTTTTCGCTCACGTCGTGGAGAACCATGGGGTCATCGTATCGATTCCCGGACCGGTCTCCGGAGTGTAATCTCATGCTTCGGACACCGTTCTTCCGGGATGTGGGATCGGGGCCGTGTTCGCCGGTTCGCCGGGGCCGGTTCAGTAGGTGTCCACGACCTTGACCTCCTCTTCCGTGACCTCGCCTTCCAGGATGCGGAAGGAGCGGAACTGGAACTCGCCGGCGCCGTCGGTGTCGGCGGTGGAGACCAGGACGTAGTGGGCGCCGGGCTCGTTGGCGTAGGAGATGTCGGTGCGGGAGGGGTAGGCCTCGGTGGCGGTGTGGGAGTGGTAGATGACCACCGGCTCCTCGTCGTTGTCGTCCATCTCGCGGTAGAGCTTCAGCAGGTCCTGGGAGTCGAACTCGTAGAAGGTGGGTGAGCGGGCCGCGTTCAGCATGGGGATGAAGCGCTCGGGGCGGCCGGCGCCCACCGGGCCCGCCACCACGCCGCACGCCTCGTCGGGGTGGTCCTCGCGGGCGTGGGCGACGATCCGGTCGTACAGGGCCTGGGTGATGGTCAGCATGGGGCTCAGGATAAGCAGACGGGCCGTTCCGTACCGAGGGGTGGTACGGAACGGCCCGCATGCCGGACGCCTTGAGCGGAGGGGGCAGGGGGTGCCACGAGTACTCCCTGCCCCCGGCGTCCTGGGTGGAGGTCAGCCCACCTTCTCGAAGTGGCCTTCGTCGCGCTGGGTGACCTGCGGGTTGCGGGTCTTGAGGACGGCCCAGCCGATGCCGAGGGCGACGGCCCAGCCGGCCATGACGTACAGGCAGATCCTGGAGTCCGCGTCGATCGCGATCAGGGCGGTGACGAAGAGCAGGAACGCGATGGCGATGTAGGAGCAGACCGAGCCGCCGGGTGCCGGGAAGGAGGAGGCGGGCAGGCGGCCCGCGACGACCTGGCGGCGGTAGAGGACGTGGCTGATCAGGATCATCAGCCAGGTCCAGATGCCGGCGGCGGTGGCGACGGAGGTGACGTAGCCGAAGGCCTTCTCCGGGACGGTGTAGTTCAGGACGACGCCGATGCCCATGAAGATCACCGAGGTGAAGATGCCGAGCGCCGGGGTCTTGGTGGAGGACAGCTTCTTGAAGACCTTCGGGGCCTCGCCGTTGTCGGCGAGGTTGCGCAGCATGCGGCCGGTGGAGTACATGCCGGAGTTGCAGGAGGACAGGGCGGCGGTGAGGACGACGAAGTTGACGATGCCGGCGCCGGCCGGGATGCCGATGACCGCGAACGCCTTCACGAAGGGGCTGACCCCGTCGGAGAACTCGGTCCACTTGACCACGCACAGGATGACGGTGAGGGCGCCGACGTAGAAGAGGGCGATGCGCCAGGGCAGGGTGTTGATCGCCTTGGGCAGGGTCTTCTCGGGGTTCTCGGACTCGCCGGCGGTGACGCCGACGAGTTCGACGGCGAGGTAGGCGAACATGACGCCCTGGAGGGTCATCAGGGACGAGCCGATGCCCTTGGGGAAGAAGCCGTCGAAGGCCCAGAGGTTGGAGACGGCGGCGGTGTCGCCGGCCTGGCTGAAGCCGAGGGTGAGCACGCCGAGGCCGATCACGATCATGCCGATGATGGCGGTGACCTTGACCATGGAGAACCAGAACTCGATCTCGCCGAAGAGCTTCACCGAGATCAGGTTGGCGCCGAACAGGATGACCAGGAAGACCAGGGCCGACGTCCACTGCGGGATGGCCGGGAACCAGAAGTTGATGTAGATGGCGGCGGCGGTCAGCTCGGCCATGCCGGTGACCACCCACATCAGCCAGTACGTCCAGCCGGTGAAGTAGCCGAAGAACGGGCCGAGGAATTCGCGCGAGTACTCGGCGAACGAGCCCGAGACGGGGCGGTAGAGCAGGAGCTCGCCGAGGGCCCGCATGATGAAGAAGATGATGACGCCGGCGAGGGCGTACATGACGATCAGGCTCGGTCCGGCCTTGGCGATGTTCGCGCCGGCTCCCAGGAAGAGCCCGACGCCGATGGCGCCGCCGATCGCGATCATCTGGACCTGGCGGCTGTTGAGGCCGCGCTCGTACCCCTCTTCGGGTACGGACTCCGTGTCGACCTGCGGTGAGGCCATGTCGTGGTGCGCCTTTCTCCATGCCGACCCGGGCCGCTGGCGGCCTCGGATCGGGTCTCGATCCCCCCGGACTGATGGAGCTGGGCGGGCTCTGGGAGTCCGCCCGTGCCTGGCCGGCGGTCGCCGGCTCGGTGGCGCACCCGGCGGAACATACGGGTGGTGTTCGCCGGGCGGTCGTGAAGATTTATCACGGCCGCCATACTGATCACACGGCCGGTTTGTGGCGTGCTTCACAGGGAGAAGTGGACAAAAGGCACCTGAAGGGCCCATAGGCGACGGGCTCTTTGACGCGATCGTTATCCGGATTTGAGTGTCCTCTGAGCGAACGCGTCAGTGGACTTTTCCGGACATCCGGTGTCGACTCACGGCATGGGGTCACACCGCGGGTCCCACCGTGAGGTCACGGCATGAGGGTGGTGACGAGGGTCTCCTGGAGTCCGCCGAGCCACAGGTACGCCATCACCATCGGCTTGCGCGGGTCCTCGTCGGGGAGGTGGAAGAGGAGGTCGCTGTCGTCCTCGTCGCTGATCTCCAGGCGGGAGCCGATGGCGAGGCGCAGGTCGTTGAGGGCGCCGAGCCACCGGCGGGACTCGTCCGGCGACAGCTTCAGCACCGCGCCGCCCTCGCCGGCCGGGGTGAGCGCGTCCAGGGAGCGGATCACCGCGAGGGCGTTGTCGCGCTTGCCGGCCCGCAGGTCGTTCTCGGTGTAGCGGCGGAACTCGGCGGAGTGGGCCCGCTGTTCCTCGGCCTCCTTGACTCCCGGGGTGCCCTCGGGGTCGCTGTAGGCGTCCGGGAAGAGGCGGCGCAGCACGGGGTCGGAGGGGGGTTCGCTCGGGCCCTCGGCGAAGAGTTCGGCGAGCGGGTCGGCGGAGGCGTCCTCGGACGGGCCGGGGCCGATGAGCTCCATGAGCTGCACGGCCAGGGACCGGATGATGGAGATCTCGACGTCGTCGAGGGCGACGGCCGCGCCGCCGCCGGGGAGCGGTTCGAAGGTTCCTGGCATGGCGGCGATTCGCTGCTTCCGGTCCTGCGGGCGGGGGCGGGTCATGTCCGGTTCGGTCATGTCCGGATCGGTCACTTCCGGTCGTGCTGGAGGGTGGCCCACAGGCCGTAGCCGTGCATGGCCTGGACGTCGCGTTCCATCTCCTCGCGGGTGCCGCTGGAGACGACCGCCCGGCCCTTGTGGTGGACGTCGAGCATGAGCTTGGTGGCCTTGTCCTTGCTGTAGCCGAAGTACGACTGGAAGACGTACGTCACGTAGCTCATGAGGTTGACCGGGTCGTTGTGGACGATGGTGACCCACGGGACGTCGGGCTCGGGTACGGCGAAGGCCTCCTCCGCCGACTCGGTGCGTTCGATCTCCAGGGGTGCGGGTGACGTCACACAGCCCATGCTGCCACCGCAGGGGGGTGGTCGCACAAACCGGCCCGCTGTTCCGGTGCGCGGATCGATGCGCGGACTGAAATCGTCAAACTGACGAAATGGGGGTAGCATCCCTGCCATGAACACAGCGGACCTTGGGCTGCCGGTGGATGTTCCGTCGACGGCACTCTTCACTGACCAGTACGAGCTGACGATGCTGCGGGCCGCGCTGAAGGCCGGTACGGCCGGGCGGCGCAGCGTGTTCGAGGTCTTCACCCGGCGGCTGCCGGACGGCCGCCGCTACGGCGTGGTGGCCGGCACCGGGCGGGTGCTGGACGCGGTGGAGAACTTCCGCTTCGACCCGGGCGTCCTGCGGTTCCTGCGCGAGAAGGACATCGTCGACGAGGAGACCCTGGACTGGCTGTCCGGCTACCGCTTCTCCGGTGACATCTGGGGCTACCCCGAGGGCGAGGTGTACTTCCCGGGCTCACCGATCATGCGGGTCGAGGGCAGCTTCGCGGAGTGCGTGCTGCTGGAGACGGTGATCCTGTCGATCCTCAACCACGACTCGGCGATCGCCGCCGCCGCCTCCCGGATGTCGTCCGCCGCCGGGGACCGGCCGCTGATCGAGATGGGCGCCCGGCGCACCCACGAGCTGGCCGCGGTGGCCGCCTCCCGGGCCGCCTACGTCGGCGGCTTCGCCTCCACCTCCGACCTGGCCGCCGGCTTCCGCTACAACATCCCCACCGTGGGCACCTCCGCCCACGCCTTCACCCTGCTCCACGACAGCGAGCGGGACGCCTTCCGGGCCCAGGTCGACTCCCTCGGCGGCGGTACGACGCTGCTGGTGGACACCTACGACGTGGCCGAGGCGGTCCGTACGGCCGTGGAGATCGCCGGTCCGGAACTGGGCGCCGTACGGATCGACTCCGGGGACCTGCTGCTGGTGGCGCACCGGGTACGGCAGCAGCTGGACGAGCTGGGCGCCACCGGTACGAAGATCATCGTGACCTCGGACCTGGACGAGTACGCCATCGCCTCGCTGGCGGCGGCGCCCGTGGACGCGTACGGGGTGGGGACCCAGCTCGTGACCGGCTCCGGGCACCCGACGGCGTCCATGGTGTACAAGCTGGTCGCCCGCGCGGAGTCCGCCGATCCGAAGGCGCCGCTGGTGCCGGTGGCGAAGAGGTCCAGCGGCGGGAAGACCTCCATCGGCGGCCGCAAGTGGGCGGCGCGGCGGCTGGACGCGTACGGCGTCGCCGAGGCCGAGGTGGTCGGCACCGGCCCGGTGCCCGACGAGCTGGCCGGGCGGCAGTTGCTGGTGCCGCTGGTCGAGGGCGGCGAGGTGATCGCCCGCGAGCCGCTGGACGTGGTCCGCGACCGGCACGCGGCGGCCCGCGCGGGCCTGCCGCTGTCCGCCACCCAGCTCTCCCGGGGGGAACCCGTCCTTCCGACGGAGTACGCGCACGGGCCGTCGGGTAGGTGAAAGCGTGCCCCCTCTGCGCGGGGCGGGGCTCCCGTTGCGCGGGCGGGGGCTTCCGGCCGCCCTGTCGTACCCCTGTCCGCGCCGTCCTCGATTCCATAGGCTCGGAGGTTCACCCGGCCGGGCCCGCCCCCACCCGACCCCACCCGATCCCACAGCCGAAGGACACCGACCATGCGCCGCGCACTGATCGTCGTCGACGTGCAGAACGACTTCTGCGAGGGGGGCAGCCTCGCCGTGGCCGGCGGGGCGGACGTGGCCGCCGCCATCACCGAGCTGATCGGCCAGGCCGCCTCGGCCGGCGGCTACCGGCACGTGGTGGCCACCCGCGACCACCACATCGCGCCCGGCGGCCACTTCGCCGACAACCCCGACTTCGTACGGTCCTGGCCCGCGCACTGCGTCGCCGGGACGGAGGGCGTCGGCTTCCACCCGAACTTCGCCCCCGCGGTGACCTCGGGGGCGATCGACGCCGTGTTCGACAAGGGGGCGTACTCGGCCGCTTACAGCGGGTTCGAGGGGGCCGACGAGAACGGGACGCCGCTGGCGGAGTGGCTGCGGGAGCGGGCGGTCGACGAGGTGGACGTGGTGGGGATCGCCACGGATCACTGTGTGCGGGCGACCGCGCTGGACGCTGCCCGCGAGGGTTTTCGCACCCAGGTGCTGCTTGATCTCACGGCCGGGGTGGCGGCGGAGACCACCGAGCGGGCGCTGGAGGAGCTGCGCTCGGCGGGGGTGGAGTTGTCGGGGAAGCCCGTCGTGCAGTGAGGGTTCGTGGGGGTGGGCCGGGGGGTGTTGCGCGGCCCGGCGCTTACGGGGTGCCTCCCCCAGAGGGGGTACCCCCTGCCCACCCGTGCCGCTGGGGGCACCTCCCAGGCCCTTAAGGCACTGGGGGAGGCACGACTGCCCGCAGTCGGGCGGCAGGGGCGCCCGCAGTCACGCGGGGGTCGCTGGGCGTCTGAGCAGGGCTCTTATCGGGTGCCAGAGTTCTACCGTCAGGGCGGTGGCGTCGGGGGCTGTGCGCCATATGAGGCCGTCGGGGTGGTGGAGGACCGCGGTGATCTCGTCGGGGGTGGGCGGGGCGGCGTTGCCTCGCAGGTAGATGGAGCGCAGGCCCAGGTTGCGGAGCCTGGTCAGGGCCCGGGCGCGGTTCTGGGCGTGGACGAGGACGCGGACCCCGGCGGGCGCGCCGACGGCGGGGCTGGGCAGGTTCAGTGCCACCACCACCGTGCCGTTCGGCAGCTTGCAGAAACCTCCTGCGGCCATGCGGTCATACCCCCGTGTCCACTGGTGTCAATAAGAGAGCCACAGGAGGCACCTAAACACGGATCGGCGGTGACCCGCCAGGGGGTCACCGCCGATCATGCTCTGACCTGCAAAGATGCTATTTACCTACCCGCGGGGCCGACCTCGAGCTCGATCGTCGAGCCGTCCTTGGCCTCCTTGGTGATCTTGATCTTCGTGTTGGTGTCAGTGACCTGGACACCGCCGCCCGGGTTCTCCGGGTCGTAGTAGGTGTTCGTGCGGTCGTTGAAGACCGACACGCCCTTCGACGACGGGATCCACTTCGCCACGTCCGCCTTGTGGAGCGTCATGCCCTCGGTGCGGAACTTGCTGAACGTCGCGTCGTAGGTCTGGATGCGGTTGCGCATCAGCGTGCCGTCGGACCACTTCAGCGCGGTCGGGTGCGAGTCGATCGGGAGGATCAGACCGGTGCCCGGGTGCTCGCTGGTGTTGTTGTCCGCCTGGGAGGTGTCCCACTTCCAGATCAGCAGGCCGTTCTGGTACGCGTAGTGCTCGACCCAGTCCGGGCGGGACGTGTAGCCGAAGTTGTACGGGCCGACCTCGAGGGTCTTGTCGTACGACACGTACTGGCGGTTCTCGGCGATGTAGTACTGCGCGTAGTCCTTGGTGAAGGACGCGCCGACGCGGGAGAAGCCGGTCGCCGTCCAGGCGGCGTCCGCGCTCTCGGCGTTGTCGGAGAAGACCGGGGCGCCGTCCGCCGTCACGGTGATCGCGTCGGCCGTGAAGCCCTTGAGGGCCACGCCGCCGTCGGACTGGTAGCGGAAGCGCAGGTCGACCTTCTGGCCGGCGTAGGCGTCGAGGGAGTACGCGAACTTCTCGTAGCCGTCGAGCGTGCCGTGCAGGGCCGGCTTGTCGCTGCCGTCGCGCGGGATGGCCTGACCGTCGACCGTGCCGTCGAGGGCGGTCCAGTTGGCGCCGCCGTCGGTGGACACCTCGGTGTAGAGGTAGTCGTAGTTGGCCTCGATCTCGTACCAGCCGTCGAAGGTGAGCTCGGCGGAGGACTTGCCGGTCAGGTCGACCGAACGGCTCAGCGTGTTCTTGAGGTTGTCACCGCTGCCGCTCCACCACTGGGTCTGGCCCTCGGCCGGCGGGATGATCTCGGTGGTGACGGCCTTCTTCGGCAGATCGACGACCAGCGCCTGCTTGTGCTTGGTGTTGTACTCGGCGACGCCCAGCTTGTGCCAGGAGTCGACGCCGGCCTTGGCCTTGTCGTAGTTCAGCCAGCCGAGCTGGAGCTTGTCCCAGGCGGTCATGTCGCCGGGCAGGTCGCCGATCTCCTTCTTCCCGGTGCCGAGCCAGGAACCGGAGGACATCAGTGTCCAGAAACCGGTGGAGTTCTCGCCGCCGGCGGTGTCGTAGAGGTCCGGCAGACCGAGGTCGTGGCCGTACTCGTGGGCGAAGACGCCGAGTCCGCCGTTCTCCGGCTGGACGGTGTAGTCGCCGACCCAGATGCCGGTGGAGCCGATCTGCGCGCCGCCGAGACGGTTCTGCTCGGGGCCGGTGGCGCCGGCGTCGGTGCCGAAGGCGTACCAGCGGTGGGCCCAGATCGCGTCGGTGCCCTGGGCGCCGCCGCCCGCGGACTCGTCCTCACCGGCGTGCACGATCTGGAAGTGGTCGATGTAGCCGTCGGGCTCGTTGAAGTCGCCGTCGCCGTCGAAGTCGTAGCGGTCCCACTCATCGAAGCGGGTGACGTCCGCCTTGATCTGGGCGTCGGTGCGGCCGGCCGCCTTCTGCTGGGCGACCCAGGCGTTCAGGCCGTCGCTGACGACGTTCCACACGCTCGGGCAGTTGGTGTCGCCGCAGGCGTTGTTGCCGTAACGGGCCTCGTTGTAGGGGACCTTGACCCAGTCGGAGACCTCGCCG
The DNA here is from genome assembly GCF_043084105.1 of Streptomyces sp. NPDC014676. NCBI lineage: Bacteria > Bacillati > Actinomycetota > Actinomycetes > Kitasatosporales > Streptomycetaceae > Streptomyces > Streptomyces sp. NPDC014676. Next base: position 103,399 of record NZ_JBIBZI010000001.1, on the reverse strand, counting down.
TCGACCGAGTAGCGGCCGGAGGACTGCTTCTCGTAGTAGGTCTTGACCGAGTCGACGCCCTTGCCGGACCCGAAGTACAGGTCTTCGAAGTGCCGCTGGTCGTAGTCCTCCTGCCAGGCGGTGGAGTTGTCCACCTTGCGGTCCGGCTCGGCTATTTGATTGTGCAGCGGGCCGGCGTCGCCGCCGTAGCGGCTGTCGACCTGGTCGCCGAACTCGACCAGGATCGTGAAGATCTTGTCGGTCTTCTCACGGCCGAGCTCTACGTACTTGCTGTCGCCCTTCTTGCTCTTGAGCTGGACGACCTTCGAACCGTCACGATTCTTGACCGAGGCCTTACCGGATATGACCTGGTTGAGTGCCTCTTCCCGCTGGGCCTCCTGCGTCTTGGAGAGCGGCCCCTCGAGGTCGTGCTCGACGTGATTGTGCTCCGCCGGGTCGTGCCGGTCCACGGCGCTGGGACGCTCGGCCTTGTCAGCCGAGTCGGCCTGGGCCACGGTGAACGCAGAGCAGGTGGCGGTGACCGCCGCGAGGGCCACGCCCGTCGCGGCCGCTCTGAACGTCCAGGGTCTACTAATCACTTGAGATCCCCTCCCGCGTGCGTACGCGCGGCCGAAGGAGGTTCCGTCTGTGGAAGGTCCCGCACGCACGTGATCAACGCGTGTAGTCAAGTGACGACATTTGACTAGAGGTTCGCCAGAAAAAACAGACCTTGACTTGAACAGTTCAACTGCACTATGCGGAGCCGTGGTCCGCTTTCCGGACACATCGGCGCGAACCCGAGCGGGCGCGTACAACCGTCCACCTGATGGACGCCATGAATCCGTGCGCCCCCTGTGCACCGGCCCTGTCGGTCAGGTCACGCTTACTGTCCGTTCCCCTCGGGCACGCTCGCGGTTAGAGTCGTCTGGCGAAACCGCCCTGAACCGGCGGAAAGCCAGGCGGACAGCCTCCGACTCCCGAGGACACGATGGCCATGCCCCGTCCGACTGTCGCTCAGCTCGCTTACGGTTCGTGCACCGTGATCTTTTCGACGTTCGTCATGCTGCTGTTGTCCGGAGCGAGTTCGGTCGTGGGCGTCGCGGTCGTCGCCGTCTCGGCCCTCGCCCTCGGACTGCTGGTGGCCATGACGGTCCCGCTTCCCGGACCCCGGCGGCCCGTCGCGGTGGTACGGCCCGCCGTGGCGGACCGGCCCGCGGCCCCGGAGCCGGGCCGGCCGGTCCAGTCGGTACGGGCCACCGTCGCCCCTCCGGCCCGTGAGCCGGTGCGGGAGCGTGCGGCGTCCTGACCCTCATCCGGTGCTGACCACCACGGTCTTGGCCGCCTTGTCGTGCAGGCCCTGTTTGTAGGGCCGGTCGAAGAAGCTCCAGCCGCCCGCGATCACGGTCCACACGCAGGCGCAGCAGAACGCGAACGGCAGCCACAGCACGAGGGCGCGGATCAGCGCGGTCTGCACGGAGGGGGTCGAGCCGTCGGCGAGGTCGGCCACCCGCATGCGCAGCCACTTCTTGCCCAGGGTCTGGCCGCCCCGGGCGGTCATGAAGGTGTCGTAGGCGATGTAGAGGACCGCGGCGACGACGGACTGCGCGAGGGAGTTGCCAATGTTGATGTCGTTGCCGTCGACGTCGTACTCGCTGACCCCGAACGGCCAGGTGAGCAGCCAGACGACGATGCCGACGAGGATCATGTCGATGATGCGGGCGAGCGTGCGCCTGCCGCTGTCGGCGAGCGGGGGCATGCCGGCGAGGGGGTCGGAGGGACCGGGGGGACCGCCGTAGGGGCCGCCACCGCCACCGCCGTAAGGGCCGCCGCCACCGCCGTAGGGATCACCGCCGCCGGTCGGCGGTGGCGGGCCGCCGGGGGTGTCGTACGGGGAGCCCGGTCCCGGGGTGTCGGGTCCGCCCGGCGGGGGGTGCTTTCTGAACGGGTCGTCGTCCGGCGGCTGCCGACCGGAGCCGGGGGGCGGTTCGGTGGTCATGCCCCGAGTCGACCGTGAACCCCCCGGCCCCGCATCCGGCGAGCGGCCGTCCGGAGCAGCGGCGGCGGCGATACGGGTGACGGGGGCTCAGCCGGCGGCGACGAACGTGTGCGCGGCCTTGTCGTGCCAGCACTGGCGCCAGGGCTTGTCGAACAGGCACCACAGGACGCCGACGACCCCGACGACGAGCAGTCCGGGCACGCTGTAGACGAGCCAGCGGCGCAGGGCCGCGCCGAAGGACGGCGCCTCGTGCGCCTCGATGTCCCGCACCTCGACGCCCAGCAGCCTCTTGCCCAGGGTGCGGCCCCACTTGACGGTCGGCAGCACCTCCAGGAGGACACCGGCGAGGAGGAGGACGGCGAGGACGATGCCGAGGTGGACGGAGGTGGTGCCGTCGAGCAGCCAGACGGTGACGGTCTCGCCGGACAGCTTGGCCGCCTCGATCTTCGCGTCGATGTGGTCCAGCGCCTTCATGCCGAGCGGCACGGCGGCCACGGCGGTGACGGCGCCGAGGACGACGGTGTCCAGCAGCCGGGCGGCCAGCCGCCTGCCGAGCGCGGCGGGGCGGGCCGCGGCCTGGCGCCGGGCGGCGGCCTGGAACACGTCCTCGACGGGCGGCTTCCAGGGCGCGACGGGCGGCTCCTCACCGCCGGCCAGCCGGTGCACCTGCTGCACCCAGGAGGACTGGCCCCCGCCGGCGCCGCTCGTCAGGGGCGCGCCCGCGGCCTGCGGGGGTACGGCTTGCGGGGGTACGGCCTGGGGAGGCGTGGCCGGGGCGGTGGTCCGCTGGGGTCCGGACGGGGCCGTGGCGGCAGCGGCGGCGGCGCGTGCGGCTGCCGCCTTCCCGGCCCCGAACCCGGGCCGCCCGGGGGCGGCGGAGCCCGTATGCGGTCCCGAGGGGTCCTGTCCCGTGCGCGGGGTGACGGCGCGGAAGGTCATCGTGCCCTCGTCCGCACGCTCCCCGCCGGGGGCCCCGGCCTCCTGCCGCGGCTTCGGCGCCGAGGCCGAAGCCGGTCTGCGGAACACGAAGGTGTTGCCCGAGTCGGCCGCGGCCCGCTCGTCCGGGGTGTCCGCGCCCGCGGGCCCGGCCTCCGGTGCGGAAGGCGCGGAGGGCGCGGAAGGCGCGGAGGGCGCGGACGGTGCGGAGGGCGCGGACGGTGCGGAAGGCGCGGAAGGCGCGGAGGGCACGAACGGTGCGGAAGGCGCGGAAGGCGCGGAAGGCGGGGCCGCGTGCGGCACCCTCGGGTCGGCGCCCCAGGACACCTTGCGGTCCTGGTCGCCGCCGAAGCCGGTCTGGTGGGAGCGGTCGGCGCCCCACGCCGAGGCGGGCTCGGGCCGGCTGCCGTGCTGGGACCCGGCCGGGGACGGCTGCTCGACGGGGTCCTCGTCGAAGAAGTGCGGTCCGGTCTCCTCGACGGAGGGCCGCGCCGGGCCCGTGCCGGGCGGTGGTGCGAGCGAATCGCCGTCCTTGGGCGCCGGACGGCTCGTGCCCGGCACCCAGGAGGCACCGTTCCAGTACCGGACATATCCAGGAATGGACGGGTCCGGGTAATACCCTTCGCGGGGCCTGTCGTCGCCGGGGGCCGGGGTTGGGGCGCTCATGTCCGTCGTCCCGTATCTGCTCGATGGGTGGGTCGGGGGGAACCACATCTATCAGACGGGCGGGGACCTGACCGCCCGTCCGGCCGGACCCCACTCCTTTCGGGCATCTTCCCGTTCAGAACAGCTTGCCCGGGTTGAGAATGCCCAGCGGGTCGAAGACCTGCTTGACGGCCCGTTGCATCTCCAGTCCCACGGGGCCGATCTCGCGTGCCAGCCACTCCTTCTTCAGCACGCCGACGCCGTGTTCGCCGGTGATGGTGCCGCCGAGTTCCAGGCCGAGCGCCATGATCTCGTCGAAGGACTCGCGGGCCCGCCGCGACTCCTCCGGGTCCGTCGCGTCGAAGCAGACCGTCGGGTGGGTGTTGCCGTCGCCGGCGTGGGCGACGACGCCGATGGTGAGCCGGTACTTCCCGGAGATCCGCTCGACGCCGTCGATGAGCTCGCCGAGCTTCGAGCGGGGCACGCACACGTCGTCGATCATCGTGGTGCCCTTGACGGCTTCGAGGGCGACCAGGGACATCCGCCGTGCCTGGAGGAGCAGTTCGGACTCGGCGGCGTCCTCGGCGGGGACGACCTGGGTGGCGCCGGCGGCCTCGCACAGCGTGCCGAGCGCGGCGAGGTCGGCGGCGGGGTCGGTGGTGTCGAAGGCGGCGAGCAGCAGGGCCTCGGTGGACTCCGGCAGGCCCATGCGGGTCATGTCGTTGACGGCCTTGACGGTCGTACGGTCCATGAGTTCGAGGAGGGAGGGGACGTGACCGCCCTCCATGATCCGGCACACGGCGTCGCAGGCGGCGGCGCCGGAGGAGAACTCGGCGGCCAGCACGAGCTGCTCGGGCGGCTTCGGCCGCAGCGCGAGGACCGCGCGGACGACGATGCCGAGGGAGCCCTCGGAGCCGACGAACAGGCGGGTCAGGTCGTACCCGGCGACGCCCTTGGCGGTGCGGCGGCCGGTGGACATCAGGCGGCCGTCGGCGAGGACGACGTCCAGACCGAGGACGTACTCGGCCGTCACGCCGTACTTCACGCAGCACAGCCCGCCCGAGGCGGTGCCGATGTTGCCGCCGATGGTGCACATCTCCCAGCTCGAGGGGTCCGGGGGGTAAGAGAGGCCGTGCTCGCCGACCGCGCGGGAGAGGGCGGCGTTGACGACGCCGGGTTCGACGACGGCGATCCGGTCGACCGGGCTGATCTCCAGGATGCGGTCCATCCTGGTCAGGGAGAGCACGACGCAGCCGTCGGTGGCGTTGGCGCCGCCGGACAGGCCGGTGCGGGCGCCCTGCGGGACGACGGGGACGCGCAGTGCGGTGGCGGTGCGCATGACGTGCTGGACCTGCTCGACCGTGCGCGGCAGGACCACCACCGCGGGGCTGCCGGCCGGGCAGAAGCTCGCCATGTCGTGGGCGTAGGAGGCCGTGACGTCGGGGTCGGTGAGGACGGCCTCGGGGGGCAGGCCGCCGAGCAGCCGGTCGACGAGGGGGCCGGCCGCCACCGTGTCTTCATCGCGTCGCGCTTCGATACGGCTCATGATCACAGCGTGACACCGGGGGCCATCGGTGTGAACCCCGCGGAGGCACGCGCGTCACATCGGAGTGTGATCATCGTACGTACGCGGGGTGTGACGCACAGTGTGCTTCATGACGGTGTGCGCCACGGACGACAAGCCACGTGAACCCCGGCGGCGGGTGCGCCGGGGGGCGCTGCTCGCCTCGGCCGCCGGGTGCGCGGTGCTGGGCGGGGCGCTGGTGCTGCTGCCCCGGGAGCAGCAGGCGCCGCCCGCGCCGGATCCTGGGGCGCGGGCGCTGGCGGCGGTCACCAGCGGGGTGCCGGCCGCGCTGCCCGACCTGGAGGCGCTGGTCGGGGAGCGCGAGCGGCGGGTGCGGGAGCGTCCGGGGGACGCGGAGGCCTGGGCGGTGCTCGGGGCGGCCCGGGTGGAGCAGGGGCTGCGGCTGGCGGACCCGGCGTACTGGCCGCGGGCCGAGAAGGCGCTGCGCACCTCGCTGAAGGTACGGGCGAAGGGGAACGCCCCGGCGCTGCAGGGGCTGGCCGCGCTGGCGAACGCCCGCCGGGACTTCGCCGGGGCGCGGAAGTGGGGCGAGGCGGCGCGGAAACTGGAGCCGAAGCGGTGGACGACGTATCCGCTGCTGATCGAGGCGTCCGCCGGGCTCGGTGACGACGAGGAGGCGGGGAAGCTGCTGGAGAGGCTGAAGGAGCTGCGCTCCGGTCCCGTCGTGATGGCGCGGGCGGCGGCCGTGTACCGGGACCGGGGCTGGCGGGAGGACGCGGCGGCCAAGCTGGCGGACGCGGCGTCGGCCGCCGGGGAACCGGCCGAGCGGGCGGCGTACCTGGAGCGGGCCGGGCAGCTCGCCTGGGAGCGCGGCGACCGCCAGGACGCGCTGCGGCACTTCCGGAAGGCGGTGCGGACCGACCCCGACCAGCGGGCGGCACAGGCCGGGCAGGGCAGGGCGCTGGCGGCACTGGGGCGGACGACGGAGGCACTGAACGCGTACCGGACGGCGCTGGCGGAGCGGCCCCGGCCGGAGTACGCGCTGGAGCTGGGTGAGCTGTACGAGTCGCTGGGGCTGAAGCGGGCGGCGGGGGCGCAGTACGGGGTGGTGCGGAAGCGGGTGCGGGTGGCCGCCGCGCACGGGGGTGACGAGTCGTTGGTGCTGGGGCGGCTCGAGGCGGATCACGGGGATGCGGAGGCCGCCGTGCGGCGGCTGCGGGAGGTGTGGGAGCGGCAGCCGTCGACGGAGGCGGCGGACGCGCTGGGCTGGGCGCTGCACCGGACCGGCGACGACGAGGAGGCCCTCCCCTTCGCCGTACGGGCGACCGAGGGGACGGAGGGGGGTGGGGTGCGGAGCGCGCTGTACGTGTTCCACCGGGGGATGATCGAACGCTCACTGGAGCGGTACGGGTCCGCGCGGCGGCACCTGAAGGAAGCGCTCCAGATCAACCCGTGGTTCTCACCGCTATGGGTACCGCAGGCGAAGACGACCCTGGCCCGCCTGGGCGAACCGTCCGTCCAGGCGGGGCCTGAGTCCGACTGAGCGTTCCGCGGTCAGTCACGCGACTGAGCGTTCTGGGGTCAGTCACACGACTGGCCCCCCCCGCGATCAGCCGCACGGCTGGGCCGCCGCCCCTCCCGCGGGCAGTCGTGCCGCAGGATCGTGCTCCGCACCTCCGCCAGCCGCGGGCAGTCGTGCCGCAGGGCGGCACGGGTGGGCGCGACGGCACCTCGTCAGCGCCGGGCTGCGCGACGTCCCCCTGTCCCGCACCCGCACCGTCCACTGGTGCGGGCCGGAGGCCGGTTCACTCACCGGCGCTTGCCGGGTGCCTCCCCCACTCTCTGCTTCGCTCGAGCGGGGGGACCCCCATCGCCCACCCGTGCCGCCCTGGGGGTACCTCCCAGGCCCTTGAGGCACTGGGGGAGGCACGACTGCCCGCAGCGGCGGCACGCAGGGCGGCGCGGTTATCCGCGGCGGCGGCACGCAGGGCGGCATAACTGGCCGCGGCTACGCGGCAAGGGCGCCCGCGTCAGCCCTCACAGGTTGCCGCGCTTGGCCTGCTCTCGTTCGATGGCCTCGAAGAGGGCCTTGAAGTTGCCCTTGCCGAAGCCCATCGAGCCGTGGCGTTCGATGAGTTCGAAGAAGACCGTCGGGCGGTCCTGGACCGGCTTGGTGAAGATCTGGAGCAGGTAGCCGTCCTCGTCGCGGTCGACGAGGATCTTCAGCTCGCGCAGGGTTTCGACCGGCACCCGGGTCTCCCCGGCCCACTCGCCGAGCGTGTCGTAGTACGAGTCGGGAGTGTCCAGGAACTGGACGCCGGACGCCCGCATCTGGCGCACCGTCTGCACGATGTCGTTGGTGTTCAGCGCGATGTGCTGGACGCCGGCACCGCCGTAGAACTCCAGGTACTCGTCGATCTGGGACTTCTTCTTGGCGATGGCGGGCTCGTTGATCGGGAACTTGACCTTGAGCGTGCCGTCGGCGACCACCTTCGACATCAGCGCGCTGTACTCGGTGGCGATGTCGTCGCCCACGAACTCCTTCATGTTCGTGAAGCCCATGACCTTGTTGTAGAACTCCACCCACTCGTTCATCCGGCCGAGTTCGACGTTGCCGACGCAGTGGTCGATCGCCTGGAAGGAGCGCTGGGCCGGCGGCTCGACGATCGGGTCGGCGGCGACGTACCCGGGCAGGTAGGGGCCGTCGTAGCCGCTCCGCTCGACCAGCGTGTGGCGGGTCCTGCCGTACGTGGCGATCGCGGCGAGCACGACGGTGCCGTGCTCGTCCTTCAGCTCGTACGGCTCGGTGACGGAGCGGGCGCCGTGCTCGACGGCGTAGGCGTACGCGGCGCGGGCGTCCGGGACCTCGATGGCGAGGTCGACGACGCCGTCGCCGTGCGCGCTCACGTGGTCGGCGAGGAAGGCGCCCCACTCGGTGGACTGCTTGATCACCGAGGTGAACACGAAGCGGGCCGAGCCGCTCTCCAGGACGTAAGCAGCGGTCTCGCGGCTGCCGTTCTCCGGTCCGGAGTAGGCGACCAGCTTCATGCCGAAGGCGGTGGAGTAGTAGTGCGCCGCCTGCTTGGCGTTGCCCACGGCGAAGACGACCGCGTCCATTCCCTTGACCGGGAAGGGGTCGGCCTGCCGGGCGGTCACGTCGGGAGTGTGGTGTGTGGTCTGCGTCATAGGGGCAGCGTGGGCCAGCTCCGCAAGGTGCGCAATAGTTTGCCTTTTCGCTGGACAATGTGTTCAGCCGGGCGGGCCCGTTCACGGGCTTTCTGTACAGGATGACCACCGGGGAGGACCGTATGGCGATCGATCATCTGGACGGGCGGATCATCCTGCTGCTGGCGCGGGAGCCGCGCATCGGGGTGCTGGAGATGTCCCGGCGGCTGGGGGTGGCGCGCGGGACCGTGCAGGCCCGCCTCGACCGGCTTCAGTCGAACGGAGTCATCCGCGGATTCGGCCCCCAGGTGGACCCGGCGGCCCTCGGCTACCCGGTCACGGCGTTCGCCACGCTGCAGATCCGGCAGGGCCAAGGAGCCGACGTACGGGCCCACTTGACGACCGTACCGGAGGTGCTGGAGCTGCACACCACGACCGGCACCGGGGACATGATGTGCCGCCTCGTGGCGCGCTCCAACGCCGATCTCCAGCGGGTGATCGACCGCGTCGTCGGTTTTGATGGCATCGTCCGGGCCTCCACGGCGATCGTCATGGAGAACCCCGTTCCGCTGCGGATCATCCCGCTGGTGGAGCAGGCCGCGCTCGGCGAGTGAACCGACCTGGCGGAGCTGGGGTGAGCCGACGTGAACTTCTGGGAGTACCTGGGGAGCCGGCATCAGCAGCTGCTCGTCGACGCCTACCAGCACGCCAGTGTCGTCTTCCAGTGCATGGTGGTGGCGACCCTGCTCGGTGTGCTGATCGGGGTGGTCACCTACCGCAGCGAGTGGGCGGGGAACCTGGCCACGACCGCCACCGCCACCCTGCTGACCATCCCGGCGCTGGCCATGATCGGTCTGCTGATCCCGGTGGTGGGACTCGGGGTGCCGCCGACGGTGATCGCGCTGACGCTGTACGGGCTGCTGCCGATCGTGCGGAACGCGATCGTGGGGCTGCGCGGGGTCGACCCGTCGCTGGTGGACGCGGCCAAGGGCATCGGGATGTCACGTGCGGCCCGGCTGGCGCGGGTGGAGCTGCCGCTGGCCTGGCCGCCGATCCTGACCGGGATCCGGGTCTCCACGCAGATGCTGATGGGCATCGCCGCCATCGCCGCGTACGCCTCCGGGCCCGGCCTCGGCAACCTGATCTTCCGCGGGATCGCCTCGCTGGGCAGCAGGAACGCGCTGAACCAGGTGCTCGCGGGCACCCTCGGGATCATCGTCCTCGCCCTGCTGTTCGACGCCGCGTACGTGCTGATCGGGCGGCTGACCATTCCCAGGGGGATCCGTGCCTGATTCATCCGGTTCATCCGGTCTGCCTGATCCGCCTGATCCCGGGACATCCGGGACGGAGTCCCGGTCGGTCGGGGCGACCATCGAGCTGGAGGGTCTGACCAAGCGGTACCCGGGCAGTGCGCTGCCGGCCGTCGACAACGTCAGCATGGAGATCAGGGCGGGCGAGACGGTGATCTTCGTCGGCCCCTCGGGCTGCGGGAAGTCCACCACCCTGAAGATGATCAACCGGCTGATCGAGCCGACCGGCGGCCGGATCCGTATCGGCGGCGAGGACGTCACCGACATGGACCCGGTGCGGCTGCGCCGCAAGATCGGGTACGCGATCCAGGCGAGCGGGCTGTTCCCGCACATGACGGTGGCGCAGAACATCGCGCTGGTGCCGAGGATGCTGCGCTGGCCCGCGGCCCGGGTGCGGGAGCGGGTGGAGGAGATGCTGGACCTGGTCGGTCTGGACCCCGGCGAGTTCCACGGCCGCTATCCGCGCCAGCTCTCCGGCGGCCAGCAGCAGCGGGTGGGCGTGGCGCGGGCGCTGGCGGCGGACCCGCCGGTGCTGCTGATGGACGAGCCGTTCGGCGCGGTCGACCCGATCACCCGGGACCACCTCCAGGACGAGCTGATCCGGCTCCAGCGGGAGCTGCACAAGACGATCGTCTTCGTCACCCACGACTTCGACGAGGCGATCAAGATCGGCGACCGGATCGCGGTGCTGCGCGAACGCTCCCACATCGCCCAGTTCGACACCCCGGAGGCGATCCTCACCCACCCCGCCGACGACTTCGTGTCGGGGTTCGTCGGCGCCGGGGCCGCGCTGAAGCGGCTCAACCTGACCCGGGTGCGGGACGTGGAGATCACCGACTATCCGACGGTGACCGTCGACGACCCGATCCAGCACATCTTCGACCGGCTGCGCTCCAGCGGCCACAACGAGATCCTGCTGCTCGACAAGCGGGGCCGCCCCTACAAGTGGCTCCGGCGCGGCGACATGACGCTCGCCAAGGGTTCGCTGGCCCGCGCGGGCACCCTGGTGCACGACACGGTGACCCGGGACGCGACGCTGCGGGACGCGCTGGAGGCGGTGCTCACCGACAACACGGGGCGGGTCGCGGTCACCGGGCGGCGCGGCGCGTACGAGGGGGTCGTGGACGTGGAGACGCTGATGAACTCCGTGCACGAACTGCTGGAGGCGGACCGCCTGGAGGCGATGGACGCCCAGCACGACCTCGAGGAGCAGCGGTCCGCGCAGACGCACGCCGAGCAGGAGGGCTTCGGCGGGGAGGCGAAGGCGTGAGGGCCTCGGCTTCCGGCTCCTCCGGTTCCTCCGGCTCCTCCGGGCGGCGGCCCGAGGGCGAGCACGAGGTACGGGGGCATGTCTTCCGGGACGAGGGCGGCGGAGCGCCCGACGAGGCGGAGGCCCCTCCCCCGCCCCCGGCCGTGAAGCCGCCCCGGGTGACCTGGCGGAAGCTGACGTTCCTGCCGGTGGTGCTGATCGCCGTGCTGCTCGCGACCTGGCTCTGGTTCGAACAGGCCGACCTCGACGCGCTCACCCGGAACGCGTTGTCGAACGGGCAGGTGTCCAAGGCGCTGTGGCAGCACATCCAGCTCACCGTGATCTCGACGTTCTTCGTGCTGGTCATCGCGATCCCGCTGGGCGTCCTGCTCACCCGCCGCATGTTCCGCAGAGCAACCCCGGCGGCGATGGCGCTGGCCAACATGGGCCAGGCGACCCCGGCGATCGGTCTGCTGGCGCTGCTGGTGATCTGGCTGGGCATCGGCCGCAGGGCGGCCCTGATCGGCATCATCGCCTACGCCGTGCTGCCGGTGCTGTCCAACACCATCGCCGGGCTGAAGGCCAACGACCCGACGCTGCTGGAGGCGGCGCGCGGCATCGGCATGTCCCCGCTGGGCGTGCTCACGCGGGTGGAGCTGCCGCTGGCCGTCCCGCTCATCCTGGCGGGTGTGCGGACGGCGCTCGTGCTGAACGTCGGCACGGCGACGCTGGCCACCTTCGGCGGGGGCGGAGGACTCGGCGTACTGATCACCACCGGCATCACCAGCCAGCGGATGCCGGTGCTGGTGGTGGGCTCGGTCCTCACCGTCGTCCTCGCGCTGCTGGTGGACTGGCTGGCCTCCCTGGCGGAGCTGCTGCTGCGGCCGCGGGGTCTGGAGGCGGGCCCATGAGCCGGCGTCTCCGTCTGTTCCTGGCCGGGGCGCTGCTGGCGGCGGCCCCGGGCTGCGGGCTGACCAGCGGCTCCCCCATGGCCGACGACGTGGAGCCCGGCTCGATCGGCAAGGGGAGGCCGCTGGAGGGCGCGGAGCTCACCGTCACGTCGAAGGAGTTCACCGAGCAGCTCATCCTCGGCGCGATCATGGGCATCGCCTTCCAGGCGGCGGGCGCGGAGGTCGTCGACCGGACCGGGATCCAGGGCTCGGTCGGCTCCCGGGAGGCGGTCGTCAAGGGCGAGGCGGACGCCGGGTTCGAGTACACGGGCACGGCCTGGATCACGTACCAGGGCAACAGCAGGCCGATCCCGGACCCCCGCGAGCAGTGGGAGGCGGTGCGGGACGCGGACGTGAGGAACGGGGTGACCTGGCTGGAGCCGTCGGAGCTGAACAACACCTACGCCCTCGCCATGAGCCAGGCGAACCACGAGAGGTACCGCACGCGGACCCTCTCCGAGGTGGCGGAGCTGGCGAAGTCCGATCCGGGTGCGGTGACGCTGTGCGTGGAGGGCGAGTTCGCCAACCGCGCGGACGGACTGCCGGGCATGGAGAAGGCGTACGGCATGGACATCCCGGCGCGCGACGTCACGCAGATGGACACCGGGATCATCTACACCCAGACGGCCAAGGGCGCCTGCGCGTACGGCGAGGTCTTCACCACCGACGGGCGGATCAAGTCCATGAACCTGGTGGTGATGGAGGACGACAGGAAGTTCTTCCCCAACTACAACGCGGCGCCGACGGTCAACACCGAGACGTTCGAGAAGTGGCCGGCCATCGCGGAGGTGCTCGCCCCGGTGACGGCGAAGCTCGACAACACGGTGGCGCAGGACCTCAACGCGAGGGTGGACGTCGACGGGGAGGACCCGCACCAGGTGGCGCTGGACTGGATGGTGGAGGAAGGGTTCGTCAAGGAGGGCTAGCAGGCGGGGACCTTGCCGGGGGCCTTCTCCAGGGCGATCAGGGCGTCGACGGCGCTCTTGAGGGTGGTGACCGGGACCAGGCGCAGTCCCTCGGGGAGTTCGGCCCGCGCGTCGGAGCACTCGGCCTTCGGGACCAGGAAGACGGTGGCGCCGTCCCGCCTGGCCGCCTGCGTCTTCAGGGGTACGCCGCCGACCGCGCCGACGGTGCCGTCCGCGTCGATCGTGCCCGTACCGGCGACGACCCGGCCGCCGGTGAGGTCGCCGCCGCTGCCGTCGCCGTTCAGCTTGTCGACGATGCCGAGGGAGAACAGCAGGCCGGCACTGGGGCCGCCGACGTCGGCGAGCTCGAGACCGACCTCGATGTCGTCGTCCTCGCGGTTCAGGTAGTTCAGGGCGGCCCGGGTGGCCTCGTCCTGGGACTCCTTCATCTGCTCGCGGTTGTACCGCTCGATCTCCTTGACGCTGTCACCGCTGGGGTAGACGGAGTCGCGGGGCATGACCGCCTGGTCGGTGCTGAACCAGCTGTCGATGACGTCCGGGAGGCCGACGCGGGTGTCCGGGGAGGTCGCCTCGATCGTCGTCATCCGCAACTGCCCGCTGGTCCTGCGGACGGGGGTGCCGTCGATCGTGATGACCTGCGTCCCCTTGTTCTCCCCGAGCACGTCGGCGGTCAGCCCGGGCTGCGCGATGGAGAAGGGCAGCGGGGCGAACGCGGCGGTGGCCAGCAGGGCGACGACGGGGGCGGCCAGGGCGGCGAGGGCTTGGGGACGCGTGAGGCGGGAGAGCACGAAGTCAATCTAACGTGCTGCAGCTATGGGCATCCGTGCCGCCTGACGTGCCGCCCCAGCGGCACGACCGCCCGCAGCCACGTCAGCGCAGCGCCTCCGCCACTTCCCGGGCCGCGTCCATCACCCGTGTGCCCACCCGTTCCGGGACGGCCTCCGCCAGCATCACCACGCCCACGCTGCCCTCGACCCCCGTCACCCCCAGCAGCGGCGCCGCCGCCCCGCACGCGCCCGCCTCCAGCTCCCCGTGCGTCAGCGTGTACCCCGGCTCGTCCGCCGTCCGCTGCCGGGCGGCGAGGATCGCCTTCCCGGCGGCCCCCCGTTCCAGCGGATGCCGGAAGCCGGCCCGGTACGCCACGTGGTAGTCCGTCCACGACGGCTCCACCACGGCCACCGCCAGCGCCTCCGCGCCGTCGACCAGCGTCAGGTGCGCGGTCGCGCCGATGTCCTCCGCCAGCGACCGCAGGGCCGGCATCGCCGCCTCCCGCACCAGCGGGTGCACCTGCCGGCCCAGCCTCAGCACACCCAGCCCGACCCGGGCCCGTCCGCCCAGGTCACGGCGTACGAGAGCGTGCTGCTCCAGCGTGGCGAGCAACCGGTAGACAACAGTCCGGTTCACGCCCAGTTTGTGGGATAGCTCGGTGACGGTCAGCCCGTGGTCCGTATCGGCCAGCAGCTTGAGGACACGCAGTCCCCTGTCGAGCGTCTGAGAGGTCTCCGCGGTCACGACGCCCACTCCTTAGTGGTGAGGTCGGCGGCCCCCTCGCGGCAGAGGCGTCACCGAGTCCCGTCGGTCACGCGCTTCAGAGGCCGCCGATCGGCCGGCGGCCCGGACGTGATCCGGGCACAGTCGCTTCACGGCTGCGCTCCGCGGCGGCGCTGCCACGGGGCGTGTGCGTAGCGTGACAGTAGCGAGCCGGTTCGGTCAGCGGAAGGCTCCGTCCAGAATCCGGTCATTCTCACAGAGAAGTGGTTCCGTTTGTCCTCATACGTGCACACGGTGTCATCGCATGCGCGTAGCCCACTCCTGTACCTTTTCGATCCGCTGGCGCAGCTGTCCCGCCGTGGCCTCGGCCGAGGGCGGGCCGCCGCAGACCCGGCGCAGCTCGGTGTGGATCACGCCGTGCGGTTTGCCGCTCTGGTGGACGTACGCGCCGACGAGGTTGTTGAGCCGCTTGCGCAGCTCCATCATCTCCTTGTGGGAGACCACGGGCCGCCGCTCGGCGGGCAGTTCGAGCAGATCCGCCTCGGTGTCCGGCTTCTTGCGGCTGTGCGCGATCTGCCGGGCCTGCCGCTTCTGGAGCAGTAGCTGCACCTGGTCGGGTTCGAGGAGTCCGGGGATGCCGAGGTAGTCCTGCTCCTCGTCGCTGCCGGGGTGGGCCTGCATGCCGAACTCGGCGCCGTTGTACATCACCCGGTCGAAGACGGCATCGGACTCCAGCGCCTCGAAGGGCAGCATGTCCTGCTCGCCGGTGTCCTCGTCCTGCTCCCGGTTCGCCTCCTCCATCTCCTTCTCGGACTCGGCGTAGGGGTCCTCCTCACCCTCCTTCTTGGGCTTGTCGAGGACGTGGTCGCGCTCGCGCTCCATCTCGTTGGCGAAGCCGAGCAGGTCCGGGATGGTCGGCAGGAACACGGACGCGGTCTCGCCGCGCCGCCGTGACCGTACGAAACGGCCGACGGCCTGGGCGAAGAACAGCGGGGTGGAGATGGTGGTGGCGTACACGCCGACCGCGAGGCGGGGGACGTCGACGCCCTCGGACACCATGCGGACGGCGACCATCCAGCGGTCGGTGCCGGCGCTGAACGTGTCGATGTTCTTCGACGCGCCGGCGTCGTCGGACAGGACGACGGTGGCCTTGCTGCCGGTGATCTCGCGGATCAGCTTGGCGTAGGCCCGCGCGGAGTCCTGGTCGGCGGCGATGACGAGGCCGCCGGCGTCCGGGATGGCCTTGCGGACCTCGGTGAGGCGCTGGTCGGCGGCGCGCAGCACGGCCGGCATCCACTCGCCGCGCGGGTCCAGCGCGGTGCGCCAGGCCTGGCTGACGGCGTCCTTGGTCATGGGCTCGCCGAGGCGGGCGGCGATCTCGTCGCCCGCCTTGGTGCGCCAGCGCATGTTGCCGCTGTACGACATGAAGATGACGGGGCGGACGACGTTGTCGGCGAGGGCGGAGCCGTAGCCGTAGGTGTAGTCGGCGGACGAGCGCCGGATGCCGTCGTCACCCTCCTCGTACGTCACGAAGGGGATGGGGTTGGTGTCGGAGCGGAACGGCGTACCGGTGAGCGCGAGCCGCCGGGTGGCCGGCTCGAACGCCTCCAGGCAGGCCTCGCCCCACGACTTGGAGTCACCGGCGTGGTGGATCTCGTCGAGGATGACGAGGGTCTTGCGCTGCTCGACGCGGTTGCGGTGCAGCATGGGGCGCACTCCGACACCGGCGTACGTGACGGCGACGCCGTCGTACTCCTTGCCGAGCGGGCCCGCGCTGTACTCGGGGTCGAGCTTGATGCCTATCCGCGCGGCGGCCTCGGCCCACTGCTTCTTCAGGTGCTCGGTGGGCGCGACGACGGTCACCTGCTGCACGACGTGGTGGTGCAACAGCCAGGACGCCAGCGTCAGCGCGAAGGTCGTCTTGCCGGCGCCGGGGGTGGCGACCGCCAGGAAGTCCCGGGGCTGCGTCTGGATGTACTTCTCCATCGCCCCCTGCTGCCAGGCGCGCAGCTTGCCGGCGGTGCCCCAGGGGGCACGTCCGGGAAAGGCCGGGGACAGGTGGTGCGAGGCGGTGCCGGCGGTGGTAGTCACGATCTCCGGTGGGGTGGCTCGGGTGACGCGGCTGCGTATGACAACCGGGCCACCCTACCGATGGCCCGGAGGTGCCGACGCCGCTACACGACCGCACCACCCGAGGGTGGGACCCACATCACAACCGTCCCAGCCGCTCTGCGATCCCCCTCACATCGCTCGCCGCCCCGGAGGCCACATCGACGACCAGCGTGTACGCCGTGTCCTGGTCCACGCCGACGAGGTCGACGCCGTTCACCGCGAGGAAGGTGGCGGTGGCCAGCCAGGCGGTGCGTTTGTTGCCGTCGACGAACGGGTGGTTCGTCGCGATGGCGTGGAGGAGCGCCGCGGCCTGCTCGTACAGGTCCCCGTACGCCGTGGTGCCGAACATGCGGGCGCGTGGGCGGTGCACCGCCGAGGCGAGCAGCCCCGGCGCCCGGGTCTCGGGCGGCTGCCCGCCGAAGGCGACCTCGGCGATGGCGGTGACCTCGTCGACTGTGAGGTGCCGGGTCATTCGCCGAGCCTCCTCAGCAGCTCGGCGTGCTCCCGCGCGATGCGCTCGGCGACGGCACGTACCAGCCTGCCCTCCTCGTGCAGGTGGCGGCGCAGCGCTTCCCGTGCGATCTCCTCCGGGGCGCGGTCCTGTGCGTCCGCGAGGTCGTGGAGAGCTTGGTGCACATCGGGGTCGAGACGGAGAGCCAGTTCGGACATGGCAGGAGACTACTGTCGGCGATCACCTGGTGACGACCGGTTTGCGGATCAACGCTCCCGCACCCGCACAGCCACCCACACCCCCGCCAGCGCCACCGCCGCCATCGGCAGGAACACCGCCGCGAAGGCGGCCGGGTGGGAGCCGGTGGCCTCCGTCGCCGCGTGACTGACCGTGCCGCCGCCGAGGGCCGCGAAGGCGGCGCCTCCCGCGGCCAGCAGAAGGACGTTGGACAGGCCGTCGGAGATCTGGAGGGCGGCGGAGTTGGTGCCGGCCTCCTCGGGGGCGGAGAGCTTGAGCAGCATGACGCTGGTGGAGGAGATCACCAGGCCCATGCCGAAGCAGCCGAAGGCCCAGGCGACCGCGACCGTCCAGGCGGGCACGGCCTCGATCAGCACGCTGGGGGCCGCCGCGATCGCCGCCGCCACCAGCACCATGCCGAGGGCCATCAGGCGTTCCCGGTACGACTCCAGACGGGGCCGGGACTGGACCCAGGAGCCCAGCGCCCAGGTGCCGCCGCCCGCCGCGAGGGAGAAGCCGGCGAGGGTGGGGCTGAGGCCGCGCTGGGTGACCAGCATCAGCGGGACGAAGGACTCCGCCGCGATGAAGGAGCCGGCGGCGACCCCGCGCAGCAGGACGACCGAGGGCAGCCCGCGCGCCGCGCGGTAGGTGCCGTGCGGGAGGAGGCCGAGCACGGCCGGGACCAGCAGGGCCACCCCCAGCGCGCCCGGCAGCAGGGACATCCAGCGCAGGTCCTGGGCGGCGTACTGGAGCAGGCCCGCGCCCAGCGAGATCGCCAGGGCCAGCCGGATGCGGCGGCCGTCGAAGGAGGCGGGCTCGTCCGCGTCCCCGTTCACCGGGCCGGACGCCAGGCGCCGTATCTGCGGCAGCGCGAGCGCCAGCGGGAACACCACGAGCACCGGGATGCCGAGGAACACCCAGCGCCAGCCGATGTGCTCCGTCACCGCGCCGGAGGCCAGCGGGCCGACGATCGACGGCACCACCCAGCTCGCCGCGAACGCCGCCATGATCGCAGGCCGCAGCCGCTCCGGGTAGGCCCGTCCGACGATCACGTACAGCGCGACGATCACCAGTCCGCCGCCGAGTCCCTGCACGGCCCGCCCCAGGATGAACAGCCACATCGCCCCGGCCGTCCCGGCGAGCAGCAGCCCGGCCGCGAAGGAGGCGATGCCCCAGGTCAGCGGTGCGAGCGGGCCCCGGCGGTCGGACCACTGGCCGGACAGCACCATGCCGAAGAGGCTGGTCGTGAAGTACCCCGAGAACGCGAACGCGTACAGCGGCACCCCGTCCAGCTCCCGCGCCGCCACCGGCATCGCCGTGCCCACCGCCGTCGCCTCGAAGGCGATCAGCAGCACCACGGAGACGATGCCGATGCTCAGCGCCCGGTAGGGGCCGCTCAGCACGGTCTCGTCGGGGGCGGCGGCCGGAGAGGGGGCGGCGGGCTCGGTGACATCGGTGTCACGCGGGTTCGGGGCGGTCATGACCGCCAGCGTAAGGGCCACGGCACGGTTTGACCCCTGTCGGGGGTCGGGGCCGGCACCGGGACCTTGGTCGTAGGACCGGCGCCGTCATTCATGAACGGCGTGTGGCGGTCGCATTGCGGCCCCCGGCCTTCCCTTCCCCGCCACGCCCGGCCCCCCGTACGGTCATCACACCGGTTCGGAACGGCGAGGCGCCCCACGCGGCGCCCGGCCACCGACACGGCCGTGTGCCCGAGTGGCCCAGGGACTCGCCTGCAAAGCGAGGTACGCGGGTTCAATTCCCGCCACGGCCTCCCCACGGGGCGGGGTGCTCTCCAGAGCACCCCGCCCCTCCGCGTCAGCACCCTCAGGGGCGCGGGGCTGTGTCGACATGCGGCTCCGCCGCGCGGGCGCGACCCGCCACGACGGCACCGCAGCCGACCAACGGCACAACGACCGCCCCCGAAGCGGAGCGCTACAGCACACCGCCCGCCTCGTCCTGGAACAGCTCCGTCCAGTAGTGCCAGTCCGTGTCGGGCGTCGTCCCCGTCGGGTCGATGGACGACAGCACCTGCAACATGGTCAACGCCAGCTGGTCGTACGTATCGCTGGTCAGCGCATGCCCCGACGCCTCGTCGATGGCGTGCTCGCGGTGGAGCAGCCACAGCGTGAAGGCGAGCGTGGAGATGTCCGTGTTCAGCGGCGACAGGACGCAGTCCGTCTCGCTCCAGCTGAGGACCGCTCCCGTCGCTCCGTCGACGACCAGCGCGGTGTCCTCGATCAGATACCCCAGGCGTATCAGGTGCCCGGCGCGCGCGGGCGGCAGCGCGTCGGCCGGCTCGCGTTCGTCCGCGTAGTACTCCGCGAGGGTGCGCAGCGGCAGGTCGGTGTCCAGCTGGAAGAGGAAGCCGTCCTCCGGCAGGCCCGTCTCGCGCAGGAAGCGGCGGGTCGGCTCGTGCGCGAGCGTCGCGGGGAAGTCGACCTCCTCGAAGCGGACCACTCCGCCCCGGCCGAACTCGTCGTCCAGCAGGCGCAGGGGGAGGTCCAGGGCGAGGCCCGAGGCCGTGCCGGGGCCCGCCACCAGGGCCAGCGGCCTGATCAGCGCGGCCATCCGCCAGAACGGCGCCGGCTCGCCGTCCGTGCCCTCCTCGAAGACCGCCAGGAGCTGCCGGGAGGCCTCCGCGACCGCCTTGGTGCCGTACCGGCCCGCGTAGGCGGCGAACTGACCGCGCAGGCCGGCCAGTTCGTCCGTCGCCGCCGCGAACCGCACCAGCGTCGGCAGGGACGGGGCGAGCGGGCGGCGGTCCATCAGGTCGGGGCGGTCGGGGAGGAGGAACGTCGTGGACACCTCGCCGGTCGCCCCGTCGAGCAGCACCGACTCCGTCTCCAGAGCGGCCGGGCCCAGCAGTCCGCCAATGACCAGCTGGTCCCGCAGCTCCGCGGAGAGCCGGCCGCCGGGGCCGTCCGTCGAGTCGCCCACCGTGCGCGGGCCGCCGGGCCGCGCCAGCTCCGCGAAACCGAACAGGCCGCTGTCGGAGGGCAGTCCGGGACCGGTCAGCCAGTCGCGCGTGGGCGCGTGCGTGATGAAGGGATCGAGGCCGGCGCCGGTGAGTGTGATCGCCGTCGCGACAGCGGTGTCGGTCGTGCTCATGATTCCCCCGCGATACGTGTGCTCGGTCCCGGGCCCGCGAACGTACCGCCCCGGGCAGGACGGCCCGGCCCTTCCGGACCCGTCAGCCGTCCCCCACTTCTCGGAACACTACGCGGCACCACTGACAACGCCCCGGACCGAGGGCGGCGGACGCGACGCCCCCGTCACACAAGACGCCTGAATGACCGTTCGCGTTGCCTCCCCCGGGAGAATCACCCGGAACGACGCTCAGCCCCCGGCCGTCACCACCGCGGCCTGCGGCCGGATCGGCAGCCGGTTCACCGGGCGGCCCGTGGCGGCCCGCACGGCGGACGCGATCGCCGCCGGCGAGGTCACCACCGGCACCGCGCTGACCGCCTTCGCGCCGAACGGCGCGACCACGTCCCGCTCCTCGACCAGCTTCACGATGTGGACGTCCGGCGCGTCCAGCGCCGTCGGGAGGGCGTAACCGGTCAGGTCGGGGTGGCGGACCAACCCGCGCGGCGTGCGCAGGTTCTCGGTGAGCGCGGCGCCCAGGCCCTGGGTCACGCCCGCCTCGATCCGGGCGGCCAGCTGCGCCGGGTTCAGCACCCGGCCCACGTCCTGGGCGACCGCCAGCTCCACGACCCGTACCGAGCCGAGCTCGATGTCGACGTCGACCACCGCGCGGATGGCGCAGAAGGACATGCCGACGAAGGCGTCGCCCTGACCGGAGGCGTCCAGCGGCTCCGTCGGGTGCGGGCGGCACTGGGCGGTGGCCCACAGCTCCTTGCCGTGCAGCTCCTCGGCCACGGTCGTGGACAGCACACCGTCGTACGAGGTGATCTTGCCGTCGGTGATCTGGAGCAGCTCGGTGGACATGCCGAACTTGTGCGCGAGGGGCTGGAGGAGCTGGGTGCGGACCATCTTCGCCGCGCGCTCCACCGCGCCGCCCGACACCCACGTGTGCCGGCCCCGGCAGCCCGGTCCCGCCGGGGGCTGGTCGGTGTCGACGGGCACCACGTGCACCTCGTCGACGCCGAGGGTCTCCTGGACGATCTGCCGGGCCAGCGTCGAGAAGCCCTGGCCGCTCTCCACGGCCGCGCACAGCACCGTCGCCACGCCGCCCTGGACCCGCACGGTGGCCGTGGACACCTCGTCCGCGCCCTCCGCGCCGAGCATGTGCACCATGCCGAGGCCGTAGCCCACGCCCCGGCGCACCGCGCCCGGTTCGCCCGCGCCCTCGGGGCCGCCGGGCAGCAGCCACTCGTCCTCGGGGGTGTCCTTGGGCAGCGGCGGCAGCGGGAAGTCCCGGACCGCCTCCAGGAGTTCCGCGACCGGGGCCGGGCAGGTCACCGTCTGGCCGGTGGGCAGGACGTCGCCGGTGGCCATCACGTTGCGCAGCCGCAGCTCCGCCGGGTCGACGCCGAGCTTCTTGGCCAGCTTGTCCATCTGCGCCTCGTAGGCGGCGCACACCTGCATCGCGCCCTCGCCGCGCACATGGCCGGAGGGCGGGTTGTTGGTGCGCACGGCCCAGCCCTCGATGAAGGCGTTGGGCACGACGTACGGACCGCAGGCGAAGGCGACGGCGGCGGCCAGGGCGTCGGAGGAGGTGTCGGCGTAGGCGCCCGCGTCGAGCAGGATCTGCGCCTCGACCTTCACCAGCCTGCCCTCGGCGTCGGCGTGGTGGCGGTAGCGCAGCAGCGTGGGGTGGCGGTGGGTGTGGCCGAGGAAGGACTCCTCGCGCGTGGCGGCGAGTTTCACCGGGAGGCCGGTCTTCAGCGCCAGCAGGCCGAGCGGGAGCTGGAAGCCGCGGTCCTCGCGGTCGGCGGTGGCGCCGGGCACCCCGGTGACGACGACCTTCACCCGGTCGGGTGCCAGGCCGAACGCGGCGGCGGCGGTGTCCCGGTCGCCGTGCGGGTCGGTGGAGGCCAGGTACAGCTCGACGCCGCCGTCCGGGCGGGGCACGGCGAGACCGGCCTCGGCGCCGATGGGGGCGGGGTCCTGGCGGCCGATGCGGTACAGGCCCTCGACGACGATCTCGCCGGCCGCGTCGGGGTCGCCGTGGCGCAGCGGGATGTGCCGGATCAGGTTGCCGTCGGGGTGCAGCGGTTCGGCCTCGAACGCCTGCTCGGGGTCGGTCACCGGGTCGAGCACCTCGTACTCGACGATGACGGCGGCGGCGGCCATCCGCGCGGTGTCGGGGTGGTCGGCGGCGACGGCCGCGATGGGCTCGCCGTGGTGGCGTACGACCTCGGAGGCGAAGACCGGGCGGTCGGCCGTGCCGCGGCCGTGCAGCGGGTCGCCGGGGACGTCCTCGTGCGTGACCACCGCGCGGACGCCGGGCATCTCCCGCGCGTGGGTGGTGTCGATGGACACGATGCGCGCGTGCGGGTGCGGCGAGCGCAGCACGGCCGCCCACAGCAGGCCCTCGGCCCACAGGTCGGCGGCGTACGGGAAGGTGCCCTCGGTCTTGGCGCGGGTGTCGGCGGCCGGGAGGGAGACGCCGAGCCCGTGCGGGAGCGGTTCCGGCTCGGGGGCGGCCTCCGCGGCCCGTACGGCCTGCGCGGTGGCTGCTTCGTCGGTCACGCCTGGCCTCCGTCCTCGCCGTACGGCTGGTCATGGGGCTGCTCGTCGGGTCCGGGGGTGCCGAACGCGGCGGGGTTGACGCCGCCGGCGCCGGGGCCCGCCTGGTGCGGGATGCGGGGCGGTTCCGCCTCGTCGTCGGAGTCGTCCTCGTCGGAGGCGGCGTACGCCTCGCGTTCGGCGACGACCTCCTGGACGGCGTTCACCACGCCCCGGTAGCCGGAGCAGCGGCAGAGGTTGCCGCACAGGGCCTGGCGGGTCTCCAGCTCGGTGGGCGCCGGGTTGCCCTCCAGCAGGTCGTGCACGGTCATCGCCATGCCCGGCACGCAGAAGCCGCACTGCACGGCGCCACACCGCGCGAGCGCCCGCTGCACGTCCGAGGGATGGCCGTCCCGGGCCAGTCCCTCGACGGTACGGACCTCGCTGCCGGCCGCGGTGACGGCCGGGACCAGGCAGGACGCCACGAGCCGGCCGTCGACCTGCACGTTGCAGGCCCCGCACTCGCCCTGGGAGCAGCCGTCCTTGGCACCGGCGAGACCGAGCCGTTCGCGCAGCACGTAGAGCAGCGACTCGCCGATCCAGGCGCCGGTGACGGGCCGGTCGGTGCCGTTGACGCGGAGCACGTAGGAGGCGAGGGGGTGGTCGTCGTGCGGTGCGACCGGCTCGCCCCGGCCGTCCGGGGCGTCCGGAGTGTCCGGAGTGTCCGGGGCGTCCGGAGTGTCCGGGGCGTCCGAAGCGCCGGGTGCCGTGCCGGTGTCCGGGGACCCGGGGTCGGCGGGCCCTGTCGCCGGTTCCGCGTCCGGAGCGGGCTCGGCGGGGCCCGCGGAGGGCTCCGACGGGCCCTCGGCGGCCTCGGGGGCCCCGTGGGTGTCCTCGGCGGCCTCGGAGCCCTCACCGGCCCCGGGAGCGGGCTCCGGGGCGTCCTGGACGCCGGGGTGCGGGTGCTCCCGGGGTCCGGCCGAGGCGCCCTCGGCGGCCTCCGCTCCGGACTGCCACCGCGGCTCCGCGTACCCCCCGGCGGCGAACGGCTGGGGAACACCGGCGTGCCCGGACGGCTGCCGGGGCGCGGGACCGTCGCCCCGGCCGCCGGGCTCGCCGTGGAACTCCGCGGTGTGAGCGGGCGTGCCCGGGGGCTCCGGCGCGGGGCCGGCGTCCGGCCGCCCGTGAGCGGCATCCGCTCCGGGCCGCTCCGGCGTGTGCTCGCCGGCCGGCTGTACGGGCGTGCCCTGGGCCGGCGTCCCGCCGTACACGTCCTGGCCCGCGGGGGTCTCGTCCCGGTTGCCGGGCTCGGCGTACGGCTGTACGGGCGTGCCCTGGGCCGGCGTCCCGCCGTACACGTCCTGGGCCGCGGGGGCCTCGTCCCGGTTGCCGGGCTCGGCGTACGGCAGTGGTTCGGCGGCGGGCAGGGGCTGTCCGCCGTACGCGACCGCGCCGGGCGGCTGCTGGGGGGCGTCGGTGTGGGGCCGGGGACCGGGTTCCCGCGGGTCCCGCGCGGGGGCGTGTTCGCCGCCCCGCGGCTCCTGGTCCTCGTCCTGCGGGACCCCGGGCACGCCGGGCCCCCACGGGCGGCCGATGGCCTCCGTGGGCGCCCAGGGGGCGGGGGCGCCGCCCGGCAGGGTGGCCGGCGGGGTGCCGCCCCACTGCTCGACCAGGGAGGACGTGGTGAACTCGCCCGACTCGTCCGGCAGGTCGCCGTCGGCCACGGGGATCGACCACTGGCCGGTGACGTCGTGCCCCGGCGCCTGGTTCTCCGCGGCCGGCTCCTCGAAGGCCCACTGCCCGGTCGCGCCGGGGTTGTACGTGAACCGGTCCCCCGGTGCCGCGCCCGCCCCGGGAGCCTGCGGGTCGTGCCACTGGGCGCCGTCGACGGGCGCGCCGGGCACTCCCCAGGAGCCGGTGGCGGCCGGGTCGGTGCCCGCGCCGGCCGCCGGGTCGACCGTGATCTGCGGCGGCACGTAGCCGTGGCCGGGCGCGGCGAGCGGGCTCTCCATGGCGTCCAGCAGGGCGTCTATGCCGCCCTCGGGGAGGTTCACGAAGGCCGTGGCGCCGTCGTCGTAGTCGCCCTGGGGCAGCGGGTCCCAGCGGCTGCCGCCCGGGGGCGTGCCCTGTCCGTGCTGGTCGTCGGTCACGACAGCGCCCTCCCCAGTGCTCGTCGGGCCAGCGCGGCGACGGTGCGCCGCAGGTGCAGTACCGCGGGCGGAAGCGGTGGGACGGTGCCGTCCTCGCCGGGGGCGGCGTCGGGGATGCAGGCCGCGGCGACGTACTCCCCGAACGCCTCCAGTGCCTCGGGCACGATCGCGCGGTTGTTGTCCCAGTCGATGAGCTGCGCGACCCACTGCTCGGCGTCCAGGGGCCGCAGCGGCATCGGCGCTATGGCGCCCACCGCGCAGCGCACGCCGCGGCGGGCCGGGTCGAGCACGAGGGCGACGGAGGCGACCGCGCGGCCGGGGCCGGTGCGGCCGGTCGCCTTCAGGAAGACCTGGGGGGCGTGCAGCAGCGGCACGCGCACGTAGCCGATGAGTTCGCCGGGGCGCAGCAGGTCCATTCCGGCCAGCAGGTGCGACACCGGGAGTTCGCGGCGGACTCCGCCCGGGCCCGCGATGATCAGCGTCGCCTCCAGCGCGGCCAGCACCGGCAGCGCGTCCCCGGTGGGGGCGGCGGAGGCGATGTTGCCGCCCAGCGTGCCCGCGTTGCGGATGTGCGGCGGTCCGGCCGCCCGCGCGGAGGCGGCGAGCGCCGGGATGAGGGCGGCGAAGTCGGGGCGGCCCATGCGCGCGTGGGTGAGACCGGCGCCGAGCAGCGCGTGCCCGTCCAGGTACTGCCAGCCGCGGATCTCGCTGATCTTGCCGAGGCCGACCAGCGCGGCGGGCCTGAGCTGCCCGGAGTTGACGGCGGCCATCAGGTCGGTGCCGCCCGCGACGGGCACGGCGGCGGGCATCGCCGTGAGGGCCGCCACGGCCTCGTCGAGTGTCGTGGGCAGCGTCACGGCCTGCGCCGCCTGCGGTGCGTGCGTACTCAAGTCCGGCTGCCCCTTCCCGCTGCCCCACCTGGTCCCACCTGTGCTGCCGTACCGTACGGCCTGACAGGGCGGACGTGGCAACTCTGGCACATCTTGGCAGGTGCCGAGGACGGGGGTCCGCTAGGAGGCATTCGCCCACCTCACCCCGGACGTGGTCGATTTCGCCCCACATCACCGATGCGCTCGGGATCGACACTCTTCGGTGACTTTTCCACCCGTTTCGCATGACCCGTTCGGCACGGGCCGAACAGGTGCGCACACCCCGTTCGGGTTCCCGGCGCCGGGCGGGCCGCCCCGCGCCGGGAACCCGGAACGGGCCGGCTACAGGCCCGGCGGCGGGCCGTCGATCGGGCGCCCCAGGATGCCCGGACGCCGCTGCCAGGGCAGCGGTCCGGTGGGCGGCCGGTAGGCGACCCCGAGGGCGTCCAGGCGCCGGTAGTGGGCGGTCATCCGCCGCTCGAAGCCGGCGAAGTCCCGGTCGGCGGGGGCGGGCAGATCGCTCCAGGCGACCTCACAGAGCGCGGCGAGCCGGGGGAACGTCTGGTAGTCGACCCGCCCCGGGTCCTCCATCACCTCGGTCCACACGTTGGCCTGGGTGCCCAGCACCCGCGCGGCCTCCTCGCCGGTCAGCTCCGACGGCACGGGCTCGAACCGGTAGACGTCCTCCAGGGTGCGCACGTACCCGATCGGCACCGGCTCGTCGGGGCCCGCGTCCTGACGGTAGTCCAGGTACACGTACTGCTGGGGGCACATGACCACGTCGTGCCCCGCGCGGGCGGCGGCGACCCCGCCGGAGTAGCCGCGCCAGGACGACACCGCGGCGCCCGGTGCCAGGCCGCCCTCCAGGATCTCGTCCCAGCCGATCAGCCGCCGCCCCCGCGCGGCGAGCCACTTGTCGAAGTGCCCGATGAACCAGGACTGGAGCGCGTCCTCGTCCGGCAGTCCGAGGTTGCCGATCTGTTTCTGCGCGGCGTCCGACGCGCGCCACTGGTCCTTGAGGCATTCGTCGCCGCCGATGTGCACGAACGGCGAGAACGGGCCGGCGTCCGCGGGGAAGAGTTCCAGGACTTCCTCGAGCACCCCTTCGTAGAAGCGCAGGGTGTTGTCAGTGGGGGCGAGTACGTTCGGATTGATCCCCCAGGTGTCCCAGACGGTCAGGGAGGCGGTGTCGATGACATCGGAGTTGCCGAGTTCCGGATACGCGGCGATGGCGGCCTGCGAGTGGCCGGGTACGTCGATTTCCGGGACCACGCTGATATGCCGCTCGGCGGCGTAGGCGACGATCTCGCGGATGTCGTCCCGGGTGTAGTGACCGCCGTGCGGCCTGTCGTCCCACAGCGGTGAGGCGCGGTGGCCGATTTTCGTCCGGGCGCGCCAGGATCCGGTCCCGGTGAGCTTCGGATACCGCTGGATCTCGATGCGCCAGCCCTGGTCGTCCGTCAGGTGGAAGTGGAGGACGTTGAGTTTGTGCGCCGCCATCAGATCGAGATAGCGCAGCACGCCTTCCTTGGGCATGAAGTGCCGGGCGACGTCGAGCATGAGTCCGCGCCAGCGGAAGCGGGGCGCGTCGTCGATGATCTGGTGCGGGATTCCACGGGTGATGCCGGGCCGCACGGGCGCCTTGCGGAAGGCGTCCGGCCCGAGCAGCTGGCGCAGGCTCTGGGCGCCCCAGAAGACACCGGCGGCGCTCCCGCCGGTGATCTCGATGCCCCAGTCGGTGACGACGGCGAGGCGGTAGGCCTCGGGGTCGAGCGTGTCGTCGACGCGCAGCCGCAGGCTGTCGCGGGTGTCCTCGGGGCCCGGCCGCAGCGGCAGCCCCAGGGCGGGTCCGAGTGTGGAGCGCAGCCAGCGTTCGGTGGTTTCCGTACCGGGCCCGGCCCACAGGGTGGTGGCGGGGGTCAGTTCGACACCGCAGCGCATCGGCCCCTCCACGGCCCGGGGCGCGGGGACGAGGTCAGTGGTCGAGGTCACGTCGGTCATGTCAGTCCTTTACCGCGCCGCCCAGTCCGGAGACCAGACGTCGCTGTACGAGTACGAAGAAGACCAGTACCGGAATCGTCATCACCGTGGACGCCGCCATGACCCCGCCCCAGTCCGGCTCGTCGGGTTTGTAGAAGACCAGCAGCGCCATCGGCAGGGTCGACTGCGAGATGTCGCTGATGATGAAGGACTTGGCGAACAGGAAGTCGTTCCAGGTGGAGATGAACGAAAACACGCTGGTGGCCACGAGGCCCGGCAGGACGAGCGGGAAAAGGATCTGCCGGAGAAAGCGGGCGCGGCTCGCCCCGTCGATGTAGGCGGCCTCCTCCAGCGCCTGTGGAACGGCCTTCACGAACCCCCGCAGCATCCAGATCGCGAAGGGCAGGGAGAACGCGATGTGCGGCAGGATCAGCGACCACAGCGTGTTCAACTGGCCGAAGTCCCGCATGACGAAGAACAACGGGATGGTCAGCGCCTCCACGGGCACCATCTGGGCCACCAGAAACATGATCAGCAAGGTGGTCCGCAGCCGGAACCGGAATCGCGTCACGGCGGTCGCGGCGAGAAAGGCGATCAGCGCGGAGGCGATCACCACGGCGAGAGCGACGACGACGCTGTTGAGGAAGTACCGGCCGAATTCCTGCTGTCCGAACACCCGCCGGAACGAGTCCAGTGTGGGCGCGAGCGTCCAGGGCCGCGGCTCGGCCGACTCGATCTCCCCGGCCGGTTTGAAGGCGCTCAGCACCATCCAGTACAGCGGGAAGGCCACCACGGCGGCGGTCAGCAGCGCCGCGGACTCGGCCGCCAGCCGCCCCGGACGCCGTACGGACCGGCGCACAGGATTCACCCGGGGTTTCCCGTTCCTGCTCACAAGGCTCACAGTTCCTCCCCCTGGCGGCGCAGCAGCCGCAGGTACACCAGCGTCACGGCGAGCAGGATCAGCAGCATCACCACGCCGATCGCCGCGCCGAGGCTGTACTGCGAGGACGCGAACGCCTGCTGGTAGGCGTAGACGTTCAGGACCAGGTTCTGGCCGGCGATGCCCCCGCCGTTCGTCATGACGTAGATCTGGGTGAAGACCTTGAAGTCCCAGATGACCGACTGGATGGTGACGACGACCAGGATCGGCCGGAGCATCGGCGCGAGCACCGAGCGCCAGATCCGCCACTGCGAGGCCCCGTCCAGGGAGGCGGCCTCCAGCACTTCGGAGGGTACGGCGCGGATCCCGGCGTAGACCGTCACCATCACGAACGGGAAGGAGCACCAGACCACTTCGAGCAGGACGAGGAAGAAGGCGCTGAACCGCCCGTACGTCCACGAGTGGTCGCCGAGCCCCAGCACCCGGTTGACCGGCCCGAAGTCGGCGTCGAAGAGGAACAGCCAGACCGTGGACCCGGTGATCGCCGGGGTCGCCCACGCGCCGAGCGCGGCCAGCATCAACGCCAGCCGCGGCACGGCCCGCACGCGGGTGAGCAGCACGGCGAGCGCGCACCCCACGGCCAGCGTGCCGGCCACGCAGGCCGCCGCGAACACCACGGTGGCCAGCAGCACCTCCCAGAACCGCGCGTCCCCGAAGAGCTCGGCGTAGTTCCCGAACCCCTCGAAGGTGGTCGGCTCCCCACCGCTGACCTGCGCCTGGGTGTAGTGGAAGAGCGAGATCAGCCCGAGTTGATAGACGGGGTAGGCGAGCAGCCCCCCGAGGACGACCAGAGCGGGCGCGAGATAGAGCCAAGGGGTGCTGGAGCCCCGAAAGGGGCGCGGGGCTGTACTGGATCCGCGGCTGCCGCCGCGTGGGCGCGAGGAACCACGGACCACCCGCACCCGCCCGGGCTTCACAGCCCTCGAACTCGTAGGCACGGTCATCCGGCGGATCCGAACGCCTCGTTCATCTTCTTCGCCGCGTCCGCCGAGGCGGCGGCCACGCTCTTCCTACCGCTCACGACCTCCTGGAACATCGTCGGCAGCACCAGCGACGAGTCGATCCGCGCCCACGCCGCCGAAGCCGGCACGAACTTCGTGTCGGCCGCCAGCGTCTCGACGAACGGCTTCACGAAGGCCTCCTTCGCGGCCACCTGCTCCCGCACGTCGGAGAAGGTGGGCAGGAACCCCATGCCCTCGAAGAGCGCGCCCTGCGCCTCCTTCGACGCGAGCCGCTTCATCAGGTCGACGGCGAGGGTGCGGTGCGAGGTGGACTTCAGCACGCCGAGGTTGTTCCCGCCGGCGAACGCGGGGGCGATGGACCCGGCCTCGACGCCCGGCAGCGGCACGACGGCGTACTTGCCCTTGACCTTCCCGGCCTCGACGGCCGCGTGGCTGAAGTCGCCGCCGATCGCCATGGCCGCCTTGCCCGCGGCGAAGGCGGTCACCGTGTCGTTGCCGCCCATCCCGGCGCACTTGGCGGCCGGGCAGTTGTCGTCGCCGAAGAGGGAGGCGTACGCCTCGATGCCCTTGCGGGATGCGGCGCTGTCGATGGCGGAGGCGTACGAGCCCTCCTTGCCGGTGGCGAGTTCGCCGCCGTGGGCCCAGATGAAGGGCATCGCGCCGTAGGTGTAGGCGCCGCCGACCGCGATGCCGTACAGCCCGGGCCTGGCGGTGTGGATCTCCTTCGCGGTGGAGATCAGTTCGGCCTGGGTCCTCGGGACGTCGAGGCCGAGTTCGTCGAAGACGTCGGTGCGGTAGTAGAGCGCGCGGACGCCGACGAAGTACGGGGCTCCGTAGACCTTGCCGTCGACGGTGACCGACTGTCTGGCGGTCGGGTCGGTGTCCTTGGCCTCGTCCCAGGCGCCGAACTCCTCGGTGATGTCGGCGAGTCCGCCGTCCTTCACGTAACCGGCGGTGTCGGTGTTGCCGTACTCGATGAGGTCGGGCGCGGACTTCGGGTCGTTGAAGGCGGCCTTGATGCGCTGGGCGCGGGTCTCGACGGGGATGTACTCGACGGTGACGTCGGTGTCGTCGTGTGCCTTCTCGAACGCGGTGAGGACGGAGTCGACGACCTGTTCCTTGGGCTTGTTGTTGACCTCCTGGAAGAGCCAGACGCGGAGCGTGCCGGTCTTCTCGTCCTTGTCGGAGGAGGAGGTGCCGGAGGTCTGGGGTGCGCAGGCGGCGGTGGCGAGGACGGCCGCGACGGCGACCAGGCGGGCGGACAGCTTCATGGAGTTGCTCCTCCGAGCGCGTTGCAACATACGCAATGGCGGTTTCGCTGTGCACAACACACCGGAGGTTAGGGACTGGGTGAACCGCGCCACAAGAGGTCTCCACCACTCCGTGACCGGCGGACGCACCCTGCGCAACGCGCGGACAGCGCAAAGGCCCCCAGGGCACGCAAAGCGCACCCCGGGGGCCTGAGAGGACCGGACCGACGGAGGGGAGGGGACGGACTACTTGTCGCCCTTGCCCTTGTCGTCGCCGCCGGCGCCCATGGACTCGTAGATCTCCTTGCACATGGGACACACCGGGTACTTCTTCGGGTCGCGGCCGGGCACCCACACCTTGCCGCACAGCGCCACGACGGGGGTCCCGTCGAGGGCACTCGCCATGATCTTGTCCTTCTGGACGTAGTGGGCGAAGCGCTCGTGGTCACCGTCGCCGTGGGAGGTCTGCGGCGTCGGCTCGACGAGGGTCCCCGTACCAGTCCCGCGCTCGGGCTCAAGAGTGCTCATAACTGCCAAGGGTACTGAAGCCCGCACGCATCAGTTGAGCGACGGGTCGTCCGGATACGTGGCCACCATCGCCAGCTCGTTGCGCTGGCGGCGCAGCACCTCGCGCCAGAGCCGCTCCGGGGACGGGGAGGAGACGTCACCGGGCTCCGACTCCACGACGTACCAGGCACCGTCCACCAGCTCGTCCTCGAGCTGGCCGGGACCCCAGCCGGCGTACCCGGCGAAGATGCGCAGCGAGCCGAGGACGGAGGCGAGCAGCTCCGGCGGGGCCTCCAGGTCGACCAGCCCGATCGCGCCGTGCACCCGGCGCCAGCCCAGCGGCGCGGCCTCCGCGGCCGTACCGCCGGGAACGACGGCGACCCCGAGGGCCGAGTCCAGCGACACCGGACCGCCCTGGAAGACGACACCCGGTTCGCCGGCCAGGTCCGCCCAGCCCTCCAGGATGTCGCCCACGTCCACCGGCGTCGGACGGTTGAGGACGACACCGAGGGAGCCCTCCTCGTCGTGGTCGAGGAGGAGCACCACCGCGCGGTCGAAGTTCGGGTCCGCCAGGGCGGGAGTGGCCACGAGCAGCCGCCCTGTGAGCGAGGACACCTCGGTCATGCCAGACATGATCCCGCATCTCGCTCCCGCGTGGGGAGGCAACGGGGGTACGCGAGTGAACGCAGCTCAGGGCGGACCGGAGCACGCCCGGCGCACGGCGGGGGCGGTGACCCCGCGTGCCCGGCGACGAACCCTCCGTACTGTGACAGACCCATGACGTTCCGGAGCCCTCCTCGGGCTTACGGAAGGGGGGCCGGGGGCGATTACCCTTTCCCTTCTGGCCCCTGCCCCACTCCCCACGGAACGCGAGATTCATGACCGTCAACGACGTCGATGACGTACTGCTTGTCCACGGCGGGACCCCGCTGGAGGGCGAGATCCGTGTCCGCGGTGCGAAGAACCTCGTACCGAAGGCCATGGTCGCCGCGCTGCTGGGCAGCGCACCGAGCCGCCTGGGCAACGTCCCTGACATCCGCGACGTCCGGGTCGTACGGGGTCTGCTGCAACTGCACGGCGTGACGGTCCGTCCGGGCGAGGAGCCCGGCGAACTGGTGCTCGACCCCACGCACGTGGAGAGCGCCAACGTCGCTGACATCGATGCCCACGCCGGTTCCTCGCGGATCCCGATCCTGTTCTGCGGCCCGCTGCTGCACCGGCTCGGGCACGCGTTCATCCCGGGCCTCGGCGGCTGCGACATCGGCGGCCGGCCCATCGACTTCCACTTCGACGTACTGCGGCAGTTCGGCGCGACGATCGAGAAGCGGGCGGACGGCCAGTACCTGGAGGCCCCGCAGCGGCTGCGCGGCACCAAGATCCGGCTGCCGTACCCCTCGGTCGGCGCGACCGAGCAGGTGCTGCTCACGGCGGTCCTCGCGGAGGGCGTCACCGTGCTGTCCAACGCGGCGGTGGAGCCGGAGATCGAGGACCTGATCTGCGTCCTGCAGAAGATGGGCGCCATCATCGCGATGGACACCGACCGGACCATCCGCGTCACCGGTGTGGACAAGCTCGGCGGCTACACCCACCGTGCCCTGCCCGACCGCCTGGAGGCCGCCTCCTGGGCGTCCGCGGCGCTGGCGACCGAGGGCGACATCTACGTCCGCGGCGCCCAGCAGCGCTCGATGATGACGTTCCTGAACACCTTCCGGAAGGTCGGCGGCGCCTTCGAGATCGACGACCAGGGCATCCGCTTCTGGCACCCCGGCGGGCAGTTGAAGTCCATCGCGCTGGAGACGGACGTGCACCCGGGCTTCCAGACGGACTGGCAGCAGCCGCTGGTGGTCGCGCTGACCCAGGCGACGGGCCTGTCCATCGTCCACGAGACGGTCTACGAGTCCCGGCTGGGCTTCACCTCCGCGCTCAACCAGATGGGCGCGCACATCCAGCTCTACCGCGAGTGCCTGGGCGGCTCCGACTGCCGCTTCGGCCAGCGCAACTTCCTCCACTCGGCGGTCGTCTCGGGCCCGACGAAGCTCCAGGGCGCGGATCTGGTCATCCCCGACCTGCGCGGCGGCTTCTCCTACCTCATCGCCGCCCTCGCCGCCCAGGGCACCTCCCGCGTCCACGGCATCGGCCTGATCAACCGCGGCTACGAGAACTTCATGGAAAAACTCGTGGAACTGGGCGCGAAGGTGGAACTCCCGGGCAAGGCCCTGGGCTGATCCCGCCCACCACGCCACCCCGGCCCCGGCAACACCGCCCCGGCTGGGGGTCCGGGGGTCGCCCCCCGGAAGGACACAGCATGGAAAAGCTCGTGGAACTGGGCGCGAAGGTGGAACTCCCGGGCAAGGCCCTGGGCTGATCCCGCCCACCACGCCACCCCGGCCCCGGCAACACCGCCCCGGC
>NZ_JBIBZI010000001.1:0-69627 GCF_043084105.1 Streptomyces sp. NPDC014676 | reverse complement strand
CTGGGGGTCCGGGGGTCGCCCCCCCGGAAGGACACAGCATGGAAAAGCTCGTGGAACTGGGCGCGAAGGTGGAACTCCCGGGCAAGGCCCTGGGGTAGCACAAGCCGTCACACGCATGCCGATGGGGCGGTCACCCGAGTTCGGGTGACCGCCCCATCGGCGTAAGCGAGAGCGCCCCAAAGGGGCGCGGGGAACTGCGCGACCGGCCACAGCCGGCCCGCAGTTGCCCACGACGCTCTTAAAAAGGCAAGGTCACTTGCCCTTGGCGGCTTCCTTCAGCTTCGAGCCCGCCGACACCTTCACGCTGTACCCCGCCGGAATCTGAATCGGCTCACCGGTCTGCGGGTTGCGCGCGGTGCGCGCGGCCCGGTGGGTGCGCTCGAAGGTCAGGAAGCCGGGGACGGTGACCTTCTCGTCGCCCTTGGAGACGATGTCGCCGACGACCTCGGCGAACGCGGCCAGCACGGCGTCGGCGTCCTTGCGGGTCACCTCGGCGCGGTCGGCCAGCGCGGCCACCAGCTCACTGCGGTTCATGTTGTTACTCCCGTGTTCTTCTTGCCGTTGAGGCGTGCCACGCGGCGGAGCCGCATGTCGGGCACGGCCAAGCCGATGCTGCCAGGTTCCTCGGTGGGTCCCCGGACCCGGGTCCCTCGTCGGACCCTCGCGCCCAGGGACGCATCCTGCCTCTACCTGCGGCGGTAATGCCAATCCGGCACCCGCAGGAGTCGTGAGAACACCCCGGGGAGTCACACGAAGAGCGCCACGGCCCGGCCGCCACCATAGAGGGCGGCCAGGATCTTCGGGTGCCCCGACGCGCCGGTTCCAACCGGCCGTGGCGATCCTCACAGCCCTCATGGCGTCCACGTGCCCTACGAGGCCGACGCCCCCGCCGCCTTCGCCGCGTCGCGCACCGCGCCGGCGACGGCGCCCGCGACCTTGTCGTTGAAGACGCTGGGGATGATGTAGTTCGGGTTGAGCTCGTCCTCGGTCACCACGTCGGCGAGGGCCTTGGCGGCGGCCAGCATCATCTCGGTGTTGACGGTGCGGGACTGGGCGTCGAGCAGGCCGCGGAAGACGCCCGGGAAGACCAGCACGTTGTTGATCTGGTTGGGGAAGTCGCTGCGGCCGGTGGCCACAACGGCCGCCGTCTGGCGGGCGATTGCCGGGTCCACCTCGGGGTCGGGGTTCGCGAGCGCGAACACGATCGCGTCCTCGGCCATCGCGGACACGTCGTCGCCGTCGAGGACGTTCGGGGCGGAGACGCCGATGAAGACGTCCGCGCCGCGCACGGCCTCCTTCAGGGTGCCGGTGAGGTTCTCGGGGTTGGTGTTGTCGGCGATCCAGCGCAGCGCGGAGCCGGGGGCGGCGTCGACGAGGTCGGCGCGGCCGGCGTGCACGACGCCGTGGATGTCGGCCACCACGGCGTTCTTCACGCCCGCGGCGATCAGCAGCTTCAGGATGGCCGTACCGGCGGCGCCCGCGCCGGACATCACGACGCGGATGTTCTCGATGGCCTTGCCGGTGACCCGCAGGGCGTTGGTCAGGGCCGCGAGGACGACGATCGCGGTGCCGTGCTGGTCGTCGTGGAAGACGGGGATGTCCAGGGCCTCCCGCAGCCGCGCCTCGATCTCGAAGCAGCGGGGGGCGGAGATGTCCTCCAGGTTGATGCCGGCGAAGCCGGGGGCGATGGCCTTGACGATCTCGACGATCGCGTCGGTGTCCTGGGTGTCCAGGCAGATCGGCCAGGCGTCGATGCCGGCGAACCGCTTGAACAGGGCCGCCTTGCCCTCCATCACCGGCAGCGCGGCCTTCGGGCCGATGTTGCCCAGGCCCAGCACGGCGGAGCCGTCCGTCACGACCGCAACGGAGTTGCGCTTGATGGTCAGGCGGCGGGCGTCCTCGGGGTTCTCCGCGATCGCCATGCACACGCGGGCCACACCGGGCGTGTAAATCATGGACAGGTCGTCACGGTTGCGGATGGGGTGCTTCGACGCCATCTCGATCTTGCCGCCGAGGTGCATCAGGAACGTACGGTCGGAGACCTTGCCCAGGGTGACGCCCTCGATGCCGCGCAGCTCCTCGACGATCTCGTCGGCGTGCGCGGTGGAGGAGGCCGCGATGGTGACGTCGATACGGAGCTTCTCGTGGCCGGACGCGGTGACGTCGAGGCCGGTCACCGAGCCTCCGGAGGACTCCACGGCGGTGGTGAGCTGCGATACGGCGGTTCCGCTCGCGGGCACCTCCAGCCGGATCGTCATCGAGTAGGAGACGCTGGGCGCCGTTGCCATGGCCGACTTCCTCTGCTTTTACCGTGTCGCTGAACGTGCGGTCCGATCGTCGCACCTACCCCCGAGTACGCGGTAGCCGCCCCGGATTGCGGACGTTTTGTTCATCGGATCGTGCCGTCCGGCGGAGGATTTCTTCCACCGCACGAGAGGAATCCGGACGACGGGAGAGGCGCATGTCACAAAGAAGAGGTCCACGTCACCCGCCGTGACGTGGACCTCTCGAACGCTTGAGTGACACCGACCCGCCATGCTCGCCTCGCGGCAAGTGGTCGCTCGAAGCGACTAAGGTTGGGCCCGGGGGCTTGGATCGGGCCGGTGCCACACCCAGGCTAACAAACGGATCCGGTATGGCCATTCCCGTGGCGCAACCGGTTTTCCCGAGTGCCCCGGAGCACCTCTCAGTCCCTCAGCAGATCCGGCACCCCGGCCGCGTCCGGCTCGTCGCGCTCCGCCGAGACCACGGTGAGCTGCTGCGTGGCCCGGGTCAGGGCGACGTACAGGACCCGCAGGCCGGCCGGGGACTCGTCGGCGATCTCCGCGGGGGAGACGACGATCGTCGCGTCGTACTCCAGGCCCTTGGCCTCCAGGCTGCCGAGCGCCACCACGCGGTCGCCGAGCCCGTCGAGCCAGCGCCGGGCCTCCTCGCGGCGCTGCATGGCGACGACCA
Source organism: Streptomyces sp. NPDC014676 (assembly GCF_043084105.1). Lineage (NCBI taxonomy): Bacteria > Bacillati > Actinomycetota > Actinomycetes > Kitasatosporales > Streptomycetaceae > Streptomyces > Streptomyces sp. NPDC014676. The sequence goes on along the minus strand of NZ_JBIBZI010000001.1, from coordinate 66,672 downwards.
CGCCGACGGTGCCGTCCACGCGCTCCAGCAGCCGGGCCGCCTCCGCGCGCACGGTCTCGCCCAGCGGGCCCTCCGTGACGGAGAAGCGCGGCTCGACGCCGGTGGAGCGCACCGCCCTCGGCGACCGCGACCCCGGCATGGCGAGGGCGAGCACCTTCGACGCCAGTTCGGCGATCTCGGCGGGGTTGCGGTAGTTCACGGTGAGCTCGAAGCGGCGGCGCGGGCGGGTGCCGAGGGCCTCGTCGCGGGCCTGGGCGGCCTCGTCGGGGTCGGACCAGGAGGACTGGGCCGGGTCGCCCACGACCGTCCAGGTGGCGTGCCGGCCGCGGCGGCCGACCATGCGCCACTGCATCGGGGTGAGGTCCTGCGCCTCGTCGACGATGACGTGCGCGTACTCGACGCGCTCCTGGGCGAGCCGCTCGGCCCGCTCCCGCTGCGTCTCCTCGCGCACCGGCATCAGCTCCTCCAGGCCGGTGAGCTGGTCCAGCGGGTCGAGCTCGCGCTTCCTGCGGGGGCGGGCCGGGGCCCCGAGGATCGCCTGGAGCTCGTCGAGCATCGCGATGTCGTGCACGGAGCGCCCGTCGCGCTTCAGCGCGCGGGCGACCTTGCGGACCTCGCCCGGGTTGAGGATCCGCCGGGCCCAGCGGCCGAGGCGCCGCTCGTCGGCCATGGCGTCCAGGACGGCCGCCGGGGTCAGCTCGGGCCACCAGGCGTCGAGGAAGGCGATGAAGTCGTCCTCGGTGGTGACGTCCTCGTCGAAGGAGGAGCGCAGCTCGGCGGCGAGCTGTGGGTCGGTGTGCCGGTTCCCGGCGCCGGAGCGCTCCCACAGGGCGTCCAGGAGCAGCTTGCGGGCGCGGGGGCGCAGCAGGTTGACCGGGGCGGTGCCGCCGAGGGCGGTGCGACGGATGCCCGCCAGTTCCTCCGCCTCCAGTTCCAGGCGCCGTCCGAAGGCGACGACCCGCAGCCGCTGCGGTGCGTCGTGTCGCTCCAGCGCTCCGCGCGCGGCCTTCCGCAGCACCTTCAGCATGCGGTACGAGCCCTTGGCGCGGGCCACCGACGGGGAGTCGTACAGCGTGGCCTCGGCGCCGTCGACCAGCGAGCCGATGGCGCGGATGGCGACCTGGCCCTCCTCGCCGAGCGAGGGCAGCACGCCCTCGGTGTAGGCGACGAGGAGCGGGGTGGGCGAGACGATGAGGATGCCGCCCGCGTACCGGCGCCGGTCCTGGTAGAGGAGGTAGGCCGCGCGGTGCAGGGCGACGGCGGTCTTGCCGGTGCCGGGGCCGCCCTCCACGTAGGTCACGGAGGCGGCGGGGGCGCGGATCACCAGGTCCTGCTCGGCCTGGATGGACGCCACGATGTCCCGCATGGTGTGCGTACGGGCCTGGCCGAGCGCGGCCATCAGGGCGCCGTCGCCGATCACGGGCAGCTCGCGGCCGTCCAGGGACGCCGTCAGCTCGGGGCGCATCAGGTCGTCCTCGACGCTCTGGACCCGGCGGCCCTTGGAACGGATGACGCGGCGCCGCACGACCCGGCCGGGGTCGACCGGGGTGGAGCGGTAGAAGGGGGCGGCGGCCGGCGCCCGCCAGTCGATGACCAGCGGGGCGTAGTCCTCGTCCAGGACGCCGATGCGGCCGATGTGCAGGGTCTCGGCGATGTCGGCGGTGTTGTCCGGGCGTACGGCGCCCTCCGCGGGCTCCACGGCGGTGTACGCGCCGTCGGGGCCCTTCTTGCCGTCCTTGCCGGGCAGCAGGTCGATCCGGCCGAAGAGGAAGTCCTCGTACTCGTTGTTCAGCCGGTTGAGGTGGATGCCGGCCCGGAAGACCTGGGCGTCCCGTTCGGCGAGGGCGCCGGGCGTGCCGACCTGGCCGCGCCGGGCGGCGTCGCGCATGAGGAACTCGGCCTCGTGGATCTTCTCCTCGAGGCGCAGGTACACCCGGTCGAGGTGTTCCTGTTCGACTCGGATCTCCCGGTCGCGAACGGAGTCGTGAACCGGATCGACCGCGGTTTCCTGTTGAGCCTGAGCGGCCACCGGGCCCCCTTCTGACGTGCTGGGCAGCCGTCAACCGTACGCGAAGGGGACCCCGGTCGGCTACGGGCCCCCCTCGCGGATCCCGCAGAGGGCGCGGGGCCCGGCACGCACTCCCTCCGGAGGGGAACCCCGGCCGCGTCGTCGCCGGTCGCCGACGACCCCCACTCCCGGCCGTGCTCGCGCGGGGGCGACGGGGTCGCCCCCGCGAGCGGTGCCGGCCGAAACCGCGGTTCTCCTCCGGCCGGATCCGCCGGGCGGGCCCTACGCGTCGACCTCGACGAGCAGCTTGCCGTCGAAGGTCATGATCTGGAAGTGGTCGATCTCGTTCGGCGCGAAGGCGGCGCCGCCCTGGACGTACAGGGGCTGCTTGGCCTTGTCCGTCTTGGCGTCGGGCAGGCCGTATCCCTCGCCGGGCACGGACCAGGAGTTCACCGTCTCGCGCTCGCCGTTCTTGCCGACGGCGACGAGCGAGCACTTCTGCGGGCCCTTGACGTTCTTCAGCTCCGTGACGATCCCGGTGCCCCAGAGCTTCTCCTCCAGGGCCACCGTCGCGGTGACCTGGGTGGTGGGATCGGTCGCCATGATCTTGTCGGAGCTCTTGTCGAAGGCCTCCTTGGCGGGGTTGGCCGCGAGCGTCTGGTTGGTACCGCTCCCACCACCCCCTTCGTCGCCCCCGCCGCTGGCCGCGACGGCCACGAACGGCCCGCTGACGATCAGCGCGCCGGCGGCTGCCACCATGTAGAAGTTGCGGCGGCGCTTCCGCGCTCGGCGCTCGGCCACCTCGTCGACCAGCTTCTCCACCACGCGCGGGGAGGGCCTGGCGGACAACGACTCGCCCAGCGCGGGCGTCCCGGTACCGGGCAGGTCCGCGAGCGCGGCCAGCATCGGTTCCATGCCGGCGAGCTCGTCGAGCTGCTGGGCGCACCACTCGCAGGTCGCGAGGTGCGCCTCGAAGGCGGTCGCCTCGGCATCGTCGAGGATGCCGAGGGCGTAGGCGCCGACGGTCTCGTGTTCGTTCGGCGCCGGTGATCCCTGCATGGGACCAGACATACCCGTGCCGCCCTCTCCGTATCCCCCGTAGACCCTCGTCACGCCGTCACCCCCCGCTCCTCCAGAGCCAGCTTCATCGACCGCAGGGCGTAGAAGACCCGGGAGCGGACGGTGCCGCTGGGTATGCCGAGTGTCTGCGCCGCCTCATTGACGGTACGCCCCTTGAAGTACGTCTCGACGAGTACCTCCCGGTGAGCCGGGGTCAGGTCGTCGAGCGCGTCCGACAGCGTCATCAGCCACAGCGCCTTGTCGATCTCGTCCTCCGCGGGGATGACCTCCAGCGGCGACGGATCGACCTCCTGCGGCCGGGCCTGCCGGCTGCGGTGGCCGTCGATGACGATGCGCCGGGCGACCGTCACCAGCCAGGGGCGTACCGAACCGGTCGCCCGATTGAGCTGACCGGCGTTCTTCCAGGCACGGATGAGCGTTTCCTGAACGACGTCCTCGGCGCGCTGCCGGTCTCCGGCGACCAGCCGCAGGACGTAGGCCAGCAGAGGTCCGGCGTGCTCGCGGTACAGCGCGCGCATCAGCTCCTCGTCTGGTTCCGAGGGCTGTGAGGACATGCGATGTCGGGCCCTCGCTCCACGTTCATTGGCCACGGCCGCATCCTTGCGCACGCCCACCTCCGGTGTCCGGGGGATCCCCCAGTCGGTCGCTCGACAACCGGTACGGACGTCAGGGGGCGCGTGTTCAAAGCGAGATGACAGTTTTCCCCGAGGTCGGGTGACGACCGGGACATGAGCCCACAATCCCCCCGTCACTTCTTTACATTTCCGACACAACGACACAGGTGTGATGCCGATCACCATGCAAGGGCGATGAACTGTGGTGTAACCGACGTCACTTCGACGCTCTTCCGCGGGAGGCGCTTCGGCGCCCTTTCACGGGCGGTGCTCCGACCGTCCCTTCGTGAACCACGCGGGAGGCCCTCAGGTCCGCGCGAGTGCCGCGCGCCGGCGGTGGCGGGCGACCCGCTCCCGGTTGCCGCAGACCTCGCTGGAGCACCAGCGCCGCCTGCGCCCCCGGGAGGTGTCGACGTACACGATCGGGCAGTTGTCGCCCTCGCACTGCCGCAGGCTCCCGAGCGCGACAGGGTCGGTGAGCAACTCCACCGCGTCCCGCGCGACGGCCGCGAGCAGCGCCGCGCGGCCGGGCGGGCCGTCGAGGCGGCGCACCAGCACGCCGTCCTCACCGGGTACCGCGCGGGGCACCGGCGGCGCGGCACGGGCCAGTTCGTTGATCCGGGCGAGCGCGAGGTCGTACGAGGGGACACCGGGCGCCGGACGGCCACGCACCAACGGGGCGAGCCACCCGCGCAGTTCGCGGAAGGCCACCGGCCAGGACGCGTCGGCGTGGGCGAGCGCGGTGCCCGCGGGCACGAGCCCGGCCCCGGTGATCCAGGCGCGCAGCACCTCCACGGAGCCGAGCCGTTCCACGGGATGGGTGGTCGCGAGCAGATCCAGGCAGACCCGCCCGGTGTCGAACCGCAGCTCGTAGGAGGCCGCCGTGACCGTACCCAGTGCCATGTTCCTGCCACCGCCTAGGTTGGCCCCGCGCGAGGGGGGCCGGTGAGCGATCCGGGAAGCCGTTCCCCTCCCACAGTGCCTGCCCGCCCCGACCGCCGGAACCCCTCGCGCCGCGCTCAGCCCTCCCCGTACTTCGACTCCGCCACCGGGTCCAGGGCGAGGCGGTAGCCGCGTTTGACGACCGTCTGGATCAGCTTCGGGGTGCCGAGGGCGGAGCGCAGGCGGGCCATGGCGGTCTCCACCGCGTGTTCGTCGCGGCCCGCGCCCGGAAGGGCGCGCAGCAGCTCCGCGCGGGAGACGACCCAGCCGGGCCGCCGGGACAGCGCCCGCAGCAGCGACATCCCGGCCGGCGGTACGGGCCGGAGCGCGCCGTCCACCAGCACCGCGTGCCCCCGGATCTCCACCCGGTGCCCGGCGACGGGCAACGCACGCGCCCGCGCGGGCAGTTCCCGGCAGAGGAGCTGGACCAGCGGGCCGAGCCGGAAGCGTTCGGGCTGCACCGTGTCGATTCCGCGGGCCTGCAACGGCAGCGCGGTGACCGGGCCGACGCAGGCGGACAGCACGTCGTGGCCGAGCGCGGCGAGCAGGTCGTCGAGCAGTCCGCGTTCCTCCGCGCGGGACAGCAGGGACACGGCGGCGGGCGCGCTGGTGAATGTGACCGCGTCCAGGGTGCGGGTGATACTCGCGTCGATGAGGCGGTCGACGGGGCCGAGGTCCTCCGGCGGCAGCCACCGGTAGACCGGCACCCCCACCACCTCCGCTCCCCCGGCCCGCAGCGACTCCACGAACCCGGGCAGCGGCTCACCGTGGAGCTGTACGGCGATCCGCAGTCCGTCGACGCCCTCCTCCAGGAGCCGGTCGAGCACCTCCGCCATGGACTCCGACGCCGGCGACCACTCCTCGGTCAGTCCGGCGGCCCGGATCGCGCCCTTCACCTTGGGCCCGCGCGCCAGGATCCGCACTCCGCGCAGCCGCGCCAGCAGGTCCTCGCCCAGCCCCCAGCCGTCGGCGGCCTCCACCCAGCCCCGGAACCCGATGGCGGTGGTGGCGACCGCGATGTCCGGGGCCTGCCCGATGATGTCCTTGGTGGCGGCCAGCAGTTCGCTGTCGTCGGCGAGCGGCACGATCCGCAGGGCGGGGGCGTGCAGCACGGCGGCTCCGCGCCGCTCAAGGAGCGCGCCCAGCTCGTCGGCCCGCCGCGCCGCGGTCACCCCCACGGTGAACCCCGCGAGGGGCCCGTGTTCCGGTGGCTGCTCTTGTTCGTCGTACATGGCTCTCGTCCCGGCTCGAGTCGGTGTACTGCGGGGAGGTGCGTCCTGCGCGGAAGTGCGGCTCCACCTCCATGCCGATCGAGCCTGTCAACGATCCATGACAGGCTCGGTTCGGCTTCATGTCACCAGTGTTACGTCACTTCGCGTCACACGTCGGCGTAGCTGAGCTGCGGCTTCTCCTGCGGAGTGGCGTCCGTGTCCGTGGGCCGGGCCGCCGGGCGGCGCAGGTATACGGCCCAGGTGACCGCGAAGCAGACCGCGTAACAGGCGAGGAAGACGACGAACGCGCCGGTGCCGGAGCCGTAGGAGAGGAAGGACTGGCGGAAGGCCAGGTTGATGCCGACCCCGCCGAGCGCGCCCACCGCGCCGATCAGCCCCATGGACGCCCCGGACAGCCGCCGCCCGTACGCGGCCGCCTCCTCACCCGTGAGCCCCTTGGCCAGGGCCTTCGCCTGGAAGATGCCGGGGATCATCTTGTACGTCGACCCGTTGCCGAGGCCGGTCAGCACGAACAGCACCACGAAGGCGACGGTGAACAGCGCGAGCGACTTCTGCGTGGAGGCGACGATCAGCACCACCGTCGCCGCGCCCATGGCGACGAAGTTCCACAGCGTGATCCGCGCGCCGCCGTACCGGTCGGCGAGCGAGCCGCCCACCGGGCGGATCAGGGAGCCGAGCAGCGGGCCGATGAAGGTGACGTACGCGGCTTCGAGCGGGGTGCGGTCGAACTGGCTCTGCAGCACCTGTCCGAAGGCGAAGCTGTAGCCGATGAACGAGCCGAAGGTGCCGATGTAGAGGAAGGACATGATCCAGGTGTGCGCTTCCCTGGCGGCGTCCTTGGCGGCACCGGTGTCGTTCTTCACCGAGGCCAGGTTGTCCATGTACCGCGCGGCGAGCACGGCGGCGACGACGATCAGCGGGATGTAGATGCCGAGCAGCACGCGCGGCCCGCCGCTCGCGCCGATGATGGCGAGGGCGGTGAGCTGGATCACCGGGACGCCGATGTTGCCGCCGCCGGCGTTCAGCCCGAGCGCCCAGCCCTTCTTCCTGAGCGGGAAGAAGGCGTTGATGTTGGTCATGGAGGAGGCGAAGTTGCCGCCGCCGATCCCGGCCAGCAGACCGACGAGGAGGAAGGTGGAGAAGGACGTCCCCGGCTCCATCACGGCGAACGCGGCGACGGTGGGCACGAGCAGCAGCGCCGCGCTGATCACCGTCCAGTTCCGTCCGCCGAAGACGGCGACGGCGAAGGTGTACGGCACCCGGACCACGGCGCCGACCAGCGTGACCATGGACGTCAGCAGGAACTTGTCGGCGGGCGTCAGCCCGTACTCCGGGCCCATGAAGAGCACCAGCACGGACCACATCGTCCAGACCGAGAACCCGATGTGCTCGGACAGCACGGAGAAGAGGAGATTACGGCGGGCGATCTTCTCTCCGCCGCGGTTCCAGAAGGTCTCGTCCTCCGGGTCCCACTCCTGAATCCAGCGGCCGCTGCGGGCTGTCATGAGGCCTCCACTGCTCTCCGGGGGCGCGGGCGGTGCCGCGAGGGGCTGATCCCGAAGGTAGGGAGGGGTCGTTTCGTCGCTGTGGCAGGCGGTGACCGGGAGGGAACGTTGCGCTCACCCGGGGCGGGGACCAGGTGAGAGGTACGGCGGTTTCAGCGCTGCGGGGGCTGCCAGTGGGGGTTCTGCTGGGGGTAGGGGGGCTGGGCGGGCTGACCGTATGGGGGCTGGGGCTGGGGCTGGGGCTGGGCGTAGGGGCCGGGGGCCTGGGCCGCCGGCTGGCCGTACGGCATCGAGGGCTGAGGGGGCTGGTAGCCGTACCCCGGCACCGGCGCGGACATCCCCGGGGCCTGGGCCCCGTACGGGCCGCCTCCGAAGGGGTTGCCGTGCTGCTGCCCCGGCCGCTGCCCGCCCGGCGGCAGGTAGCGCACCCGGCCCGTCTCGTCCGTCACCGGGGCGAAGCCGGCCGCCTGCAGCCGGGCCGCGAACTTCGCGTTGCGCTTGCGGGTGACGACGAAGCCGATACCGAAGACGGCCATGAGGGCCAGCCAGATGACGGCCGCGATGACGAAACCGGAGGACGTGCCGCCCATCTGGAAGGCGATGACCACGCAGCCGATGGAGACACCGAGGGCGCCGTACCCCATCCGCTTCTCGGCGCTCTTCCCGGTGAGGTCGAAGTTGATGCGGGCCTTGAGGAGCTCGAAGGCGTCCGGCACGAGCGGCGGCAGGGAGACCCCGTCGCCGGCGTTCGGGTACTGCGCCCAGTTCTGCGCGGCACGGGCGCGGGCCTGCGGACTGTGATCGGGCACGATCAGCATCTTCAGCTGGCTGTTGTTCCCGCCGCCCTGCCGCACGTCCGCGTACTCGTACCCGAACTGCTGGGCTGTGAAGGCGAGTCGGGCGAGCTTCTTCACGGACGCCATCGCGCTGGTGAGCTCGACCGGCTCCCCGCTCGCCATCAGCTGCAGCATCTTCCGCGTCTGCCGCTTGCTCATCCGCCCTCGCCCCCTGGTACCTCTGTTCACTTCCGCAACAGGGGCAGTTTTGCACGCCCGCCCACCTCGAACCAGAGCAGCTTCCCGGCCCCTCGCCCCGGCGCACTGTCCTCGAGAGCCCAACCGCCCCACGAGTCGGCGCACTCCTGCACGAGGCGCAGCCCACGTCCGGACCCGGCGTCGGGCGGAGCGAGCGGTACGAAGTCCTCGCCGGACCCACTGAACGGGGCGGGGATGTACGGGTCGCCGTCCCACACCCCGACCCGCAGCCGGCCGTCACTCAGCCCCGTGAGCCGCAGGGAGGCGGGCCCCTTGGTGTGCAGGTAGGCGTTGGTGACCAGCTCCGACGTCAACAACTCCACGACATCGAGGGCGTCCTGCCTGCCGTGCCCGTCGAGCGCCGCCCGCACCGTCATGCGTGCGACGCGTACCGCGCGGGGGTCATGGGGGAGGCGAAGGGCGTACACCCAGGGGTGGGGCGGGGCTACGGTGACCATGGTTGTCTCCGGGGAGTTGAAGAGAACTTGGAGTCGCTCAACGACTCCGTCGGGCGGTGGCGGTGCCGCAGTTCGCGGTGCACTTCCGGCTCCCGGAGTAGACGGTCGAGCGTTGTGTGACCACCGTAGAACCGATGGTTAGATGGTTCCTACGAAACCAGCGGAAACCATCCATGCTTCACTCGTGTGAGGGAGAAACGCGCCGCCTCGCGGCCGGGAGGGACACACTTTGCCGCCCACGAACAATCCGACGCTGCGGCAGCGGAGACTGGGCGCTGAGCTGCGCAAGCTCCGTGAACGGGCCGGCCTCACCGCGACCGGCGCCGGTGAACTGCTCGGCGTCAACCAAGCGCGCATCAGCATGATCGAGACGGGCCGCACACCCGTCAGCGCCGACCGGATCCACTCCATGGCACACGCCTACGCCTGTTCCGACACCGCGCTGGTAGACGCGTTGGCCGCGATGACCGGGCGGCGGTCGCGAGGCTGGTGGGAGGAGTACCGCGAACACCTTCCGGTGGGCCTCATCGACCTCGCCGAACTGGAGCACCACGCGGCAGCCCTGCGTGTGGCGCTGGTCGTCCACATCCCGGCGCTGCTACAGACCACGGACCACGCCCGCGCGCTCTTCTGCGAAGCGGTACCGCCGCTGCGGCAGTACGAGATCGAGCACCGCGTGACCCACCGCATCAAGCGCCAAGGCATCCTTCATCGCGAGGACCCGCCTCCCTATACGGCGGTGATCCACGAGTCCGCCCTGCACATGGGGTACGGCGGCTCCACGACCGTCCGCGCCCAACTCCGGCACCTGCTGGACATGAGCGAACTGGAACACGTCACCGTTCGGATCATCCCGTTCGGCAAGGGTTCCTTCCCGGGAACGGGACAGTCGATCGACTACCTGCTGGGTCCTGTCCCACAGCTCGACACCGTGCAGCTGGACACCCACCACGGGTGCGAATTCCTGGACGCAGAAGCCCAGTTGAACAAGTACCGTTCAGTGCTCGACCGCATGGAGTCGAACGCCCTCAAGCCTGCCAAGTCCCGCGACCTGATCCACCACATCGCCCAGGAGACCTGAGAGTCACTATGCCCGATCACCAATGGCGCAAGTCCTCCTACAGCCCCGACGCCTCCAACTGCGTCGAAGTGGCCACCACTCCCGCCGCCGTCCTCATACGCGACTCAAAGACGACGTCCGGCCCCCAGCTCGACCTCTCCCCGACCACGTGGGCCGTCTTCCTCACGCACATCATCAAGTGACCACTGGGCCACTCGCTTCTTTGTCAGTGTCGTGCTTCCACGATCCGAGTAAAGGACGCTCCGCGTCGCCTTCGGCGATGGACCTGCGGCCCATCCTTGACTCGGCTCGCTCCAGCACGGGGAAGAAGCGAGCGAGCGGCACGGAAGAACGGGTGGCCAGGCACACCTGCGAGGCCGGCGGGATGGGCAGCGCGCCCGCGCCTCGCCTGCACGCGGGGAGAGATCAGTGGCGAACAACCGGTGGGTGGGGCGCACCGAGCGGGCGGCTGCGCCTCGAATCGTGCCCCGCTTCGAGGGTGAGCACCGCCGGCATCGCGGGCGGCCTACCTGCCGTCAGCACTGTCGGCGGCCCTGGACCGCGCCGATGTGGCGGTGCCCCGCACATTCCCCGTACGTGACCGGCTGCATCACCCGGCGGGACACGATCTCTCCGGGAACCCATGCCCCCTCACCTTGCCGAAAAGAGTGAACATCCGCCTGGCGGATGTAACTCGCGCACTCAGATGAGCGGAACGTGAACACCGCGGGCCGAGATGCTCCCGCTTTTCAAAACGGCACATGCCTCCCGCCGAGCGACGAAGGGCCACGCCCCACGACGTGGCACAGACGGCCAAGCCGTTCTCGCAATTACCGCACCGGTACCCCACCGCTTCGACCCCCTCACCACCGACGAAGCCCGCCGACTCCTCGCGGCCACGCGCGGACACCGGTTGCACGCGCTGTTCGAACTCGCCCTCCACACCGGACTCCGCAAGGGCGAACTCCTCGGCCTGCACTGGGAAGACCTCGACCTCGACGCGGGCACCGCCGCCATCCGCCGCACCCTTCAGCGCACCGCCGCAGGCGGGCTCACCACACTGCCCACCAAGACCCGGGCCTCCGAACGCCGCATCGCCCTCCCCACCCTCTGCCGCCACTCGCTGAAGCTCCACCACGATCAGCAGCAGCGCGAACGTGCGACCGCAGGCACCACATGGCGGCACGACGGGCACGTGTTCACCACTGCGCAGGGCCGACCGATCGACCCGACCAACCTCACCCGCACCTTCACCACGCTCCTCCGCAAGGCCGGCCTCCGCCGCATCCGCTTCCACGACCTCCGCCATTCGACCACCACTCTGCTCTTGGAACAGGGCGTCGAACTCGTCGTGATCAAGGAACTCCTCGGCCACGCCCACATCGGCGTCACAGCCACCGTCTATGCCCACGTCCGGCTCCGCCTCCAGCGCGACGTCATCGACACCCTCGGCACCGCGCTCGGTAGCCCGGAGACCACCGAGACGGCGCGCTCCGACGGCGATGAACCGCCACCCTGCAACGCGCTCGTCCACTGACGTTGCCGTCAGCTACTGTCGTCAAGACGGCGAGAGGCCCCGCCAGAGTCGGCTCTGGCGGGGCCTCTCAGCGTCGAGTCAATTCACGACAACAATTCGCGACGAGACTCCGAATAGGAGTCCGCGTTCTCCGGGAGAAGCTCCGACATCTTGCCGAAGAACGCCGCTCCCGCACCCCTCAGCGCCGCCACGAAATCAGACGCTGAAACGCTCGCCCTCTTCGCGCCGTCGCCCGATTTCGCCGAAACGAGAACCTGAGACCCTTGCCGTCGAAAAGAGAGCTCAATCGGCTGATCCGGGAAATAAGTCGACGCGTACCCCGCGGCCAAGAGTTGCGGGACCATGCTGGCCATGTATGCCCACAGCTGGTCAACATAATCCCATTCACTGATCCCGATGATCTCAACTCCGTGGATGGCGATTCGCATCGCACCCTCGACGTAGTCGGCATCAGCTGGGCGTGCGGTGCAAGCATCGACCTGCACGAACTTGCCGCCCGAATCCCTCAGGTACGTCTCGATCTCGATCACGCCGTGATTCCTCATGTCAGGGAGTAACAGGGTAGAACTGGCCGACTCGGCCTTTATTCATGCCGAGAACATAGTCTACTCCGTTGACGTTTCCCTGAATCTGATACATACCCCTGCTTCCTCGCTGAACGAGCGTATCTCTGTTCTGGCGCATGACCTGCCCGATTGCGTCCTGAACATCAGCAACGCTCATCTTGGGGTCGAAGAAAGACTGCTGAGCCTTTACCGAGCCATCCCACATCTTCGGATGATGACGAGTGAGGATGTGCTCCATTCCCTTCTTGTCCAGAAGGAAGGCCTGGTTCCCGAACTGGAAGCGTTGGCTGCTCCAATCCCGGAGGGCCGGAATGCACCCTCCACTGTTGTGAACCAGTATCGGAGTATTCCCCGCCAGCACATAGTACGTGTGCAGGTCGTCAACCGTGAGGTTGTAGGTACGGGCATGCATAGTGAAGGCACGGTTTCCGGTGACGATGACTGTGTCGCCGGTGTCGGTGCGCAGGGTCATGCCCGCGGCGAGTTCGCCCGCTTCGATCCAGTCCCGCTCCGACGGGGACCAGAAGGGATGCTCGTGGGTCGCGGTGAGTTCCTCGATGCCGTCGGCCGTGGCGATCGACAGCTCGTTGAAGTGCTTGTCGTCCTCGGTGACGATGAGGCGGGTGACCTTACGGGGGCCCGTCTCGCCGGTTTCCGGGTCGGTGGCCAGGACCTCGTCCCCGAGCTCGACGTCCTCGATGTCCTTGGTGGTCCCGTCGGCCATGAGGACGTCCGTGCCGGCTAGGAAGCATCGCGTGCACGTGACTGCATCAACAGCATCATCGGCTTTCTTCACCTTCAGGAACTTCAAGCCCTTCAGGGCCTTGAACCAGGGAAGGTCAGTCGCGGCCCAGCCGCAATGGGAATTGATGCCGGGGTTTTTTCCGCACGCCTTCCACTCGCCGACATCCGGGAGAACCACGGACTTGAGCGCCTTCCAGATTCCCTCAACCCCGGGGACGGGAGAGTGGTAGGGGAGGGAATTTTTGATGTGCTCGTCTACCGATTTCCCATACCCGCTGTAACTAGCCGAGGAACAGCCTGGGAACCCACACCGGTAATCAGCGGCTGCTGAATTGGTGGTACCAACGCTGCCAGTGCTGCCGCCTCCGCCTTTGCCACCTCCGGATGTCGAGTAGAGAATTTTGCCGTCGTGGTCGTAGCAGTGCGTCGTGGTGCAGCCGGGGCCGTTCTCCGGGGTCCAGACGGAGTCCGGGTTGTTCACGCTGCATCCGTCGCAGAACAGGCCGGTGGGGTCCGAGTGGGTGACCGGATTGTTGTTGCTGTACGCGTACCCGTTCATCTGGAGCGGGTCCGCGATGTCGATGACCGGGTCCGCCGAGAGGAAGCGGCCGGAGTCCTGGTCGTACTCGCGGGCGCCGATGTGGGTCAGCCCGGTGGCCGTGTCGTCGATGCCGACGCCCAGGTAGCCGCGCTTGTTCGGCCAGGCCGACGGCTTGGTCCCGCGGGTCTCGCCGTAGGGCTTGAAGGCCCGGCGGGTGACCGCCTGGCCGCTCGACAGGGAGACCGCCGTGTTCGCCGTGCCGAGGTGGTCGGTGAGCAGCACGCTGAGCTGGTGACCCGTCGTCGCGCCGTTGCTCGTCGTGCGGGTCACCGACGGTGCGCCGGCCTGCCCGTAGGTGCGGGAGGCCCGGACGATCGCCCCGGTGGCGTCGGTCGTCACCTCGGTCTCGCCCAGGTAGAGCGTCGAACCCGACGGGGAGTTCTCCAGGACGCGGTTTCCGGCGGTGTCGTAGACGTACGTGGTCTTCTTGCCGTCGTCCGTGATCGTGTCGAGCTTGTTCTCGTGCGTCCAGGTGAGGTTCTGCGTGGTGGCGGACAGGTCGCGGACCTCGGTGTTGCCCGTCGCGTCGTACGCGTAGCTGCTGCCCTTGCCGGCCGGGTCGGAGCTGACCCATTTCAGCGTGTGCGGCTGGGTCGTTCCGTGGCCGTACGTGAAGCCGACGTTCTTCGTCGCGTCCGCCGGGTCGTGCTCGGTCATGGCGGCGCGGTTGCCGAGCCAGTCGAAGGTGAAGGACTGGTGGTAGGCGGTCCCTCCGGTGGAGACCGTAGCCGCGTCGGGAGCGGTGGCCGCCCGGGTGGAGGCCAGCGAGGTGTCCGGGCTCGACACGTCCGTCGACGCGTCGGGGGCGTCGGCCACCGGACCGGACGAGGCCATGTAGTCCGTGCGGGGGCCCCAGGTCGCGCCGTTCGACGCCTTGCAGCCGTCGTCGGAGCCGGTCGGGGTGATGTTCGACGTCCAGGCGTTGAGCAGTTCACCCATCACGTCGTAGGTGAAGCACTGGGTGTCCCACGACGAGCCCGAGGCGTCCGTCAGCCGGCGTGCGTGGGAGGTGACGGTGCCGGACTTGTCGTACGCGTAGTAGCCGTCGGCGATGCGGTGCGGACCGGAGGTCTCACGGTCCGCGACCGTGCGCTGGAGCCGGCCGGTGTGCGGGTCGACGAAGTTCGTCGTCCACACCCGGTACGGCTGCGCGCCGGACACCGTGCGCAGGGCCTCGCCGTAGGGCGAGTAGGTCACATCGGACGTGTACCAGGCCAGGCCCGACGTCGACTCGGGGAGGCCGTCCGCGTTGTAGCGGGTGACGACCTTCTCCTGCGCCAGCCCGCCCACGGCGGGCAGCGTGACCGACTGGACCTGTCCGGTGACGGGTGTGTAGGTGTACGCGTAGGTGTAGGTCCCGGCGACGCCCGTCGTCAGCGAGCTGGGCGGGATTACCGTCTCCGTGCCGGTGGGCCGGTACTCGGTGTCGTAACCGGTGACGCGCTCGATGTAGTCCCCGTTCAAGGTGTGCCGGATCGAGGCGACCGGCTGCCCGAGCGCGCCCGGCAAGCTGTCGTACGTGAACTCCTTGACCGGGACGGCCGTCGCGGAGCCCTCACGGACGGACTCCACCCGGCCCAGCTCGTCGTACTCGGTGTACGTCGTCCTGGACTCGGCGTCCGTCACCTTTTCCGGCCGGTCGGCCTCGTCGTACCACGTCTTCGTCTCGCCCGTGTCGGGGTCGGTGGCGGAGGTCACCCGTCCCCGTGCGTCGTACGTGTACGTCCACGCGTTGCCGGCCGGGTCGGTGACCTTGGTGCGGTAGCCGCGCGCGTCGTACTCGTACGAGGTGGCGCGCCCCTCGGCGGTGCTCCCGTCGTCCTTGTAGTGGCGGACGGAGGTGACCCTGCCGAGGGCGTCGGTGAAGGTGCGGGTCCGCGGGACCGTGGATCCGGCGGGGTCAACGTACGTGCTGGTGTCGCTGTAGTAGGTGTAGGTCGCGTACGCGAAGTCGCCGTCGTGGTACGTCGACTCGCGCTGCTTGCGCTCCAGGCCGTCGTAGCGGTACTTGATCCAGCTCGGGATCAGGGACCGGGACCTGGGGGCGAAGAGCTCGGCGGCCGGTTCGCCCTTCGCGAGGTACCCGCTGGTCTGCTCGTCGACCAGGCCGTGGTCGTTGTAGGTGGTGTCGGTGACGACACGGCCGGGGCCGTGGGCTTCGGACTGCGTCTGCACGGGGCGCATCAGGCCGTCGTAGATCGCCACCTGACGGCTGTACGTCCCGTCGTCCTTGAGGTTCTTGGTGGTGACCGCGGCAGGGCGGGTCGTCTCGGCGGTGGCGATCGCCGCCTGGTACGAGATCTCCACGTCGGGCGACTTGCCGCCGGAGGAGCGGGACGGCGACCAGCCCTTCACCAGGCGCCCGAGGGCGTCGTACTCGTTGCGCGTGACCCGGCCGTTGGCGTCGGTGACCGTCAGCGCCAGGCTCCGGCCGGGGTCGAAGGTCGTCGTGACGGCATGGCCCTTGGCGTTGATCACCTTGGTGGCGGTGACCGGACCGCCGGCGTCCGCGGGGGTGTACTGCGTCTCGGTCGTGCCGACGCCCGGGCTGGCGACCGTGCGGACGCGGCCCAGCGGGTCGTACGTCGTGCTGGTGACGACCGAGTAGGAGGTCCCGGCACCGTCGACACCGGCCTGGGAGGTGAGCAGGCCCTTGGTCGGGGTCGCGCCGTACGACAGGTTGTCGTAGCTGTTGTGGACCGCCTTGACGAGCTTGGTCGCGGGGTCCGCGGTGTCGTACCCCGCGCACGAGGTGCCCGTGGTCCGCTGTTCCTTCGTCAGGCCGATCAGCCACGCCGTGGTGTTGTGCACGTACGACGTCCTGGTGCAGCTCTGGTCGGACAGGGTCTCGCCGGTGCCGTTCGGCTTGACCACGGACGTCTCGACCTGGACCGGCAGACCGTAGGTGTCGTCGACGGTTGTCAGGGTCCGTACCGCCCGCCAGCTCGTGTCGACGGTCTGGATCTCGTCCGACCGTTTGACGCCGGTGCGGTGGGCGAGCAGCGGGTCGAGGGCGGTGCCGTTCTCGGCCTCACGGGAGCGGGAGGCGGTCTGCCTCGACCAGGGGAAGCTCAGGGCACGCTTCTGCACCCGCTTGTCGGAGTCCAGGTAGGTGATGCTCTCCGCCGTCATGCCCGCGTACTGCGGTGCGTCGTCGGTGACCAGCGTGTACGTACCCGTGGAGTCCTTGACCTGTCCGCCCGTGCCCTGGAAGTACCGGGTCTCGGAGTACGACTGCCCCTGTGGCTCGCCCGACTGGGAGGTGGTCTTGCTCCCCTTGGTGACCGCGACCTGGCGGTAGCCCTGCCAGACGCTGAACGTCCGCAGGGACGGTCGGGTGAACTCGTCGTCGCTCTTGGCCCAGGCGGGGCCGGTGTACTTGTACGTCGTATAAACGGGCTTGCCGTGCGAGGTGACCTTGTCGGTCTGGGTGACGGAGTGGACGACGTACTTGTTGAACCACGCCTTCGCCGGCGTCTTCTCGTCACCGTCCGGCGACCAGCGGACCGGGTAGCAGGTGCCGTTGTCCTTGCCCTTGTCCTCGGACGGCTCACTGGCGCAGCCGCCCTTGTACTCGACCTCGATGTCACCGCCGTGCTCCGTCGCGACCGTACCGATGCGGGGCCGGGTGAAGGCGGGACGCTGGTCGTCCGGGCCGCTGGGCACGAGGTTGGGAAGCTGGCGGTCCTTCAGTCTCGCGCGCAGGGGTGACGTGGAGCCGACCGAGTACTCGGCGAAGCTGACACCGTCCTTGTGCTGGAGAGTGCCGGTGGTGTCACCGGGGGCGAAGCCCCGGCGGGTGATCGAGTTCAGCCACAAACCGGGGGCCGTGTCGTACCAGTCCTCCGGGAAGGACTGGTGGAGCTGGTAGGTGTCGACCTTGCCCAGGCCGGTCTGGCCGGCGCGGGCGGCCTTCGTCGTCACCGTGTCCAGACGCATCTGCGTCCAGAACGACGGGAAGGCGGGGCACAGCTTCGACGTCGACTTGCAGTTGAGGTTGCCGGGAGTGTCCCACCAGGGGCGGTAGGCCCCAGGATCGTCGGTCTTGGCGAAGTTCGCCGCGTCGCAGGCCGTCTCCGACTTCAGGCAGCGCTGCTCGGCGCCGAACTCGACCGTCGCGGACGGCTTGGTGAGGTCGGAGGAGCGCATGCCGTACTCGATGGTCGTCGGGTAGGCGGAACGCTCGTACTGCTCGGGGGAAGAGAACTTCTTCTTCACCGCGTAGTGGTTCGTCTCCTGCTTCCAGTTGACGACCATCACGTTGCCGTGCACGTCGACGACCTTGTCGAGGCCCCAGCGCCAGGCCTGCTGCCGGCCGGTCCCGCAGCGGGAGTCGGCGAACGCGGTGGCGTGACAGGGTTCCCCCGGGTGGTTGCCGAAGACGGGCACGGTGGAAACGGAGTTGGCGTCGGAGTGACCGCCGCCGACCTGGTTGAGGCCGAAGTAGTACTTGGTGCCGTCCGTGGTGGTGACGATCCAGTACTCGCCGTTGTCGTCGCCGTTGGTCCCGCCCGTCCTGCGCTCGACGCGGGTGCCGTCGTCGGTCTGGGCACGGTAGACCTCGGTGTCGGTCTCCGGGTCGCTGCCCGCGGGGGCGTCCCGCACGAGCTCGACGTTCCTGCCTCCCAGGGACATCACCGCGTTGTACGACACCCAGCACAGGTCGGAGGTCTTGTCCGCCTTGGCCGTGTTGTTGGGGGTGCCCGCGTCCAGGGTCTTGCGGTCGTCCTGGCAGGAGCGGTAGCGGCGCTCGATGTGACCGGGGTCGTAGTCCCAGCCCTCACCGATCCAGGAGGACTGGGGTGAGGAGACCGCGACGCGGCCGTCCACCGACTGGGAGTTGTAGGTGAAGGCGATCTGCGGAGCGGGACCTGCCGGAGCGGCGGGAACCGTCAGCGGGTACGACCAGGTGAACGCTCCCGAGGAGCCACCGGCCTGCCAGGAGCCGCTGGAGGCCAGCGGCGTGGCCTTGAAGGTCCCTCCCGCGCCTCCGCCGGAATCGACCGCGCCGACAACGGCCGTGTCGCCACCTGCTGCGGCCGGCGTGACCGAGGCGCGGTACGCGGCCTGAACGACGGAGGGCCCGGTGGCTTCGGAGGTCTTCGCCACGGCCGGTGTGACGGTGCCGTCCGCCGCCGTGTCGACCGTCGCGGTGATCGTCTGGGTCCTGGTGTCGTTGGTCGTCTCCAGTTCCTCGTACGTCTGGCACGCCTCGACGTCGGGCGTGGTCAGGTAGCACTCCGGGAACTGGACGAAGCGCAACCGGGAGGCCCAGTCCGCGCCGTAGAGGTTCTTGAACTTCGCGTAGTCGAGCTCGACCGAGACAGGCACGGAGCCGGTGGCGGGAGCCTGGACGGTGATGAGCGCGCCGTCGACCCCCTGGGAGACGGGCGCGGTGCGGGCGGTGACGGACACCTGCCAGGTGCCGGTGGGCGCGGGCTGGTCCGCAGCCTGCCCGAGGCTGACGGGAAGGTCCTCGACCGGGGTGAGGTCGACCTGCTGGGCGTCCGTGCCCGCGCGCACGGTGGCCTGGTCGGCCGCCGCGGCAGAGCCGAAGCTGACGA
Source organism: Streptomyces sp. NPDC014676 (assembly GCF_043084105.1). Classification (NCBI taxonomy): domain Bacteria; kingdom Bacillati; phylum Actinomycetota; class Actinomycetes; order Kitasatosporales; family Streptomycetaceae; genus Streptomyces; species Streptomyces sp. NPDC014676. The sequence continues at coordinate 47,727 of NZ_JBIBZI010000001.1, read as the reverse complement.
GCCCGGAGTCGGCGGCAGGCGCCGTCGCCGTGCCGGCCGGGGCTTGTTCCTGGTCTGCGGGGACGTCGACCTTCAGGGTTTCCAGGTCCCGCTCGAAGGCCTCGCCCGAAAGCGGCTTATCCTGGTCGAGCGCCTCGAGGTCAAGGGTTTCACGGCCCTTCTCGGCCACGGACGGATCGGGTGGAAGGGCCAGTGACTGCGTGGGCAGGAGGCCCACCAGCAGGGCCGCCCCGATGGTGGGCACGACGGCCGCGCGCACACGGCGCGTGCGGCCACGGCGGGCAGGTGAGTAGCGACCGAACACGACGGGGTCCCCCCGGACCAGTGAGGCGGGACCGGGTTCGGACCACGCGTGATGGCGTATCAGATGAGCTGATTTTGTGCAGCGTCTGTGAAGTTCCGCCAGATCGACCGCGCCGATGTGATCACCATCACGTTGCGTAACACTTCATAACCTTCCGTAATGCACAGTTCTCGCCTATCGACTGTAACGCCGACACCCGCATTTCCCTGAGGTAGCGCGCGATTCATCGGATTCAGTCGCAAACACTCATCTACGCGAGGAGTTTTTGCCCTGCTTGAAACTGAATTGAGGTCAGCTTAAAAGCCTGAAACGGCAGTTGACGGTAATTCGTGTCCTCTGGAGGTACGGCCCCGGTGCTCGTTCCGCTCATCCCACGTGTTCAACGCGAAGCGTGACGTCGGCGCGCTCATGGGTCATCATCGGCTCGCCCGGCCGCGCCTGTTTCCGTGCCGGTTCCAAGGGGGGAAGGGGAACTCGCCCGATGACGCGCACAGAGCGCACCCGGCGCCTGGGGCTGCCCGGAAATCGGACCACCGCCGCCGTACTGACCGCGGCTCTCGCCGCCACTGGCATCACCTTCGTTGGCCTCGGCCTGGACGACTCCGGCTCACACGGGGAACCGCACCGCGACCGAAGTGTGAAGCCGGTGACCGAAGCCACCGCTGTGTCACGGGCGCGGAAGACCGGCAAGCCCGTCGAGGTCACCGCATCGCGTACGGCGCGCTCCACCACGTGGGCGCGGCCCGACGGCCTCATGGTCAAGAACCTGCACTCCTCGCCGATCCGGGCCAAGGTGGGCGGCGAGTGGAAGGACATCGACTACGACCTCCACCGCACCGAGGACGGCTGGGAACCGAAGGCGACCAACGCGCGGATGGTCTTCTCGGCCGGTTCCGACAAGGGCTCGCCGACGCGGGAGGACCGGCGTGCCTCGCGCTCGACCGTACGCCGCGTCTCTCTGCTCAACGGGGCCGGGGCCGCTTCGGACGAAACCGCGAGCCCGCTCGTCACCCTGACCGTCGACGGCCACGACATCCAGCTCACCTGGCCGGGCGCCGTCCCCGCCCCCGTCATCGACGGTTCGCGGGCCCTGTACCCGGAGATCTTCCCGGGCGCCGATCTGGTGCTCACGGCCGACGACGAAGGCTTCGCCCAACTACTGGTCCTGAAGAACCGGCAGGCAGCAGCCGACCCCCGTGCCCAGCGGCTGTCGTACGGCATCACCTCTCCGGACCTGACCTTCCGGCTGGACCCGGTCACGGGTGTCCTGTCCGCCGAGAACTTCTACGCCCAAGAGATCGCGGTCTCGCCGACCCCGCTGATGTGGGACAGCAGCGGAGCGCCGGCGGTGACGGACGGCGGCGTCGGCGCGACCGCACAGCCGACCGCCGAGGAGAGCCCGGAGCCGAGCACCTCGCCCTCGGACGAGCCGAGCAACGGCGCGAGCCCGACCGAGGAGCTCATCGAGACCGACGAACAGGCCGACACCACCCCGGAAACCCTGCCGGCGGCCAGCGACGGTCCCGAGGTGATGGTGTCGGAGTCACCATTGCCGTCCGCGCCGGCGGAGCCGACGCCCGCGCCCACACAGCCCGGTCCAGCGGCCACCCTTGGCCTGGCCGGGCTCGACGGGCCCTCGCCCGACTCTCGCGGTGAGCTGGTGGAGGCGGACCTGACCGGGGCGAACTGGGTCCTCACCCCCGAGCCGTCCTTCCTCGACGACCCGGCGACCACCTATCCGGTGTTCGTCGACCCGTCGGTGAAGAAGCACACCCAGAACTGGACCACCGCCTACAGCCGACACCCCAACGCCACGTTCTACAACGGCAAGGGCTTCAACAAGGGCGGTACGCACGAGGCGCGGGTCGGCTTCGAGTCGGACACCTGGGGTACCTCGCGCTCGTACTTCAACATCGCCTTCGACAAGGATCTCAAGGGCACGAAGATCACCAGTGCGAAGCTGCGGATGCTGGAGACGTACTCCTGGTCGTGCAGCGCCCGCTCGATGAGCGTGCACCTCACCGGAGCGGTCAACGGGCACACCAACTGGAAGAACGCGCCGAAGCTGACCGACGGCAACAAGTTCGCGACCAAGAGCTTCGCGCACGGCTACAAGTCCGGCTGCCGGGACGCCTACGAGACCTTCGACGTGAAGAAGGCCGCGCAGCAGCGGGCCGACCAGGGCAAGGACAGCATCACGTTCGGGCTGCGGGCACGGGACGAGAAATCGCAGTACGCGTGGAAGAAGTTCCGGGCCAACGGCGACAACGCGCCCATACTGGAACTCGTCTACAACCGCAAGCCGGTCGTCGACTCCAAGTCCCTCGACCTCGGCCCGGACGCCAAGTGCACCACCACCGAACCGTACGTCCGCATGGGCTCGGGCGACCTGACCTTCACCGCACGGGCGTCCGACAAGGACAACAACCTCGACCGCCTGGACTTCGACCTGTGGCCGACGGGCAAGTGGGACACCACCGGTGACCTGCTGAAGACCACCGGGAACGTCTCCGTCGGCGGCGACAAGGACGTCGCTCTGCGCACCACCGGCGGGTTCGCCACCAGCAAGCTCACCAACAACACCCTCTACTCCTGGCGGGTGCGCGCGATCGACGACGCCAACTCCACCTCCGCCTACGCCCCCGCCAAGACACCCTGCCGCTTCGTCCTGGACACCACCGCGCCCAAACCGCCCAAGGTCAGCTCCACCGACTTCCCCAACGCCGACGGCAGTGAGAACGGCTTCGGCAACGACGCCGAGGACGCCAACTGGTCCGCGAAGAAGTTCGGCACGCCCGGATCCTTCACCGTGCGCGCACTGAACACGGACGTGGTCCGCTACGAGTACGGCTTCAACTCGGCGAGCTACCCGTTCTCCGTGAGCCGCGCCTCCGGGACGGCCACGAGCGTCAGCGCGACGCTGGCGAACGCGAAGCCGCCGACCGCCGGCCCCAACGTGCTGTACGTGCGCACCGTCGACGGTGCGGGCAACCCCTCCCAGGCGACGAAGTACTTCTTCTACGTCACCCCACGCGACCAGGCCGACACCCCCGGCGACTTCACCGGCGACAAACTGCCGGACCTGATGGTCGTCACCGAGGGCGGCAATCTGGCGCTGTACCCCTCCCAGGCCACCAACGACCTGGCCAAGGGCTCGGGCGACCTGGACTACTCCATGTCCGGCGCCTACCGCTCCAACCCCGACAAGGACCCGAACGGCGACAACCTGCCCCCGTACGTCGCCGCACCCTCCGGCCACTTCAAGGGCGCCCTGATCACCCACAACGGCGACATCTACGGCGGTGACGGCCTCCAGGACCTCATCGTCCGCGTCGGCAGCAAGCTCTGGGTCTACCCCGGCGACGGCTACGGCGCGGTCAACATCGACCGCCGGGTGGAGATCCTCCTGCCCGACAACGCGCCCAGCCCCGCCTCCCTCACCCAGATCGTCTCGGCGGGCGACGCCACCGGGGACGGCCGCACGGACTTCTTCGCCACCGTGGGCGAGGAGATCTGGGCCTTCACCGGCTACCACGGCGCCACCGTCGACAAGGCGATCCGGCTGTCCTCCACCCCCTGGGCCGACCGCGACATCGTCACCGCGGCCGACATCAGCGGCGACGGGGTGACCGACCTGGTCTACCGCAGCGACGCCTCCGGCCGGCTCCTCCTGCGCAAGGGCATCAAGGCCGCCGGCGGCGGAACCGACCTGACCTCCCTGGCCTCCGCCGCCAACTCCGCCGACGGCACCGACGCCGTCTACGGCGCCTCCGGCTGGGGCAGCTCCAGCATCTACCTGCTGATCGGCACGCCGGACGCCAACGGCGACGCCATCCCCGACATCTGGACCGCACGCACCGACGGAACCGTCCGTTTCTACGCCGGCGGCAGGACCGTCCTGTCCGGATCCGGCACCGAGATCATCGGAACGGCGAGCTACTGGAAGACACGCATCGCCATCGGGTGAGCCGCACGGCTGCAAGCGAAGCGGGCGAGGGCCGTCGGGTAACACTTCCGACGGCCCTCGCCCGCTTCGCGCGTCAGCACCGTGATGTCAGCCCCGGTGCACCCCGGCGCTCGGCTGGGAACGCTTGCTCTTGCTTCCGTCCGGCCACAATTGCGGCTTGCGCTTCGCCGCCACGTCCTCCATCCAGCCGAACCACACGACACAACTGCCGATGAGCACCCAGGCGAGGACCAGGACCGGCCAGGGGCTTTCCAGAAGCCAGGGGACGTTCTCGTACAGCACGTCGAAGCCCCACAGTTGGTCCCACAGCGTGGCGGCGATCAGGATGCAGAGGTTGTGCCACAGGTAGATCGTCACCGCCCGCGAGTTGAGCAGCGTGATCAGCCGGTCCCAGCGGCGCAGCGGGCGCGGCCACTCGGACCACGACGGGCTCAGGTGCAGGAGCAGGAGCACCGTCGCGAAGGACCAGACGGCTTGGGCGAAGGGGATGGAGTCCAGGTCGTAGCCGGTCTTGAAGCCCTGCCTGAAGGCGTACCAGAGACCCAGGGCAGCGATCACCGGTGCCACCGAGGGCACGATGTAGCGCGGGAGGCGCTTGAGGATGCCCTCCTGATGGGCCATGCCCAGGACCCAGCAGGCGCCGAAGGTGCTGAAGTCCGTGAGGGCCGAGGGGAACCGCTCGCCGGGCAGGTTGAGGTAGCCGAACTCGAGGGCGGCCGAGAGCGCCAGAGGCGCCAGGAGCGTCACCCACGGGAACGCGCGAAGGGCGCGCAGGAGGAACGGGGAGAGCAGCACGTACCAGAGGTAGGCGCGGATGTACCACAGCGGACCCGCGAAGTCCGAGGCCCAGTTCTCGCCCAGGATGCCATGGATACCGGGCAGATCCTCGCCATAGGGCGGGTCGCTCAGCGGCAGGATCCAGTAGAGGAGGTGGAACCACCACCAGCCCGGATGACCGTCGTCGTCGGGCCCCCAGCCCTGCAGCAGCATGCCTGCCACACCCAACGCGCCCATCAGCCACAGCGGTGGCAGCAGTCGGCGCATCCGGCTCCGTACGACCTGTACGGCCGGACGTTTGAGGGAGCGCGCCATGAGGTTGCCGGCGAGGGCGAACATCACGCCCATGGACGGGAACACCACGGGCAGCCAGGCCCAGCCCATCAGGTGGTAGAGGACCACCCGGAAGAGGGCCACCGCCCTCAGGAGGTCGAAGTACCGGTCCCGGCCCGGCTTCTTGGCCGCCGGAGCGGGAGCCGGCTCGGGCGCGGGTTCGGCCGCGCGCTGCTGCGGGAGTGTGTACGGCGTCTCCGGGACCGCGCCCGCGCTCCCCGCGTGCGGCGTTCCGTACGGGCCCGCCGGTTCCGGGCTCGTGCCCGTACCGGTCGTGTATCCGTGGGTCATGCCACGGGCCTCCGATCATCGCTGCGCCGGCTCTGGCTCGGTACCGCTCCGCCGACGGGCGCCTCGACGACGCCGGTGCGCCGCAGCTTCTGCCAGCGCAGGCGGCCTCCGGTGAGCGCGGTGATCCAGGACTGGAGCAGCACGACGTACATGAGCTGGCGATAGAGGATCTGCTGCAGCGGCAGCGAGATCAGGTGGGTCATGCGTTCGCGGTCGAGGCGGAAGGCGAAGGCCGCGCAGACCGCCTGGATGGCGAGGACGCCCAGCCACGCCGTGATCGTCTTCTGGGTCGGGCCGAAGACGACGCCGTAGAGCAGGAAGACGTCGATCAGCGGGGCCAGCAGCGGGGCCACGATCATGAACAGGGAGACGAAGGGCAGGCCGATGCGGCCGAAGCGGCCGGAGGGGCCCTTGTCGATCACCGCGCGGCGGTGCTTCCAGATGGCCTGCATGGTGCCGTACGACCAGCGGTAGCGCTGGGACCAGAGCTGGCTGACGGACTCCGGGGCCTCGGTCCAGGCGCGGGCGTTCTCGGCGTAGACCACGCGCCAGCCGGCGCGGTGCAGCGCCATGGTGACGTCGGTGTCCTCGGCGAGGGTGTCGTCGCTCATGCCGCCGATGGGCTCCAGGGCGGAACGGCGGAAGGCGCCGACCGCGCCGGGGATGGTCGGCATGCAGCCGAGGATGTCGTACATCCGGCGGTCCAGGTTGAAGCCCATCACGTACTCGATGTGCTGCCAGGCGCCGATGAGGCTGTCCTTGTTGCCGACCTTGGCGTTGCCCGCCACCGCGCCGACCCTGGGGTCGCCGAAGGGCTGAACGAGTTCGCGGACCGTGGACGGCTCGAAGACGGTGTCGCCGTCCATCATCACGACGATGTCGTAACGGGCGTTGGCCAGACCCCGGTTGAGCGCGGCCGGCTTGCCCGCGTTGAGCTGGCGGATCACCCGTACGTTGGGCAGGCCCATCGCCTCGACGATGCGGGCGGTGCCGTCGGTGGAACCGTCGTCGATGACGAGGACCTCGATCGGGTGCTCGCTCGCCATCAGGGAGTTGACGGTGTTCTCGATGCACTTGGCCTCGTTGTACGCCGGGACCAGCACCGTCACCGGTTCGTTGACCGGCGGGCCCCAGCGGAAGTTCTTCCGGCGGACCCGGCGGGCGTGGACGCCGGAGAGGAGGAGCATCAGGACGAAACGGGCGATGACCAGGGTGCCGATGATCGCGAGGCCGACCACCAGGACGTCGGTGATGTGCTCGGAGGCCTGGACCAGGAAGATCCACGCCTTGCCCTTCCAGAGTTCGGCGCCGGTGACCGGGCTGTGCGCGCTGGGCGCGTCCAGGGCCTCGGTGAGGTTGTCGAACTCGTAGCCCTTGTCCTTGAGGCCGGGCAGGAACTCGTCGAGCGCCGCGACGGTCTGGCTGCGGTCGCCGCCGGAGTCGTGCATCAGGACGATGGCGCCCTTGCCGCCCTCGGGCGTGGCGCGGCGGATGATCTCGTCGACGCCGGGCCGCTTCCAGTCCTCGCTGTCGGTGTTGTTGACGACGGTGAGGTAACCGCGGCTGCCGATGTACTGGGTGACCGGCCAGGACTCGTTGTCCATGGCCTCGGCGAAGGAGGAGTACGGCGGGCGGAAGAGGGAGGTGCGGATGCCGGCCGCGCCGGTGATCGCGAGCTGGTTCTGCGACAGCTCCCAGTCGATGCGCTTTGTGGACTGGAGGGCGAGGTCGGGGTGGTTGAAGGTGTGCAGGCCGATCTCGTGGCCCTCGTCGACCATGCGCTGGACGAGGTCCGGGTAGCGGGAGGCCATGGTGCCGGTGACGAAGAAGACCGCGTGCGCGTCGTGCTTCTTCAGCACGTCGAGCACCTTCGGGGTCCAGGTCGGGTCCGGGCCGTCGTCGAAGGTGAGGACGAGGCGGTGGTCGGGCACGCTCAGGCTCTGGGGCTTGCCCGTGCGGGCGTCGATGACCGGGCCGCCCTCCAGTATGTCCTTCGGCACCTGGGTGGTGGGTGCGGGTTTCTGGACACGGTGGTCGGCGAGGATCTCGCTGTGCACGTATCCGCGCAGCATGAGCATCGCCGCCAGGGCGACGAGGACGAGCACCGGGAGCAGCAGGCGCAGGGGTACACGGCGACGCAGGGCACCGCCACGGGCCTGGCGGGGAGGCCGGTGACGGGGGGAGCGGGATGCCATCAGACGACGTTCTCCGGGGACTGTGCGGCGGGGGTGGTGGACGGGTCCGGCTGAGCGGCGGAGCCGTCGTCGGCGACGACCGGCTGGTCGGCGGGGGCATCGGCGAGGTCGTCGGTGCCGTCGGCCCCTCCACCGCCCGTGGGGGCGGTCGTCACGGGGTCTGGGATCTCCGACACCGGCTGGTCCGCGGGCGGTGTGCTCACGGTGTCGTCCGAGGGTGTGGAGGAGGTGTCCTCGTCACCGCCGGCGGCCGGGTCCGTGCTGTTCTGCTCGGTCGTCGGCGGTGTCGGGTCGGCGGCGTCCGGCTGGTTCCCGGTGCCGGTTCCGCCGCCCGCCACGGGGGCGGTGGTGTCGGGCGCGGGCAGGGTCGGGGTGCCGGTGGTCGGCGTGCCGCCCGGGAGGAGGCCGGTGCCGGAGCCGGGTGTGGCGTCCGTCTCGGTGGGCTGTGGTGTCGTCTCGACCTGACCGGCGGGCTTGTCCTCCTGGCCGGGGACGGGCATCCAGGGGGCGTCGGAGTTGCCGGACAGCAGCGTGGCGACCATGACGACGGCGTAGCCGGCGCAGGCGAGGCCGACGGCCAGGCCGATACGGCGGTAGAGCCGGCTGCGGCGGCCGGACTCGTCGACGAACACGGGACCACCGGCGGCGTCCTGCCCGCCGCCGCCCGCCCGGCCCGGCGCGCGGCGCAGTTCGAGGCCCTCCCCTATCTGCACGGAGTCGAGCTGGACCGTCACCTCGTGCGGGTCGTGGGTGGCCGCGGCGGAGTCGCCGGCCTCCTCCTGCCAGGGGTCACGGACGGAGGTACGGGAGGCCGTCGGGGCGCCGGAGTCCGAAGAAGGGCTCAGGAACTCGGTCGGGGCCCCGGAGTCCGAGGACGGGCTCAGGAACTCGGTCGGGGCGTCGGCTGCGCCGGGGGCGGACGACGAGTGCCCGGAGGCCGCGGGGAAGACGGCGGTCCCGGCCTCGGACGACGGGCCCGCGGAAGCCGGCGGGAAGTCGGCCGCTCCGGTGCCGAACGGTGGGGCGCCGGTCACGCCCCGGCCGCCCGAGGGGCGTGCCCCGCCCGGTCGGGAGGAGGGGTCGGCCGGCTTGGCGCCGGGGGCGCCGCCCGGCTGGCGGGGGACGCGCAGGGCGGTGGTGCGCTCGGTGTCCCAGGGAACGTCCGGCCGGCTCTCGGACGGCGCGGTCCGGTGCGGCGCCGCGGGGCGCCCGGCGTGCCGGGGACCGTCCACCGGGCTTCCGGACGGCGTCGTCCGCCCCGGCGCCGCGGGGCGCCGGGCGGTCCAGGGGCCGTCCGGCCGGCCCGCGGACGGTGCCGCGGGGCCACGGGTGTCGCCGGGCCGCGGTCCGGGCCGGGCGGAGGGCTCCGCGCGGTGAGCGGTGTCGGGCAGGACCTGGGTCTTGTCGTCACCGCCGGGGAAGACTCCGAGGCGGGCCCAGCGGTCGTCGAGGGAGCCGGCGTCGCGCACGTCCGCGTCGGCGGGCTTCTCTCTCAGGGGGAGGACTCTCGTCTCGCGCAGGTCCTCGTCCTCGGCGTTCCCGTCGAACGCCGACACGGCCTCGGGCCGATCCGGTTGGGCGTCTTCTCGCCAGTTCTCCACGCGCACGCACTTCCCCCCAGAGGACATTTCCGGCGCGCGTACGACCCGAGCACCCGCCGACGGACCGGGCCCCCACCCGCTCCGAGCGCCCCGGTTATCACACTGTGCTCGGGGACCGAATGTAGCGTACGTGGAGGTCCCGTGTTCCCGGGGCGGTCGTTCGTGTCAGTAGTGAGACATCACCGGGCCCCCATCACGACAATGTCCCGCTCGGGCAGCCATCCCCGGTCCGGCCGCCGCAGCCAGCCCTCCTCGGCGGCGACGACGGCCGCCGCCCGCCGGAGGGCGTCCAGGGCGGGATGAGTCAGCCCCTTCCGCCACACCAGGGACACGGGTGACAGCGGAACCGGGTCCACGAGGGGGCGCAGAACCGTCGAGGGCAGTGGCGGAAAATCGACCACGGCGAGGATCGGGTGACGTGTCCTGGCCATGATCCGCTGGAACTCCTCCTCCCCGACGGCCAGCGGCGCGGGCGGCGCGAGCGTGATCCCCCGCCCCTCGAACAGCGACCGCGCGAGGTCCGTCCACTCCGGCGTACGGGGATTGCCGGCCCCGGCGTAGACCGTCTCGCCGGCGAGTGCGGCGAGCGGCACCTCGGCCAGCGCGGCCAGCGGGTGGTCCTCGGGCAGGACGACCGCCATCGGCTCGTGGCGCACGGGCTGCTGGTCGAGTCCGGCCCGCAGTGCGGGGGCGAGGCCCGCGAACCGTCCGAACGACGCGTCGAGCCGCCCCGCGAGCAGCTCCCCCGCGGCCCCGGTCAGCCCGCTCTCGTAGCGGGCCATCAGTTCGTGGGCGGGGGCGAGTTCGCGGGCCCGGTGGAGTACCCGGCGCGGGGTGACGAGGCCCGGCGAGTTGAGGTCCACCAGCAGGGGCCGGGCCTGTCCGGCGGCGGCGAGCAGGTCGTCCTGCGCCTGGAGCGCCGCGCGGGCGTACGGCAGCAGGCGTTCGCCGTCGGCGGTGAGCGTCACCTGGCGGGTGGTCCGTACGAACAGCTCGCTGCCCAGTTCGCGCTCCAGCCTCCGTACGTCCCTGCTGAGCGCCTGCTGGGCGACGTAGAGGCGGGTGGCGGCCCGGGTGAAGTGCAGCTCCTCGGCGACGGTCACGAAGGCGCGCAACAGGCGGGGGTCGAGGTGGGCGGGGGCGGGCATGACGCGAACTTACAACACAGGTGCGTCAATCGGTGCCGGGAAGGTGTTGGACCGGACCCATGGGCGCGGGCGACGGTGGTGTCATGCCCCAGACGACCTCCCGCTCCCGGGACACTCCCCTGCTCACGGTCACCGCCGACACCCTGGTCGCCGTCGACTTCGGCCCGCGCGGGCGGAGCGAGCCCCGCGCGAAGGGCCCGCACCGCCGCCCCAAGGGACCGTACGGCCGTCTCCTCGCGCTGCCCGGCGCCCGCGCGTTCACCGCGGGGAACCTGATCGCGCGGCTGCCGATGGGCATGTTCGGCGTGAGCGCGGTCGTGATGATCGCCGGGACGCGGGGCTCGTACGCCCTGGCCGGCGCCGTCACCGCGACGGGCCTGGCGGCGACGGCGGTGGTCGCACCGTGGACCGCGCGCCTGGTCGACCGGTACGGGCAGGCCCGGGTCGCCCTGCCGGCCACGGTGCTCGCCGTGCTCGGCTCCCTCGCGCTGCTGCTCTGCGTGCGCCACGGCGCCCCGGACTGGACCCTGTTCGCCTCCTACGCCGCCACCGCCACCACCCCCAACACCGGCGGGATGTCGCGGGCCCGCTGGACGCACCTGCTGAAGGGGGACACTGCGGCCCTGCACACCGCCAACTCCTTCGAACAGGCCGCCGACGAACTGTGCTTCATGCTCGGCCCGGTGCTCGCGGCCTTCCTGTGCGGGACGTTCTTCCCGGAGGCGGGCACGCTCGTGGGTGCCGTGCTGCTGCTGACGGGCACCGTGCTGTTCACCGCCCAGCGGTCGACCGAGCCGCCGGCCGCACGGCGTTCCTCCGCGCGGGCGCCGCTGCGGTCGCCCGGCATGCGGCCGCTGCTGGCGGTCTGTCTCGCGACGGGCGCGGTGTTCGGCTCGCTGGAGGTCGTCACCCTCGCGTTCGCGGACGAGCGGGGACACCGCGCGGCGTCCGGCGCCGTGCTCGCGCTCCAGGCGGCCGGCTCCTGTGCGGCGGGGCTGCTGTACGGGGCGATGCGCCCGGCGGGGTCCGCGCGGTCCCGGCTGCCGTGGTGCCTGGCCGCGATGGCCGCGCTGATGACCCTGCCGCTGCTCGCGGCCGGGCTCACCGGCTCGCTGGTGCTGCTGGCGGGGGCGCTGCTGGTCGCCGGGATGGCGACCGCGCCCACCATGGTCACCACCATGACCCTGGTCCAGCGGTACACGCCCGAGGACCGGCTGAACGAGGGCATGACGCTCGCGGTGACCGGTCTGCTCGGCGGGATCGCCTGCGGCAGCGCGGCGGGCGGCTGGACGGTGGAGCACGTCTCGGCGACGGCCGGGTACGGCGTGCCGGTGGCGGCGGCCGCGATCGCCCTTCTCGTGGCCCTCTGCGCGTTTGTCCCGTTCGGGCCGTCGAACCGCTCCACCGATTCCCTCCCGACCCATTGACGGTCACGGATCCCGCACATACCTTCACCCGTCGAAGCGCTTCGAAACCGCTTTCTGCATCCCCGCGGATCGTGCAGATGAGGACGCCCGATGGTGAAGATCACGGATGTGGCCCGGCGCGCCGGGGTCTCCCCCAGTACGGTCTCGTACGCGCTCAGCGGCAAGCGTCCGATCTCCGACGCGACCCGGCTCCGGGTGCAGGCGGCCGTCCGCGAGCTGGGCTACCGCGCGGACGGCGGTGGCCGGGGCGCGGCCGGCCACCGGTCGAAGGTGCTGGCCCTGGCGGTCCCGATGCGCTCCGGCGTCCATGTGCCGGTGGTCACCCGGTTCGCGGTGTCGGTGGTCACCGCCGCCCGCGCCCACGACCACGATGTGCTGATGCTCACCCAGGGCGAGGGCGAGGAGGGCCTCGGGCGCGTCGCGGACACCCGGCTGGCGGACGGGGTGATCGTGATGGACGTACAGCTCCAGGACCCCCGGCTGCCGTTGTTACGCACGGGGGCCTTGCCGTCCGTGCTGATCGGCGTGCCCGCCGAGCCGGACGGGCTGACCTGTGTCGACCTGGATTTCCGGGCGGCCGGTGAGCTGTGCGTGGACCATCTGGCGCGGCTCGGGCACCGGGTGGTGGCGCTGGTCGGCTCGCCGCCGGAGGTGTACGTGCGGCGGACCGCGTTCGCGCGGCGGCTGGTGGAGGGCTTCACGGCGGCCGCCGACCGGCACCGGCTCACCTCAGCCGTGCGTCCGTGCGGGGCCGGCCGTGACGCCGCCCGCGCGATCGCCGAGCGGCTGGTGCGCGAGCTGCCGTCGCTGACGGGGGTGGTCGTGCACAACGAACCGCTGATCGATCCGCTGATCGACGCCTTCGAGGAGCTGGGGCTGAGCGTCCCCGGCGATCTGTCCCTGACCGCCGTCTGCCCGTCCCCCGTCGCCGCGTCGGCCCGTGTCCCGGTCACCTCGGTCGCCGTGCCGTCGGCGGAACTGGGCACCCGCGCGGTGCACCTGCTCCTACGGAAGCTGTCCGGTGCCCCCGTGCCGGAGGCCACCCTGCTGCCGCCCCGGCTGACGGAGCGGGCGAGCACGGCACCGCGCGGGGCGTGACCGGCCGGTGCGGCATCGGCCCGGCGCCTCGTCCGGCGCCTCAAGCCCGGCGCTTCAAGCCCGGCACCTCGGCCCGACGCCTCAAGCCCGATGCCCCAGCCCGGCCCTCGGGCTTCCCGGACCGCATGACAAAGGCCCCGTCGCTCGAAGCGACGGGGCCTGTGCCCACATGGGGTGGAGTGGAGATGGCGGGAATCGAACCCGCGTCCAACGGTGCGGAACCAGGGCTTCTCCGTGTGCAGTCGGCTGTGCTTTTCTCGGCCCCGGAGATCACGCCGACAAGTCTCCGACGGGCCCAGTCACTGTGTGGTTTCCCTCTTCACCCCGTGACCGGGATCAAGGTTTAGTTCCCTAGCTGATGCCAGGATCCGGGTCGGGAACATCCCCGGGCTGACACTCCCTTAAGTAGGGGAGCCGCTGCTCGCTACCTGAAGATCAGGCAGCGAGGGCGAGCTCGCCCTGGGAGACAGATCGCTTGGAATTGGCGATTATTTTTTTCGGCCTGTGGTTTACGAGATCATGGCCGCTTCCTCGACACGCTTCCCCTGCTTCGACAGCCGCTGTCGAAACCGATCATCCCCATGTTGATTTTTCAAGTCCCTCCGAGGAGGGGGCCCGCACCCGCTGTGGGGTGCTGTCGCCATCGTACGTGACCAACGCGGGTCCGTGCCAGCATATTCCCCGGCACTCCGCGCGGGCCTACGCGCGCTGCTTCCTGCGGACCGCCGAGATCGCCCGCTCGGTCTCGCGCCGGTCCTGCTTCTCCCGGAGCGTCTGCCGCTTGTCGTACTCCTTCTTGCCCTTGGCCAGCGCGATCTCGACCTTCGCGCGGCCGTCCTTGAAGTACAGGGCGAGCGGCACGATGGTGTGGCCCGTCTCCTGGGACTTGGACTCCAGCTTGTCGATCTCCTCGCGGTGCAGCAGCAGCTTGCGCTTGCGCCGCGCGCTGTGGTTCGTCCAGGTGCCCTGGCTGTACTCCGGGACGTGCACGTTGTGCAGCCACGCCTCGTTGCCGTCGAGCTGGACGAAGCCGTCCACCAGCGACGCCCGGCCCTGACGCAGGGACTTCACCTCGGTGCCGGTGAGGACCAGGCCGGCCTCGTAGGTGTCGATGACGAGATAGTCGTGCCGCGCCTTCTTGTTCTGCGCGATCAGCTTGCGCCCTTTTTCCTTAGCCATAGTGCCGCCCATTTTCGCACTACGGAGGGGGCCGGCGGGAAGCCGATTATCGACGGTGCCCTACCGGCCGAGCCCGCTGAGGACCGTCTCGGCCCGCTGGAGCGCCTCTTCGTCGGCCTCCAGGTCGGGGGTGAGGCCGTGGCCGTCGACGCCGTGGCCGGAGGGGGTGCGGTAGTGGCCGACGGTCAGCTCGGCGACGGAGCCGTCGGGCAGCTCGGTCGGCATCTGGACCGAGCCCTTGCCGAAGGTGCGGGAGCCCACGACGACCGCCCTTCCGCGGTCCTGCAGGGCGCCGGTGAGGAGCTCGGCCGCGCTCATCGTGCCGCCGTCGACGAGCGCGACCAGGGGTCTGGTGGTGTCGCCGCCGGGCTCGGCGTGCAGGGCGCGCTGCTCACCCTCGACGTCGTACGTGGCGACCAGGCCGCCGTCGAGGAAGGCGGAGGCGGCGGTGACCGCCTCGGCGACCAGTCCCCCGGAGTTGCCCCGGAGGTCGAGGACGATGCCGGCGCCGGCGGGGGCCTGCCGGACGGCGGTGCGGACCTCGTCGCCGGAGCCCTTGGTGAAGGCGCCGACCTTGACGACGGTCACCCCGGAGGCGAGCTCGCGGACCGTGACGGTGTCCTGGGACAGCCTGGTCCGGCGCACGGTCTCGTGCCAGGTGCGCGTGCCGCGCTCCAGACCGAGCCGGACGGTGGTGCCGGCGGACTCGCCGGTGGTCTCGCCGCGCAGTAAGGAGACGACCTCCGTGACGGGCCGGCCGTCGACCCGCTGGCCGTCGACGCTGCGCAGCCGGTCGCCCGCGCGGATACCGGCGTCGGCGGCGGGCGTGTCGTCGCCCACCTTCGTCACCTCGATACGGCCCTCCCGCTCGCGGGCCCACAGGCCGACGCCGGTGTACCGGCCGTCCAGGGCCTCCTCGAACTCCTCGTACTCGTCCGGGGAGTAGACGGCGGCCCAGCGGTCCCCGCTGCGGCTGACGGCCCGCTGGGCGGCCTCCATGGGGGAGGTTCCGTCGGCGGCGGCCTCCTCGGCCGCCCTGGTGACGTCGGCCTGGTGGCCGACGGGAGCGGCCGGACCGGTCCCCTCCGCCGTGGTCCCGCCGTCGGCCTCGGGGAGGTTGCCCGTGGCCGCGCCGGCGACGAGCACGCTCGCGAACACCAAGGTCAGGGCGGCCCCGCGGCGGATGCGGCGGGGCTGACAGAACAGGGCACGACCTGACATGCCGGTGAGTCTAGGACAACGCGAAGGGGCGCACGGCAGGTTGGCCGTACGCCCCTCTTGGCAAGAGTCACACCTTCAGATACTTGCGCAACGCGAAGAACGCGGCCAACGCCGGCATCAGCAGACTGGTCGCGAGGATCAGCGGAAGCTTCGTCAGGACGGCGTCCCAGCCGATGAAGTTGATCAGGTTCAGCTTCTCCGACAGGGCCAGTCCGTGGTCGATGATGAAGTACCGGCCGAGCACCAGGAACCCGCACGCGAGGATGCCGCCGATGAGTCCGGCGACCGCGGCCTCCATGATGAACGGCGTCTGGATGTAGAAGCCGGAGGCGCCGACCAGGCGCATGATGCCGGTCTCGCGGCGGCGGCTGAACGCGGAGACGCGCACCGTGTTCACGATCAGCATCAGGGCGACGACCAGCATGAGCGCCATCATCGCGAGGGCGGCGATGTTCATGCCCTCCAGCAGCCCGAAGAGGTTGTCCAGGATGCCCTTCTGGTCCTGCACCGACTGCACGCCGTCCCGCCCGTCGAAGGCGGTCGCGATGACCTGGTACTTCTCCGGGTCCTTCAGCTTGATGCGGTACGACTCCTGCATCTGGTCCGGCGTCAGGGAGCTGGCCAGCGGGGAGTCGCCGAACTGCTCCTTGTAGTGCTTGTACGCCTCGTCCTGCGACTCGTACGACACCGAGTCGACGACCGACATCTTCTCCAGGTCGGTCTTGATCTGACCCTTCTGGTCGTCGGTCACCGCGCCCTTGGCGCAGTTGGGGTCGGACTCGGCGTCAGCCTTGTTGCACAGGAAGATGGAGACGTTGACCTTGTCGTACCAGTAGCCCTTCATGGTGTTCACCTGGTCGTTCATCAGGAGCGACCCGCCGAACAGGGCTAGCGACAGGGCAACGGAGACGACGACGGCGAAGGTCATCGTCAGGTTGCGGCGGAGACCGACGCCGATCTCCGACAGGACGAACTGGGCGCGCATGGCGTCTGATCAAGCCTTTCCGTGGAGCGTCAGTGCTGGTAGCCGTAGACGCCGCGTGCCTGGTCGCGGACGAGACGGCCCTTCTCCAGCTCGATGACGCGCTTGCGCATCTGGTCCACGATGTTCTGGTCGTGCGTCGCCATCACCACGGTGGTGCCCGTCCGGTTGATGCGGTCGAGCAGCTTCATGATGCCGACGGAGGTCTGCGGGTCGAGGTTGCCGGTGGGCTCGTCGCAGATGAGCAGCTTGGGACGGTTGACGAAGGCCCGCGCGATGGCGACGCGCTGCTGCTCACCACCGGAGAGCTCGCCGGGCATCCGCTCCTCCTTGCCGCCGAGCCCGACGAGGTCGAGCACCTGCGGCACGGACTTGCGGATCTCACCGCGCGACTTGCCGATCACCTCCTGCGCGAAGGCGACGTTCTCGGCGACCGTCTTGTTGGGCAGCAGACGGAAGTCCTGGAAGACGGTCCCCAGCTGGCGCCGGATCTGCGGCACCTTCCAGTTGGAGACGCGGGCGAGGTCCTTGCCCAGGACGTGCACCTGTCCGTGGCTGGCCCGCTCCTCGCGGAGGATCAGCCGCAGGAAGGTGGACTTTCCGGAGCCGGAGGACCCCACGAGGAACACGAACTCGCCCTTCTCCACTTCCAGGGTGACGTCCCTGAGTGCGGGGCGGTTCTGCTTGGGGTAGGCCTTGGACACGTTGTCGAATCGGATCACGGATGCACCACGGTTAGCCGGGGGTAGATGAGCGTGACCATACGCGAACCGGGCAGGCGTGCGCAGGCACCGAAGCCGTTGTGCAAGACTTGCGCCCTTTTGTTCCAGTGCCGGGTGGGCACAACCCCCTAGGGGCGCGGGGCTGTGACATGTGCGGCTCCGCCGCGTGGGCGCGACCGGCCCTCCACGGCCCGCGGCCGCGAAACCACCCGAAACCACCCTTCCCGAAGCGACCCCACGCAGCTTCCGCAGGAACCTGGCACAGTGGAGGGGAACGTTCGCGAGAAGGTGGGCGTTGTTCATCTGGAACCGGTGCGAGGAGGGCGAGCGCATGACGTACGACCGGCTGGTGTGCGCGAACTGCGCCGCGCCCGTGAGCGAGGGCCGGTGCCCGGTGTGCCGCGCGAACCGCGAGCGGCTGCAGCAAGGGAACTTCTTCGCGGGGCTGAACCCCATGACGCTGATCGCGCTGCTGGCGGTGCTGGTCGCGGCGGTGGCGCTGCTCGCCCACCAGACCGTCTGACGCCGGTCGCACAGACATGGGAGAAGGGCCCGGAGCGTGGTTGCGCTCCGGGCCCTTCTCCCTACGTCATGCGTACGGTGCGTATGCGCGCGGCCACCGTCAGGCGGCGGCGCCGCCGCGGCCGGACATCATGCGCGGCAGCACCCGGAAGCCGATACCGCCGGCGATCATCGTGGCGGCACCGATCAGCAGGAACGTGGTCTCGGCGGCACCGGTCTCGGCGAGCTCCTTGCCGTCGCCGCCCTGGGCCGAGGTGGCCGGGACGTCATCGCCGGTGTCGGTGAGGGCCGAGGAGCCCTGGTCCTGCGGAGAGGCGTTGTTGCCGCCGTCCGGGGTGGTGCCGGTGTCGCCGTCACCGTTGTCGTCCGGGGTGGGCTCCTCCTCTACGGGGTTCTCCCCGCCGGGGTTCTCGCCACCGGGGTTCTCGCCACCGGGGTTCTCCCCACCGGGGTTCTCCCCACCGGGGTTCTCACCGCCCGGGTTCTCGCCACCCGGGTTCTCCCCGCCCGGGTTCTCCCCACCGGGGTTCTCACCGCCCGGGTTCTCACCGCCCGGGTTCTCCCCACCGGGGTTCTCACCGCCCGGGTTCTCACCGCCCGGGTTCTCCCCACCGGGGTTCTCACCGCCCGGGTTCTCCCCACCCTCGTCTTCACACTCCGGATCGACCACGAGGTCGCAGCCCGGGTCCGGCTCATCGCCGGCGGTGATGCCGATGTTGAAGTCGAGCGCCGAAGCGGCACCCGCCGCCGACAGCGAGGCACCGGCCGCGATCACGGCGCCGGCCGCGATCCGAGCGACACGGATCCGCGTCTTCTTCGTCATATGGTTGCTACCCCCAGTAGCTCATCGTCCATGAGGCGGCGCTCGGGGCGGTGATCAACGGGGGTAACTGCGATGAAACGCCCCCCGGTTCACATGCGCCCCAGAGATACGCATGCCACGCTTCACCCTTCCCATTTTCCAAAAGAACGTCAAGGCCGTTGCGTACGCGATGTCCCCCTACGCACGCTTTGCGCGAAAACGAAACTGTGAGTGTGATGTAAATCCCGGATACCACCGGACGAAAAAGGCAACCGCCGTCCAAGTGACGGCAGTTGCCTTGTCGACAAATCGGGGTTCGCGCGGGAGGTTACTTCTCCTGCTGCTTGCGCCAGCGAATTCCGGCCTCCAGGAAGCCGTCGATCTCGCCGTTGAACACGGACTCGGGGTTGCCGACCTCGTACTCCGTGCGCAGGTCCTTGACCATCTGGTACGGGTGCAGCACGTACGAACGCATCTGGTTGCCCCAGGAGTTGCCGCCGTCGCCCTTGAGGGCGTCCATCTTGGCCTGCTCCTCCTGACGGCGCCGCTCCAGGAGCTTGGCCTGGAGGACGTTCATCGCGGTGGCCTTGTTCTGGATCTGGGAGCGCTCGTTCTGGCAGGAGACCACGATGCCGGTGGGGAGGTGGGTGAGGCGCACCGCGGAGTCGGTGGTGTTCACGCCCTGGCCGCCGGGGCCGGACGAGCGGTACACGTCCACCCGCAGCTCGGTCTCGTCGATCTCGATGTGGTCGGTCTGCTCGACCACGGGGAGGATCTCGACGCCCGCGAAGGAGGTCTGGCGGCGGCCCTGGTTGTCGAAGGGCGAGATGCGCACCAGTCGGTGCGTGCCCTGCTCGACGGAGAGGGTGCCGTAGGCGTAGGGCGCCTGGACGGAGAAGGTGGTCGACTTGATGCCGGCCTCCTCCGCGTACGACGTCTCGATCAGCTCCGTCTTGTAGCCCTTCTGCTCCGCCCAGCGCAGGTACATCCGCTGGAGCTTCTCGGCGAAGTCGGCCGCGTCGACGCCACCGGCCTCGGCGCGGATGTTGACGAGCGCCTCACGGGAGTCGTACTCGCCGCTGAGCAGCGTCCGGACCTCCATCTCGTCCAGCGCCTTCTTGACGAGGACGAGCTCCGCCTCGGCCTCCGCGCGGGTGTCCGGGTCGTCCTCCTCCTCGGCCATCTCGAAGAGCACGGAGAGATCGTCGATCCGGCCCCGGAGCGCTTCGGCCTTCCGCACCTCGGCCTGGAGGTGGGAGAGCTTGCTGGTGATCTTCTGCGCGTCGTCCGGGTTGTCCCACAGGGACGGCGCGGCTGCCTGCTCCTCGAGCACGGCGATGTCTGCCCTCAGCTTGTCGAGGTCCAGAACGGCCTCGATCGACTCCATGGTCGAGGAGAGGGACTTGAGCTCTTCGGATACATCGACGACTGCCACGCCCTCCAGCGTAACGGCTCCGCGCGCCGGCCCACGCAGTGCGGCGGGGCCGGGGCGGGGCATTACCCGGCTGGGCCCGTCGGGGCGGGGCGGCTTCCGCCGTGGGGCGCTCGTTCGTTTCGCCCCCGCCGCCCCTTCCCGTCCCGTCCCTGGGTGCTTCGCCCCCAGACCCCCTTCGCGCAGTTCCCCGCGCCCCTTTGTGTCCACGCGGCGGAGCCGCACGTCGACACAGCCCCGCGCCCCAAGGGGTCAGGGGGTGGCCGGGGCCGAGTTCCGCGTGTCCTGGGGCGGGGCCGCCTCGTCCTCCGCCGCGGCCAGCCACGTGCCCACGCCCGCCGCCACGAGCACCGCCGCCGCCACCGCCAGGGTGAGCCGGCGGCGGCGGGTGACCGCGCGGTTGCGGGCGGAGCCCGGGCGGCGGGCGCCTGCCGCGCGGGGGGCGCGGGCCGTGCCCCGGGCGCCGCCGGCCAGCTCGTCGGGGGACGGCACCCTCATCGACGTGTGCGTGTCACGGTTGGAGTCGGCCGGTTTCGCGCCCGGCACCAGCGGGACCGCGCCACGGCGCCGCACCGGCGCCCCGGCGGCCGGGGCGGGCCCGGAGGGCTGGAGCTCCTCGCCCGCCTCCTCCGCGGGCTCGGTGTCCGGCTCGTCCACGTCCAGCGGCGGCATCCCCGCCAGCATCGGCAGCAGCTCCCGCAGCCGCGCGCCCAGCTCGGAGGCGCGCAGCCGGGACGCCGGGGCCTTCGCCAGGCACTGCACCAGGAGCTGCCACAGCTCGTCCGGGATGCCGGGGAGGGGGACGACCGTCTCGGTGACGTGACGGCGCAGGACCGCGCCCGGGTGGCCGCCGCCGAACGGTGTGAAGCCGGCGAGCAGCTCGTACAGGACCGTGGCCAGCGCGTAGATGTCGACCGACGCGCGCGGGGGCAGGCCCTCGACGATCTCCGGGGCCAGGTAGTCGGGCGTTCCGATGATCTTCGTGGCGCGGGTGCGGCGCGGGGTGTCGATGAGTTTCGCCACGCCGAAGTCGGTGAGCAGGGCGCGGTGGGAGCCGCCGGGACCGAGCGGGCCCTGCATGTCGAGCAGGACGTTCTCCGGCTTCACGTCCCGGTGCACGACCCCGGCCGCGTGGGCCGCCGCCAGGCCGTCGGCGACGTCGGCGACGATCGCCACGGCGGCCTCGGGGGCCAGCCTGCGTTCCCGGTCGAGGCGGGTGCGCAGGTCCGTGCCCCGGACGAGGTCCATCACGAGGGCGAGGTCGTTGCCGTCGACCACCAGGTCGCGCACGGAGACGACGTGCGGGTGCTCCAGACCGAGCAGCGCCGTCCGCTCCTGCACGAAGCGGCCGACGAGCTCCTGGTCCGAGGAGAGATCCTCACGCAGCAGCTTGATGGCGACGGGCCCGTCGGGTCCCTCGCCCAGCCACACCGTGCCGGCGCTGCCCCGCCCGAGGATCTGGTGGGCGGTGTACCGGCTGCCGATTCTCCGTGCCAAGACTGCTCCTACCGACGCGTGTTGTCGCCAAAGCTACGCGTCCGGGGCGCCGGCCTTCACAGCGGATCCGGAAATCAGCCCTCAGGTGTCGACAAATCAGTAAACAAGCTCAGTTCGTCCCGGAGGGCACCGAGGGCTCGTCGGAGCCGCCCAGGTCCTCGATCCAGCCCGTCACCGAGCCGAACCAGTCGCTGAGCTGGTCCCAGTAGCCCTTGCCGGTGCCGATCCAGTCCTGGAGCGGGCTCAGCTCCCAGATCAGCCAGCTCGCGACGAACAGGATGAGGAGCGTGAACAGGCAGCCCTTCAGACAGCCCAGGCCGGGGATGCGCATCGGGTTGGCGCCGCGCTGCCGGGGCTGGCGCGGCTCCCGGACCGGACGCTGCGGCTCCGGCGGCGGGGGCGGCGGCGCGTAACGCTGCGGCTGCGGCTGCTGCCGGCGCTGCGGCTCCGGCGGCGGGGCGTACTGCTGCGGCGGGGGCTGCTGCGGGTAGCCGTATCCCGGGCCGGGCCGCTGCTGGGGCTGCGGGCGTCGTTGCTGCGGCTGCGGCGGCTGCTGGGGGTGGGCGACCTGCCGCTGGGGGCGGCGGCGCAGCGGGTCCTCGCTCGGGTCGAGGTACTGGACCTGGGTCTGCTCGTTGCGGTCGCGAGCCGCGCGGAGCTGGCTCTGCCAGGGGTGCGGGTCCTCCGGACCGGCTCCGGGGCCGCCGGTCTGTCCGGGCGGCACGGGGGGCATGACGGCCGTGGGGTCGGCGGCGCCCGCCGGGCCGCCGGTCTGCGGCAGGACGCTGGTCGCGCCGTTGGGGTCGTAGCCGCCCGCGTTGTGCGGCAGCACCTGCGTCGGGTCGGCGTCACCGGGCGCGCCGGGCGTACCGGGCGCGCCGGGTACGGGCGCGGGGGCCGGGTCGGGGACGAGGAGCGCGCCGACGTTCTCGGCGGCGGCGATCTGCGCGGAGTTCGCGTGCACGCCGATGCCGTCGGCGACGACGCGCAGGCCGCGCGCGAGGTTCTCGGCGCTGGGCCGCTGGTCGGGGTCCTTGCGCAGGCAGCGCTCGATGACCGTCCACAGCGGGTCGGGGACCGTGGAGGGGCGGCGCGGCTCGGCGCTCAGGTGCTGGTGCAGCACCTCCAGGGCGGAGCCACCGGAGAACGGCGGACGGCCGGTGACCAGCTCGTAGAGCAGGATGCCGGCGCCGTAGATGTCGACGGCGGAGGTCTGCGGGCGGCCCTCGGCGGACTCGGGCGCGATGTACGCGGGCGTACCGACGAACTCGTGGGTGCGGGTCAGGCCCGGGGAGTCGGCGAGGCGGGCGATGCCGAAGTCGGTCAGCATCGGGTGCATCTCGCCGTTCTGCTGCTTGAGCAGGACGTTGGCGGGCTTCAGGTCGCGGTGCACCACGCCGTCGGCGTGGCTGGCGCCGAGCGCGTCGGCGATCTGCGCGGTCAGCAGGGCGGCGGCGACGGGGGTGAAGGGGCCGTTCTCGCGGAGGTGGCGGTGCAGGTCGGGGCCCTCGACGAGATCCATGACCAGCGCCAGCAGATCACCCTCGACGACCAGGTCGCGGACCCGGACGATGTTGGGGTGGGTGAGCCGGAGCAGGACGGACCGCTCGCGGAGGAAGCGCATCACGACGTCGGCGTCGTTGGCGAGCTCCTCCTTGAGGACCTTGATCGCGACGGTCTCGCCGGGCTGTCCGGGCACGGCCGCCTCGGCGCCCGCGGTCTCCCGCTGGCGGGCTCGCCAGACGGTCCCCGTGGCGCCGCGACCGAGCGGCTCCTCGAGGAGGTACTTGCTGCCAACCGGCCGCACGTCGCGCTCCCTGCTGCTTGCCTGGCGTACACCGTGGTCCACCGTGCTACGGAATGTTCCGACCCACTGTAGTGCCGCCGCGCGGGATACCGGCCGGCCGTCTTCGACGTGATCTCACGGTGATCTCGCGGCGGGTCCTGCGCGGGTGATCTCACGGTGGGTCTTACGTACCGGCTCCCGTCCGGGTTCGAAGGGTCTGAATCTTTCGAAGGAAAGACGCTCGACTCGATCCGTTGGTTGCCGCATGCCGAACGTGACCGATCTCAAGTGGGTTCGGAACGATCATTCGCTCCTCACTGGTCAGGCACTTTTAAGGGCAGAGCCGACCAATCAAGATCATTTGCTGCCGGAGGGCGGGCGCGTTGTCGGTGGCAGGTGCGAGGATGCGTGCAGTACTGGCCGTACGTGCGCGTGTGGCGGTGGGGGAGGTCCGCGGTCGGGGGATCCGCGGGGCGGTGGTGTCCCCCCGCGTCGCGGGCGCTCGCGCAGAAGGGACCGCTGACGGCGATGCAGATCCGGCTGACCGTCGTAGACCCGCTGGGCCCCTCCTCCCCCGCGCGGGAGCGGGCCGCGAGCTGCGACGTGCTGGTCACGGCGCCCGCGGGCACGGCCCTGGCCGCGGTCGCCTCCGCGCTGGCCTCGGCGGTCTCCGGCGGTGACGGCTCGTCCGGCTCACCGGTGCTGTACGCCGGTGACCAGCGGCTCGACGCCCAGCGCTGCACCCTGGGCGAGCCACCGCTGATCGACGGCGCGGTGCTGGCCGTGGGCGCCCCCGGCGAGCCCGAGCCGCATCCCGAGCTGGACGAGGCCCCGACCCGGCTGCACGTCGTCGCCGGTCCCGACGCGGGCGGGGTGCACCTGCTGCACGGCGGCGAGATCCGCATAGGCCGTTCCGCCGACGCCGACGTCCCGCTCGACGACCCGGACGTCTCCCGGCTGCACTGCGCCGTGACGGTCGCCCCGGACGGCGGCGTCTCGGTCGCCGACCTCGACTCCACCAACGGCACGACCCTGGACGGCCGGCGCGTGGGCCCCCGCCCGGTCCGCCTCGCCCCGGGCGCGCTCCTGCGCATCGGCGAGTCGGCCCTGCGCCTGACCCCGGCGGCGGGTCCCTCCGCGCGAGCGGCCACGACACCGGACGGCGAGGGGCACGTACGGGTACCGGGGGCGCGGGGCGGGGAGGGGGCCGGGACGTCCGGGAACGCCGGCGGTTCCCCGAGCGCCGCCGACTCCGCACGCGCGCGTGCGGAGCGTACGGAGCCGGTGTCCCCACCGCGCGCGCGGACCCATCACACCTACGGCTCGGCGGAGTGGGCCGCCTCCGGCGACGGCGCCGGGCACTCTCCCGGCGTCCAGGACCCGGCCGGCCCGCGCACGGGCCGGGCACCACTGGTGCCCGGGCAGGGGGGCGCGCCGGACATCGAGGCGGAGGAACGCGCCACCGGCCGGCGGGCGGTGCGCGTCGTGGCACGCGGGGACGTGCCACAGGTGCCCAAGGGGCGGCGCGTGTCGCGGCCCGGGCCCGTCGGTGACGAGACCCACGCGGGCAGCGGCTCCCTCGACGGCGGTTTCGGTCACGGTGCCGTCGCCCCGGGACACCGGCCCTCCGGCGCGGCCCACGGCGACTCCCGGGACGAGGCACCCGCCGCCGGGCGGCACGGCGGGGTGCCGGGCCGTGGCTCCCACCGCGCGGATGACGACGCGCGGTACGGCCGGTACGCCGACGGCGCCCGTGGCGGGCGGCGCGGTGAGGTGCCGGACCAGGGCCCCGCCCGCGCGGATGACGACGCGCGGTACGGCCGGTACGCCGACGGCGCCCGTGAGGGGCGGCGCGGTGAGGTGCCGGGCCGTGACTCCTTCCCGGCGGCCGACGACGCGCGTGACGGGCGGCGTGCCGGTCGGGGTTCCGCTTCCGCGGCCGGTGACGGTCTCGGCGGCAGGGCGGGCGGAAGCGGGGGCGGTTCCCGTAAGGACACTCCTCCGCGGGGGACCGATGTCCCGCAGCCGCCCGTCGGGCGGAAGCGGGGGGGTATCGGGGCCTGGGCCCGGCGGCTGGCCGGGGGACGGCAGGAGCGGGAGGCCGCGGGCGCGTGGGACGGGCGCCGTGAGGAGCCGGGCGGGTTCGTGGCCGGGCCGGCCCCCTTCGCCCCCGTACGGCCCGAGACCTGGCCGGACCCCGCCACGCTGCTGCTGACCGCGCTCGGTCCCGGCCCCCGGCTGTGGGAGCGCGGGCCGGACCACCCGGAGGCGCTCGCGGTGCGGCTCGGTACGGCGGACCGGCCGGCGCCGGACGGCTCGGGTCTGCTGCCCGCCGTACCGGTGACCTCGGGGCTGCGCGAGGTCGGCGCGCTGGGACTGGCCGGCCCGCGCGAGCGGCTCGCCGGGCTGGCCCGCGCGGTGCTCGCCCAGCTCGCCGCGCTGCACTCCCCCGACTCCCTGGAGATCGTCCTGATCGCCGCGGACCACTCCCGCCCCCTGGCGGAGCGCACCGCCGAGTGGTCCTGGCTGGGCTGGCTGCCGCACGTACGCCCGGGGCACGGCCAGGACTGCCGCCTGCTCCTCGCGCACGACCACGAACAGGCCACGGCCCGCACCGGGGAACTGCTGCGCCGGCTCGCGGACCACGACCACGCGGCCCCCCGCATATCCGGCGGTGAAGGGCCGTACACCGTGGTCGTCGTGGACGGCGACCCCGGCGGCCCCGACGCGCGCGAGGCGGTGGCGCGGCTGGCCCTGGAAGGGCCCCGGGCCGGGATCCACGTGGTGTGCCTCGCCGAGACGGCCGCCGCCTCCCCCGCGTCCCCGGTGACGGAGACCTACGAGGCGGCCTGCGCGGCGGTGCCGGCGTTCCGGCGGTGCGGGGCCGTCGCCCTGCTCAGCGGGGACGTGGCGACCGCCCTGCGGCTGCTGCGGGTCACCGGGACCGGCCCCGTCGGCCACGGCACCCTCGCCACGGTCGACGCGGTCTCCCCCGCCTGGGCCGAGCGGTTCGCGCGGGCGCTCGCGCCGCTGCGCACGGACGGCGCCGGCGGGGAGCGGCACGCGCGCGTGTCGGCGCCGCTGCCCCGGTCGGCGCGGCTCCTCGACGAGCTGGGCCTGGCCCGGGCCACCCCGGCCTCGCTGATGGCCCGCTGGGCGGACGCGGCCGACGACACCCAGGCGCTCGGCGGACGCGTCACCGCCGTACTGGGTGCCGGACCGCGCGGCCCGGTCACCGCCGACCTCGCCGCCGACGGACCGCATCTGCTGGTCGAGGGGCCGCCCGGCAGCGGTCGTACGGAACTGCTGCGGGCGGTCGTCGCCTCGCTGGCCGCCGCCGAGCGTCCCGACCGGCTGGGCATCGTGCTGGTCGACGGCCGGGGCGTGCCCACGACGGGCGACGCGCCCGGCGAGGACCTGCGCGTCTGTACGGACGTACCGCACGTCACCACGCACCTGTGCGCCAACGACCCGGTGCGGATGCGGGAGTTCGCGCAGTCCCTGAGCGCCGAGCTGAAGCGGCGCGCGGAGCTGCTGGGCCGGTCGGACTTCACGGAGTGGCACACCGGGCGGGAGCTGTCGGACCGTATGGTCGCCCAGCGCACGGCGGTCGCGTCCCGCGCGGAGCAGAACAACGGGGACCTCGACACCCCGCCCAGTTCGACGCTGCGGCTGCGGCCGGGCGCGGACCGGCGCAGGACGGTGGCCGCGCCGCCGCTGCCCCGGCTGGTGGTGGTCGTGGACGATCTGGACGCGCTGGTCTCCCCCGCGCTCGGTTCGCCGGGGCGGCCCGCCGCCGGATCGGTGATGCGGGCGCTGGAGGCGGTGGCGCGGGACGGTGAGCGGCTGGGCGTGCACCTGGTGGTGGCCACCGGGCCCTGCGCCCGTACGGCGCAGAGCGAGCCGGTGCGGCAGGCGTCGCTGCGTGTCGCGCTCGACGCGGTGGTGCCGGGGGGCGGACCGGAGGCGCCGGCGCCGGGGCGGGGGCGGGTGGTCCGGCCGGACGGGCGGGAGACGGCGTTCCAGGGGGGCCGGGTGACCGGCCGTATCCCGCGGACGGCGACGCTGCGGCCGACGGTCGTGCCCCTGGAGTGGCACCGCATGGGGGATCCGCCGGCCCGCCGGCAGGTGCGCGAGCTCGGCAACGGGCCCACCGATCTGGCCCTGCTCGCCAGCGCGTTGGAGCGGGCGGCCCGTCAGGTCGCGGCGGCGGAGGTTCCGTCGCTGCTCTGACGGGGCGGTTGGTTGTGCGGGTGCCCGGTGTTGCGGCTGGGCGGGGGCCGATCGCGCTGCCCGGCGCTTGCGGGGTGCCTCCCCCAGAGGGGGTACCCCCAGCCCACCCGTGCCGCCCTGCGGCACGACTGCCCGCGGGAGCGATGGGGCTGCGGCACGACTGCCCACGGAAACGCGGGAACAGCGGCACACGACCGCCTGCGGAAACGGTGACCCAGGGTCACGACGGTGTCACGATCCCGGACTTGACACGGGACGCGGTCTTGCCACCCCCACCCCCCGGGCGTAGACCAGAGCGCACGGGACAGCGCTGGGCGTTCGACGGAGTACGAAGAACGGGGCAGTGATGCGCAGGACGAGCAGGATCATCCGGACACGCAGGTCGCCTGAGAACCATGTGACGGCTCCCCGCACCCGCAGGGCCGCCGCGGTGCTCGCCGCGGGGGTGCTCGCGGTCTCGCTCACCGCGTGCGGCGGTGGCGACGACGACAAGGACGGTGACGAGGACAAGGGCGGCGGGACCGGCGCCACCGGGACCACCGTCACCCTTCCCGAGCTGGACGGCGAGAGCCTCGAGGTCGCCGCCGTGTGGACCGGCGCCGAGCAGGCCAACTTCAAGAAGGTCCTCGCGGAGTTCGAGAAGCGCACCGGCGCCAAGGTGACCTTCGTCCCCGCCCAGGACCCGATCATCAACTTCCTCGGCTCGAAGGTCGCGGGCGGCGCCCCGCCGGACGTGGCGATGCTGCCGCAGCCGGGCGCCATCAAGCAGGCCGTCGACAAGGGCTGGGCCAAGCCGCTCGGCGCCGAGGCGGCCAAGGAGCTCGGCGAGAACTACTCGCAGGGCTGGCAGGACATCGGCGCGGTCGACGGCAAGCAGTACGGCGTCTACTACAAGGCCGCCAACAAGTCGCTGATCTGGTACAACGCCCAGGTCTTCGAGAACGCGGGGGCCACCGAGCCCAAGACGTGGGACGAACTGCTCACCACCGCGCAGACGGTGTACGACTCCGGTGTCACCCCGTTCTCGGTCGGTGGCGCCGAGGGCTGGACGCTGACCGACTGGTTCGAGAACGTCTACCTCTCGCAGGCGGGACCGGAGAAGTACGACCAGCTCGCGAAGCACGAGATCAAGTGGACGGATCCGTCCGTCAAGGAGGCGCTGACCACGCTCGCCGGGATCTGGGGCAAGAAGGACTACGTCGCGTCCGGTGCGCTGGGGACCGACTTCCCGACGTCCGTGACGCAGACCTTCACCGGCGGCGACCAGCCCAAGGCCGGCATGGTCTACGAGGGCGACTTCGCGCAGGTCAACATCGGCGAGACCGAGGCGAAGGTGGGTACGGACGCCAAGGTGTTCCCGTTCCCGGCCGTCGGCGACACCGCGCCGGTGGTCTCCGGCGGCGACGCGGCCGTGATCCTGGAGGACTCGGAGGCGGCACAGGCGCTGGCCACCTTCCTGGCCTCCCCCGACGCGGCGGCGATCCACGCGAAACTGGGCGGCTTCCTCTCCCCGAACAAGAACGTCGACCCGTCGACGTATCCGAACGACGTGCAGAGGAAGATCGCCGAGGCGCTGGTCGCGGCCGGCGACGACTTCCGCTTCGACATGTCCGACCAGGCCCCGCAGGCGTTCGGCGGCACGCCCGGCAAGGGCGAGTGGAAGGCGCTGCAGGACTTCCTGAAGAACCCGAAGGACGTCGCCGGTACGCAGGCGAGGCTGGAGGCCGACGCGGCCGCGGCGTACGGGAACTGATCCGGCGATGGCGTCGGACACGGCGGCAGGGGCACCGAAGGCGGCCCCTGCCGCTCCCAAGTCGCGCAAGAGCGTCACCGGCACCCGCACCACCGTGGCGGCGCTGTTCCTGCTGCCCGCGCTCGTGCTGCTCGGTGCGCTCGTGGTCTACCCGATCGGGTACTCCGTCGTCCGCAGCTTCTACGACCAGTCCGGCGACGGCTTCGCCGGATTCGACAACTACCGGGCCCTGTTCACCGACGACGGCATCCGCACCGCCCTGAAGAACAACGTCATCTGGGTGGTGTTCGCGCCGACCGTCGCGACCGCGCTCGGCCTGGTCTTCGCGGTGCTGACCGAACGGGTGCGCTGGGGTACCGCGTTCAAGCTGGTCGTCTTCATGCCGATGGCGATCTCGATGCTGGCGGCCGGCATCATCTTCCGCCTGGTGTACGACCAGGACCCGGACAAGGGCGTGGCGAACGCGGTGTGGGTGGGGGTGCACGACACCTTCGCCCAGTCCTCGGCGTTCCCGAAGGCGCACCCGGGCCGCGAGTCGCCGCTGGAACCGGCCGGCGGGGGCGCGTTCATCACCAAGGGGACGGTGAGCGCCGGTGACACGGTGACGCTGCCGCTGGTCGGGGTCGCCCCCGACCTGATGCCGGACGAGGCGGAGCGGGCGGCGGCGCCGAAACCGGAGGACGACCGGATCACCGGCACCACCTGGCAGGACTTCACCCGCGGCAAGGGCGTCGGCACGCTGAACGGCGTCGACGCGGCCGAGCTGGGTTATCCGGGGATGAGGATCGAGGCCGTCAAGGACGGCGAGGTGGTGGAGACGGCCACCGCGGGCGACGACGGCGCGTTCTCCTTCTCGTCGAAGGCCGACGGGGCCCGGCTGCGGCTCCCGGCGGGCAACTTCGCCGAGCCGTACAACGGCCTGGACTGGCTCGGCCCGTCGCTGGTCACCCCGGCGATCATCGGCTCGTACATCTGGATGTGGGCGGGCTTCGCGATGGTGCTGATCGCGGCCGGGCTCGCGGGGATGCCCCGGGAGCTGCTGGAGGCCGCGCGGGTGGACGGCGCGAACGAGTGGCAGGTGTTCAGACGTGTCACGGTGCCGCTGCTGGCGCCGGTCCTCGCGGTCGTCACCGTCACCCTGATGATCAACGTGCTGAAGGTGTTCGACCTGGTCTTCATCATCGCGCCGGGCTCGTCCCAGGACGACGCGAACGTCCTCGCGCTGGAGCTGTACCGCAAGGGCTTCGCGTCGGACCAGCCGGGCATCGCCAGCGCGATCGCGGTGTTCCTGCTGCTGCTCGTCATCCCGGTGATGTGGTTCAACGTACGGCGGCTGAGGCGGGAGGTGCGGCGATGAACCGGCCTCGGCCCGGTGGCTGCCGGGGGTCCGGGGGTCGTCCCCCGGGTGGGCACAGCAACGTACGGCGGCTGAGGCGGGAGGTGCGGCGATGAGTGCGGACGCCGGCAGCGTCACCAAGGCGGTCCCCACCGTCAAGGCCGAGCGGTCACTGGGCTCCCGGCTGAGTGAGTGGGTCAGCGGCGGCCTGGTCCGCGTCTTCCTGATCGTCGTGGGCCTGTTCTGGCTGGTCCCGACGGTCGGGCTGCTGCTGGCCAGCCTGCGCACCCCTCAGGACATGGCCGCCGACGGCTGGTGGAAGGTGTTCACCGAGCCCTCGCAGCTCACCTTCGGCGCCTACGAGACGCTGCTGGAGAACGACGACATCACCGGCTCGCTGCTGAACACGGTGTACATCACCGTCCCGGCGACCGTGCTGGTGGTGGTGATCGGCTCCCTCGCCGGGTACGCCTTCGCCTGGATGGAGTTCCCGGGCCGGGACTGGTGGTTCCTGGCGGTGGTGGGGCTGCTGGTGGTGCCGGTGCAGGTGGCGCTGATCCCGATCGCCGAACTCTTCGGCGGCATCGGCCTCTTCGGCTCCGTGGCCGGTGTGGTCCTCTTCCACGTCGGTTTCGGCCTGCCGTTCGCGGTGTTCCTGCTGCGGAACTTCTTCGCGGAGATCCCGAAAGAGCTGCTGGAGGCGGCCCGGCTGGACGGCGCGGGCGAACTGCGGCTGTTCGTACGGGTCGTGATGCCGCTGGCCGGTCCGGCTATCGCCGCGCTCGGCATCTTCCAGTTCCTGTGGGTGTGGAACGACATGCTGGTCGCGCTGATCTTCACCGACTCGGGAAGCCAGCCGATCACGGTCGCCCTGCAGACCCAGGTACGGCAGTTCGGCAACAACATCGACGTCCTGGCGCCCGGCGCGTTCATCTCGATGGTGGTCCCGCTGGTCGTGTTCTTCGCGTTCCAGCGGCAGTTCGTCTCCGGTGTGATGGCGGGCGCGGTGAAGTAGCGGGAAAGCGGCTGAAGTTGAAGGGGCGGGCCGTCACAGGTCCGCCCCTTCGTGTGACGGGTGTCCCCCGGATGCCGCAGGGCGCGTAACCAAGCGGGGCCGGCGGCCGTTGCCGGGCCGAACGCCCGCACCGACCGTTGGATGCCCCTTGCCCAGGTTCAGTGTCATTGTCCCCGCGTACCAGGTTCAGGCGTATCTGCACGAGTGCCTGGAATCGGTGCTGTCCCAGTCGTACCCCGATCTCGAACTGATCGCCGTCGACGACGGCTCGCCGGACGCCTGCGGTGCGGTGATCGACGAGTTCGCGGCCCGCGACCCGCGCGTACGGGCCGTGCACCTGCCCCGGAACGCCGGTCTCGGCCCGGCCCGCAACGCCGGGATGGAGCGGGCGACCGGTGACTACCTGGTGTTCCTGGACGGCGACGACACCCTCACGCCCGACGCGCTGCTCGCCCTCGCCGACCGGCTGAAGGAGACGGGCGAACCGGACGTGCTGGTCTACGACTACGCGCGCACCTACTGGTCGGGCGAGGCCGTGCGCAACCGGGCCGCCGCCGAACTCACCGAGCACGGACCGGCGCCGTTCCGTCTCGAGGACCGGCCGGGGCTGTTGAACCTGCTGATGGTGGCCTGGAACAAGGCGTACCGGCGGGAGTTCGTCGAGCGTGCGGGCTTCACCTTCCCGCCCGGCTACTACGAGGACACCCCGTGGACGTACCCGGTCCTGATGACGGCGGAGTCGATCGCCACCCTGGACCGGGTGTGCGTGCACTACCGGCAGCGCCGGGCCGGCGGCATCCTGCGCACCACCAGCGAACGGCACTTCGACGTCTTCGACCAGTACGACCGGGTCTTCGCGTTCCTCGACGAGCGGCCGGAGCTGCGGCGCTGGCGGCCGGTGCTGTTCCACCGCATGGTCGACCACCTGGCGACGGTGTACACCCGGCGGGAACGGCTGCCGCGCGGGTCGCGCGCCGCCTTCCTGCGCCGGGCGCGTGTCCACTGCCGGCACCATCGGACGCCCGGTGCGGCCGGGTCCGCGCGCGCCCGGGTCCACCACACGATGGTCCGTCTCGGACTGCACCGCACCTACCGGGCGCTGCGGCTGGCGGCGGCGCTGCGCCGCAGGTGGGCCCGGATCGCGGGGCGGCTGCCGCGCGCCCTGCGCCGCGCGGCCCTGCGCCTGCACTACCGGTTCCAGCGGCTGCTCCCGCTCCGTGCCGACCGGGCCGTCTTCGCCGCCGACGGGGGCCGCGGTCACGGCGGTGACCCGGGCGCCCTGGAGTCGGCGCTGCGCGAGCTGGCCCCGCACATCCGCACCGCCTGGGTGGCCCGTCCCGAGTACCACCACACCCTGCCGCCGGGCGCCCGCCGGCTCGTGCCCGGCACGGCCGCCCACTGGAGCGCGCTCGCCCGGTCCGCGTACCTGGTGACCGACGCCGACACCGTGCCGGGGCTGGTCAAGCGCAAGGGGCAGGTCCTGGTGCAGACGCGGCGCGGCACCCCCCTCGGGCACGAGGGCCTGGACCTGCTGGAACGTCCCGCGGCGGCCCGGGACACCGACTTCGCGCGGTTCCTCGCGGGGGTCGACCAGTGGGACTACGTCGTCTCCGCCGACCGCCACTCGACCCTGACCTGGGAGCGGGTCTGCCCCGGCCGCTACACCACCCTGGAGTACGGCAGGCCGCGCACCGACCGGTTCCACACGGCGACCGAAACGGACGTGGCCCGGCTGCGGGAGTCGTTCGGCGTCCCGGAGGGGTCGGTGGCGATCCTGTACGCGCCGGCCCACCGCGACTACCGGCGCACCCAGCGCCGGCTGCTCGACCTGGAGCGCGTGGCGCGCCGTCTCGGCCCGCGGTTCGTCGTCCTGTCCCTCGCCGACCGCCACCCGTACGGCGGGCCGCGCGAGGCCGCCTCCGACCGGGTCCTGGACGTCTCCGGCCACCCGGACGTCACCGCGCTGTGCCTGGCCTCGGACGCCCTGGTCACGGACTACTCGCCGCTGATGTTCGACTACGCGGGCCTGGACCGGCCGGTGGTGCTGCACATCGACGACTGGGAGGCGTACGAGGCGGCCCGCGGCGTCTACTTCGATCCGCGGGCGTTCCCGCCGGGCGCGGTCGCGGGCGGCGAGGACGAGCTGATCGACGTCTTCGCGAGCGGTCACTGGTGTGGCGCCCGCTCCACCCGGCTGCGGGCGGACTTCCGCGCCCGTTTCTGCCCGTACGACGACGGCCGCGCCGCCGAGCGGGTGGTGCGCCGGGTGGTGTTCGGGGAGAGCGACCTGCCGCCGGTGGTGCCGCTGGAGGGACGCCGCCCGGTGCCGGCGGCCGGTGCCGTGTCCGGCCCGTCGGCGCTCACGACGGTGCCGCGGCAGCAGCCCGCCGGTGTCCGGGCCGTCACCGACCGCGGCTGACCGTCGTTTCCCCCTTGTGCGGACAGGGAGTTCCCATGTCATCCGGATCGTCACGGCCCACCCCCGACCCGGCCCCCGGCGGGACGGCCCGGCCGGCGCCCCGCCCGCTGAGGGCACCACGCCATCCTCCACGGATCACGGACCACGGACCACGGAAAGAGCAGAATGCCCCGCTTCAGCATCATCGTCCCGTCCCACGGGGTCGCCGGCCGGCTGGGCCGGGCGCTGGACTCGGTCCTCGCCCAGTCCTTCGGTGACTTCGAGCTGATCCCGGTCTGCGAGGCGCCCGGGTCCGCCGCGGCCGACGTGGCCGCCCGGCACGCCGAGCGGGACTCGCGGGTGGCGCCGGTGCACGCGCCGCCGTCGGCCGGGCTGGCGGGGGCGCGCAACGCGGGGACGCGGGCGGCCACGGGGACGTACCTGCTGTTCCTCGACGGTGACGACGTCCTCGTACCGGGCGCGCTCGCGGCTCTGGACGCGCGTCTGGCCGAGACCGGCCCGGTGGACGTGCTGCACTTCGAGCACGAGCGGGCGCCCTGGTGGGAGGGCGAGCCCGGCAATCCGGCCGCGCCCCTGCTGGCGAGGGCCCCCGACGGCGCGTTCTCCCCCGACCGTGCCCCGTACCTCACCGGCGTGGGTCTCCCGGCGTGGAGCGCGGCCTGGCGCCGTGCCTTCGTCGCCGAGCGGGGTCTCGCCTTCCCCGCGGGTCACTTCACGGACATCGGCTGGGGCGGGCAGGCGATGCTCCTCGCCGAGCGGGTGGCGGTGCTGCGCGCGGTCGTCGTACGGCATCTGGTGCGGCGGCAGGGCAGCCGGCTGAACCTGCCCGGGGAGCACCACGCCGAACTGCTGGACCAGGTCGAACTGGTGCTGGAGCGGGCCGCCGGGCTGGGGCTGTCCGCCGAGCGGTCGGCGCCGCTGTTCGACCAGCTCTTCACCGCCGTGCTGAGGACGGCCGCCCGTCCCCGGCGGCTCCCGTCGGGCCGCCGCGCCTTCTTCCGCCGGGCGAGCACCCTGTACCGCCGCCACCGCCCCGCCGGACACCGGCCCCCGCGCGGCAGCCTCGGGGTGCAGCACCGGCTGCTGGCGTCGGGCTCCTACGGGGCCTTCGCCGCCCTGCGCGGCGCCCGCCGCGCGGTGGCGCGGACCGTGGCGGCGGTGCCGCGCCCCAGAGGTCTGCGCACCCGGCTGCTGTACCGGATGCACCTGTGCCGCCCGCTCGATCCGGACCTCGCCGTGTACTGCGCGTACTGGGGCCGGGGTTACGCCTGCAACCCGGCCGCGATCCACGCCAAGGCGCGCGAACTCGCCCCGCACATCCGCTCGGTGTTCCTGGTGGAGGCCGGCCGGGAACACACCGTGCCGGACGGCGTCGAGTACGCGGTCCTCGGCAGCCGGCGCTGCTGGGAGGTGCTGGCCCGCGCCACGTACCTGGTCAACAACGCCAACTTCGCGGAGGGCGTGGTCAAGCGCCCCGGCAGCGTCCACCTCCAGACGCAGCACGGCACCCCGCTGAAGACGATGGGCGTCGACCAGTCGGTGTACCCGGTGGTGGCCGCCGCCACCGGCAGCTTCGCCAAGCTGCTGGGCCGGGTGGACCGCTGGGACTACAACCTCTCCGCCAACCCGCACTCCACGCGCGTGTGGGAGCGCGCCTTCCCCGGCTCCTACGAGCACCTGGAGTACGGCTATCCGCGCAACGACGTGTATCTGACGGCCGGCGCCGGCGACGTGGCCCGGATCCGCGCGGAGCTGGGCGTGCCGGAGGGCGCGCGGGCCGTGCTGTACGCGCCCACCCACCGCGACCACCGCACCGGCTTCGAGCCCGGCCTCGACCTGGAGGCGTTCTGCGCGGCGGCCGGCGAGGACGTCGTGGTCCTGCTGCGCGCCCACTACTTCTACGACCGGGGCACCGCGCGGGCCGGGGGCCGGGTCATCGACGTCACCGCGCACCCTTCGTCGGAGGACGTGTGCCTGGCCGCCGACGCGCTGGTCACCGACTACTCGTCGATCATGTTCGACTACGCCAACCTGGACCGGCCGATCGTCGTGTACGCCGACGACTGGGACGTCTACCGGGAGGTCCGGGGCGTCTGCCTCGACCTGATGGAGGGGCCGCCGGGGCCGGTGGTCCGCACCCCCGAGGAGCTGGCCCGCGTGTTCCGCGACGGCTCGTACGCGGACGCGGGGTCGGCGGCGCTGCGGGCCCGGTTCCGGGAGCGGTTCTGCCCGTTCGACGACGGGCGGGCCGCCGAACGGGTCGTACGCCGGGTGCTGCTCGGTGAGCCGCCCGAGGCCCTGCCGCCCGTGATCCCGCTCGCGGAGCGCGTCCCCGCCCCCGCGGCCGCCACCACCCTGGTGAGGAGCTGACAGAACAGTGCCCCGCTTCAGCGTCATCGTTCCCGTCCACAAGGTGCGGGGGTACCTGCACGCCTGCCTCGACTCGGTGCTCGGGCAGTCGTACCGCGACCTCGAGGTGATCGCCGTCGACGACCGCTCCCCCGACGGCTGCGGCGCGATCCTCGACGCGTACGCGGCCCGCGACGAGCGGGTGCGGGTGGTGCGCCTGTCGGAGAACGTGGGCCTCGGCCGGGCCCGCAACGCGGGGATGGAGCACGCGACGGGCGACCACCTGTTCTTCCTCGACAGCGACGACACCCTCACGCCGGGCGCGCTGCGCGCGGTGGCCGACCGGCTCGACGAGACCGGCGACCCGGACGTCCTGGTCTTCGACTACGCCCGCACCCACTGGTGGGGCGGCACCCGCCGCAACGTGCTGGCCCGTCTGCTGGCCGTCGAGGAGGTGTTCACGGCGGCCGAGCGGCCGGAGATCCTCGATCTGCTGATGGTGGTGTGGAACAAGGTCTACCGCCGCGACTTCGTCGCACGGGAGGGCTTCGTCTTCCCGCCCGGCTACTACGAGGACACGCCCTGGACGTTCCCGGTGCTGCTCAGCGCGGAGCGCATCGCGACCCTGGACCGGATCTGCGTGTACTACCGGCAGCGCCGCCGGGGCAGCATCCTGTCCACCACCGGCCGCGGGCACTTCGACGTCCACGAGCAGTACGCGCGGGTGTTCCGGTTCGTCGACGCCCGCCCGGCGCTCGCGCACTGGCGGCCCTTCCTGCACGCCAAGATGGGCGAGCACTGCCTCGACATCCTCTCCAAGCCGGACCGGCTGCCGCCGTCCGACAAGGGCGAGTTCTTCCGCCGTACGGCCGAGATGTTCCGGACGCACCGGCCGGAGGGCGCGGTGGTCCCGGCGGAACTGCGGGTGCTGGAGGGGAGTTACGCCGGGTACGTCCTGAAGCAGCGGGCGGGGACGGCCGGGCGGGAGCTGGGGCGGCGGGCCCGGCAGGCGGGTACGGCGACGGCGGCGCGGTACGCCCGGTCCCGGGCCCGGTCCGCCTTCCGCCGCCCGCTCGATCCGGACCTCGCCGTGTACTCGGCGTTCTCGCACCGGGGCGTGCTCGGCGACCCGGCGGCGATCCACCGCGCGGCGCGCGCCCTCGCCCCGCACCTCAGGAACGTGTGGGTGCTGGCCGACGAGGAGCAGGCGGCCGGGCTCGAGCCGGGCACCGAGTACGTGCTGCCCGGCTCGCCCGGATACCGCCGGGTGACCGAGCGGGCCACGTACTTCGTCAACAACGTCAACTGGTCCGGGGCGCTGGTCAAACGCCCCGGAAGCGTGCACATCCACACCCACCACGGCACCCCGCTGAAGTACCTGGGCGCCGATCTGCTGGACCGGCCCGGCTCCCGGCTCGGCTTCGACGTGCCGCGGATGCTGCGCCGGGCCGACCGCTGGGACTACAGCCTGGTCGCCAACCGGCACTCCGAGCTGGTGTGGGAGCGGGCCTACCCCTGCCACTTCACCTCCCTGCGCAGCGGCAGCCCGCGCAACGACGTGCTGGTCGGGGCGTCCAAGGAGCGGGGGCGTGCGGTGCGCGCACGGCTCGGCGTCCCGGACGGCGACACGGTGGTGCTGTACGCGCCGACCCGCCGCGACTACCGCAGGGACGGGCTGGTGGAGCGGCTCGACCTGGCCCGGTTCGCCGCCGACCTGGGCGAGGGCCGCACCCTCGTGGTCCGCCTGCACCCCTCGCTGGCCGCCGGGCCGGCGCGCGGGCTCGGGCTGTCCGAGCTGCACCGGCGGGGCGTGCTCGTCGACGCGACGGACGAACCGGAGGTGCAGGACGTGCTGCTCGCCGCCGACGTGCTGGTCACGGACTACTCGTCGGTCATGTTCGACTACGCCCTGCTGGACCGGCCGATCGTGGTGTACGCCGACGACTGGGACGCCTACCGGGCGAGCCGGGGCGCCTACCTGGACATCACGGCCGAGGCGCCGGGTCATGTGGCGCGCTCCCCCTGGGAGCTGGCGTGGCTGTTCGACTCCGGGACCTGGCGGGACGAGGAGGCGGCGCGGCTGCGGTCGGCGTTCCGGAGGCGGTTCTGCGAGTTCGACGACGGGCGGGCCGCCGAGCGGGTGGTGCGGACGCTGATGCTGGGCGAGCCGATGCCCGGGCGGCCGGCACCCGGACCGGCCCGGGTGCCGGCCCAGGCCACCGGCGCCGGCCTGCCGGCCCCGTCGTGACGCCGCGCGCCCGGGTCCTGCTGCTGGCCGCCGTCTTCGCGCTGCTGCAACTCGCCAACGTCACCGGCCGGGACACCCCCGACAGCAAGAACTACCTGTCGTACGCGTTGAGTCTGACCGGTGCGGACAAGCGGGAGGCGGCCACCGCCACCATCGACTGGTTCTGTGCGGGCCGGGCGACGATCGCGCACCGCGAGCAGAACGTGGACGTGATCCGCTTCCACGCCCCCGACCCCGCTCCGGAGGTCCTGCGGGAGTGCCGGGAGCGGGAGTGGCGGCAGGTGGAGGCGATGTCGGCGGCCGGGCGGACCGGCGGGCACACCGTGCCGTTCATGCCGGAGCGGTTCATGCGGATCTTCGAGGTGCGGCCCGGCTACCCGGTGTTCCTGGCGCCGTTCGTCGCCCTGTTCGGGGTGACCTGGGGGGTGTGGGCGGCGGGCGTGGCGGTGACCTGCGCGGGCGGGGTGCTCGCCTTCCTGGTGCTGCGCGCCCTGTCGGTGCCGGTGCCGCTCGCGCTCACCGGGCAGGCGCTGTTCCTCGTCCTGCCGTGCGGGACGACGGCGATGCGTCCGATGACCGAGGGGCTGCTGCTGGCGCTCACCCTGGCGGCGCTGTGGGGTTGTGCGCTGGTGCTGGAGGGTCACAGGACGCGGGCGGGTCTGGTGCTGGTGGGTGCGGCGCTGCTCGCGCTGTTCACCGTCAAGCACTCGCAGGCCCTGTTCCTCGGGCTGTGCCTGGCGGGCGCGGGCGCGGTGATCGCCGTACGGCGCCGGTGGCGGGGCCTGGAGCCGGGGCGCGGGATCGCGGCGCTCGCGGGGGCCGGGTGCGCGGGGGTGTTCGGCACGGTGCTGCTGGCCCGGCTGCTGGGGTATCCGTCGGCGTCGGAGAGCGTGCAGGACCTGCTCACCGGTCACTTCGCCCGTCCCGACCGGGAGCGGCCGTGGGCGGAGTTCCTCCAGTTGCAGGGGAACTTCTGGACGGAGTGGCTGCGGCGGCAGTTGTGGGAGCCGGTGTTCGTCGCGTTCCTGGCGGCCGGTGTCGCGGGGGCGCCGCGGCGGCCGGCGTTCGGCGCCTTCCTGGTGGGCGCCGCCTGTACGGGGTTCCTCAACCAGGCCGGGCATCCGGACATCAACATCTGGGGCGACCGGCTGATCACGCTGGCCTGGCTGCTGCCGGTGCTGGGGGTGCCGCTGCTGCTGGAGCCGGTGGTGCGGCGGGCGGTGGTGCCGGCGCAGGGGGCGCCGGTGGAGTCGGCGCGCTGAACCGTCGTATCACTCGATGAGGTGATGCGAGGT
The DNA here is from genome assembly GCF_043084105.1 of Streptomyces sp. NPDC014676. NCBI lineage: Bacteria > Bacillati > Actinomycetota > Actinomycetes > Kitasatosporales > Streptomycetaceae > Streptomyces > Streptomyces sp. NPDC014676. Next base: position 7,795 of record NZ_JBIBZI010000001.1, on the reverse strand, counting down.
CATGCCGCCGGCCGCGCCGGGAACATACGGCAGATGCCCGAGACGCTCCCCTTCTCCCTCACCGCCCGATGAGCTCCGGAGTCCTCGTCCGGCCGGCCGTGCGCGGTGCCACGGCGCTGCGCGGCGGCGGGGCCTGGCGTCCCACCCCGTACCGGCTCTTCGGCTTCCTGTTCTGGCTCGTGATGTCGCTGGCGTACTGGAGGGTGCCGCTGTGCTGCGACGCCGGGCAGCACGCGGCGGTCATCGAGCGTCTCAAGGACGACCTGCTGAACCCCCGGCACCCGATGGCGGACCTGCCGGGGGCGGGCAGCCCCTACTATTCGCCGTTCGCGCTGGCGCAGGGCGTGGCCGCCCGGCTGACGGGGCTGGGCGGCTGGGAGGTGCTCAGGCTCACCGGGCCGCTGAACCTGCTGGTGCTGCTGACCGGGATCGGCCGCTTCGTGCGCGTGCTGACCCCGCGCCCCTGGGCGCCGGTGCTGGCGCTCGGCGCGATGACGCTGCTGTGGGGGGTGGAGCGGGCCTGGTGGAGCGGCTATCTGAACCTGATGTCGATGACGGGCAACCTGGCCTACCCGTCGGCGTGCGCGATCGGCCTCACCTTCTGGGCGTGGGCGCTGACGGGGGCGCGGGCCCGGAACGCGGGGGCCGTGCGGTACGTGGGGCCGAGCGGGCTGCGCCCGGTGTCCGGGTACGCGGCGCTGGGCGCGCTGTACGGGCTGGTCCTGCTGGTGCACCCGATCACCGCGGTCGCGGCGGCGCTGGGGGCGGTGGCGCTGGTCGCCGGGTGGCAGCGGCGGTGGGGGGCCTCGGTCGCCGGGCGGTGGGCGGTGACGGGGGCGGTGGCGCTGCTGACGGCCGCCTGCTGGCCGTACTTCGACGTGTTCGCGCTGGCCGGGGACGACAGCGTGGACGCGATGCACCGGCGGCTGTACCTGGACCTCGGCGGGCGGTTCGGGCTGGCGCTGCTCGGGCTGCCGGCGCTGTGGCTGCGGGCCCGGCGCACCTCGTGGCGCGACCCGCTGGTGCTGATGTTCGTCCTGGACTGCCTGGTGGTGGCGTACGGCTGGGTCAGCGGCCACTACACCTACGGCAGGATCCTCGGGCTGACGCTGGTGCCGTTGCAGTTCGCGCTGGCGGTGGAGCTGGCGGCGCCGCGGCCGTGGCCGGTGCGGCGGCGGCTGCTGGGCGGGGCCGCGGCGGCGGGGGCGTGCGCGGCGTTCCTGACCGTGCACGCGGGGGCGGTGGTGCCGGCGGGCTTCGCACGGCCGCCGGACTGGCCGTCGTACGACTGGGCCGCGCGGTACGTCGGGCCGGGCGAGGTGGTGATCACCGACGGCTACCACGCCGTCCACGCGCTCGCCGGGTACGGCCCGAACCTCGCCGCGCCCGCCTGGCCGGACGCCTCGCTGGACGAGGGGGAGCGGCTGCGGCGGGCGGCCGATGTGCGGGCGTATCTGGACCCCGGTTCGACCCGCGCGGAGCGGGCCGCGGTCGTCCGCCGGTACCACGCGCGCTGGCTGCTGCTGACGCCCGCGCAGCGGGTGCCCGAGGAGGCGGTGGTGGTGGCGTGGAGCCGGCGGACGGGGGAGGTGCTGGCGCGGGTGCCGGGGACTACTCGATGACGAGGTCGACGGGGATGTTGCCGCGGGTGGCGTTGGAGTAGGGGCAGACCTGGTGGGCCTGCTCGACCAGCTTGCGGCCGGTCTCCTCCTCGATGCCCTCGGGCAGCTCGACGCGCAGCGTCACCGCGAGCGCGAAGCCCTCACCCTGCTTGCCGAGGACGACCTCGGCGGTCACCGCGGCGTCGCTGACGTCGACCTTCGCCGCCCGGCCGACCACGCCGAGGGCGCTGCCGAAGCAGGCCGCGTAACCGGCGGCGAAGAGCTGCTCCGGGTTGGTGCCCTCGCCGTTGCCGCCGAGCTCCACGGGGGCGCTCAGGCCGAGGTCCAGCTTGCCGTCGGAGGTGACGGCGCGGCCCTCGCGGCCGTGGGTGGCGGTGGCGACAGCGGTGTAGAGCGCGTCCATGGGAGGACCTTCCCTCTCGAGTCGTGGCTCGGCCGGGCCCCTCGGTTCGGTGGGTCCGGCCGCCGTACGACCACAAGTAGAGCACGCAATTGAATTGTGTGCAACCAAATGGCCCGCGAGAGCTACCCTGGAGCCATGACAGCCACCCCGAGCCCACCCCCCGCGACGGCCCCGCTGCCGGGCGCCGCGGACGACTGGCTCCGCCTCGACCAGCAGATCTGCTTCAACCTGAACGCGGCCTCCCGCGCCTTCAACGGCGTCTACCGGGTGGTCCTCAAGGATCTCGGGCTCACCTATCCGCAGTACCTGGTCATGCTGGTGCTGTGGGAGCACGGCACGCTGCCGGTGAAGAAGCTCGGCGAGCACCTGCGACTGGACTCCGGCACCCTGTCCCCGCTGCTCAAGCGGCTGGAGGCGGCCGGCCTGGTACGCCGGGAGCGCAGTGCGCGCGACGAGCGGTCGGTGGAGGTCCGGCCCACCGAGGAGGGCACGGCGCTGCGGGAGCGGGCCCTGGAGGTGCCGCGCCGGATCATGGCCGCGACCGGCTTCGGCATCGACGAGATCCGCGACCTCGGCACCCGTCTGCACCGGCTCACGGCGGCACTGGACACGGCGGTGGCCGAGGGCGCGTGACGGCGGCCGACGTGCGCCGCGCGCGCCGAGCGTCCTCAATGGAGGCAGGAGCAGCCCCGTGACGCGCCCGAGGACGCCATGCAGCCCCCTCAGCCCCAGGTCTCCGTCGTCGTCATCGGCTACGACGACGCCGCCCATGTGACCGACGCCGTGCGCTCGGCGCTCGGGCAGGGGCCCGCCGTACGGGAGGTCGTCGCCGTCGACGACTGCTCGACGGACGGCAGCGCCGGCCTGCTGGACCGGCTCGCCGAGGGCGAACCCCGGCTGCGGGTGATCCGGCTTCCCGTCAACAGCGGCGGCTGCGGCACCCCGCGCAACACCGGGCTCGCCGCGGTGACCTCGCCGTACGTGATGTTCCTGGACAGCGACGACGTACTGCCGCCCGGCGCGGTGGACGCGCTGCTCACCGCCGCGACCGGGGCGGACGCGCAGGTCGCGGGCGGCCTGTGCGTGCGCCGCGAGCTGCCGTCGGGGCACGAGGTGCCGTGGGAGCCGGCCCTGTACGCCGCGCCCGCCGTGCTCGCCCGCCCCGCGCTGCGCCCGCGCCTGGTCCACGACACGCTGTGCGTCAACAAGCTCTACGCCACGGCCTTCCTGCGCGCGCACGGCATCCGCTTCCCCGACGGCCGCTTCCCCTACGAGGACGTCGTGTTCACCGCGCGGGTGTGGGCCGCCGCCCCGCGCGTCGCGCTGGTCCCCGACCGGGTGTACGTCTGGCACGTCCGCCGGTCCGCGCGGCGGCTGTCGATCTCGCTGGACCGCGCGGGCGTCGACAACTGGCGGGCCCGCACGCGCGCGTGCCGCACCGCCCACGGGATCCTGCTGGCCGCCGGGGAGAAACGGCTGGCGCGCCGGGCGAGGGCCAAGTTCCTCGACCACGACCTGCGCATGTACGCCCGTGAGGTGCCGCTGCACGACGAGGAGTACCGGCGGCAGTGGTGGGCGCACACACGGGCGTTCCTCGCGGAGTACGACGCCGCCGACCGGGCCCGCGACCCGGTCGCCCCCGGGCGGCTGATCGGGCGGGTCGTACTGGCCTCCCCCGAGCCGTGCGACCTGCCCCGGCTGCGGGAACTGGCGGCCCGGCCGGCCCGGCTGTGCCCGCCGTACGCCCGCGCGGCGGACGGCACGCCCTGCTGGTCGGCCGACCTGCCCGGACTCACCCTGGAGCACCTGCTGACCCGTCCCGTCCCCCTCCTCCCGCTCGCCGTGGACGCGGAACTGCGCCCCCGCGCGCACGGCCCGCGGCTGCGGGTGCGCCTGCACGAGCTGTACGGCCGGGTGGCGCGGGCCGGACCGGTGGCGGCGGAGGTGGAGTGGCGCCACCGGGACCAAGGCGGCGCCCGGGTCCGCCGTACGGTGCCGCTGCGGACGGCGGCGGACGGCACCTGGGTCGCGGAGACGACCGTACGGCCGGACCGGCTGGCCGCGCTCGGCACGGGCACCTGGGACCTGCGGCTGCGGGTGCGCTTCCGGGACGGTTCGAGCCGCCGGGTGACCGCGCACGCGCTCGCCGGGCCGGGCCTGCTGCGCCGCTGTGTGCTGCCGAGTCCCTGGCACGGCGTGGTGCTGGTGCGGCCGTACGCCACGCACTCGGGTGCGCTGGCCCTGCGCGTGGCGGCCGGCGTACGCGGAATCGTCCCGGTGCTGCGCGGAAGGCTGTGGCGCCTGCTTCACTGAGGGTCGACCTGTTCGATTGCGGAAGCACGGGCCAACGACGAGGGGAGGGCCGTCCATGACCTGGTTGATCACCGGCGGCGCCGGCTACATCGGGGCGCACGTCGTACGGGCGATGACCGAGGCGGGCGAACGGGCGGTGGTGTACGACGACCTGTCCACCGGCCTCGCCGACCGGGTGCCGGACGGGGTGCCGCTGGTGGTGGGCTCCACCCTGGACGGCGAGCGGGTCGCGCGCGCCCTCACGGACCACGAGGTCACCGGGGTCGTCCACCTCGCGGCGAAGAAGCAGGTCGCCGAGTCGCTCTCCCTCCCCCTGCACTACTACCGGGAGAACGTCGAGGGCCTGCGCGTCCTGCTGGACGCGGTCACGTCGGCCGGGGTCCGCTCCTTCGTCTTCTCCTCCTCGGCGGCGGTGTACGGCATGCCGGACGTGGGCCTCGTGACGGAGGAGACCCCGTGCGTGCCCATGTCGCCGTACGGCGAGACGAAGCTGGCCGGCGAGTGGCTGGTCCGCGCGGCCGGCGGAGCGGCCGGGCTCTCGACGGCCTGCCTGCGCTACTTCAACGTGGCCGGCGCCGCCCGCCCGGACCTCGCCGACACGGGCGTCTCCAACCTCGTCCCCATGATCTTCGAGAGGCTGACGGACGGCCTGCCCCCGCGCGTGTTCGGCGACGACTACCCGACCCCCGACGGCACCTGTGTCCGCGACTACATCCACGTCGTCGACCTGGCCGAGGCCCATGTCGCGGCGGCCCGCGCGCTGCGCTCCGCCCCCGGCCGGGACCTCACCCTCAACATCGGCCGCGGCGAGGGCGTCTCCGTGCGGGAGATGATCGACCGCGTCAACGCCCTCACCGGCCACGACCTCCCGCCCGTGGTCACCCCGCGCCGCCCCGGCGACCCGCCCCGCGTCGTCGCCTCCGCCGACCGCGCGGCCACGGAACTGGGCTGGAAGGCCCGCCACGGCATCGACGACATGATCACCTCGGCCTGGGCGGGCTGGCAGCACCTGCACCCGTCGGCGGCGACCCGCTCCTGATGCCGACCCGCACCGAACGTGCCCTGGGCGCCGTCATCGGCTCCGCCGTGGGCGACGCCCTGGGCGCCCCCTTCGAGTTCGGCCCGGAGGGCGCCTTCTCGGCCCGCTTCCCGGCACCGGGGCCGCGGTGACCCTGTGGAGCAGGAGCCCCCCACGACGGGCTGACCTCCGCGACCGGTCGGGGTGGTCCTGAGGGTCGGTCACTTCCGCCAGAACAGATGGTGGGTCACGCCGCTCGGGCTGGGCACGACCTCCAGGTGGTACCGGTCGCGCAGTTCGTCGGGGGACTCCCACAGCCGCAGTCCGGAGCCGAGCTTCACCGGCGAGACCGCCACGTGCAGGGTGTCGACGAGGCCGGCGTCGAGGAACTGCCGGATGGTGGTCACCCCGCCGCCGAGCCGGACGTCCTTGCCCCGCGCCGCTTCCCGCGCCCGCTCGAGGACTGCGGCCGGGTCGCCGGCGACGAAGTGGAACGTGGTGTCGGAGAGCGTGAACGAGGGACGCTCGTGGTGGGTCATGACGAACACCGGGGTGCGGAACGGGGGCTTCTCCCCCCACCAGCCGCGCCACTCGTGGTCCTGCCAGGGCCCGCGCTGAGGCCCGAACTTGTTGCGGCCCATGATCTCGGCGCCGATGTTGCGCGCGAAGTCCCGGGTGAAGTAGTCGTCGAGCCCCCGGCTGCCCCCGGGGTCGGTGCGCATGGGCCAGCTCGCCGTGGCGCCGGCCCACGCGAACAGCCGCTCGGGGTGCTCGAGACCGAACGGCAGCTCGAGGCTCTGGTCCTCGCCGGCGGCGATGCCGTCGCTCGAGACGTTGAAGTTCTGGACTCTCAGGAGCTGAGTCACGCGTTCCTCCAGGGTTGCCGGACAACGGTGATAAGACCCTCCGAGCCGGAGAAAGTCATCGCCGTGTCCGTGACCGGCCGGAAATCCGGCTGCCCGGTGTTCCGAGCCGGCGGGTTCACGGGCCGCCGCGCACCCGCCGGGTTTCTCCGTGCCCGTGGCCGCCGCCCTCACAGCGCCTTCAGCGCCTCCGCCGTCGCCCGGGTCAGCGCCTCCAGGTAGCCCTTCGGCGGCTTCGGGCCGCGGATGACCACCGAGCGCCAGTACAGGGGGCCCGAGATCAGGTCGAGGGCCAGGGCGTGGTCGGCGCCGGGGCGGAGGTCGCCGCGCTCCTGTGCCGCCGCGACGATCCCCCGGGCGACGGAGTCCTGGCCCTCGCGCAGCGCCTTCTGGAGGGCCTCGGCGATCTCGGGGTTGCGGGCGGCCTCGGCCTGGAGGTCGGGGAGGATCTGCGAGGCGACGGGGTGGCGCAGGGCGCGGGAGGTGACCTCGTACAGCAGGCGCAGGTCGCCCTCCAGGGAGCCGGTGTCCGGCGCGGGCAGGCCCTGGACGGCGATCGCGGAGACCAGGTCGAGGACGAGGTGCAGTTTGGAGCGCCAGCGGCGGTAGACCGCGGTCTTGCCGACACCCGCGCGGCGCGCGATCCCCTCGATCGACATCCGCGCGTAGCCGGCCGCGGCCAGCTCCTCGAAGACGGCCGCCCGGATCGCCTCCGTCACGTCCTGGCGCAGTACGGCGGCCCCGGCGGGGGCCCTGCGGCGCGGACGCGGCTGGGGCTCGTCGGCGTTCGTCGTCATGCGGACAGCATAGGCCGCCACCGTCACGACGAAACGGTTGCGTTCCGACGTTCTTTCGACTTACGCTCCCGTTGCGACGGTACGGTCCCGTTCCGACGTACGACCGGCCCGTCGCCACCCCCTCTCTCTAGCGAAAGCGCCGGATGTGAGTCAGGTCCTCCACACACCGCCCCCCGCACCGGGCGCCCCGGTCCCCCCCGCCGAGGGCGACCTCGCGGCCCTCGCCGCCCGGCACGGCCTCACGGTCAGCGGCGCCCGGCCGTCCCTCAGGGAGTACGTCCGTCAGCTCTGGGACCGGCGGCACTTCATCCTCGCCTTCTCCCGGGCGAAGCTGACCGCCCAGTACAGCCAGGCCAAGCTCGGCCAGCTCTGGCAGGTGGCGACCCCGCTGCTGAACGCGGCCGTGTACTTCTTCATCTTCGGCCTGCTGCTCGGCGCCAACCGGGGCATCCCGAAGGACGTGTACGTGCCGTTCCTGGTGACGGGCGTGTTCGTGTTCACCTTCACCCAGAGCTCGGTGCTGGCCGGGGTACGGGCCATCTCCGGGAACCTGGGACTGGTGCGGGCCCTGCACTTCCCCAGAGCCTCACTGCCCGTCTCCTTCGCGCTCCAGCAGCTCCAGCAGCTCCTGTTCTCGATGATCGTGCTGGTCGTCGTCATGGTGGCCTCCGGCAGCCTGCCCGCCCTGTCGTGGCTGCTGGTGGTCCCGGCGCTGCTGCTGCAGTTCGTGTTCAACACCGGGCTGGCGCTGATCTTCGCGCGGATGGGCAGCAAGACGC